>CAIYWC010000143.1 GCA_903929795.1 uncultured Myxococcales bacterium | reverse complement strand
CTCTTGAGTGGAAATGCTTGGAGACTTGGCTTGCGCTTCGCGCTCGCTGGTCATGTGCTCGGAGACGTGGCTTGCGCTTCGCGCTCGCTGGTCAGGAGTTTGGAGACCTGGCTTGCGCTTCGCGCTCGCTGGTCACGTGTTTGGAGACCTGGCTTGCGCTTCGCGCTCGCTGGTCATGTGTTTGGAGACCTGGCTTGCGCTTCGCGCTCGCTGGTGATGTGTTTGGAGAATTGGCTTGCGCATTTGCGCTCGCGCATGGACAACGGACTATTTCGGCATTTTGCGGGGCTTGATGCCGAACTGCAGCAATTCCGGGGAGGATTCGCCGTACCATCCACGCAGGAAGCGTGTCAGGCGGTGCAGGAGCTTGACTGTCGCCGCTGACGCCGTTTGTTTGGGCGCGCTCGCTGTTGCTTTGGCGCGGATCGCCTTGACGCGGGTCTTTTCGGCTGCCACCAGCGCATCATGGGCACTCGTCAGGTCTTTCACGCCCAGACCGGCGGGTAGCTTCTTGGCGGCGTCCGGGTGCTTGTTCAGGCCGGCGATGAACGCTGTCAGGCGGGCCGCTTCGTCGTGTGGGCCGGGGCCGTTGGCGAAGAAGTCAGCGTAGCCGTCTTTTTCTGGCGGAAACGGTCCGGTGAGCCAGAGTTCGGCGCGGCGCAGCTTGGCGCGTGCATCCTTGACGGCGGCTTCATGCTTCTTGTTGGCGGCCTTGCGCTCCGTCAGCGCTGCTTCATCGGCCTTGCGCGTGCTCGCGACCTGACTGGCGTGCGTGGTCAGGATCGTCAGGGCCAGGTCATCTGTCAGGTCGGGCTTGTCTTTCAGTGCGTTCAGGGCATCGACAATCCCGACGAACTGTTTTTCCTCCAGGGTCAATTCACCAACCGCGGCGCGTTGTTTGCGCGGCTTGGTTTCGGGCGCAGCGGCTTGCGGGGGCGTCGTGGGATCGGCATTCAATTCAAGCGATGTAGCGGACATGTGGGCCTCCTGTCCGGCGGCGATAGGTGCCGCCATAGTTGGCTTTTTGCCGCTGTCCACTGGCAATGTCAAGCGCTTGGCGGGTGGATTCATGCGGCAGTCCAGCCCTGGAGAAGCCGCGCACGTGCGGCGCTTGTTGTCGCAGGCTTGGCTGCGGTCCCGACGCGGAAGACAAACGGGTGATGCCGACCGCGTCCCGCTGCGCCATGTCCGCTGCGCGCAGCGAGGAAACGGTCTGTCGTGGCCTTACAAGCCGAGGACCGTCGAGCCTTCGCCTTTCGCCCGCCGAATAGCCCGCCGGCGCGCGCGACAGCATATTTTGAGCGCAGATTGGTCGGATTGGGTTGCGGATTCTCGCCTTGACCGGCATTTTGCGAACTCGGGCATCCAAACAGAGGCTCCTGGCTGGGATTGGCTGCACTTCGCGCCCGGATAGTCCTGTCGCCCGTCAATCCGCGGCAATTGTCAGCAGCATTGTCGGTTTTGAGCCAAGGAACCGCGCCTGGGGCCGGGATTTGGACCTGCTCTTTGGCACATGCGCTGGACCGGGCGAGAGGTTCGCGTTCGTCAATAGACTTCCACGTGCCAGCGTCCGGCCAGCCACAGCTGCTGCCGCACGACCGGCCAGACCAGCCCGGCTTCCTGCGCCAATGCGGCAAAAGCGGCTTCGATGCCCACTTCCATGCCTTTGACGCCACAGATGTAGATATGCGCCTGGCCATCGCGCAGCCACGCCAGCAATTCCTGACCTGCCATGCGCATGCGGTCCTGCACGTACATGCGACGACCATCGGCGGTGGTTTCCTCGCGCGAGAACGCGTAGGTCATGCGAAAGTGCGGATCCTCCGCGCGCGCCGCCCATTCGTCGGCATACAGCGCGTCGCCGTGCGTCTGGACGCCAAAGAACAGCCACATTTTGCCGCGTTTTTCGGCTGGCCATTGCGCCCAGCGCTGGGCAAACGCGCGAAACGGCGCCACGCCGGTGCCCGTCGCAAGGAGCAGATAATTGGCCGGCGGATCTTCAGGCAACACGAATTCGCGGCCGGCGGGGCCAGTCATGGGCAAAAGATCGCCCGGTTGGGCATCGCAAAGCATGTTCGAGGCAAGGCCATGCGCCTGCTGACCACTTTCGGTCTGGTACAGCACGCGCTTGACGCAAATCGCCAGCGTGGTGCCCGTCCCGTCCTCGCCATCGCGGCCGCTGGCGATGGAATACAGCCGCGGCACGTTGGGCCGTCCGCGTGCATTCACGCCTGGTGGCGAAAAGCCGGCGCTTTGACCTTCAAGAAACGGAAAAGCCCCCGCCGGGAATTGCACCGTCAGGTGATGGACTTCATTGGCGCATTCCGGCGGCGTCAAGCGGCGGTTCGCCAGCACGCGCACCATCAGCGGCGTATTGTGGCGATAGAGGTTCAAGGCAATCTCGCGCTCTGCGTGGACTTGGCTCAAGGGACCTCCGCGATGAAAAAAAATGAACTAGGAACGGCCAATCGGCAGGCAACTCGTCACCCGCGCGGCCTGATAGACCCGGCTCGGCAGCATATGGTCCAGGCAATTGGCGATGATGTTGCTGGCGAGCATGATCTTGTTCAGATCCACGCCCGTTTCGTAGCCCAAGCCGTGCAGCGTGTAAAGCAAATCCTCGGTGGCGAGGTTACCGCTCGCGCCCGGCGCAAAGGGACAGCCGCCAACGCCGCCGGCGGTGGAATCAAAGGTGCGGATGCCAAATTCCAGACCGACCAGCACATTGGCCAGCGCGGTGCCACGTGTGTCGTGAAAATGCAGGGCCAATTGGTCAAAAGGCAGGCGCCCTTCCGCCGCGCGCAGCCAGCGCACGACATCGCCCGGCGTCGCCACGCCAATCGTGTCGCCAATCGAGACTTCCTGCACACCCATGGCAAAAAGCCGCTCGGCAACGGCAATGCCCTGCTCCGGTTGCACTGCGCCTTCATAAGGACAGCCAAAAACCGTGGAGACATAGCCGCGCACGCCGACACCGTCCGCACGCGCGCGCGAAACCACGGGCGCGAGGTGTTCCAGCGAACCTTCCAGCGTCATGCGAATGTTATGCCGCACGAACGTATCGGTCGCAGCGGTAAATACCGCGATCTCCCTGACATTGGCCGCTTCCGCCCGCTCCAAGCCGCGCATATTCGGCGTCAAGGCAGAATAGCGCACGCCCGGCTGACGATGCAGCTGGGCAAATACGGCTTCCGCGTCGGTTAGCTGCGGTACGGCCTCGGGAAGCACAAAAGACGTCGCCTCAATGCGCTTGAGCCCGGCATCGGCGAGCGCCTCGATGAACTGGACCTTGGTGGCCGTGGGAACCCGCACGCGCTCGTTTTGGAGCCCGTCGCGCGGGCCGACTTCCACGACCGTGACGCGCTTGGGTCCGCTGCCGGTGATTTGCGGAATGGATCGTTGTGGCGCCATGATTTTGCCTCAGCTTACGGCGATGGCATCGAGCAATTCGACCAGTTCCGCGCCGCCTTCCACGAACTGCCCGGCTTGGCACGCAACCTTGCGGACTTGCCCCGCGCGCGGCGCCCGCAGCACATGCTCCATCTTCATCGCCTCAACGACAACGAGCGGCTGGCCTTTTTCCACGGTATCGCCTTCTTGGACGTTCACGGCCACGACACGGCCCGTCATCGGCGAGCGCACGCCCAAATCTACGCCTGCCGCGCCGCGCTTGGCTTCGACGCGGCGAAAACGCACAGTTCCGCTCCGGTCATCGCCAGCATCCAGGCTGGAAACCCAGACATTTTGCCGGTCAACCGAGATCTGCGCCGGCCTTGTGATGCCGTCCTGCTCCAACAGCCAATCGCCGTTGGGCGCCCGCCGCGCAAGCACTTCCAGCGACGTTTGGCCGCCCGGTGCCGTCCAGCTGAGCAAAAGTCCGCCTGGCGATGGGCTGGCCGTCAATTCCAGGCGCGCGGCGTCGGGTGCCTCGAAGATCCGCTTCATGCCGCACCGCCCATGCGCCAGCCAGCCAGCGCAGTCCACGGATCCGCGGTCGATGGTCCAGACGATGTCGCCGCTTGCGCACTTGTTGCTGCCAGCGGTCCGCCCAGTCCAGCCGCAGCCAGGGCGGCGAGCGCGGTTGTCCCGGCTGCGCTGCCCATTCCCGGTGCCTCGTTGCCAAAGCGCTTGTCCAGCCAGCCCGTGTGCACTTCCGACGCGACATACGCGGGCTCCGCCAAAAGAGCGAGCAACATCGGCACATTGGTCAGCACGCCGTGCACGACCGTCTCCCGGAGCGCCGCCATCAGCCGCAGCCGCGCGTCTTCACGGTCGCGGCCCCAGGCAATGATCTTTGCCAGCATCGGGTCGTAGTGCATCGGCACGCTATCGCCGCTCTCAAAGCCGGCATCCACCCGCACAAACGGCGCGTCAGGCCAACGCACGCGCAGCAGCGTTCCGGCCTGCGGTGCATAGCCATTGGCCGGATCTTCGGCATAAATGCGGACTTCAATCGCGTGGCCGCGCTGGGTTACGCCGCCGGCCAGGATGTCATCGAGCTTTTCGCCGCGGGCAATCCGCAATTGCGCAACGACCAGATCCGCGCCGATGACTGCCTCGCTCACGGGATGTTCCACCTGCAAGCGCGTGTTCATTTCCAGAAAATAGTGTGCGCGGCGCTGCGGATCGAAGAGGAATTCCACCGTTCCCGCGCCGACATAGCCGACCTGCGCGGCAAAGGCGCGGCCCGACTCGCAAATCGCCGCGCGCTCCGCGGGTGTCAGCACATTGCACGGCGATTCCTCGATCACCTTCTGGTGACGCCGCTGCACGCTGCATTCGCGCTCGAAACAGTGCACGGTCGTCCCATGCGTGTCGCCCAGCACCTGAACTTCCACGTGGCGCGCGTCTTCAACGTAGCGTTCAATAAACAGCTTGTCCGAACCAAACGCCGCTTGGGAGATACGCCGCGCGGTGTCGACGGCATTGCGCAAATCCGCCGGCTTGTCGACGCGCTGCATGCCTTTGCCGCCGCCGCCGTCCTGCGGCTTGACCAGCAGCGGAAAACCAACAAGTTCCGCGGCTTTTAGCAATGCGGCATCGCCCAAGTCGTCGAGGATGGCCGATGGCGCCGTCGGCACGCCCGCTGCTTGGGCCACGGCCTTGGCAGCTGTCTTGGACTGGATGGGCGCAATCGCATCCGCCGGCGGTCCTATCCAGGTCAGGCCGGCAGCGACCACCGCGCGCATGAAGTCAACATTTTCGCTCAGGAAACCGTAGCCGGGGTGAATGGCGTCCGCGCCGGTCTTCTTGGCCGCCGCCAGGATCGCCGGAACGTTCAAGTACGACAGCGCGGACTCCGCCGGACCGACACAAACCGCTTCATCGGCCGCGCGCACATGCCGCGCCAGCGCATCGGCTTCGGAATACACCGCGACTGCGCGCATGCCCAGCACATGACACCCGCGCGCGATGCGGACGGCGATTTCGCCGCGGTTGGCGATGAGGATCTTGTGCATCAGCTAGCCCTTCTTGCTGGGAACCCATGGCGCCGGCTGTTTGGTCAGGAACGCCATCATGCCTTCTTGCGCCTCAGTCGAAGCGCGCGCATCGGCGATGAGTTCCGCGGTCCGCTCAAAAACTTCCTCGGGCTGGCGAAATGCCACCAGATCGACAAGCCGTTTGCACGACAGCAGCGCGTCCGGACCGCCGAGCACCAGCAAATCCAGCACTTGCTGGACTTTGGCATCGAGTTGGTCGTGCGCCACCACGTGATGCACCAGACCGATGCGCCATGCCTCCTGCGCATCCACCGTTTCACCCGTCATGAACAGCGCGCGCGCCCGGCTTGGACCGATGCGCTCCACAACGAACGGCGAAATCACGCCGGGCAGCAATCCGAGCCGCACTTCCGTCAGCGCGAAGCTGGCGCGCTCCGAGGCCACGGCAATATCGACCGCCGCCGCCAAACCGACTCCGCCGCCGCGACAACCGCCCTGAATGCGGCCGACAACCGGTTTTTTTGACTGGGCAATGCGGTGAAACACGCCGCCCAACGCTTTGGCGCCGGCGATGTTCGCGGCGCGTCCGCCATCGGCCTGCGCGGCCATCCAAGCGAGATCCGCGCCGGCGGAGAACGTGTCGCCGAGCGCGCTCAGCACAATCGCGCGGCAAGCCGGGTTGTCGGCCCAATCCGCGATGGCGGCGTCGATGGCGGCGAGCATGTCGCCGTTGAAACAGTTCTTTTTCTCGGGACGGGCGAGCTCGATGCGGCCGATGCCGTCTGCGAGGGTGATGGTGATCATGGGGCTCCAGAGCCGACCGCGGCCGGCGCGGGGGCGGAGTATCGCAGATGGCCGGGGGCAGTCAAACCGGCTGCGCACGCGCAGGCGGGTCAGGCACCTCCGAGGGTCGCAGGCGACGGGAAGCAGGCGAACGGCAAGCATTTTCTCGGTGGTGGGTCGTCTGGCCAAATTTGGCTGAACCGGTATGCAATTTCGCCAGCGACGGCAATTGTTCGGAACTGTGAAGATTTGTCGTCGCCGGGCCGCCGGCACGTGGAAAAGCGCGGCAGGGGCGACTATCTTGACCACGCGGCGCCTCGTTCTTGGCGTGCCGTGCTGCCCCGAGATCCGCCATGCCTCAAGCCGTGACGCGCCCGCACTCGCCGAACCGCAGCCTCATGCTGCTGGGGGTGCTGGTCGCCGCGTGCAGCGGCAAGGCGACGCACCCTGCCGCGGAGCTTGTCGATGCCGTCGTCGACACCCAGCTGCCGCACATCGATGCGGCGGGCACAGACGTTGCGACCGAAGACGCGCCGGACGTACCCGGGCCAGACGCGCCAGCGGCCGACGTGGATGGCGGCTTTGAGCCGATGGACGGCTGTTACAGCTGCCACGGCACTTTGGCCAACGGCAATCCAGCGCCGCCGATCGGCACCGGCGGCGAGATTGACACGCAGCAGCCGGCGGTCGGCGCGCACCAGCAGCACCTGTCCAAGAGCCTGTGGCACCGCGACGTGCAATGCGCCGATTGTCACGTCGTCCCGCTGGTGGCGAAGCACAAGAATGGCGTCATCGACTTTGCCTGGAGCAGCGTCGCCACGGCCATGGCCAGCACGCCAACTTTTGATTACGGAACAGCCACTTGCAGCGGCGCTTACTGCCACGGCGGCACGCTTTTTGACGCCGCGACGGCCAAGACCAAGCCGGTGTGGACGCAGGTCGACGGCACGTTCAACTCGTGCGGCGCCGCGTGCCACATGACGCCGCCGTCGGCGCCGCATCCGCAAAATACCGCCTGCGCGACTTGCCACGACGCGGTCATCGCCAGCTTCGACCCGGCGACGCAGACGGCGGTGTGGAAGGACCGGACGCTGCATGTCAACGGGCAAATCGACGTGAAAACGCTGACTTGCACGACCTGCCACGGCGACGCGGCGACCAACAATCCGGCGCCGCCGCTGGGCACGCACGGCGAGACGCTGACGACCCAGCCGGCGGTCGGCGCGCACCAGCAGCACCTCGCGACGAGCGCGTGGCACCGCGACGTCGTCTGCACCGACTGCCACGCGGTGCCGGTGTCGACGAGCCATGCCAACGGCGTCATCGACTTTGCCTGGAGCGCGGTGGCG
>CAIYWC010000142.1 GCA_903929795.1 uncultured Myxococcales bacterium | reverse complement strand
GGCCGAGGCAGATTCCTCCCCATGGGGAGGAATCTGCCTCTCAGCGCGGTCTGGGACGGGCAAAAGTGTAAACCATGTGCCCGGTCTGATCTGTAAAGGATGTACCCGGTCTTGACACGTGCTGGCGATGCTGCAGAAGAACCCGGCGAACCGGCCGCAGTCGATGGCCGAAGTGCGGCGGATGTTCGAGCGCGTGCGCCCGGCGGCGGAGAGCGCGTGGTCGGCCTGGTTCCTGCCCGGCGGTCGAGCGGGTCGGGCGGCGCCGCGGCGGCGCGACGTGGCGCAGACGATTCCGGTCGCGAAGCTGGTCCCGCGCCCGCGGCCCCTGGTGCTGTCGATCGACGATGACCGCGTGATGCGCGGCTTTGTCCGCACGCTTGTGCAATCCGCCGACTGCGATTGTGAAGGGCTGGAGAGCGGCGAGGCGGCGCTCGACTGGCTGCGGCGCAATCCGCCGCCCGACGCGATTGTCTGCGACCTGCTGATGCCCGGTATGGATGGCCTGACGCTGATCGACAGTGCGCGCGCCAACGGTTTCCAGGGTCCGGTGGTGTTTTGCTCCAGCGTCGTTTCGGCCGAGCTGCGCGCCGCTACGACGGCGCTGGGCCGCGTGTGGTGCCTGGACAAGGCCACGGAAATGCCCAAGATTCCCGAAACGCTGCGGCTGGCCGGCGTCGCGCGATCGCCGGGAGCCTAGCGCATGGCAACGACACCCAAACGGCGCGTTCCGGAGCCGCTTTGGCAGGCGCTGCCGCTTGTGTTCGCGCTGGCCTATGCGCTCGCGTTCACGCGGCTGTACCGCGCGCTGGGCCCAGGCGCGGAGAGCTTCGCCACGGCCGTCGTGCTACTGGCGGCGGGTCAGCGCGGCCTGGTCGCAGGGCTCGGCGCGGCGGCGGGCTGCGTGGCGCTGCACGTGCTGATGGGCGAGCTGGTGCTCGGAATTGCATGGTCGACGTGGCTGCAGGGCGGCCAGCTTGCGACCGCGATGGGCCTGGCGCTGGTCGGCGCTGTGGTCGGCCGGCTGCGCGATCTGCGGGTGCAGCTGGACGCGGAAGTCGCGGCGCGGGTGCAAACGGAGATCCAGCTGCGCGAAGCCCAGCACGTCGCGGAGGCGGCCAACCGCGCCAAGGGCGAGTTCCTCGCGCGGATGAGCCACGAAATCCGGACGCCCATGCACGGCGTGCTCGGCGTGACACAGGTGCTGCTGGAGACGCCGCTGTCGCTGGAGCAGCGGCAATACGTCGACATGATCCAAAGTTCGGGCGAGCTTCTGCTGACAATCATCAATGATATTCTGGACTTTTCCAAGATGGAAGCCGGCCGGATGGAGCTGGAGCAGAGCGAATTCGAGCCGATGCCGGTCCTGCGCGAGACGCTGGAGCTGGTGGCGGTGACGGCGCGGCAAAAGGGCCTGGACGTGGTGCTGGACGCGCCCGACGACCTGCCGCCGTGGCTTGTGGGCGACGCGGTGCGGCTGCGGCAGGTGCTGATCAACCTGCTGGGCAACGCCGCGAAGTTCACGGAGCGCGGCACGATTCGCATGCGCGCACGCACGACGCCGGCGGGCGACGGCCAAGTGCGGCTGCGCATCGAGGTCCAGGACACTGGCATCGGCATCGCGCCGGACGTGCTGCGCAAGGCGTTTGAGCCGTTTACCCAAGCCGACGCTTCAACGACGCGCGTCTACGGCGGCACCGGGCTCGGTCTGGCGATCAGCAGCCAGCTCGTGCACTTGATGGGCGGCGAGCTGGAATGCGAGAGCGAACCGGGGCGGGGTAGCACGTTTGCGTTTGAGATTGTGCTCGGCGTGCCGGACGCGCTGCCCGTGGCCCAGACGCCGACGCAGGCGTCGCAGGCGGAGACGGTCGTTGGGCGCGTGCTGGTGGCGGAGGACAACCGGATCAACCAAGTGATCGCCAAGCAGCTGCTGGAGACGCTGGGCGTGCGCGTGGACGTTGTGGGCGACGGCGCGGCGGCGGTGGCGGCGGTGCGGGCCGTGCACTACGACGTTGTGCTGCTGGATTGTCAAATGCCGGTGCTGGATGGCTATGCGGCGGCCGCGCAGATCCGGGCGCTGGAGGCGGCGGGGCGGCGGGTGCCGCTGCTCGCGGTGACCGCGTCCGTAATGCCGGAAGATCACGCGCGGGCGCGCGCGGCGGGGGTCGATGCCGTGCTCATGAAGCCGCTGCGCGCCGATGAGCTGCGCCAGGCCGTGCTGCGCTACCTGCCACGGGTGCGGCGCGTCAGTCAGGCGCTGCAGCCGGCGGTGCCGATGACGGAGCTGCCGGTGCTGGAGGTGGCGACGCTGGCCGATCTCAAGCGGGCGGGTGGCCTGAAAACGGTGCACGCGGTGGTGGGCATCTTTGAGGAAGCCGCCGCCCAGACCCGCAACGAACTGGAGGCGGCGTCGCGTGATCGCGAGCTGCTCATGCTGCTGGCCCACCGCCAGCGCGGCACGGCGGCTTGCGTGGGCGCTCGGCGGCTGGCGGCGAGTCTGTCGCAGCTGGAGACGATCGCGCGGTCAGCGTCGCACACAGAGATCGACGCGGCGCTGGCGCGGGTAGACCGCGAGACGGACGCGGCGCTGCAGGTGCTGGCGCGCTATCGCAACGCCGACTCAGCGGCGTTTCGGCCCAGCCCGGTGCATTGACGTTACGGCTCGGTGCCGGTGACGGCGATCTTCAACACGACGCCTTCGCGGATCAGGTCGTCGGGCTTGCCGGCGAACGCGATGCCGAAGTCCTTGCGGTTGATGGTGAATTCCGCCTTGCCCTCGATGTTCTTGCCGGTCACGGTCACGGTCGCGGGAAACTCGATCTGCTTGGTCACGCCGTGCAGCGTCAGGTTACCGGTGATCTTGAACGCGGCGCCGTCGGCCTTGATGGACGAGGACTTGAACACGGCGGTCGGGAACTTCGCGACGTCAAAAAAGTCAGGGCTCTTCAAGTGTTCCAAGAGCTTGGGCGTGAACGCGTTGGCGTTGTCGGTGTCGACTTCCACCGAGCCGGTCTGGACGGTGAACTCGAGCTTGCCGCCCGCGACCTTGCCGTCCTTCAAGGAGGCCGTGCCGGACCACTCCTTGAAGTTGCCGACGTGCTGGCCGGTGACCTTGCTGCCGACAAAGCCGATGGTGCCCTTGAGCGCGGTGGCGGCCGGTGCGGCAGCCTTGGCCTTGTCAGCGGCAAAAAACGGTGAACGGCGTGGCGGCCATGGCCACGACCAGAGAAACGGAGGCAAACGTACGCATATCCTGCTCCACAATTGAATCGGCCTGAGGCCGCAAACCTGTTTTGGCCGAGCAGCCCACAGTGGACGCCAGCGTGCACAAGGTACGCGACGGCAGGCCGGGGCACAATAGCGGAGCCGGAGACAACACTGTTCTCGTGGGCGGACAATCGGCGGGTACAGCCGGGAGTTGATTCAGCGCCACAACCGAGTACGCTGGCGGTGGCGCGGCGCTTGTTCCTACGCCGGTGGAGTGTCATGTCCGGACCGCATCGCGCCGCGCTTTTGACCTGCCTGTGTGCGTGCTTGAGTTGCGCGCCACCGACGCAGAGCGATGGCACGGATGCCGCTGCCGCGACCGCCCAGGATGCCGACGCTGGCCTGGATTTTGGCCCTGCGCAGGACGTTCCGGCCGCGCTCGATGGCGCCGCGGCAGATGCGGACGGTGCGCTCAGCGATCTGGCCGACGGCGGTGACACCCAGCCCGATGCCGCCGCAGGAGCGGATGCCCAGGTTGACGCGGCGACTGATGCCGCACCCGTGGACGCGCTGGCCGACACCGCGCCGGACGCCCCGCAGGCGGATGCGCTGCCCGATGTCGCTGCTCCGGACGCCAGCGGCACGGACGCGATCGCCGACAGCAGCAGCCCCGATTGCGGCCCGGCGCCCAAGCTCTGCAGCACGACGTTCAGCTACACCGGCGACGGCTCCGAAGCGAGCGTGGAAGTGCGCGGCAGCTTCAACGGCTGGAGCGCCGGCATCCCGATGAAGCCCAATGGCACGGACTGGAGCGTGAGCACGCCGATGCCGTATGGCCAGAATGTCGACTACAAATTCCACATCGTGAAGCTGGGCGGCGGCGACGTGTGGCTGACTGACCCGACCAACTCGCAGACGACCACCGACAACAACGGCAACACCAACTCGCTGATGCCCGCGCAGGCGTGCGACCCCTGGCTGTGCGGCAAACTGCAGACGGTGTGCGGCATTGACGCCAAGGCGGACGCGTTCGACTGGCACGACGGCGTGATGTATTTCGTCTTTGTCGACCGCTTCCTGGACGGCGATCCGACCAACAACGGCACGGTCACCGGCACCGCGCCGATCGCCGGCTGGAATGGCGGCGACTGGGCCGGCGTCACGCAAAAGATCACGGCGGGCTACTTTGGCGACCTCGGCGTGAACGTGCTGTGGCTGACGGTGCCGCTGGACGCGACGGACGCGGTCGAACTGGGCGCCGATGGCAACAAATACACGGGCTACCACGGCTACTGGCCGCGCGACCCGAGCAAAACGGACAGCCACTTTGGCACGATGGCCGAGCTGCAGGCGCTTGTTGCGGCGGCGCACGCCAAGGGCATCCAGATCGTGCTGGATTACGCGATGAACCACGTGCATACCGACTCGCCTGTCTGGCTGGCGCATCAAAATGACGGCTGGTTTCATGGCCTGAGCGTGCAAGGACAGGACTGCATCTGCGGCTCGGCGGTTTGCCCCTGGGACGGCCCGTCGGGCATTTACTGCTGGTTCACGACGTACCTGGCCGACTTCAATTTCAACGATGCCGACGCGCGCAAGGCCTCGGTTGACAACGTGATTTGGTGGATGCAGCAGTCCGGCGCGGACGGCTTGCGGCTGGACGCGATCAAGCAGGTGGAACCCGCATGGCTGACCGATCTGCGCGCGCGCCTGCTGACCGACGTGGAGCCGGTGCGGCAGCAGCACATCTGGCTGGTCGGCGAGACGTTTTCCGGCGACGAGACCTACGTCAAGACGTTTGTCGACCCGTGCACCAAGCTGGACGGCCAGTTCGATTTTGGCGAGCGCGCCACGCTGGACAGCGTCGTGCTGCTGCGCCAGGGCAAAATGCAGGACCTGGAGGGCTTTCTGAACGGCAACGACGGCTTTTTTGGCCCGGACGCCATCATGTCGACCTTCATCGGCAACCACGACCTGCCGCGCAGTATCCACATGGCCCAGGACACGCCGCTGTGGACCGATGTCTGGGCCGATGGCAAGGACAAAAACTGGAGTAACCAGCCCGCGACCGTCGACGGCACGAGCGCGTACGAGCGCATGAGCCTGGCGATGGCGGTGCTGATGACCAACCGCGGCGTGCCGCTGCTGTATTACGGCGACGAGGTCGGGATGGCGGGCGCGGGCGATCCGGACAACCGGCGGCCGATGCAATGGTCGGGCTACAACGCCGGCCAGAGCGCGCTGCTGGCGCGCATGAAGGCGCTGGGCACGGCGCGCAAGACCCACAAGTCGCTGCGGATTGGCACGCGCAAGACGCTGTGGATCACCCAGGACGCGTGGCTGTACCAGATGACAACGGACGGCGACACCGTCGTGGTGGCGATCAACCGCGCAGACACCGCCGCGAGCGTGGGCGGGCTGCCGACCGGGACGTGGCAGGACCTGATGGGCGGCGCGGACGTGGTGGCGCCCAACGTCGGGATCCCGGCGCGCGGCGTGCGGGTGCTGGTCAAGAAGTAGCCGCGGCTTGCCGTCTGCCACGCGCGTTTGCCACAATCCGCGCGCCGCTGCCCGCGGTCCGGAGCCCTGATGCGCACGTTTTACCCGCCGATTGAACCCTACGACGCCGGCCGTTTGTCCGTTTCCCCTTTGCATACGCTGTATTACGAGCAGTGCGGCAACCCGCGCGGCAAGCCGGTCGTCTTCGTCCACGGCGGTCCGGGCGGCGGCTGCGACGCGTGGCACCGGCAATTTTTTGACCCCGCGCGCTACCGCATCGTGCTTTTTGACCAGCGCGGCTGCGGTCGCTCCACGCCGCACGCGGAATTGCGCGACAACACGACCTGGGACCTCGTCGCCGACATGGAGCGCCTGCGCGCGCACCTGGGCATCGGCCGCTGGCAGGTTTTTGGCGGCTCGTGGGGCTCGACGCTGGCGCTGGCGTACGCGGAAACACACCCGGAGCACGTGACCGAGCTGGTGCTGCGCGGTATCTTCCTGATTCGTCGCAAGGAGTTGGAGTGGTTCTATCAGGAAGGCGCCAGCTGGCTGTACCCCGACGCGTGGCAGCCCTACCTGGATGCGATTCCCGAGGTGGAGCGCGGCGACCTGATGGGCGCGTACTACCGGCGGCTGACCCACAGCGATCGCGCCGTGCAGCTGGCCGCGGCCAAGGCGTGGAGCACGTGGGAAGGCGCGACGAGCCGCCTGTACACCGATCCCGCGATGCTGCACCACTACGCCGAGGACGACTTCGCGCTCGCCTTCGCCCGCATCGAGGCCCACTACTTCGTCAACGGCGCGTGGTTTGAGCACGACGATCAGCTGCTGCACAATATTGCGAAAATACGGCACATTCCGTGCATCATCGTCCAGGGCCGCTACGACGTCGTGTGCCCGCTGCGCTCCGCTTGGGACTTGAAACAGGCGTGGCCGGAGGCGCGGCTGGAGATCATCGCGGACGCGGGCCACTCGGCGATCGAGGCGGGGACGGTCGACCAGCTGATCGCCGCGACGGACGCGTTTGCCGCGTAATTATTCCGGCTTGCCCTCGTCACCCTCGATCGGCGGCAGATCGGCCACGGTCCCGTCCACCGGCAGCGTGAGCAGCTCGCGCGCATAGCGCTGTTCCTCGGGCGATCCGTGCTCGTAGAGCTGCAGCAGCGCGTCCACCTGCGCCTCGCGCGCGTGCGCCGTCTGGCCAAAACCGTCGACGCACTGCGGCCGATCGTCCGCCGGACACGCGATGCGGATGTGGAAATGGTCGGCATGCGGGCTGGAATCCCGAGGCTGCACAAGCACATGCATCGCGCGGTCGCGCAGGCTCTGCGGCTCGCGCGCGCGCAGCGCGTAGTCCAGCAGGCGGTTGCGCAGCGGCACGCTGACAAAAATCCACTGCACGACGACGTCCGGGTCGGTCAGCCAGCGCCGCACCAGCGCCCAGTTGCGGGCGGTGTCGAATTCCCAGCGACCGGGATCCGGCGAATCGGACAGGCCGTTGTCGTCAAAATGCACGAAGTTGGCGGGGGCAGCGTCGCTGCCGTTGCGGTCAAAGGCGAAAAAGAGGACGTCCGCGTCGCGACCCGAGTTGTGGCTGTGGCTGGGGGCGATGTCCCCACCGCCGTCCCTGGACAGGTTGCCCAACCGCAGCGTGGACTGCGGGTAGTCCGCGGCCACGGCCTGCGCCGATCGCTCCAGCAACGACACCAGCTCTGCGGTGCCAAAGTAAAAGCCGCGGGCGCGCGTTTGCGGCAGGATGCGCAGCGTCGGCGACTCGGCCACAGGTAACCCACCTAGAAGATAGCCATTTTGCGCGGTACCGACGCTGTGGCCGTGGCCGCCGAGCGCGCGGCCAAACCGGCCGACGTGGGTCAGCGGCTCGTCGATCCCAGCGAACAGGTCCGACGGCGTGTCGGCGAGTGCCAGCGCGATCGGCGGCGTGACCGCGATCGGCGGCGCGGCAATCGGCGGCGGCGGCGGCACCGCGTGCGGGCGCGGCGCCGGCTGGCAGGCCAGGAGCAGCAGGCTGAACAGGATCGGCGGACGGTGCATCACCCGGCCATGCTACGGCTCCGGCGGCCGCGCGGCAATTGCCGGTGGACACGGATTGGCCAGCCGGGCGAGACTACGGCCACGGCGACGGCCGCGGCGCTGGAGGTCAGGACGATGAACGAGCTGCCCGAGGACGACCCCGCGCACCTGGTCCGTTCGCTGGCCGCGTCTCTGCGTTTTGCCCGCTGGACCGGCGCCGAGGCGGTCGATCGCGCGTGGGCGAGGCCGATGGAGCCCGCGCGCCAGCCGACGCCGCAGCCCGCGGTCGCGCGGACAACTGCGCCGCTGCCACAAGTCGTGACCGCGGATCCGGTGGTCGCGCTGGAGCGCCTGCGCGCGCGCGTGGCGGGGTGCGAGCGCTGTGGCCACGCCGCTTGCCGCACCCAGATCGTCTTTGGCCAGGGCAGCCCGCGGGCCCGCGTGCTCATCGTCGGCGACGCGCCGGGGCCGGCGGAGGACGCAGCGGGCCAGCCGTTTCAGGGCGAGGCGGGCGCGCTGCTGGACAAGATGCTCGGCGCGATCGGCTTGGCCCGCGCGGACGTGTGGCTCACGACGATCGCGCTGTGTCGGCCGCCCGAGGCGGGGGTCGTCAGCGCGGCGGCGATCGCGGCCTGCAGTCCGTACCTGCGCACGCAAATCGAGGCGATTCGGCCGCAAGTCGTCCTGCTGATGGGGGAGGCGGTCGCGCAGTTTCTGCTCAAGCAGCCCAAGCCGTTGGCCGAGCTGCGTGGGCAGTGGAACCGCGTGCTCGATCGCCCGACGCTGGCGACGTGGCCGCCGGACGCGCTTTTGGCAAATCCGGCCAAGAAACGCGAGGCTTGGGCCGATCTGCAGCAGCTGCAAAAGGCGCTTCAGACGCCCTGACGCGCGCAAAGAGCCCGCCGCGCTGCGCCGCTTGACCGGTCGAATTGACCGCCCCCGGACCCGACCCTAGACTGGCCTGACCGCGCAACGCACCGCGCGGCTTTGAGAACCTGTGCCCCAGACGCAGCCACCGCCGACCGCGCCAGCCAACGCCGCCCATCAGGCGCGCGCGTGGTCGGGTGCGCTCTGGTCGCTGCTGATCGCGACAGTGTTTGCCCTGACGGTGCTGGTGCTGGTGCTGCATGGCGCCGCGACGCTGCAAGGCCCGCATGCTGCGGCACGTGAAGCCTCCCCGCCAGCGCAGCGCGAGGGTGGGGACTCAGCTTGGGCGGCGGAGGCGGCCGATCCCGCGCCTGCAGATTCGCAAAACCGCGATATCGATGGAGAAACCGCGTATCCAGCCGCCGGACAAGCCGCGCGTGCGCCCGGCGATGGCGCGGATTCGGCGGACCACCTGCCGCTGCGCAAATATCCAGGCCGCGCGATTACGCTGTTGACCGACACGCGCCACGAATACGCCGCGGATTTGCTGGTGAAACTCGACTCGTTCATGGTGCAAGCGAACAACACGCTTGCGGAAATCCTGGCGGTACGGGCGCTGGCCAAACCGACGCAACTGATTGTTTTTGAGTCGCAAGATCGCTATCAGGAGTACGCGAAAGACAACGCGCCGGGACTCATCAACAACGGTGGTTATTACGACGGTGCGACGCGGACGGCGGTGACTTACCGCTACAATAATTCCATGCAGCTGTATTTTCACGAGCTTGTGCACGTGATGATGGGCGAACAATTCGCCGATCACAGCTTTTCACGCTACACCCGCAAGAATTGGCCCATTTGGTTTGACGAGGGCGTGTGCGAATACGTTGGCTCGTATGAAGTCGTCGGAACGGGCATCCGCGTACCCGGCGTAAACAAAGGAAAATTGGCGTATCTGGTGAATGCCCTGCACCACAATTCGTTCATCGATTTGCCGACGTTGGTGCGCGCGCCGGCGGAGCGTTTTTCCGGCGCTTCGATGAATATTTACTATGCGGAATCCTGGGGGCTCGTCGATTTTCTGGTCCACTCGCCGGGACAGAATGGAAAATTTACCCAGTATTTTCAACACATTCACGCGGGCGAAGACGGGCTGTCGGCGTTCAAGGCGGTTTTTGGCCATGATCTCGTCCAGCTCGACACGCAGTGGCGCGCGTATATCGCGGCGCGCGCGCAGGTGCCCGAGGGTGATGTGCAGCTGTTCAACGGCCAGAGCGTCGACGATTGGGCAGTGCACGAAGGAGGCCAATGGCTGGTTTCCGGCGGCGAGATTCAGGCGACCGGCAACAGCAACCACAACTACTTGATCAAATCCGAGCTGCCGGTCGGCGATTTCAGCTTCGATCTCGACTTGAACCTCGCGCGCGGCACCGCGGGCGTGATCCTCGGCAACAATTTTCACGGCGAATATCCGTATTACTTTCTGATCGATGTCTCGCGCGACGCCATATTGCTGCGCCGCGCGTCCTCGGCGAGCCTGTTGGAGCCGTTAATGCAGGCGTGGGCAGATATTCCGCTGGGCAAGTGGCGGCACCTGCGCGTGGCGGTCGTCAACCACGTGCTGCGGGTCGAGATCGCCGGTCGCGAGGCGCTGGCGATGCGCGTGGATCGCGACACGTACTCGCTTTTTGGCATCCACGTGTCGCAAGCCCGGGCGCGCTTTCGCAACCTGACTGTGCGCCAGGAGCAGCCGGCGCTGACGACCCACGGCGAGCCAGACATGACGCCGGTGGGTGGACCGCTGGAGGCAGCCCCGCCGGCGCTGGGGTCACGCCAGAAGTAGCTGAATTTACGGCGCTTCCGGCGCAAACAGCCGGGCGTTCTGCTCCGCCCACTCCGCGAGCCACAGCAGCCGAAAGCCCAGCGCGCCGACATCCTGACCGGCTTGCGCGCGCTGCAAAAAACCGCGCGCCGCAGCCTCGCCGTCCAGCCACGGCAGCCCCGGCAGCCCCGCACGCAGCCGCGCCGCCAGCGACTGCTGCCGCGCGGTATCGGCCATCCAGCGCGCCATTGGCACTGAAAATCCTTGTTTTCTCTGCATTTGCGCGTCCGGCGGCAGCCGCCGGGCCAGCAGCGCCCGCAAGATCCGCTTGGTCTGCCACGGCCGCACACGGTCGCGCGCCCGCACTTGCCAGCACGCGTCGGTAAAGTCGCGATCGAGCAGCGGCGCCCGTGCCTCCACGGCGTGGCCCATGGTCGCGACATCGACTTTCACGTTCAGGTCCTCGGGCAAGTACAGGCGGAATTCCAGCGCCAGACAGCGATCCAGCTGGTTGCGCGTGGCAAAACTCTGATAAATTTCCTGAACTTGCGCCTGCCATCCGCGCGCTTGCAGCTGCGGCCGCACGTCCGCGTGGAACCAGTCGTGCAGGTGGTGCAGGCCATCCGCCTGCGCCGAGATCGCCGCTGGCCCCGGCGTCAGCAGCCGGTAGCCGCGAAACCACAGCGACGCCGCCCGACCCTGCAACCCCGGATTTTCACTCGGCAGCGTCACGCACGGCACGCGCCCGACTTCGTGCAACAGGTGGCGCGCGGCAAACAGCTGCGTGCGCGGATAGCCGCCCTGGACCTCGTCGCCGCCGTCGCCGGTCAGCACAACCCTATGCTGCTGCCCGGCTTTTTCGGCAATCAGCCACGACGGCAGCGCGCTCGAGTCGCCAAAAGGCTCACCGTAGTGCCGCACCAGCTTGGGCAGCAGGTCCAGCTCGCCGTGGCCGATGTCCAGCAGCTCGTGGCGGACGCCCGTGTGGCGCGCGACGCGCTTGGCGATCTCCAGCTCGTCGTCCTGGCCATCGCCGGTCCGCACCGTGTACGCCGTGATCCCCGGGTGCAGCCGCGCCGCCAGCGCTGTCACCAGGCTGGAGTCAATGCCGCCCGACAGAAACGTCGCCACCGGCACGTCGCTGCGCAGCCGCCGCTCCACCGCGCGCTGCAATAGGAATTCCAGCTGGTCCAGCGTCGGCGCATCCAGCGGCTGGCCAGGCTCGGCGAACGGCAGCGGCGCAATCGGCAGCCGGCGCACGCCCTGCGCGTCGACCCGCCACGCCTCGCCCGCCTGCAGTTTTTCGACCTCGGCAAAAATCGTGCGCGGCGCGGCGATGTAGCCGCCCGCCAGGTGGTGCTCCACCGCCACCGGATCCACCGTCAGCGTATGGCCCTGCGCGCGCAGCCAGCCGGCCAGCGGCCACAGCGACGACGCGAACGCCAGCTGCGCGCCCCGCTGCCACACGTACAGCGGCTTTTTGCCGATCGGGTCGCGGGCAACAAAGAGCGCGCGATCCGCCGGATTCCACCAGGCAAACGCGAACATGCCGCGCAGCTTCGGCAACGTCGCTTCCGGCCCCCAGGTCTGCAGCGCATGCAGCAGCACCTCGGTGTCGCCCGTCGAGCGAAACGTGCAGCCAAGGCGCACCAACTCCGCTCGCAACTCGATGTAATTATAGATTTCGCCGTTGAACGTCAGCGCCGCGCCGTCCGCCGCAACCATGGGCTGCGCGCCATCCGGCGTCAGGTCCAGGATCGCGAGGCGCCGCTGGCTGAGGATGACGCCCGGCACGTGCCATTGCCCCGCGCCGTCCGGGCCGCGGTGCGCCATGCCATCGCGCAGGCGCTCCGCCAGGTGCAGCTCGGCGGGCTGCCACGGCGCGGCCAGCGTGACGCGTTCAAAATCGACGAGGCCGCTGATGCCGCACATGGGAACTCCGCCGGGTGCGCCGGTTTGCCCGAGGGGATAGACACTGGCCGAAGTCGGGGATCAAGCGACCTTCCTCCGCGGCGAGCCTGCGGAAGCACACACGCGCGGTCCATTCCGAGACGCCAGCGGGCCAACTCCGGGCGATTGGGCCTCGCACAAAGGCAAACCTGTATACCAGCATTGCCAGACGCGTGCGAGCGGGGCGATCTTGACCCTGCCGCGCCGCCAGCGCACGCTTGCGAACGCGCCGCGGCGGACGCGCGGAGACTGCGCGAGCCGATGCCCTCCCTTTTGCTCATCACCGCGACCTACCCGCCGTCCCGCTTGATCGGTGGCCGACGGCCCGCGCGCATGGCCGCGGGGCTCGCTGCGCGCGGCTGGCAAGTGACGGTGTCCACGCTGCACCCGCGCTACATGACGCCGCTCGATGCCGGGGACACGGCGACGCCGGGCGTCGAGGTCCTGCGCAGCCATGCGCTGATGCCGCGGGTGTGGCTGCGCAACGACAGGCCGGGAACTGCGGCCCCGAGCGCCACGCCGTGGCGGTCCGACAAGACCGTGCGCAGCGTGCTGGGCAGCGCACTGCGGCAGGTGGAATTTCCCGACGAATACGCGGGCTGGCTGCCGTTTGCCCTGGCGCAGCTGCGCGGACGGCGGTTCGACGTCGTGCTCGCGACGCTGCCGCCGGCGACCGACGCCGTGATTGGCGCGCTGATCGCGCGGCTGTCAGGCGCCAAGCTGGTGCTGGATTACCGCGATCCGTGGACGGAAACGATGACGGCCGACGGCAGCTACGGCGCGCCATTGGGCTATGCGCAAGCGACGATTGACCGGCACCGGGCGCTGGAGAACCGCATCCTGCAGCAGGCGGCGCTGGTGCTGGCGGTGACGCCGATGATGGCGCGCTGGCTGGCGGCACGCACAACGCAGCCGGTGGAATTCCTGCCCAACGGCCTGGATACGCCACCGCCGGAGACGCCGCCGCCGCGCGCGCTGCCGTTGCGGCTTGTCTACGCCGGTTCACTGGCGTACGAGCGCAGTCTGGACAGCGTGCTGGCGGCCATCGCGCGCCTGCAGCACGCGTTCCCGCCGGACAAGCTGCAGCTGACCTACGCGGGTCCCCATGGCGCGGATCTGCGGCGCGCGGCCGAGGCGCACGGCGTGGCGGCGTGGGTGGACGATCGCGGGCAACTGCCGAGCCAGCAGGCGACCGCGCTGTACGTCGGCGCGGCGGCAGGCGTGGTGTCCGTATCCGCGCGCACCGATTACAGCTATCCTGGCAAACTCTTTGAGATTCTCAGCGCTGGCTGCCCCATTTTGCTCTGCGGCCCGCAGACCTGTGACGCGGCGCAGCTAGTGCGCGATCTGGGCGCCGGCGTGATCGATGACGGCGCGGATCCGGAGCGGTCGGCCGCGCTGCTGACAGAACTCCTGCGTACCGAGCCGGGTGTGCTGGCGGGACTGGCGCCGTGGCTCGCGCCCGCGCAGGTGGCGCGGCTGGACGGGCTGCTGCGCGGCCTGTTGTAACTAACCACGCGGATCCCAAGGCCAACCGCTGACTTCCGGCGCAAGAAAGGTCATGCGCTCTTGCGTGGTCGGATGCGTCAGCGTCAGCCGCCAGGCCAGCAGCGCGATGCAGCGGTCCGCTAGCGGCTGGGGCGCGCCGTAACGCAGGTCGCCCAGCACCGGATGACCCAATGCCGCGAGTTGACAGCGAATTTGGTGCTTGCGGCCTGTGCGCAGGGTCACCTCCAACTCCGAACGCGCGCCGTCGGAGTGCAGCACGCGGTAGTCCAGCAGGCTCTCCTTGCCGCGATCCGGCGCCACGATGCGGCTGCCGCGCTCGTCGGACTCCAGCCAATCCCGCAGCGTGCCGCTCAGCTGCCGTGGCTTGCCATGCACAGCCACGCGATAGAGCTTCTCCAGCGTATGCTCTCGAAATTGCAGGGAAAGTCGCGCCGCCGCCTTGGACGTCCGCGCCAGCACCACCACGCCGCGCGCCGGCCGATCCAGCCGGTGCACCAAGCCCAGGTAGACGTCTCCCGGCTTGTTTTTATCCTTGCGAATCCATACTTTGCCCTGCGTCAGCAGATCCTCGTCGCCGGACGCATCGGCTTGCACCGGCAGCCCGCCCGGCTTGTAGACCACCAGCAGGTGGTTGTCGGCGTACAGCACGTGCATCGCTCAGGGCTCCGAGAGGGCGGCATCGAGCCGCGCCAGTTCTTGCGCCAGCCCTTGGGCCAGCGGCGTCCACTTCGCGTGCCGCTGCACCGTCAGCCAGGCCGCGCGATTGGTCTGGCGAATCACGGCGTAGCGCTCGGCAAACCAGTGCTCACGCGTCAGCGGGTCATCCGCCGCCACCAGCCGCCGGTACAGCTCCGCGACGGGCAGGAACGCGTGCACCGCCAGCAGCACCCCGCGCAACGGCCGCGGATCCGGTCGCACCGGCGAGGCCACGCGCAGGTCCTCGTCGCCCGCCAGCAGCGGCCCGAGCTGCATCAGCGCGTGCAGCTTGTTGTGCTGGAATTCGTGAATCAACGCCTCCAGCATCATCATCGGCCGCGGGTGCAGCGTCAGGTAAATCGTGCCCAGCGCGTGCGGATAGCTCGCCGACTGGTGGTCCTCCTCCAGCGTCCCCACCGGCACGATGTGCCCGAGAAACACGCGCATTTCATCCAGCAGCGCCGGCAGGTGCGCGGCCAGCTGGTCGACGGCGAACGCCAGCTGGTCCAGCCACGCCTGCGGCGGCTGGTCGCCCAGACCCACCGTGTTGCCGCGCCGCTTGGGATGGTCGTAGAAGATGGGCAGCGGGTTGTCATCCGCGAGCGCGAGCCGGGCGTTGGGCAGCGCAGGGTGGATCGGCAGGAAGTGTGGACCGATGCCGCACGCAGCAGCGATCTGCGCCCACTCGCGAAACGACGTGAACGGCGTCGCGTCGCACGCCACCGCGCAAATTCCGTCCGGCTGGATGCGCATCGCCGCTGCGATCCAATCGCCAAACCGCGGCAGCGCCACCGAGGCACTTCGCGGCAAATCCAATGGTTCCGCTAGCTTGCCGACGAGCGCCGCCTCCACCGCCAGCGCCGCCCGCAGCCGATCGCGCAGCTCCGCACGTTTTTGCGGCACCGCGAGCCAGACGCGAGCGAGCACGCTCACGTTGGGCCGCAGCAGCAGGGGCCGCAGCGCGCCCGCGTCGTCGAGCAGTCCAAGGAACTGCGCGAGCTCGCGATCGTCGTGCCCCGCCGTCTGCCGCAACGCCTGCGCGTGCGCTTGCGCCACGCCTGAGAGCACGCGCCGCAGCGTTGGCGCGGCGCTTTCCACGGGCAGCGTCAGGTCTGGAAACGGCAGCGCCATGCCTGCAGGATACGGCAAGGGGCCCAGCTTGTCGCGCATTTGACGCAGTGCGTCATGCCAACGCCGCGCGGGTCGGTTACCCTGCGGACGCTTTGCCGGGCCCTTCCGGCGCTCAGGTTGGCCATGAAGAACCCCCGCATCCTTTTCCTGCTCTGCTTGGCGGCGCTGCTCGCAACCGCTTGTGGCTCGTCCACGACCGCCGCGACCGATGACACAACGAGCGGCGGCGATGTCGGCGACGCCAGCGACGCCAGCGACACGGGCCCGGCGCTGACGACGCCGTTTGATTGGCCGAACCACGACTGCGATCCAATCCACCCGTCACACTGCGCGCTGCCCTGGCCGTCCAACCAGTACCTGGTGGCGGATGCGACGACCAAGACCGGCTTGCGCCTGCAGTTCGGCGCGAACACATTGCCAAAGAATTCCGGGGCATTGGGCATGGCGCCGGCGCCGTACACCTACCTGGATGGCTATGGCGTGGGCACCGCGCTGCTGATGCAGTGGCCCAACATCGACCTGACCGGGCTGCCCGCCGAGAACACGATGACCGGCTCCGTCGACAAAGCGGCGAACATCGTGCTGCTGGAGGTCGTGGGCGGCAAGGTGACGCGGCATATCCCGTATTTTGTCGAAGTGGACCTGACCGAGAAGGACGCGGCCAAGCAGATGTTCATCCTGCGGCCGGCGGTGATCCTCAACGAGGCGACCCGCTACGTCGTCGGCGTGCGCGGGCTGAAAGACACAACCGGCAAGGCGTTCACGGCCGCGCCGGCATTCGCGCTGCTGAAGTCGGGCGGCACGGCGGGCACGACCATCGGCGACCGGCAGGCGAAATTCGATGACATCTTTGCGATTCTGGCCGGCGAAGGCGTGACCAAGGACGAGCTGATCCTCGCCTGGGACTTCGTGACCGCGTCGACCGAAGCCGAGCACACGCGGCTGCTGCACATGCGCGACGAGGCGCAAAAGACCGTCGGTGCGGCGGGTCCGGTGCTGACCGTGAAGGAAGTCAAGACGTTTACGCCGGACGAGGACGCGGACATCGCCATGGAAGTGACCGGCACGTTCCATGTGCCGTCGTACATCCGCTCCGACGACGCCGCGAGCCTGCACTACCTGAATTTCGGCCCGGACGGCATGCCGCTGCAAAATGGCTGGCGGGATCCCGAGTTCTTCGCGCGCATTCCGCGCACCGCGCTGAACGGGCCGGCGTTTGGCCTGATGGAATACGGCCACGGCCTGAACGGCAGCGCGCAGGAAGTCGAAACCGGCTACCTGGGCACGCTCGGCAACAAGACCAAAGTCATCCCCTACGCCTGCCACATGTATGGCATGTCGCAGTTCGAGGGCGCGGAGATCTTCCTGGTCCTGTCCAACATGACGAATTTCAATGCACTTTCCGAGAAGCTGCACCAGGGCATGCTGGAATACACGCTGCTGCAGCGCGCGATGCGCGAGCAATTCGCCGACTTGCCCGCGGTCAAGGCCGCCGGCGTCACCGTCGACAAGACGCGGATGTTCTACTACGGCAACTCCCAAGGCGGCATCTTCGGCGGCACGGTCGTGGCGATCTCGACCGACGTCGTGCGCGGCGTCGTGGGCGTGGTCGGCAACAACTACTCGACGCTGCTGCAGCGCTCCGCGGACTTCGAGACGTTTTTCGGCATCATCCGCGGCTTCTACCCGGACACGGACGACCAGATCATCTTGTTGTCGGCCATCCAGCTGCTGTGGGATTCCGTGGATTCCGTGACGCATTACGCGCACATGACCGCCAATCCGCACCCGAACACGCCGGCGCACGCGGTGCTGGCGGACATCGCCGTGGGCGATCACCAGGTCGCGCCGGTGACGATGGAGATCGCCGCCCGCAGCGCCATGGACTTGAAACTCATGGAGAATTGGGGCCGCGATCGCTTTGGCATCACGCCGCAGAAATACCCGTTCACCGGCTCGGCGGTGGTCAGCTGGAACTGCGGGCTGGACTGGGCGCTGCCGGGCAATTTGCCCAGCAAGATCGGCAAGGACCCGCACGAGTGCCCGCGCCGCAGCAAGCTGCACATGGCGCAGATGGGCCACTTCTTTGACAGCGGCGAAATCATTGATGAATGCGGCGGCCAGCCGTGCACGGTGCCGGCCAGCGACTGGCAGTGAAGGTGGCCTCGCTGGTCGCCGCGTTTGCGCCGACGGCGCCGGGATTTGGTTGCCCGCCGCTGGATCTGGACGCGCAGACGGTGGCCCGCGCCCGCCAGCTGGCCCGCCACATCGCGACCGAGGTGCAGCAGCGGCTGGCGGACCAGTCCACGCTGGCGATTGAACGCACAACGTTGCGGCTTTTTGGCGTAACCGGCGCGACGGCGGACGGCGAGCCGCTGGCCAACCGGCTGGTTGCGGATTTGCACAAGGCTGGGCTCCTGGCTGGCGGCGTGGCGCGGCCGTTCTGTCGGGCGCTGGCGGCAACGGGTCTGGACGTGCAAGCGCTCGCGCAGGCAGTGGCGCACGGGCGCGTGGACCTGCGCGCGCACGCGGGCGCGCTGACGCCGCAGGCGCAGGCGGTGGGAGCGCAGCTGGCGCAGCGCGGCGTGGTGCGGATCCTGGCGCGGCGGCACGAACGGACGGCGCTGATCGCCCAGCTGGGCCAGGGCGTCCAGCCGCTGAAGTACGTGATCGTCGCCAGCGGCAACATCCACGAGGACGTGGTCCAGGCGCGCGTGGCGGCGCGGCAAGGCGCGGACGTGATTGCCGTGATTCGCTCGACTGGCCAGTCGCTGCTGGATTACGTGCCGGAGGGTGAGACAACCGAGGGTTTTGGCGGCACTTTTGCCACGCAGGCCAATTTCGCCTTGATGCGCCGCGCGCTGGACGACGTCGGCGCCGAGCTGGGCCGCTACATCCGCCTGTGCAACTACGCGTCCGGGCTGTGCATGCCCGAAATCGCCGCGATGGGCGCGCTGGAGCGCCTGGATATGATGCTGAACGACGCGCTGTACGGCATTTTGTTCCGCGATATCAACATGCAGCGCACGCTGTGCGACCAGCGCGTCAGCCGGCGGATTTCCGCGCTGGCGGGGCTGATTATCAACACCGGTGAGGACAACTACCTGACGACGGCGGACGCGGTCGACGCGGCGCACACGGTGGTGGCGTCGATGCTCATCAACGAGGCGCTGGCGCGCCAAGCTGGCCTGCAGACCGACCAGTTGGGGCTGGGCCACGCGATGGAGATCGACCCGCTGCGGCCGGACGCGCTGCTGTTGGAGATCGCCCACGCCGCGCTGATTCGCCACCTGTTCCCGGGCGCGCCGCTGAAATACATGCCGCCGACCAAGCACATGACCGGCAACATCTGGCGCGGCCACGTGCAGGACGCGCTGTTCAACCTGGTGGGCGTGCTGACCGGCCAGGGCATCCAACTGCTCGGAATGATGACGGAAGCCATGCACACCCCGCACATCCACGACCGTTACCTGGCGCTGGAGTCGGCGCAGCTTGTGTTTGGCGGCGCGATGGGCTTGGGGCAAGAGCTGCGCGTGGAGCCGGGCGGCAAGCTGGAGGCACGCGCGCGGCAGGTGCTGGCGGAAGCCGTCGTGCTACTGGACGAGATCGCCCGCGAGGGCCTGATGACCGGCCTGGCCCGCGGCCATTTCGCCGACATCGCGCGCTCACCCACCGGCGGCCGCGGCCTGGACGGCGTGTTCGTCAAGGACGCGAGCTACTGGGACCCAACGGCGGACGCCATCACGCAAGCCCTCATCGCACATGGACAATTGCCGACGGAGACACTGCCATGAGCCTGGTGCGTGCCTACGGCGACACGCTGAACGATGGCCAGATCATGCTGGCGTTCTCGCTGCCGGTGCCGTTTGGCGAGGAGGCGAACGAGGCCGCGCGCCAGCTCTGTCGGCAGATGGGCCTCGACGCGCCGCAGGTGTACCACGCCCACGATCTGGGCGAAGGGTTCACGTACGTGGTGGTCTACGCGCGGTCGCCGCACGTGGTGGATACGACGCAACTGCGCGTGACCAAAATGGCATCGGCGCCGATGAGCCGCGACGCTATCGAGGCGCTGGCTGCCGAGAAATTCACGCGCAAGATTAGGGTGCTGGGCGCCTGCACGGGCGACGACGCGCACACTGTGGGCATTGACGCGATCCTCAACGTCAAAGGCTACCACGGCGACAAGGGCCTGGAGGCGTACCACTGCCTGACGGTCCGCAACCTGGGCGCGCAAGTGAGCAACGAGCGGCTGCTGGACGAGGCGCGGGCGTTCCAGGCGGACGTGGTGCTGGTGAGCCAGATCGTCACGCAAAAGGACTGCCACCGGTCGAACCTCGCGGCGCTGATCGACCTGGCGGAGGCCGACGGCGTGCGCGCGGGGCTGCTGTTCGTGTGCGGCGGACCACGGCTGAGCCACCAGGTGGCGCTGGAGCTGGGCTTTGACGCCGGGTTTGGCGCGGGCACGCTGCCCAGCCAGGTCGCAGGCTTCCTGGTCCAAGCGCTGGCGGCGCGCTGACGCAAGTCCTTGCCCGGAAACTGGTTTCCAGCGCTTTTCGTTGACGTGGCTGCTTCCGGCAAGCAAGCTCTGCGGCGCCGCGCTCGTACGGCGGCAAGGTCCACGCATGTCGCGCATTTTGGCTCCCGGTCTGCTGTTTGTTCTCGCCGCGTGCGGCACCCAGTCCAGCAGCGCCGCCACCGACGCGACGGCAGCGGGCGACAGCGCGGCAGGCATCGACGCCACCGCCGACGCCGCCGGCACGGACTTCAACGCTGCGGCCAGCGACTTCGCGTGCATCCTCAAAGGCACAAAAATCAGGAACTTCTATCTGGTCAACCCGCTCGGCAACCTGGACGCCGCGGTCGCCGTCGCCAACAATCCGGCGGGCGGCCACTACCCGGTCGGCACCATCATCCAACTCATCCCCAACGAGGCAATGGTCAAGCGTTTCGCAGGGTTCAGCGCAGGCTCAGACGACTGGGAATTCTTCTCGCTCTCGACCGACGCGACCAGCACGCACATCCTGCAGCGCGGCACAACCGGCGTGGTCAACCAGTTCGGCGGCAACTGCTTTTCCTGCCACGACAAGGCGGACCCGAAATTTGACCTGATTTGCGAGGAGACCCACGGCTGCGCGCCGCTGCCGTTCACGGCGGACACGATCGCGGCGGTGCAGTCCGCCGATCCGCGCTGTCCTTGATCAAAGCCCGAGGCGCTTGGCCAGCAGCGCGCGCGTGGCCGTCTGACGCCGCACGAGGTCGAGCGCCATCTGGGCGTGGCCTTGCAAGTAGCCGTTGCCAATCAGCAAATCCACGTCCGCGCCGACGCCTTCCGCGCCCAGCGCCACCTGGGCAAAGCTGGTCGCCATGCTGAAATACAGGCACACGCCGCGCGACCGGCAGGCCAGGATCGCCGCCATCTCCGTGTTCGGCAGGCTGGCCATTTGCACGACCGCGTCGCACAGCTGGCCACTGGTCCAGCCCAGCGCGGCGTCGCGCACGGCCAGCGCGTCGCTCGCGTCCAGCGCGGCGTAGCCATCGCATAACCCCGCGGCGTGCACTTCCTGCAGCGGCTGCAGGTGGCGGTCGATCGCCCAGAGCCGCAGGTCCGGCCGCGTCTCGCGCGCCGCCGCCAGCGCCAGCGTGCCCGCCTTGCCCGCGCCGATGCACAGCAAGTGGCCACCTTGCGGCAAATTCACAACCATCCTCGCCACTTGCGCCGGCGCACCGCACACGTCCAGCACGGCGAGCACCAGCGGCGGCGGCAGGTCGTCCGGCACCAGCGCTGCCGGCGCGCTCGACGGCAGGATCGCGGTCGCGCGCACGTGCACCTGATGCGCGTGCGGTACAATCTCCACAATTTCATGCAGCTGCAGCGGGGTCAGCGTCAGGGACACAAGCGTCGCGACGCGATCGCCCGGCTGCGCGCCCGCCAGCGGACCGGTGTACTGCGGCCCTTTCGCCGCCACGCGCCCCAGCAGCATCCCGCCCGAGCCGGTCAGCGGATTTTGCATCTTGCCGCGCGCCGCGACGATCGCCGCGATGTGCCGGCCCACGTCCGGCCCGCCCGCGGCTTGCACGCTCTCCAGCTGCACAAACGACGCCGCGTCGATGTTCAGTGTCTGGACATCCAGAATAATTTCATCGAGATATGCCGGAAGCGTCGCATCCAGCCGCGTCGCCGCTTGGGGCAGCGCGCCCGCCGGCTCCAGCACGCGAAGCACGCCGAGCGGGTTCAGGGCGGGGCGAAAAGTCACGGGCTGGCCCTGCGGTCCGGTCACTGGGTGACGTTGCTAAAGTCAAACGCGTTGGCGCCGGGGCGCACGGTGATCGTGCGTTCAAAAGCCTTGGAATCCATGGTCTTGCCGCAGCGCACAACGTGCTGGCCGATCAGCATCCGATCGCGCACCAGCTCAAAACCGCGCATCGTGCCGTCGACAAAGACGTCCGCGCCTTGCGGGCAGCGTGCGCTCACCTGCGCGTCGGGCTCATCGCGCTCCAGGCGTACGCGGATGTCCTTGGGCGGATTCATGCGCGACGACGCCACGACCACCGTCTGCGGCTTGAAGCCCGCGACCTGCACCGTCACGTCGGTCGTGCCAAAGGGCACCATGACGCGCGTCGGCGTGACAAACGGCAGCTCCTTGGTGTTGATCGTCACCGTCGCGCCCGGCGGATTGGACTCCACCACGACCGGCGCATGGCTGAGCTTGAGCGCCTGGCCGACATTGTCGAGGTAGCTCAGCACGATCTCGCGCTGGCGCGGATCCAGCGGCGCCTTGAGCGTCTGCTCCAGGTACGGATGCGCGTCCTCGTATTGCTTCAACGTGTACAGCATCGAGCCGATGTTGAAGATCGCGTTGGAGAGCGGAAACAGCTTGAGCGATGCGCGGAATTTGTCCAGCGCTTCCTCGTACTTGCCCGCGGCGACCAGCTTCTTGCCTTCTTCATTCAAGCGCTCGGCGGCGCGATCGGCGGACTCTCCGGGCTTGACGTTTAGATCGTCCTGCGCGGGCGCGGAGGTCGGCGTCTGGGCAAGCGCCGCGGGGGCGATCAGCGACACAAGCGCGGCGAAGGTCAAAACGAAACGACGGAACGTGCTGAGCATGAACACCAACATGGGTAGCCTCATCGCAGAACCCAACGACCCGGCAAGCGTAGTCGCCTTGGCCTGTCCTCGCAAGAGAAACGCCGGAAATTGCCGCGCGATTCACGGCGATTCAAACCAGCGTCGCAGGGCGTGCGCCACCTGCGCGGCGTCGCCATCGGTCAGGCGCAGTTCCATGGGATTATTGTGAAACCATGTCGACTGGCGCTTCGCATACGCCTGGTGCGCCGCCGCGAGCCGGGGGGCAAAATCGCCCAGCAGCTCGACATTCTGCAGCGCAAGCCACGCGTCGCGGTAGCCGATCGCCTGCAGACCCGGCGCCGTCGCGGGCAGTCCCGCCGCCCGGAGCGCCGCGACCTCGTGCCAGAGCGGCTCGGCCATCGCCAGCGCGCGGGCCTGGATGCGCGCGTGCAGCACCTCGCGCGGCGGCTCCAGGCTGACGCGAAACGCGGCGTAGCGGTCCGGCAGTGCCTGATGCGCGGTATGAAAGGCTGAAAATGCCTGGCCCGTGTGGCGATAGACCTCCAGCGCCCGCAGCAGCCGCTGGCGGTTTTGCGGCGGCGTCCGGCTCGCGTAGTCCGGATCCACGGCGTGCAGCTCCGCCCACAGGACGTCCGGACCGCGCTGCGCGTATTCCGCCGCCAGGGCGTCGCGAACTGCCTGTGGCACCTCAGGAATCTCCGCCAGCCCGCGCAGCAGCGCCCGCAGGTACAGCCCCGTCCCGCCCACCAGCAGCGGCCACGCCCCGCGCGCGTGCACGTCCGCGATCGCGCGCTCGGCGTGTGCGACCCACAGCGCGGCGTTCATCGGCTCCTGCGGCGCGGCAATATCGACCAAATGCGTGGGAATTTGCTGGCGTTCCAGCGCGGTCGGCTTGGCCGTCCCGGCGTCCAGTCGCTGGTAGACCTGCAGCGCGTCGACGCTTAGCATCTCCACCGGCAGGGCAAAATCGCGGCGCAGACGCACGGCCAGCGCGGTCTTGCCCGAGGCGGTCGGCCCGCAAATCGCGGCGATCTTCATGGGTTGGCGCGTTCGCTACAGAGCGATGATCCCGCCGTCCGTGTCCACCATCGTCGACGGGTACAGGTAGCGCGAGCAGTGCGGGCAGGCGGAAAGACTGGATGCCCGCAGGATATTTTCGACAAACCGCGGCTGCAGCTGCATGTTGCAGCCTGAGCAGCCACCGTCCTTCACGGCGACAACGGCGATGCCGTCGCGCGCCTTCGCGATGCGGCCGTAGCGCGCGACGATGGTCGGATCGAGGTGCGCGGTCACTTTGGCGCGGCGGACGTCGACCTCGGCGATGCGGCCGTCCATGACGGCGAGGCGCTCTGCGTTGTCGCGCTCCGTGTGCTCGGCCTGGGCGCGCAAGTCGCCGACCTTGGCCTCTTCCTTGGCGATCGCCTCCCGGAATTCCTCAATCGCCTTCATGAGATTGGCGACTTCCTCTTCCTTTTGCGCGATGTTCTTGCGGGCGATGTCCAATTCCTTGTTGACCGCGATGTACTCCTTGGAGCGCGTCACGCCAGACAGCTTGGATTTGCCCTTGTTGAGCTTCTCGCGTTCCGCGTCCAACTCACTGGTTTTGTTGCGGTACCACGTCTCGGCTTCCGCCAGCTTGCCGCGCTTGTCTTCCAGCTCGCGGTCCAGGTGGTTCAGCACTTTCTTCAAGCGCTCCATGTTGCCGACCAGCGCGTCGCGACCCACGCGGATGTCGCGAATTTCGTCGTCGAGCGCTTGCATCTTGCGCAAAACGTCCATGATTTCAGCAGGTGTCGTGACGCTCATGGCTATCTCCTTGCATCGCACGGACTCGTCGGAGCTTCGTTCGCGGCGGACGCAAACGCGCGGATTTCCGACCGCGTTCCAGAACCTTGCCTGTCCAGCGCCTTTGCAGGGCTGACGCCAGAACCGGTGGGCCCACCAGGATTTGAACCTGGGACCAGCCGGTTATGAGCCGGCAGCTCTAACCGCTGAGCTATAGGCCCGGTGTGGTCGCGGGCAGAGCCCGACAGGGCGGGTAGTTGACACCCGCGCGGCCCCAAACGTCAAGCCTTGCCGCGAAGAAAGCGGGGCAGGCAAGCCGTCCGCAGCTACATCATCCAGCGGATCGACTCGGCTTTTTGCGCGTACACTTTTCCCAAGCCCAGCGCGACGGCGTCCTCCGCGAGCTGCAGCGCGGCGTCAAACTGGCCTTCATCCAGCGCGGCGTCGATCGCGACCAGAAAACAGCGGATCGATGGCAGCCAGTCCTTGTGCTGGCGCGGCAAATCCTCGGCAGCGAACGGCAGGTAGGTGAACGCCTGGCGCACGGCGTGGTCGCGCGTCTCGGTCTCGCCGGTCTGGGCCGCGGCTTCGGCCAACAGGTCGTAGAGGAAGAATTTCACGCCGTTGGGCATCGAATGGTGCTTGTCGATGGTCCGCTCCAGGTACTTGCGCGCCTGGACCGGGCCATCCAGCGCGGCCATGCGGTGGGCGTCCAGCAGGTCGGCGAGGATCTCGGGCGGCTTCTTGTGGGCGATCTCGGGGCGACGCGACATGGCCGGAGCGTACACGGGTGGCGGGGCGGTGGCAAAAGACGACCGGGAGTGTTCCGCAGGGCGTTTGGAGTGGTCTGGCGCCTCATTGCGGACGCCGCCGTGCGCCTGCGAGCACGCGGAACGCGAGGCCAAGCCCGACCAGACGCAGCCTGGCCCACGCGCTGTCTGTGTTGCTCTCCCGCGCCCGCCTTGATCGGCGTCCATGTGTTCGCTGGCGGGCGGCCTGCGGGCGGGATGGCAGCACCGTCATGCACCGCTGCAAGGTCAGCGATGTGCGCATCCTGCGCGGCGGCGGCGCGCCCGCTTCTTACCCTCGCGCCCTACCCATGCTGACCGATGGGCGACGCCAAATTCCTGGCGGCAGGCCTGTTGCATTCCGGACTGGACCGCGAGCGCGCACCGCTGGAGGCGCGCCGCGGTTTGGCACCGCTTGAGCTCCGATTGAGGTCAGCGTCCACGTTCAG
>CAIYWC010000141.1 GCA_903929795.1 uncultured Myxococcales bacterium | reverse complement strand
GGTCTCCACGAGCTGCCGTAGCGGCAAACCCCGTGTCGCCGCGTGCATCGCCAGCGGCGGGCGCGCCTGGCGACCCAGCGTGTGGCGCGGTCTCCACGAGCTGCCGTAGCGGCAAACCCGGTGTCGCCGCGTGTCGCGGGGGTCAGCCCTTGGCCGTGACCTCGAACACCTTGACCGCCTGCTTGCGGCCTTTCACCGTAATTTCATCGATGTAGCGCAGGGCAAACTCCGGGCCCAGCAGCGCCGCCGTGTCCTCGCTGATGAGCACGTCGACGCCCAGCTCCTTGGTCGCCGACTCCAGCCGCGACGCCAGGTTCACCGCGTCGCCGATGACCGTATACTCCATCCGCGCTTCCGAGCCGATGTTGCCGGCAATCACCTCGCCCGTGTGCAACCCGATGCCCGTCCGCAGCGGCGCGATCCCGCGCGTCGCCAGCCGTTCGTTCAGCGTCACGAGCGCCCCGCGCATGCGCACGGCCGCGCGCACGGCCCGCTGGGCATCGTCGGGCTTGGGCACCGGCGCGCCGAACACCGCCATGATGGCGTCGCCGATATACTTGTCGACCACGCCGCCCTCTTCCATGACGATGCCGACCATGTCGGTGAAATACTCGTTGAGCAGCTGCACCAGGTCGTGCGCGCTCATCGTCTCGGAAATGGACGTAAAACTGCGGATGTCCGTGAACAGGACCGTCACCGGCAGCGTCACGCCGCCCAGCTGCACGCGCCCGGCCATCAGGTGCTCCACGACCTGCTCGGTCATGTATTTGCCCATTGTCGACCACAGCCGATCGCGCTCCTCCAGGCCATCGACCATCGCGTTGAAGCCCTCCGCGAGGTCCTCGATCTCGTCGCCGGTCTTGATTTCCGCGACCTTGACGTATTGCTGGTTCTGCAGCTTCTTGTGCGCCTGGGTAATCCGCTTCAAATTCCGCGACATCACGCTCGCGATGCGGAGTCCCAGGGTCATCGCCACCAGCGCCGCCAGCGCCACCAGCGCCGACGCCACGCGCAGGTGGTCATCGAGGGTCTGGTGCAGGCCGACCGCCATCGCGGTGTGCACCGTCACGCCCGGCAACTCCTTGAGCGCAAAGCGGGTCCGCGCGGTTGCATGGTCCATGACGACCGCGCTCTGCTGCGGCAGCGGCACGCAGGCGTCGACGCCGTCCACGGCAAACTGCCCGACCGGCCGCTGGGCGGTATCGAACAGGCACAGCGAGACGCCGACTTTTTGCGCGACATTCTTGGCGAACGCGTCGTCAAGCGGCAGGCACGCGACGATGAGCCCGGCGCCGGGAACCGCGATGGCTGCCGTCCAAGCCGGCGGCGGCGGCGTCTGGCCAGCCAACGCAGCTTCGCAGCCCGTCGCGACAACCCCATGAAACTCCGGGCCATGGAGCGCCGCGGCGAAGGGCTGCTGCGCCAGCGTCGCGGCCGGGTGCGCGCAGCCCAGCGACGTGACAAGCTGGCCGGCGGCGTCGTAAAACAGCACGTCAAAATCCGGATAGACATCGTGGAACTGCTTGGCGACCCGGTGCAGCGCTTGGACGTCGTGCGCGAGCAGCGCGGTCTTGGTCGCCGGATCGAGCGCGCGCATCCGCGCCGCCAGCGTCAGGTCCGTCACGTCGTCGGCGAGCTCCAGCGCGAATTCCTTTTCGGCATCCTCGACGCGGTCATCGACCTGGGCGACGAGCGCGTCGCGCATCAGCCAGTTCAGCAACGGCATCGCCGCGAGCGGCGCCAGCGCGGAAAGCGCCACCAGACCCATCAATTTGGCGCGAACGGAGTGCAGCAGGGTCAAGGCGATTGGTCTCCGGCGCAGCGCGCCCACTGGCCAGACTTAGCGCAACACGTGCCACGACCGCAAGCCGACAAGCCTCACGGCTGGCAGACTGGGCCGGCGCACTCGTACAGCGACGTGAACGCGCCGATGCCGCCAGCACCCATGCAGCTTTGATCGCACGTCGTGTCGCCGCCAGTGCACTTGAGGATGCAGCTGACGATCCCGACGCAACCGGAGTCGCTCTCACAGGCCGCGAGTTGGCTGGGGCAGTTCTTCTGCAGACAGCTGACAAAAGCCGAGCTGCCTAGCGGGTTTGTGCCGCCTGTGTCCGGGACGGTCGCGGCGTCGGTGCCGCTGACGGTTGTGTCGGGGCCACCGCTGCCGGTGTCCTGAACGTTGCCGCCGGTGTCCTGACCGCTGCCGGTGTCGGCCTGGCTGACGGGCGTGCTGGCGTACGCGGAGTCCGGGTAGCGCGTGACGCAGCCGGTTGCGCCGCAGAGCAGCGCGACGAGGAGCAGCGATCGCGCCATCAGAACCTCCCCGCGAGCGCTGCGCCGTTCAGCGTGGGCACGACGGCGATGGCATCGGGCGACGGCGTGCGCACGAGCTGCCAGATGCCAAGCCCGAGCGCGGTAGCGCCCAATCCGCCGCAGACACCGGCGATGGCGCGGTTGCGGTCGATTTTGTCGGCGAGCGCGGCGCCCTGCTGCGCGGTCATGCTGGTGATGAGGCCGTTGCTGTCGCGGCCGGGATACGCGTAGGTCTGTCCGTCGGCGTATTGCACGTAGGCGGCGGCGGCGCCCCCTGCGATGAGCGCAGCGCCGGCGACGGTCAGGATCCAGCCGGCGACGCGGCTCGGGCCTTTGGCGGCTGGTGCGGTCACCGTTTGCGGCACCGTCGCGGCGACGGTCGGCTTGGCAACGGGTGGCACGATGACGGGCTTGGCCACCACGGGCGGCGGCGCAACAACCGGCGGCGGCGCGACAACTGGCTTGGCGACAACGGGCGGTGGCATGACCGTCGGCTTGGCCGCCACCACGCCGGGTTTCTTGCGGATCGACGCCAGCCGCGCCTCCGCTTCCGGGCGGTCGGGCGCGTCGTCCGGGGCGTCGGCCAGGTAGGCCACCAGCAGCGTCTCCGCCTGCGCCGTCTGGCCCGCCGTCTGCTGTACCACAGCGGCCTTGAACCGGTACTCAAACCGGTGCGGCGCGATTTGCCACGCCTGCGTATACAGCTGCACCGCCAGGTTCGCGTCGCCCGTGCGTTGCGCTTTCTCGGCTTCCTGACCTTTGGCCGCGGCCTGAGCCTCGTGGATATCCTGCAGGTAACCGTGCGCTTTCTTGTCGCGCGTGGCGTCGATGCCCGGCGTCTTCAGGTATTCCTCGTAGTGCGCGACCGCCATGTCCAGCAGCCCGCCCACGTGCGCGGCGCGCGCGGCGGCAAAAAGGTAGTCCGGCGTCGCATCGTCGGTCTGCCACGCGTTGTAGTACAGCTGCGCGGCGCGCTGAAAATCGCCGCTTTCGTAGGCTTTTCCGGCCTGTTCAGCCATCGCGGTCGCGGCGGTCTTGGCGCGGTTGTGCGCGGCCGGATTGGCGGCCTGAGCGGGCAGGGCGCCGCCGACGCCGAGCGCGCCGAGAAGCGCCAAGCTGGCAATCCACCGCAGAGCTGTGCATGGGCCAAGGCCTGAAGCACGCATGGATACGAGCCGGAATGCGACGAACACGCGCCGATGGGCAATATATACGCGGTCCAACGCGTCGAGGCAAGCGCGGGAGTGTCAGGGAGCGGGCTGGCTGGATCCGGTTTCGGGACGCGTACGTACAGGGCGGCGCCGCGCAAGAACAACGACGTCGTGCTTCGGCCAGCTCACGGCGGGGCGTTGCGCACTTCCGTGCGGCGGCGCATCGCGTGGTGGGCCAACGCGAGCACGATGACGCCTGCGCAGCCGATGACGTTGTACCACAGAAAGCCGATGTCGCTGGCGAAAAATAGCGCGATGACGAGGAGTTGCGAGACGACCGCCGGCCAGAACACGCCGGCTCCGCTGACGCGCTTGACGCCGAACGCGATGAGAAAGATGCCGAGCACGGTGCCGTAGAAGATCGAGCCGAGGATGTTGACGGCCTGGATGAGGTTGTCCAGCAGTGACGCGAAGCTGGCGAAGCCGACCGCAATGAGACCCCAGACGACGGTGGCGACGCGCGAGGCGCGCAACGTCTGAGCGTCGGTGGCGGCGGGGTGGACGACGCGTTTGTAGAAGTCGACGGTGGTCGTGGAGCCCAGCGCGTTCAACTCGCTGGCGGTGGAGCCCATTGCCGCGGCGAGGATGACGGCGAGCAACAGGCCCACCAAGCCGCTGGGCAGCCAGCGCGTGACGAACGTGATGAAGATGTAGTCCGTGTCCTTGGCTTCCACGCCCGGCACCGCGCGCTTGGCCAGCGTCCGCGCTTCCCGCCGCAGATCCAGCGCGACCGCTTCGGTCTCGCGCATCGCGGTCTTGGCGGCGGTCAGCTGCTGCGGGTCGCCGGCCCGTTTCGCCGCCAGAAAGTCGTGCACCTGCTGCTGCTTGTGCGCCTGCACCGCGTCCCAGCGCGCCTGCAGCTGCGTCCACGCGGGCGCCTGCACGCTGTGCGCGACCTGCGCCGCCAGCGGCTGATTGAAAAGAATCGGCGCGGCGGTAAACTGGTAAAACACAAAGACGAGCACGCCGATGAATAAAATCAGCGCCTGCATCGGGATCTTCAGCGCGCCGTTGAACAGCAGGCCCAGCCGGCTCTCGGTGATCGACTTGCCGTTCAGGTACCGGCCGACTTGCGACTGGTCCGTGCCAAAATACGACAGCGCCAGGAAGAAGCCGCCCGCCAGGCCCGACCAGACGTTGTAGCGATCGTTCAAGGCAAAATGGAAATTCACCGGGTTCATGCGGCCATGCACGCCGGCGATGGCGACGGCGTTGGCAAACGTCACCTCCTGCGGCAGGCGCAGCACAATCACAACCGCGGCAACGACGATGCCGCCCAGCATCACAACCATCTGCTGTTTTTGCGTCTGGCTGACCGCGCGCGCGCCACCGACCACGGTGTAAAACGTGATGAACAGGCCCAGCCCGACGATTGTCGGCTGCAGCGGCCAGCCGAGGATGGCCGACAGGATAATGGCCGGCGCATAAATGGTAATTCCGGTCGCCAAGCCGCGCTGGATGAGAAATAAAGTCGCGGCGAGCAGGCGGGTTTTGAGATCGAAGCGCGTCTCCAGGTATTCGTAAGCGGTGAGGACGCGCAGGCGGTAATAAATCGGGATAAACCAAACGCTGATCACGACCATCGCGATGGGCAGGCCGAAATAGAACTGCACAAAGCGCATGCCGTCTTCAAAGCCCTGGCCGGGGACCGACAAAAACGTGATGGCGCTGGCTTGGGTGGCCATGACCGAGAGGCCGATGGTGCGCCAATTCTCGACGTAGCCGCCGTGGAGGTAGTCGGCGGTGGACGTGGCGGCGACGCGCGTCTTCCACAGGCCGTAGCCGATGATGGCAAACGTCGTGCCGAGGAGGACGAGCCAGTCGAGAAGGGGCACTTGGGATCCCGGGGCGCCGGGTTGGCGCTTTGCGCGAGTTTGGCGCTGCGGGCGCGGTTTGGGCAAGGGGTTTTGCGTTGCGCGCGGCGGGTGCGAACTGAAACCACGTGCGTGGGGGTGCGGCAAAGGAGAAAACCGCTCGCCGCGGTTTTCTCCTCTGCACTCCTCTTTCCTGGCCCGGGCGTGGGTGCGGCGGAGTTTGTGGGTTCGCTGCGCAGGTCGGCCTTTGGCCTCCCCATGCTCGCTCTGCGCGAGATTGGGGGCGTCGGGCGATGGGGGCCAGCCTGGACTCGGGTGGCTGCGCAGCGGCTTCGCCGCTCGTGCTCGCTTTGGACGGGGGATTGTCTGGGGCGCGGGCTTGGAGACCTGGCTGCACGCTTGCTGCGCCGCGTGTCGCCGGGTCGGGAAGACCTGGCTCTCGCGCTACGCGCGAATCGCTGGGAACTGCTCACGGCTTCGCTGAATCGTTGGGAAGACTTGGCTCTCGCGCTTCGCGCGAATCGCTGGGAACTGCTCATGGCTTCGCTGAATGGTTGGGGAGACCTGGCTCTCGCGCTTCGCGCGAATCGCTGGGAACTGCTCGCGGCTTCGCTGAATGGTTGGGAAGACTTGGCTCTCGCGCTTCGCGCGAATCGCTGGGAACTGCTCGCGGCTTCGCTGAATCGTTGGGAAGACTTGGCTCTCGCGCTTCGTGCGCATCACACGTCAGGGCGTCGGTTCTGGCGCGGGCACCGGCACACTCTTGGGCTTGCGCCCGCCCTTGCGCGGCTTGCGCGGCTTGATCCCGTAGTCGACAAGCTCCGCCGCGCTCGCACCCAGCCAGCCGACAACCGCCTCGCGCAGCCGTTTGCGGATCTCCTTGGTCTTCTTGACCAAACCCGCCGTCGCCGCCGCCTGGCCTTTCTTGCTCGTGCCCTTCGCCTCGCGCGCCACGAGCGCGGCGCTCACCTCCACGCCCAGCGCCATCAGCGACTCACCCGTGTAGCCCAGCGGCAGCCGCAGCTTGTGCTTGACCGCGCCGTGGCCGGCCGCTTGCAAGAGATCGCCGAGGTTTGGATTTGTGTCACCCAACGGAAAGAAGTCGTCGCGCTTGGCCGCGCCGACCGGATAGCGCGAATTGATGAGCAAAAGCGCACGGCTGTAGATGAGCTCTCCCTGCTCGATAGCGTTGTCGCGCACGACGACGGACGTGTGCACGGCGCCACGCAGCGTGCTGAGCGTCGTCAACGCGCCCAGGTGGGCGATCAGGTGTGCGTGGCAGACTTCTTGGGTCAAGTCATCGGAAAACGCGTCGTACGGGTCGGTCTTGTCGGCGGCGAGCTTGACCGCGCCGTTGTACACCTGGATGGCCTCGCGCACGAGCGTGACCTTCAAAGTATCGGGCAGGGCAATCAAGGCGGGAAGAGATTCAGCAGTCTTCATCGGGGTTCCTTGGGTTCGCACGGGGAAAGCAGACGCAACTGTGCGGCGGCTTCTTTTGGTGTTTACGCTTCTTTCTGGGCTGCGCAAGTTTTTTGGTCGGCGATCGGGAGGGAAACTGTGCGAAACCTGAGCGCAACAGCTTTGATTGGAAGTTTTTCTACGCGGATCGGTTCTGCAACAGCTTCGATTGTGACGTTTTCTACCTTGAACGGGAGTTTTTCTGCTTCGATCGGTTGTCCAACAGCTACGTTCGTGACCGTAACTAGATTGAGCGGGAGTTGTTCTGCTTTGATCGGGTCTGCAACAACCGCGAACGGTAGATCGACAGCCGCGCGGATGGCCAGACCGCGGCAAGCGCCGGGAAAGCGCGAACACCTCCTGACGGCCGGGGTGCTGTCGGAGGCGCCGTCTGCGATGCATATCCTGCGCCGGCGATCGGCGAATGCGGGGTCAGACACTCCTGTGTCCCCATGTGCCCCGCCGCGGGGCGTGGCTGCTCACGAGAATCCGGTTCGCTCGGGACTTGTGGACTCGGCTGCAGGCTACTCGCTCTCAAGCGCGCGGGACGGCGCGGATTTGGCAGGGCGCGAATTCCCGCACGCGCGCGGCGGGGCACTGAAGTGCGCAAAACATGCGGACTCTCAGCTTGACGCTGCCGGCTGACGCGGCAAACTTGTCTTGAAGCGGCGTTTCGGGCGCTCCGAGGCTGCGGTGGTGGTCAATGTGAACGGGAAGTTCAGCAAGTGGAGGTGGCCCGAGTTTCTGTGCGCGCGAGCGCAGCGGCCACACCCACAAACTGGGTGGCGGCGAATGGCGCTGTTCGCTGCGGTATTCGCGACCGCGACGCTGTGGTACGCCCGCCGCCTGCATTGGGGCGATATCGAAGGCGACCGCGATGCGGCCCGTGACTTGTTGGCCGCCTGGGATGTGGCCCGGAACGGCTGGCACCCCAGAGACGGCATCGGAGTCGCGCCTTGGTCAATGAACCTCGCGCCGCACTGGTTCTATTGGCAGGCCATTCCATTGTCGTTTTCTGTCAAGCCGTGGGCGATCGAGGCGTGGCTGGTGTTGGGACAAGCCGCTACGGCGACAGCGCTGTTCGCTGCGCTTTGGGCTGTGACTCCGGCGCCTGCCGCGCTCGTGGGCACGGCGGTCTTTGTCGGCTCGTCGGCAGCGGCCAATCTCTACGCAGTGTTGACGCACTCGAATCTGTCCCCGCTCTGCGTCCTTGCGATCGTCGCCGCGCAGTGGCGATGGCTGCTGCACCGATCGCGTGCGGCTTTTGCCCTGACTTTCGCCAGTGTTGCGCTCGCCGTCAACGTTCACTTCTCGCTGGTGTTCTTGGCGCCGGTGGTGTTGTGGCTGGCGTGGCGGTATGGGCCGCCGCTCGGTGTGCGCGCCGCGCTTCTGGCGCTTGTCGCGGTGCTGCTGGCGATGACTCCATCTTGGATGTGCCTGCGGCTTGCGCCGGCGTGGGAGGCAACGCAACACGGCGACTTTTTGCCGCTGATGCGGGGCAATTCCGGTCTGCTGTGGCTGTTCGTGGCGCTGCTGGTCTGTGCAGAGCCTCGCCGGCTGGGGCGCACCGATTGGGTTTGGGCGCTGATCGGCGTGGTCGCCGGCGGACTGGCGGTGTTGGGTGAAGATCCCGTCAGGATCCAAGCATTTTGGTTTGACTCTGGCCTCTTGTCGCAGAGCGAGGAGCCGCTCACGGCCGTGGACCCGCAGTGGGTTGGCCGCGCCGTGGCCGCCATCGGCATGCCAGCGCAAGCGCCCCTCTGGGTGGGACTGCCGCTGGCAGGGCTTGCCGTCCTGGGCGCCCGGCAACTCTGGCTTCGACGGCGAGCTTCGCCAGAATCTACCCTGCTTGCAGAAGGCACGTTAGTGATCGTGCTCTGCACCGCCCCGCCTGGCCTCTACACGATTTACCACCTTGGGGCTGCGCTGCGATATCTCGTGCCGGTGATGCTGGTGTTCGCGCTGCTGGTCGCCAAAGGGTGCCAGGACGTGCTGTCGCGCGCCGCGTGGGCGCGTTGGGCGAGCTTGTTCCTGATGGTCGTGGTGCTGATGCCCGCCCCGGAGGTGCCGGCTCCCGACAGTTCACGGATGCTGTTTGCGACGTGGCGGAGCGTGGAGCGCTTGGCCGCTGCGACCAATTTGGGTCCCGCAGAGCTGCGCCAGCAAGTGCACGGGATCCTGCGAAACGCGCCTTTTGCCGACGGCCACAGCTCGGTCCAGGCATTTGCAGTCGAGGTGCAGCCGCCCCGCCAACATTCCCAGCGCCATTGGCGACTTACACACGCGGGAACCAGTTGCGCCGAAGTGGACGGAGGTCTGTGCGCCATCGCGTACACGCCACGCGTTCAATCCCAGGCCACGCGTCTGGCGCAGGATGGCGGGCAATCTGTTGCGGCGCAGCTGCCGTTTCACATGCTGCATCTCGCGAGCGGCCAGCGGCCACCGTCCAACTCCTGGCGCACTGCGACTGGAACGAGCGCTCGGCAAGCGGCCCAGCATCCGCTCCGGCTGCAGCTGATGCTTGAGGGGAACGCAACGCCGAGCCTCGACGAAGTGGTGGTGCTCGTCGAACCGGAGAATAATCAGCGGCCTTGCCACGTGCGACTCAGCGGCCAGGAGGTTGGAGGGAGCGGCCCGGGCGGATGGATTCACCGGTTCGCCGCGCCAGCCGGGCCGGCGCAGCTGGAGTTGCAGATTTCGGACTGTGATATTGCCAATCTGGACGTGTTTGACGGCGCGCACGCGGACGTCTGGACGCCGCCCGCGCAACGCCCATCGGCCGCAAGCGATGCGGGCTTTGGGCAAGGCCGGTGACGGATGGCTCGCGACAACCTTCGGGGTATTGAGGCGGTTGCGCCGACGACCCAATGGACTTGCGCCACGAACTTGAGCCTGCGCAAAAGCCTTGCGTTGCTTACTGTTCGCCGACGTGGAAGGCCGCGGCTGCTGTACAAGCCGCCGTGAGGCGGGTAGGCTGAAAGTTCGTGGGTCGCCCTGACCTCCCGCCATTTGGATGTCGCGCCAGTGAGGCCATGCAGAATTTTCTGGGAATCATCTGTTTTCAAGGGCACGCCTCAGCCGCCGCGCTCATTCGCGATGGCGTGATTACGGACGCCTGCATCGAGGACCGCTTCACACGCAACAAGCAGGACACGGCATTTCCACAGCAAGCTGTGCAGTCGATTCTCGATCGCCATCACTTGAGAATCACAGATATTTCGCACGCCGCGTTCGCATGGTCGCCCCGCAAGAGTCTGGCCGGTCAGGCGCGTCAACTGTTGCAGCTGGGGCTTCCGCCGCCGGAGTACTTCCTGAACGCTCGCCAGCACCACGGCGGTCTCTCGCGTGTCGACAAGTTCCTGCGCATGGCGCGGGTGGGCCGCGAGTTCGAGCGTTTCTTTGGTGCGTGTCCACCGCTCGCGTTTGTGCCGAATCACGTGGCGCATTCGTATTCGGCGGCGCTGGCGACCCCTCACAGCGGCACACTTTTGTCGGTGGTGGCGGACGGTTCCGGCGAAGACGCGGCGATTTCCTGCTTCGAAGTGCGCGGCGGCCGGCACAGGCAGGTCGCGTCAACGCCAATTCCACATTCGTTCGGCATTCTTTATTCAGCCGTGACGCAAGCGCTCGGTTTTGTCCCCGATAGCGATGAATACAAGGTGATGGGGCTGAGTTCGTATGGCGGCCCCGTACCGGACCCGCAACTCTCGGCGGCGCTGGATCGCGTGGTGGAAGTGCGCGATGGACGCTTGCACCTGGACTTGCGCTACTTCCAGTTGCACCGCAGCGCTGATCGGTTCTTCACCGACGACCTGCTCAAGTTGTTGAATCTCGACGGGACTACTCCGACCTTTGCGGCGCGCGCCCGGATCGCGCGATGCCTGCAGGATCTGCTGGAGCGGCGGATGGCCGAACTGATCGAGCAGGTCGTCGCCCACATGCCGCACAAGCCCAACGCCCTGTGCACAAGTGGCGGCGTCTTCCTGAACTGCCTGTTGAACGAGAGTTTGCGCCGACGCTTTCAAGCCTCTGATTCGCATGTGCATTTTGAACATTTTCACTTTTCTCCCATCGCCGACGACAACGGGACGGCGCTGGGTGCTGCGGCGTGGGCACACCACCAGCAGACGCAGAAGTGGCCGGCTCCGTATGCGAATTTGGCGCTTGGCCCGGCCTATTCCGCGGCCGAGATGGAGACGGCACTCCGGCAGGCTGACGACTGTGTGTGGCGACAACTAACTGATCATGCATTGGAAGTCGCGCAAGAGCTGGCCGCCGGTCGCGTCGTTGCGTACTATCAAGGTCGAGCTGAATTTGGGCCGCGCGCGCTCGGTTCACGCAGCATACTTGCCGATCCGCGACCTGCGGACATGAAGGAACGGATGAACGCGAAGGTCAAGCTCCGCGAGGCTTTTCGACCGTACGCGCCGAGCGTACTGGCGGAACGCGCGGACGCCTACTTCGCCATGCCGTCCGCTGAGGCGCTACCCTACATGATTGAGACCGTTCACGCGCGGCCACAGCACGCGGCCGAAATTCCGTCGGTCGTCCACAATGACGGAACATCTCGTGTTCAAACGGTTTCGCGCGATCAGAATCCTGGGTTTCACGACGTTCTGGCGGCATTTGAGCGCCTCACGGGGGTGCCGGTGCTGCTCAACACATCGTTCAACTTGGATGGTCAACCAATCGTCAACTCACCCCGCGACGCTGTCGATTGTTTTGTCAACAGCGACATTGACGTGCTGGTGATGGGTCCATATCTCATTGAAAAGAAAATGGAATGCCAGGAGGTGGCGGCGTGAAAATTGCATTTGTCAACCCACCCGATCGCAACACTGTCATTGAATTCCCCGATGACAAGGGCGACAGCTTTCTGGAAGCGGACGATTACGGCTACTTTCCTCCCCTTGGCCTTCTCTATGTGCTTTCCTACCTGGAAAAGACCGCACCCGAACATCAACTCTACTTTCTGGATTGCCCGTCAGAGCAAATGTCGCATGAGGCGCTTCGGTTGCGGCTGCAGGAGATTCAGCCCGACCTCGTGGGCTTGACGTCGTTTACCGTGTCGCTTGTTGACGTGGCGCTCGCAGCCAAGACCGCCAAAGAGGTGAACCCGAGCGCGCACGTGTGCATGGGCGGCCACCACGCCATCGCCTACCCGCACGAGGCCGCGTCGTTGCCCAACATCGACTCCATTGTCGTGGGCGAGGGCGAGCATGCATTCACGGAGTTGGTCCGCTCGCTGGCCGATGGCCTTGACATTACGACGATTCCCGGCGTGTACACGGCCGAGTCGCTGCGAACCACCGCGGCGGCAAAAAAGGACAAGCGGTTCCTGAATTCCGTTATCGTGACGCCTGCCTACGTCTCTGACATCGAACATCTGCCATTTCCCAACCGCCGGTATATGAAGCACATTCGGTACCAGAGCATCGTGGGCGTGACCGCCAACTTGACCACCATCCTGTCCAGCCGAGGTTGCCCGTACCTGTGCACGTTTTGCAACGTACCCTACAAGCAATACCGCGAGAGGACTCCGGCGAGCGTTGTAGACGAGATGGAAGAGTGCTTGGCCCTGGGCTACGAAGAGTTCCATTTTTACGATGACTTGTTCAACATTACGCCCAAGAAGGTCATCGAGCTTTGCGATGAAATTGACCGCAGGAATCTCAAGGTGGTCTGGGATTTCCGAGGCCGCGTCAACGGCATCGACCGCGAGTCTCTGGTGCGAGCCAAGAAATCCGGCTGTCGCATGATCTCGTTTGGCGTCGAAACCGGGTCGGACGAAGGCCTCAAGGTGCTGCGCAAGGGCACCAATGTGCGCAAAGTCTTGGAAGCCTTCAAGTTGTGCCGCGAACTGGGAATAGTGACCATCGCTGACTACATGATTGGCCTGCCACACGAGCGGACACGCGCGGACGTGATGCGCAATATCGATTTCCTGATCGATGACCTGGACCCAGATTACGCGCAGTTCAATATCCTCACGCTCTATCCTCACACCGAAGCGTATGACCAGGCCGTTGCCAAAGGCATCGTCGATCCGGGACGCTGGAATGCTTTTGCCATGAATCCGACCAAGAATTTTCAGGTGGATCATTGGACGGAGCACTTGCCGCTCAGCGCGCTCGTCGAATTGTACAAGTTGGCCTACCGCAAGTTTTATTTTCGACCGCGTTACATTGCCCGCAGTCTGACGCGCATCAAAACACCGCATGAATTCATGGCCAAATTCCGCGGCGCTCTCAAGCTCGTGGGCTAGGCGATACAAACGGCATGGCTGGCGGAACGAACGGCCAAGTCCCTGCTTGCGCCCCCACTGCGCCGCCGCCGGGCCCACAACCAGCATGAGCGAACCGCCCGCCTTCCGATCGGAGTGGTAAATCCGCGCGGTGCCCAGCGGCTGGCCGTTGAGCATCGCGCTTCGCACCGACACGTTCTGCGGCGAGATGCCTCGCGCGATGATGCTGAAGGCGCCACCTGTCAGGCCGACGTCGTCCTGCTGGACCGCTGCGAGTCGGTGAGGTGCGTCGCTGCCAGCAATCGGACGAGGCCCAGCGCGTCCGAGCTTTACGATGCCGTCCTGGTGCCGCCGTCGCTGTTTTTGCGGCCTAATGCCGCCTGTGAAGCGGCAAACTCGTCTTGAAGCGGCGATTCGGCCGTTCCGAGGCTGCGGAGCCGGTCCCTGTGGACGGGAAGTACAGCAAGTGGATGTGGCCAGAGTACCTGTGCGCGCTATTTCGTAACGGCCCCACCAACCCCATCTTCCGCCAGCGCGCGCCCGCCGACACACTCCGACCCGGAGGTGTCCCATGCAATCCACGACCCTGTTGACCGAAAACTTCACCCTGCGTAAATCCACCCGCCGCGACCCTTGGAGC
>CAIYWC010000140.1 GCA_903929795.1 uncultured Myxococcales bacterium | reverse complement strand
GACGAATTTCAGCGCGACGTTTGGAGTGTTGAAGTGGATGCTTGGCGTTCCGTGATAGGGGCCGGGGAGTCCGCGGCAGGGCATGTCGCCAATCCTCGCACTACGCGTGCGCCACCCGCTGCAACTCCCGCCCGTCAATCAAAATGTAGTTGAACTTCTTGCCCTCGTTCTGGTTCAACAGCCCAGCGGCGTCGCTCATGTTGCTCTTGCCCTCGCCCGTCTTGCCGGCGATGACCTGGCAGCCCTCGGACCAGCCGCCGACATCCCGTGTCGCGTCGTCGCTGCCGTGGTAACGGCGCAGCCAACCCCATCTTCCACGCCCCCGCTCCCCCGGACACACTCGCGCCCGGAGGTGTCCGATGGAAGCAAGTCTGGTGACCGAGAAGTACGTTCCCCGCAAATCGACGCGACGTGACCCGTGGAGCGAGGCTGAGGCCCGCGAGGCTCTGGCCGCCGCGAGCCGGAGCGGGCTTTCGCTGGCGGCGTTCGCGCGGCGTCACGGCCTGTCCGACAGGAATCTGTATTGGTGGCATATGCGCATATGCGCACATCCGGATGTGCACACTGGGCCGCTGTCGTTCGTGCCGGTGGTGCCGCTTCGTGCGCCGGCGCCACCGCGAGCCGTCGCGCCGCTTGAGGTAGTGGTCGGTCCCGCGGTCGTGCGCGTCGGGCCGGACTTCTGCGACGAGACGCTTGCCCGGGTCGTCGGCGTCCTGCGCGGCCTGCCGTGCTGAGGCTGCCGCCGGCGGTGCAAATCCTGGCGTGCACGACGCCAGTGAGCCTGAGAAAGTCGTTTGACGGCTTGGCTGCGGCTGTGGAGTCGGTGCTGGAGCACGAGCCGATGAGCGGCCACATCTTCGTGTTTTTCAACCGCCGGGCGGACCAGATTCGCCTGCTGTGGTGGGACCGCGACGGCTGGCTGCTTGTGGCAAAAAGGCTGGAGCGTGGAAAGTTTCCGATGCCGTGGCAGCGCGCGCCAACGCAGGGCCAGGTGTGGACGCTGCAGCCTGGGGAGCTGACGCTGCTGCTCGAAGGCATCGACTTGCACCGTGGTAAACGCCTGCCGAGATGGCAGCCAACGGGCGTCGAAAACAGCGTCACAACTATGTGAATTCACGGCGCGATTCATGGAGTTTTGGGCCAAATTCCGGCATCATGCGAGGCATGACGGATGATGTCCAGACCGAGCCCAAGCCTGTCACTTTCGACCCCGCGAACATCGCTGGCGTGCGCGAATTCCTGGCTGACTTGATCAAGCAAGGCCGGCACGACGAGGTCATCGAGCAGATGATCAACCTGCTCTTGCAGGTGCTGGCCGACAACAGCCACAAAGCAGAGACGATCGCCAAGCTGCTCAAGGCCTTGTACGGCCGCAAGTCGGAGAAGATCAGCGCCGGCCAGCTGGAGCTGTTTCTGGAGCAGGCCGCGGCTGAAGCGAACGAGCGGACGGAAGCGCCTGAGCCGGCAGAAGAAACGGCGGCGCCGGACCCCACGCCTGAGCCGCGCCAACAGCGCCGACCTGGTCGCAATGCGCTGCCCAAGCACCTGCCGCGCGAGCGGATCGAACTCAAGGTGCCGGAGCCGCTGCGCAAGTGCGTGACGTGCGGCCTGGACAAGGTGTGCATCGGCCACGAGACGAGCGAGGTGCTGAACTTCCGGCCGGCGTCGCTGTATGTCGAGGAATTCGCCCGCGAAAAGCTGGCGTGCAGGCCATGCCAGGAGGGCGTGGTCATCGCCGCGCCGGCCGAGAAAGTGATTGACGGCGGCATGGCGGGCGCGGGCCTGCTGGCGCACATCGCGGTGTCGAAGTACCTGGACCACCTGCCGCTTTATCGATTGGCACAGATTTTCACGCGTCAGGGCATCGACATCGCGGAGTCGACCCTGGGCTCGTGGATCGCGGCAATCTCGCGGCTGCTGGACCCGGTAGCGCTGCTGATTCGTGCGCAGGCGCTGGCGTGCCGGGTGCTGGGCGCGGACGACACGGGCATGAAAGTGCTGGATGCGGACGACGAGCGCGGCATCAAGCGCGGCCACATCTGGGTGTACCTCGGCTACGTGAACGGTGCGGCGACCTGGCCGGCGTTTGCGTACACGCCCGACTGGAAAAAGGACGGCCCGGCGGCGTTTCTGGAGAGCCGCAAGAAGGGCGTGCTGCAATGCGACGGCTACAAGGGCTGGGCGAGCATCGGCAAAAAGTCACCGGCGGAGCTGGTTTTGGCAGGATGCTGGGCGCACTCGAGGCGTAAGTTTGTAGAGGCGCTCGAAATCGGCAGCAAAGCGGCGGCGACCGCCGTCAAACTGATAGCCAAGCTGTACCGCATCGAGCAGCAGGCGCGCGACGAGAAGCTGGACTGCGCGGCACGGCAAAAACTGCGGCAGGAGCTGGCGCCGCCGGTGCTGGCGGAGCTGAAGAAGTGGAAGGACGAGCGCATCGGCAAGACGACACCGCAATCGCCGCTGGGTCAGGCGCTCGGGTACCTACACAATCAGTGGGACGCGCTGCAGGTGTACGTCGGCGACGGCGACGTGCCGATCGACAACAATCCCGTAGAAAACAAGATCAGGCCAATTGCTCTTGGGCGCCGCAATTATCTGTTTTGTGGGTCGGACGAGGGCGCGCAACGGGCGGCGACGATTTACACGGTGCTGGCGACCTGCAAGCTGGCGGGCGTCGAGCCGTGGGCGTATCTGAACGACGTGCTGCCCAAGCTGGCGAAGTGGACCGAGGGCGACGATGTGAGCGCGCTGCTGCCGACCGCTTGGAAGGCGGCCCGGGCGATGGCGGGTGACGTCCTGGCCGAAGCGGCGTAGGCGGTGCGGGTCGCTGGTCCGTTACTACACCAGACGCTGATGTGAATCCAGCGATTGCAGGCAAATACGGAGAAATGATGGAGGAAAATCTTGAGCTTCGTCCACCAACAAGACGTCATACAACGCGCGCGCCTCTTTCACCTGTGCGATGGCCAGTTCACAAACCCCTTCAAATTCTTTGTCCTGCCCAAACTTGTTCTTGGCGGCGCGATAGTCGAAATACTCCATGCCGTGGGCTGAGGTGAATTCGTAGTACACACCAGTCCGTTCCCCACCGCCAGGCGCCCCCCACGCATTGAGAATCTTCAGTTGATCCCAATCGGGCTCATCGCCAGTCGAAGCCAACATGAAGTTCGTAATGTGCCGTCGAAATTGATTCTTGAGCGAACGGGTATAGAACGTGACGCCAATCTTCCAGTCTGGGTGTTGCGCATGGAGATAAGCAGCTTTCAGCGCGAGCACGATGGTCTTGCCAGACCCCGCAAGCCCACGTATTCTTTGAACTCCATCAACTGTTTCGACTACGGCACGCCCTTGAATGTTGTCGAGCGTCGCGATCGACTCCTCAAGCCGTTTTAGCCTCGCGCCTCTCGAATCAGGACGCGAGATTAGCCGGTGTGCCCTCGGCTTTCGGATTGTCGAGATGTTCTGAATTGCTGAAAGCGCCGCACGATACCGGTCGGGCGTCGCCATTGCCCAAGTGGGCAACCCTTCAAGCACACCGGCGAGAGTAGCGCTCGTGGCAAGGGCATAACCCGCTTCCGCCGCACCCTCGCCATCCAGCGCCGGAGCATAGGTGACGGTCGTGACGAGAACGACGAGCAATCGCCGCTCGACCAGCTCGCTGTGCGCCCGCAGGCGAGACTCGAGCTTGTTCGCTGCATCGTCTTGACGGCTTCCCATGCCTTGGAGTGCAGCGCCTTCGACCAAGTCGAAGACTATGGCTCCGTGCTGCTGTGAAAGCCAGAGCGCATCAATGGGCTTCCTGCCATCCGCGGATCCGATGATCGGGAACCCGACGAACAGGCAACCACCTAATTCGCGAACTGCAAAAAAGTCGACCAGCGCTTGGCTCGCAGCGGGCTTGTCGTTTGTCCCTTTGACGATCAGAGTAGCAGCCATCACGCACATCCATAAGATTCAAGCGGAGGTGGAGCGCGCCACGTGCTCGAACTGGCGTCGATGGTACCCGGTCTTGGCGCGCTGAACAACGTTCGCGCTGCAGCCGCCTGTGGCGGACCGGCTCAGTGTTTTGTGGGTCGAACGCGGGCTGACCTGCGTACGCATTGCTGGGCTAGGGCCTCACCGACCGACTCGACGTGGAGGTCTCGTGCCGGGTATCCATCGAGACGGGAGTCGACGCCTCCTCGCCTCTTTCCGGTCGCAGCGCCTCGAGAAGCAAACTGCGGACAAACGGCGACCAAGCCACGCCTCCACAACTATCAAGCGCCGGGTGGCGGGAAACACGGGGCGAGGCGTTGTCACGGACTGGGTGCGCAGCCCCGACTTGTGCCGTCCGCTGCTCAAACCCGTGGCACTGTTCGCATCTCACTTGGCACCCCGTGATTTCTTTTCTTTCGTTCAACGCGAAGTGCGCTTTCGGCAGTGCGCAATCTGCATTCGGTCTGCTTGCAATCCCGCCCCCTTCAGCCGATCCTCCACCCGTCTTCCACCGAGGCCGCATGTCCACCGCCCCACTGTCATTGCCGCCGCCCGAACGCTTGACCGAGTCCGCGCTACTGAACACCGCCGTTCGCAAATACGCGCTGGACAACGTCGTCCGCTTCAAGCGCATGCACGGCGGTCTGGGTTTGGTCGAGGCAAATTCCCTCGAATTCGACCCACGGGCTGACTACTGGCGGCGTCCGGAACGTCGCATCGCCGTGACGTACCTGTCCAACACCTGGAACGGCCGCTGTACACCGACCGCGCTGGTCCGCGAACACGCGCTCCTGGTGACGCAGCACCTCGACCGTCTGCGCTCCGAGCGCGGCTTCCGACCGTTCGGCGTGAACTACGCAGAACTTGGCGGCTGGGACGCGATTTGCCAACAGCTCGTCCAGCACGCGGGCGAGCTGGGCCCGGTCGCGGGTTGGGAGAAGCTGCAGCAGGTCTGGCGGATCCATGAACCAACAGCGGCCGCACACTTGGTACAGTACCTGCAGTCGACGCTGGGGCGCGTGGACGGGCCGAAGGCAGATGAGGCGGCGTTCCAGCGGCGGGCTGGCTGGTTCCCGTACCTGGGCGCACTGTCACAGGAGGATTTGGCGCGGCGCCAGCGGTTCTTCTACGGTTACGTGAATCTGCTGACCTCAACCAACGCGTACATGTACGGCGGGGCCAGCCAGCAGTTTGCCTCGGTCATCCAGAACACGCCGTTCGGCACCATCCGCGGCTTGGTGCGCCAGTGGCAGAATTTTGGCCAGTCGCCCGTCCAGACCGGGTTTCCGTCGTTGAATGGCTCGGACGTGACGCCGCAAGAACGCAAGCACCACAGCGTCGTGAAGGAGCTTTTCGGCTTTCTCTGTCTGGATCGCCTGCCTTTCGTCAACGGCGTCACCCAGCAGGCGTATTGCACCGCGGCGGGGACGACGGAGACGTACGCGGCCATGGAGCACGCCGGGAAGACCAACCGCGCCTGGCTTGCAGGAGACGCCGGACGTGTCGCTAGTCTGAGTGGCCAGTTCGACCAGATGTGGATCGATGCGGTCGTGCCAACCGCCAAGCTGGTGCACTTCGAGACTGTCGACCGCCAGGCCGATTTTGCGCGCGCGGGCGACTCGCCGTCCTCACTCATCGACGGCACGCTTTCCAAGGCGCTGATCGCGTCCGCCGACCGCGTGCGTTCAAGCGTCTCGCCAGAGCAGAAAGCGATGTGCGCTTTGCACTTGCTCGCCGACGCGTGGCTGCTTGAGAACCCGGACAAACACGCGGCGGTAATCGTCGATCCTCAGCCGACACCACCGATCACGACGAAGCCCGCGGTTGTCGTTGCCGTGGAACCGCCGGCACCGAGCCTTGTCCTGCCCCCGGGGCTGAAGCAGCCCGGCGAACTCGCTCTCGCCTACTTGGGTGCGGGCGCGCACGTCCTCTTCGCCGGCGCGCCGGGTACGGGCAAGACCACGGTCGCACAGTTTGTCGCTGACGCTTGGAACCAAAAGAAGGACCAGCTAGCGTCGTCGCTGCCGCGCAGCGCCCTGCCCACGACCGTCGTCGCGCACTCGGGCTGGTCGCCGTTTCATACAGTCGGCGGTCTGGTGCCGGGCAGCGATGGCAAGTGGCAACAAGCGCCGGGCATTTTCGTCGAGAAAACAGATGCGGGTTGGCGTCTCCTGAACTCGGCGCTCGTGCTGGACGAGATGAACCGGGCTGATCTCGATCGCAGCATCGGCGACTTGTACCCGCTGCTGAGCAACAGCGTGTCAGAAGTCCGGCCAGCTGGGATTCCTGGCGTGGACGCGCTGCGGCTGTCGGAGCGCTTCCGCATTATCGCCACGGTCAATGACGCGACCCTCGATGACATTGTCTACCCGATCAGCGAAGGGCTCGCGCGACGGTTCGTGCGCATAGAGCTGCCGGGCGCGTCCGAAGACGACGTGGCTGCGTTCGTGTGCGACGCAAGCCCCGAGTCAGACAGAAGAGACGCAGCGCGCGAAGTGATTGCCACGCTCTACCGCGAAGCGGCGACACGTAAATTCAGCCTGCGCGACGGGGAAATCGAGCGGATGCCCTTCGGCGCAGGCTACTTCGGGCTGCTGCGAAGTTGGGTTTTGGGCGAGTTGGTCATGCCTCCCACACTGGTTCCACCCGCGCTTTGGGCCACGGCTTACGGTATCTTGTGCGCCGGCCTGGCAACTGCGATTCGCCCGCACAAGGCCTTGCGTGAAGTACTGAACGCTTTGACGCCGGCTATCGATGACTGACGAGGTCGCTTGGCAACGCGAACTGCGCGACTGGCTTCTGGGGCGTCTCAGCAAGCAGAAGTCGGCCGGTGGCATTGAGCCACAGACGGAGCATTTGACGCACCGACCGATCGCGCTGTGGTGGATGCTGGAAGGCAAACGATACCCGTATCTCGGCGGTGTGCTGGCGGAGAGTTGGGCGTCGGTCGGCGCGCAAATTCGAGCACTGCTGGCCACGTACAACGCAGAGTGGCAGGAATCCGAGCGACCGCTCGGCGAGGTTGACTGGGCACGCACCATGGCGCGAACAGCCGGCAGCTCGCGCCCAGTCTACGTCTGTCGGGCGTCGCGCGCCGGACTGCTGGGCGAAGAGCGGGCCGCGCTCCTGGGTTGGGCCGGGTGGATCGCCGGTGAATGGCGCCTGCACGCGACGGAATTCGGACTGCCGGACTCAGAGGCGGCGGACCAATTGCCGGTGCCTGCGTCGGTGCTGGGGCCTCCGCCACTGCAACGCTGGGCCCACGTTGCTCGTCGGTCGCGGTGGCCATTCCTGCGGCTGGTCGTAGCAGAATCACTGCGCGTCCTTCTGGAGCCACAAGAGTTGGACAAGTTGCCGCTGCCGGCGGACCGCGCGACGCTTTTCGAATTGCTCTGCCTGAAGCGCATTGCCCACGCGCTGGCGCCAGAAGCCTCACGCATGCGCTGGTTGACGAGCGCGGAAGACAACGAAGTCCACGTGGGCCAATTGCGGTGTCAGTTCCAGCGTTCTCTCGGCCGTGAGCAGGTCCTTGCGCATGGCGGCTACGAGGGCGACTTGGCCGCTGTGCTCCGCGGTTTCGGGGTTGCGGTTCCCGCGCGCACCGACGTCTGGGTGCGTTTTCGGACGCCGATCAATGGCTTCGACGGGATTCTCGTCGAGGCAAAGAGCGGGAGCCAAGAGTACGGCGCGGCGGTTGAGCAACTGCGCGTCTATCGGAACACGATTCGGGCCGGTACACCCGGACGCTTGGTGGTCTGGGGAATCACGGAGGCAGGAAGCCTTGCCGCGGAGAAGGAGCACCTTGTGCGTCGCCAGGTTGAGGACGGCGACTCAGACGTCTGGGCGTTCTCGGGGCCCCACGATGTTGGGCGCGTCTTGATGGCTTGCGGGCTCATGCCGGTCGTGAATTCCGAACCAGTCTGAGGACGCCATACGTCGCCGATGGTGCACTCGGGCCGGCGTCGATTCGGAACTGCCGGCGTCCACCGCTCTGCCCTCGATCAGTCCTTGCCGTAGAGGACTTCGAGTTGCTTATATTTTTCGGCACGTTGGGCTTCCAAAGCGTCAAACTGCTCACGGGCAAGTTCGGCACCAGCCTTCTCGACTTTGGTAGCAGAGTCAGCCGTTGCCTTCTTGGCCGCAGTGACTTTCTTCTCCAAGGCCTTTGGCAACTTCTTGTCGATTTCCTCGATTTCCAGCACCAAAGTCGCCTTTGTCAGTGCCTCCTCAATCGCCTTTGCAATGCCCATCAACGCCCCCCTCGAGAGCCGGCCAAAGCGGCGGGCAGTCAAAGGATGACATCACGGACAGATCGGCCCGTCTACGCGAGCCATTGCCACAACTCTGTGACATTCAGACCCTGTCTAGCGTTGCCTTCTGGGACGAGAAGCATCATCCCGCGCGGAAGGCTGGATGTCCTGTGGGGCACGGCGAGCGGGAGCCGTTTGACGCCGACGAGTCCCGTGAGAGACCTGTCACTGTCCACGACGGGGAATTGGGGCGGCGCTGGACGCGCCTCGCGTGGGCACAAAACGCGGCGTCATTGAAATCGCGGTCGGTGCCGCTTGCGCCGCTGGGCGCCGACCAACCACTGTGCCCACGATCTCGCCACACTTCCCGCACCGCGAAGCCGGCAAAAACGCCAACCCCATCACGCTCGCGCGACACCGCGGACAAGTCACCTTCACCACCTGCGCGAGCAGCTCTGTAATCGCCCGCAGCTGCCGCTCGTCCAGCACCAACTGACGCGTCACCTTCGGCCGCACCGGCGCCGCGTACTTCCGCGCCGTCTGCCGCGCCACCGCGCAGATGCGCGCGATCTCGGCGTCGGTGTTGCCCGCTTTTGCCAGCCGCTCGATCTCCTGCCGGGTCTGCGGCGTGATCCGCATGTACCCCGCTTTCGGCCCGCTCTTCGTGGGCGTTTGGTGTCCAAAAACTGTTGGTAAACTGCGTACCATCTTGACCTCGATTGCGGCGCACGATGCTTTCTCCATGCGCAAACTGTTTTTTCGCCACGCACCATCCGGCGCACGGCCACTTCGCCCTGCCCTAGCTTTCCTGCCTGCCGCCCGCCACCCGACGAACCGGCAACTTCCGCACCACCGCCGGCGCCTCGATCACAAACGAGTCGAACCGCGCCAGATCCCCCGCAAAAGCGTCCGGGCTCAGATGCGCGTAGCGCAGCGTCAGCTCGGTCGTCTTGTGCCCGAGGATCTTCTGCAGCTTGAACAGATCGCCGCCCTGCATCATCCAGTGCGACGCGAACGTGTGCCGCATGTCGTGGAAGCGGATGTAGTGCACCTGCCGCTTGCCCACGGGCTTCTCGAAGCCTGCCGCCGTCAGCACACGCCGGAACCGCTCGCAGAAGATGCGGTCCTTGGGCTGGAACATCGCGCCGACCTGATTGGGGAAGAGCAGGTTCCCGGGCACCTGCAGGCGCAGGTCGCGCAGGATCGGCAGCAGCACGTCCAGGATCGGCACGCGGCGCACGTCGCCGGACTTCGTCGGGCCGTCGAAGCTGCGATCGACCGTTATCAGCCGCCGGGTGAGGTCGACCCGATCCCAGGTGAGCGCTGCCAGCTCGCCCTGCCGCAGCCCGGTGTAGACCGCCGTCGCGTACATCGCATACGTGTCTGCGCCTTCCTCCCCCGCTGCGTTCAGGAACCGCTTGATCTCGGCCGCGCTGTGCAGGTAGGCGTAGTCGACGTTGTTGATCCGCACCTTGGGCTTGTCGATCGGGGGCAAGACCGGCAACCAGCCGAGCCGGTGCGCGTGCTTGAGCATCGTCCCCAGCAGGATCAGCAGGTGCCGTAGTGTCGCCGCAGCCAGCCCTGCCCGCTCGGCCTTGAACTGCTCGATGCGCGCATAGGTGATCTCCTGCAACGGCAGCTTGCCGAATACGGGCGTCAGGTGCGCGCGCAGGCGGCTGACGTCGGCGTCCTTGCTGCGCTTGTGCAGCGCCCGCGTCGTCAGCCAGGAATCGGCCAGCTCCTGGAACGTCTTTTTCGGCGGCGGCGCGGGGCGGAGGCCGAGCTTGAACTCGTGGACCTCGACCAGCGACTTGTGGATCGCCGCCATCGCGTCGTTGTGGCTGTCGTACGTCGCCGACTTGTAGCGGCCAGCGCCGTCGGGCCAGCGGATCCGCCAGCGACCGCTGGGCAGCTTGTGGGGCTTGGGTGTCTTTCGCATGTCTCGCTCCTTCGTCCCGTCGGGACGTGTAAGGCGAGATTACGAGGCAAGGATGATTGCCGCCCCCTACAGGAAAGTGGACTTCCTGCAGACCGGGCGGCTGGACCCTGTTGCGGAGGTGTCGAGGCACTTGCTGCCACGATCCTGCCACGCCGGGGTGCTGATCATCAAATTCTTCAGCGCGCGACGCCGGATTCGAACCGGCGACCCTTGGCTTCGGAGGCCAATACTCTATCCAGCTGAGCTAGTCGCGCGTCGCCGGCGGGCTGGCCTCCGGGCGCGCGGAGTGTACGTGTGCGCCCTCTGCGGGTCAATCGTGCGCGGCACGCAAGCGGGCGGCGCATGAAGTTGGACCGCGACGTGCGAACGCGCACCACGCCCGATCAACCAGTGCTTATGCGCACTTGCGAACTGCCAGACCGTAACAGGGCGCGCCGCCGGCCATGCGCGCCGGTGATCTTGACCGCAGCCGACCGGGCGGGTCCGTGGCGGCGCCGCAGTCGCCAGCCTCGCGACGCGGCTGCGAGGCGTGGCGACTTCAGTGTCCGTGCGGCGCGGCGCGCTGGACTTCGCGGGTGACGGCCCGTTCCACGCCGTTTGCGGTCGCGTGTTTGACCGCGCGGCCGTTGACAAAAACCGTCGGCGTCGCCTCCGCCTCGCCGCGCACGGCCACGGCGTTCGCGCGCTCCAGGACGGCCGCCACTTGCCCCGACGCCACCAGCTCCGTCAGCCGCTGCCGTTTGAGGCCGACTTGCGCGGCCAGCTTCGCCACCAGCTCCGGCTCCAGCTCGTGCGCGTGCGCGTACAGCTCCTGGTCCAGCGGACCGAACATCGCCGGGCCGCCCTCGATCCACGCGGCAATCGCCGCCTGCGCCGCGGGCAGGAACGCCGGGTGGTCCGCCGCCATCCAGGGCACCATAACCACGCGCACATGCTGGGGAAATTTGTCAACAAGCTTGCGCAGCGTCGGCGCCAGTCGCGCGCAGAACGGACATTGGTGGTCCGTCACCATCACGACCGTCACCGCCGCGTTCTCCGGACCAAGCGCCGGCAGGCCGGTCAGGTCAAACGGCAGCGCCACGTCGTCCAGGTCGTCAAAGGTCTTGCCGTCGGCGATCCGCGCCTCATACCAGCTTGGCCCACGGCGTTTCGCCGTCTGCGCCGCGGCGATTTCCTCGTCGATGACGACCGAGAAGACCTCGGGCGTCTGCGCGCCGACAATCTTGCGCCCATTGATAAAAAATGTAGGCGTTCCGCGCGCTTCCACCGATTCCGCGACCGCCATGTCGTCGTCCACCTGCCGGCCCGCCGCGGCGTCGCCCTTGTCGCGGCGAAAACGCCCGATATCGAGCCCCAACTGCTTGGCCCACTTGAAGAAATGCGACTCGTCCAGCTCCTGCGAATGCTCGAACATCTTGTCGTGCATCTGCCAGAATTTGCCCTGATGACCAGCCGCGATCGCCGCCAGCGCCGCCGGTCGCGCAAGCGGATGAAATGGCAACGGATTATGCTTCAGCACCACCCGCAGTGACTTGCCGTATTTCTGCTCCAGCGAGGCAACCGTTCCGGCCGCGCGCGCACAAAATGGGCATTGAAAATCGGTGAATTCGACCAGCGTCACCTCGGCCTGCTCGGAATCACCGCGAATGGCGTCGCGCGGGTCCAGAGGCAGGTTCCACACGACCTGCGCCGACTCCGGCACCGGCGGCCGCGGCATCGGCGCCGGCTGGCCCTCGACAAGCCAGTGGTAGAGGTGCGCGCCCTCCTCGCCGGCGTTCGCTTTCCAGCGGGCTGCGTCCAAATCTGGAGTTGATTCAGGCACTTTCGCCGCTGTCGCGATCGCCGCATCCACCTCGCGCCGAAAGGACGGCTGCGGCTGCGCGCCAACCAGCCGCTTGCCGTTGATGAAAAACGTCGGTGTGCCGCCGATGCCCACCGCGGCCGTCTGCGCAATCTCCGCATCCAGACGCGCGTCCAGCAGCGGATCGGTCACATCCACTTGAAAACGCTGGAGATCCAGCCCGGCGACGACGGCAGCCGCGTGAATTCCTGCCTCGCTCAAGTCCGCGCTGGCAAAGAGCGCGTCGTGCATCGCCCAAAACTTGCCTTGCCGCTCCGCCGCCAGCGTCGCCCGCGCAACCGGGCGCGCGCGCAGGTGAAACGGCAGCGGGTCATGGCGCCACATCACGCGCAGCTGATCGCCGTACTCCGCGCGGAGCTGCGCGAGCGTCACCTCCGCGCGTTTGCAAAACGGGCATTCGTACTCGCCCACGGCGACGATGAGCACCGGCGCGCGCGCTGGCCCACGCACGGGCGCGGGCGGCAGCGGCTGGGCAATCACGGTCTGCACCGGCGTCTGGGCCTGCGCCGCGAGCGGCGCCAGCATCGCCAGCGCGACCCGGACCAGCCAAAACCTGAACATGCGATGGGTCCCCATGACGCGGTGCCTCCGCCGCGATGATGCGCGCAATCGCGGCGGCTCGCCAGTGGTCGGCGCCGTGTGCACGCGCACACGCGTGCACATGTGCACTTCGACAGTTGCGCCCCACGTTTTCGCACCTCGATTGGAGATATTCTGCATATTTTCAACAACCTAAACACTCCTTGGCATATTTTGGCACGGACTTTGCTTCCTGTCCCAAGGGACGGCGTACGGTGCGCCGTCATGTTCTGGCTCCGGCCGCGTAGATTCCCCCGATGAGGTCCCCCATGGCGCACGCCCACTCCGTCGATTCACTGCTCGACATGTTCGTTCCCTCGCCGGCGTTGAACGCGCGTGAGTTGATCCGCGCGCTCCCGCCGGCGCGGCGCATCAGCTGCTACGGCCTGACCGCCGACGGCACGCGCCAGGTTTTCACGACGACCCAGGCGCTGTTGCGTTGGGCGACCCGCACGCCGGACATTCAGGCGATCTGCCTGGACAACTGCGTCTGGCGCAGCTACGCGTCATTTCGCCGCAACCTCAACCAGGGCATGCCGGTCGACCTCGCGTTTGATAGCGCAGAGTTGCACAACTGGGACGTCCAGCTGAGCAACCGCAAGCGCTTGCGCGAAGCCCGTGCCGCCTGATTTCACCGCCGCCGGGACTTCAGCCAGCGAGCAGGCACTACGCACCGTCGGCGCTTCGGTGTAGTATCCCGCGCCATGACGACGCGCACTTCATTCCCCAAGCAAGACATCAAGGTCCTCCTCCTGGAGAACATTCACGCGACCGCGCTGGAGGTTTTCCACGAGGAAGGCTTCCAAATCGAGGTCGTCAAGGGCGCGCTCAGCGAGTCCGAACTGGCGCATCGCCTGCGGGACGTCCACGTCCTGGGCATCCGCAGCAAGACGCGCGTGACCGCCGCTTCGCTCGCCGACGCCCGACGCCTGCTGACCGTCGGCGCGTTCTGCATCGGCACCAACCAGATCGACCTCGACGCCGCCAACGGCAAGGGCATCCCGGTCTTCAACGCGCCGTTTTCCAACACCCGCAGCGTCGCGGAACTCATCATCGGTGAAGTGATTTCGCTGTCGCGCCGCCTGTTCGACCGCAGCCGCGAAGTCCACCAGGGCAAGTGGCGCAAGCTGGCGGAAGGCTCGTTCGAGGTCCGCGGCAAGACGCTCGGCATCGTCGGCTACGGCCACATCGGCTCGCAGGTCGGCGTGCTGGCGGAGTCGATGGGCATGCGCGTGCTGACGTACGACATCCGCTCGACGATGGCGATCGGCAATTCCCTGTCGTGCGCGACGCTTGAGGAACTGCTGGAAGCCTCTGATTTCGTGACGTTGCACGTGCCCGAGACACCGCGGACCGCGGGCATGATCGGCGTAGACGAACTGGCGCGCATGAAGCCCGGCGCGTACCTGCTGAACGCGAGCCGCGGGACCGTGGTGGACATCGACGCGTTGGCGGACGCGCTGGGCAGCAACCACCTGGCCGGCGCCGCGGTGGACGTCTATCCCAAGGAGCCGGAGAGCAACAGCGACGACTTCGCGACAGCGCTGCAGGGCCTGCCAAACGTGATCCTGACGCCGCACCTGGGCGGCTCGACGGTGGAAGCGCAGGCGGCGATTGGCAAGGAAGTGGCGACCGCGCTTGTGAAATTTGTCAATGCCGGCATCACGACCGGCGCGGTGAATTTCCCGCCGGTGGAGCTGGCGCCGACCCCGGGCGCGCACCGCATCCTGAACGTGCACCGCAACGTGCCTGGCGTGCTGCGCGACGTGAACCGCATCGTGTCGGACCTGGGCGCCAACGTGCGCGCGCAAACGCTGGCGACGGACGCGCACATCGGCTACCTCGTCACGGACCTGGACCAGGACGTGTCGGCGGAGGTCACCAAGGCGATCGCGGCCCTGGAGACCAACATCCGGACGCGGATTCTGTACTGAAACTCAATCAAAAATCTTGCCCGGATTCAGGATGCCATTCGGGTCCAGCGCGGCCTTGATCGCCCGCATGATCGCGATCTCGCGCGCCGTCCGCGTGTACGGCAGCGCCGCCTTCTTCAGCAGCCCAATGCCGTGCTCCGCCGAGATACTCCCGCCGTGCGCCGCCACCAGCGCGAACAACGCACGGTCGGCCTCTTTCGCGTGGCCGAGGAACGCCGCCTTGTCCAGGCCGTCCGGCTTCATCACGTTGATGTGCAAGTTGCCGTCGCCGACATGGCCGAACACCGCGATTTCCCAGCCCGGATACCGCGCCTGGAACACCGCATCCAGCTGGTCCGCAAACGCCTCCAGCGCCGCGACCGGCAGCGAAATGTCATTCTTGTGCGGCATTCCCGTCGCCGACAAGCTCTCGCTGATGCCCTCGCGCAGCGCCCACAGGTCGGCCGCCTCTTGCGGACTCTGGGCCATCACACCGTCGCTGACCAGCTCGCGCTCAAACAGGCTGGCGATCCAGTCGTCCAGGTTGTCGCCGCGTTCGACCTCCAGCAGCACATAGTGGCTCGCCGGCTGGGCAAACGGCGCCCGCAGCGCGCGGTGCTGCAGCACCCGGCGCAGGCATACGTCGGTGAAAAACTCATACGCCATCGGCACCAGCGCCGCCCGGCGCACCTCGCGAAACAGCCGCAGCACACCCGCCAGGTCCGGCACGGCAAACAGCAGCACGTCCAGCTTGCCCGGCAGCCGCGTCAGCTTGAGCGTCGCCTCCGTGATCACGCCCAGAATACCTTCGCTGCCGATGAACAGCTGGCGCAAGTCCACGCCGGTATTGTTCTTTTCCAGGGCGCCGCCCAGCTCCAGCACGTGGCCATCCGCCAGCACGACCTCCAGACCCAGCACCCACTGGCGCGTCAGCCCGTAGCGAATCACCTTCACGCCGCCGGCGTTCGTCGCGATGTTGCCGCCCACCTGGCTGGAGCCTTTGGAGGCAAAATCGACCGGCCAGGTCAGCCCGTGCTCCGCCGCGTGCTGATGCACAAGCTCCGTCACCGCGCCCGCTTGCACGCGCACGGTCGCGCCGCTCAGGTCCACCGGGTCCAGGCGCCGCATCCGGGTCAGCGACAGCACCACTTCGCCGTGCATCGCCACCGCGCCCGCCGCCAGCCCCGTGCGCCCGCCCGACGGCACGACCGCCACGCGGTGCGCGTTCGCCAGCGCCAGCAAGCGCGAGACCTCGTCGGTCGTGCGCGGAAAGACGATGAGCGACGGCGACGGGGCAAAAACCCGCGTCCAATCACGGCCATAGTTCACGAGGTCGTCGGGTTCAGCGGAGGCAAAATCGCCCGGAAAGTGCTGGGCGATCGCGGCGAGGAAGGCGGGCGGCAACTGCGGCATGGCGGGCGCGAATTCCCAAGCGCGGACCGAGCCTGGCCAGCGAAGGCGAGACTAGCGCCCCGCCGACAACGGGGCAAGCCTGTGCGGGCGCGGGCGACGCAGCTGTGGAGCGCCCCGGACCGCAGTTCCGCAAAGAGCGGACGTAAGTCCGCAACGCCCCGGACCGAAGGTCCGCAACGCGCGCGCCAGGAGACGTGCGCGTTCCGAAACCAGATCAAGAAACAAGTCAGTCATTTCCCCAGGATCCGCGCCAATCGACCCGGCGCTCGCCTACGCCTTGCGCAAATCCCCTAGCGCGCCGCCCAGCACGCGGTACAGCTGCCGCCGCACCGTCCCCGGATGCCGCCCCAGCGCCGCTGCCATGCGCTCGGCAAAATCCTTGACGTTGCCGTGCGCCTCGGCCTGGATCGCCTGCGCGAGCCCCTCGGCGTCGGTCAGCAGCTGGTTATACCGCGCGACTTCCTGGATATTCGCCGACGGCGCTCGCGGTTCGTCCACCCGCACGCGGTGCTGGCCGGTCACCAGGTTCAGCAGCCGCGGACTGCACGCCTCGATCATCGGCGGGATAATCGTGTCCAAGCGCCGCATCAGCCGCGCGCGCATGGCGTCCGCCAGCCGCCGCACCTCTTCGCGCAGCTCGCGGACATTGCCCGGCCACTCGTAGAGCAGCATCCGCTCGACAAGCTCCGCCGCCTGCCACGCGTCCGCCGGCTGCATTTGCCCCAGCTGGCGCAGCGACCGCACGCCCGATTCGATGAGGAAGTGCTCCACCAGCGGCACCACGTCCAGCACGCGCTCGCGCAGCGGCGTGATGTCGATGGTCGACAGCCCGATGCGCCAGTACAAGTCCGCGCGGAACTTGCCTTCCACCGCCAGCTCCGCCAAATCGCGGTGCGTCGCCGTGACAAGCCGCGTGTCGACCGGGTGCGGCCGCGCGTCGCCGATCCGGTGCACTTCAGCCGCCTCGGTCACCCGCAGCAGCTTGGCCTGCAGCCCGGGCTCCAGCTCGGCAATCTCGTCCAGGAGCAGCGTGCCGCCGTTGGCGACGTCAAACGCGCCCTGCTGGTCATTTTGCGCGCCGGAGAACGCGCCGCGCCGGTGGCCAAAAAGCTGCGACTCCGCAAGGCTCGCAACGATATTCGCCATATTGACGGCCAGATATGGCCCGCTCCGCCCCGACGCCGCGTGCAGCGCGCGCGCCACCAGCTCCTTGCCCACGCCCGACTCGCCGGTGATGTGCACCGGCCGCGTCGACGGGCCGAGGTGGCGAATCTGCGTGCGCACGTTCGCCATCGCCGGTGACGCGCCCACCAGCCCGTACTCGTCCGACGGATCGCTGCCGACGTCCAGCACCATGACCGTCCCGCCCGCGCGAATGACGTCGCCCAGCCGCACGAACGCGCGGTCCACGCGCAGGCCATTCAGCAGCGTGCCATTGCGCGTGCCCAAATCCTCCAGCAGCCACGGCCCCTGCAGGGGTACGCCGCCTTCCGCCAGCGAGATGCGAAAATGCTCGCGGGACAACCAGGAATCCAGCACGGTGTGCGTCACGTCGGTACCGCGGCCCACGGTCGTGGAGATCGGCCCCAGCTCCAGCAGCGCCGTTGAGCGCGCCACGTCCGGCGCCATTTGCACCCACAGACCCAGGCGCAGCGGCTCGCTCTCGGTCGGCGACGGCGGCGGCGGCGGCTGGATGGTATCGACGATGGACATGGCTCCCTGCGCGGACGTCTGGGCTTACGGTACCGTGGCTGGCCGCAGACGACAACTCGGCGGGATCTGGCGCATCGGCTCGTCCTTTCTTCACACAACGCGCCGCTTTCGCCTCGGAATCTGTAAATGACGATGAAGATTATCGGCAAGACGGTGAAGTGAGTTGCGAACGGTCAGCTGGTTCTGGCGAGATTCAAGCGGGAGGTTCCCGTGCCGACGCAAAAAGTTCCCGCCATCCGCAAGCGCTCCACGCAGTGGTCGACGCCCGTCTGGGCGATCGCAGGGGTCATCGTCGGCGTCCTGGTGACCGTGGCGTGGCTGAATCCGCAGCTGCTGGGCACGCACGTGCCTGAACTGGAGGCCAACGCGCGGTCGCTGGCCCGGCCGATGTTTCGCGAGCCCGTACGCGGCGCGCCCGGCAAGCTGACACACCCGCTGCTGACCTGCTCGTCCGAGCCGGCAGAGGCCACGGATCTCGCGGAGTTGCAAGCAGGCGTGCGGAAGCTGATCGAGGACGCGCGCCACCGGGGCGTGCTGCGCGCGGCGGTCCACATCAGCGATCTGGAGACGTGCCACTGGTTTGAGATCGGCAGCGGCGAGCGCTTTCACCCCGCGAGCATCATGAAGCTGCCGCTCGCGCTGACTTGGCTGCGGCGCGCGAGTCAGGATGGCAACGTGCTGGCCAAGCAGCTGCTCTACGATGTGCCGGAGAGCGCCGAGACGCGCGAGGACCAGACGCTGCCGAGCGCGCTGGTGCGTGGCCAGCGCTACGAAGTCGCGGACCTGCTGCGGCGGATGCTGGTGGATTCGCGCAACGACGCGAAATACCTGCTGACCCGCAATGTGCCGGTGGCTGCGCTGGACGAGATCTGGACGGACCTTGGCCTCGTGCCGCCGACGCCGGATCGCGACACGGAGGTGGATGTGCACGCGATCGCGCTGATGCTGCACGCGCTCTACGACGGCGCATGGCTGGGCCGCGAGACGTCCGAGCGCGCGCTGGGCTGGCTGGCAGAGGCGACGTACGCGCGTGGACTGACAGCGCAGCTGCCGCCAGGTGCAGTCGTGGCGCACAAATACGGCCGGCGCGTGCGGGCCGCTGCGACGCCCGGAGCCTGGCAGCTCCAGCTGCACGATTGCGGCGTGCTCTACCGGCCCGGGCATCCGGTGGTGGTGTGCGCGATGACCGAGGGCGTCAACGAGGCGGCTCAGGAGCGCCTGATCCAAGAAATTGCCGCGCTGGCCTGGTCGAGCCCGCAGGTCGGGAATTGACGCTTATGCGCGCCGGCCGAGTTTGAGATCGACCGTTTTCGATCCGCGGCGTGCCACCCGACATGCGCCCTCGCGGTCCCAGTCCGAAATGCAACAGGTCTGACTGCCGAAGCCCGGTGTTGCAGCTGAGCCAGCAGGGCTATTTCAGCGTCAGGATCTCGCTCAGGTTCGGAATCAGCAGGAACTCGACGCGCCGGTTGCTGCGCTTGCCGTCGTCTGTGCCGTTGTCCGCGACCGGCTGGTACATCGCATAGCCGCCCGCGGAGAGGTTCTTGCCGTCAACGCCGCCGTCCTTGATCAGGAACTTCACGACCGTGAGCGCGCGCTGCATCGACAGGTTCCAGTTGTAGTCTTCGGCGCCCACGCTGTCGGTGTGGCCCGCGACCTGAAAGAGCCGATCCGGCAGCTGCTTCAACACGCCCGCCAGCTCCACAAGCACCGGCTTGGCGTCCGACTTCAGGTCAGACTTGCCGGTATCAAACAAGATGTCGCCCGCCAGCGCGATGACCAGGAAGCCGCGCTGCACTTTCACCTGCAGCTTGCCCGCCGCAGACATGGCCGACAGCGCGTCGCGGACCTTGTTGATGCTGTTCTCGACGCGCTGCAGCCGCAGCTTGGCGTCGTCGCGCTCAATGGTGCACGCCGCAAACTTCTTGGCGCTGTCGCCGCCCTTGTTCGTGCATTCGTCCAGCGCCTTCTTGATCGTCGCCGCTTCATCCGCCGCCTTGCGCGCCGCGTCCGCCTTGGAGGACGTGCACGCCGCGTCGCGATCCGCCAGGTTCTGATCGCATGCCGCCTTGGCCGCGCCCAAGTCGTCCGCCGCTTTTTTGGACAGGGTCGCGTTCAGATCCGCGAGATCCTTGTCATATTGGTCCTTGGGAATGCCGCAAGCCACGACGGACAGCGCCGCGCCGACCGAAAGTGCGCGGCCCAGAAAACGAGAGCTGAAACACAACATGGAGACTCCTCGGCCGCGGAATGTGCGCTGCGGCAATGCGGTACCAATCTAGCACCGCGGTGAAAATCGGCCAATCCGTGCGCGCGGGGGGCGCAGGGCGATCGCAAGCTCCCGAACCCCTCGCAAAATTGACGAAACCGTCTACGCCTGATCTGCTGCATCACCGCGGACTCGTGATCCGCGGTGATCATCATGAACGAGCTCGACGGATATCGCGAACTTTACAGGCTTTCT
>CAIYWC010000139.1 GCA_903929795.1 uncultured Myxococcales bacterium | reverse complement strand
TACACCGAAAACCACTTATAAAACGGGACACCAACATTTTTGATGCGCCGTGTGTAAAGCTTCTAGGTTTCAATGTATGCAACTCTCAGGCGGGTCACTGAGAGAGTGTACTGTTTTTAGGTGATGCCACGTCGCAACCACCGCGGGCGGTGGCCTCGCGCCAGCAGCCCGCGGATATTGAGCGCGGCGTTGCCATCGCGGCTGACCAACGTGGTCCCAGGTCTTGCGGGATCTTCTCGCCATCCTTCTGGTAGCTTGTGAGTCCGTAGGAGCCCCAATGTACGTTGAGTTGTGCAACGTTTGAGTCCCCTGGATGTCACGCGCCTTCGCGGACCGGCGGTTTGGACGATTACGTCCTCCAGCTCACACTCCCCGTAGTGGCTGTACTTGGTCGTTCGAAACTCGTCCTGCGGAACCACTTCGTCCGCCCATAGGCGCACGCGCTCGTACGCCAGGCTGCAGGGCGCGGGAACCACGGTGCCCACGCCGGCGGGGCGAAACTTGGCGTTGCCGTATGCCACCTCCAGCCGTACGCCGCGTCGAATTGGCACGCTCCGCAAAAACGCGTCGAGCGATCGACGCTTGCCGATGTAGACCGCCATCCGGTTTCGCACCGACTTCTTGTGGCCCAGCGCCGCGCACAGTTCGTCATGGCCCGCGGCGGAAGTCTGCATGTACAGCGCCTGCTTGTCGAGCCTGCACGTGCGGATCGCAGCGCCGTCCCGGCTCATGCCGTCCAGTATGGGAGCCACGCTCCGGTTCCATCGCGCGTGCTGCTCCTTGGATGAGCGGATTCCGGATTCCACCTCGTACCGGCGGGCGGTGTATGAGCAAACGTAGGGGACGCCCGTGCCGTTGTACCCCGCGACGCACAGGATGTTTTGGCGGCCAGGGTCGATGCCCACGATCTGGCGTCGCACACCGACGACCGGTGCGCGTCGTTCGCGCGGATTCGTTGGCGTCGCGTCCTTCCGCCTGTCGGTGTGAACGAACGTGACGCACAGCGAGTAGCCGTCCGTTTTGAACGCTCCCGTCGTAACCCATCCAGGCGCTTGTGCGGCGGGCGGAGTGCGGAGCTTGTGGACGTCTTTGAAGAGCGCCAGCAGGTGCTGCTTAGCCTCCTCCGTCGACAGGCAAGTTGGATGAAACGACGCGCCGTAAACACCAGCCGTCTTCAGCCGGGGCGCCAAGTACCCCTTGAAGATGGCGGCGTCCAACTCCACGTGCTTTCGCTCGTAACCGCATACGGGGGCCACGGACCAGCCTGGAAACTCGCGAAGGTCGGACTGCACCTGCAGGAAGAAGAGCAGCTCGATGCGCGGCCGCAGGAGGTTGTTGTCCGCGCACAGACGCCACATGCCGGCTAGGCGCGTGAAGACGGTCGCCAAACAGGTAGGAAGCGCCAGGTCCATCGGCGGATCTTCGTCAAACGGGTGGAGCGTGACGAAGCGGTAGGCGACGGTCCACATGCCGGGGAACGCCCGGCATGCGCGCGTGCAGAAGGTCTTGATGCGATCGAGAAGATGCACGACGACGTGGTTGCGAAATACCGTCGCGTAGTTTTTCGCGGCGTACGTCACGCTCTGCGAAGCGCCGGTCAGGGGCCGCGGATATTCGTCGCGCAGGTGACGGAGGTTGGGAACCGTCGCGAACAGCGTATCGTGCGAGCGCGGCGTGGTGCCACCAGGTCCTGTGAAGCACTGCCGAAGGAAGGTGGTGAGCTCGCTGTCGGATTCGACGTTGATCCAGCCAGCCAGCGATCCGTCGTTGGTCACAAGGACGTGGAGCAGCATCGCGTTGAAGGCCAGCGATCCGACGCGGTACGTGCGGCTTACGTATTCGACAAGCGAATCCAGGATCGGCAGCAAGAGAACGG
>CAIYWC010000138.1 GCA_903929795.1 uncultured Myxococcales bacterium | reverse complement strand
GGAGCACGGCCGCGCTTGGTGGGATCGCTTGGAGCAAACAGCGCCCGGCGCGACGCCCGGCCGCGACAGCGGGACGCATCCGCAGACCTTGGACTTGCCGGCGCGGGTGGCCGATCACCCGCACCCGGCGCATTCGCTGGAGATGGGGACCACGGTCGCAGCCGTCCGCGGTGGATAGCGCGTTGCCGGGACGGATACGCGCTGACCGAATTCCAACGCCACAGCCGTCGGCACCGCCGGTGCAGGCCGCGGATGACGGACGTTTGATCTCGAACTTCGGTCGGAGTGCACAGCCCATGGCTGGGCCCGTGGATCACACGTCCGCGGTGATGCATCAGACCAGGCGGACGGGGTTTCGACCATCGGGCGCGCGGTTCGAGAACTTGCGATCGATCAAGCCCCCGCGCCATCGCCATCCCCAGCTTGACCCCGGATCGCGCAGCAGCCAGACTCGCCAACTTTGGTTGCGCCCCTGCATCCGGACCGCGCGCGAGGACTCCAGTGGCCAAAGCAGCAACCGCGACCTCGTTCGGGACATCCGCACCGTGAGCGCCAACCCTTCGCCCGCCATCGGCGCTTCGGGCATCCGCCGCACCGTCGGACTCGACGTCGTTCGCGCGCTGGCCATCGCGCTTGTGCTCTGCAACCACGCGCTGATGTACCTGTTCATGGGTTTCGGTCACGGCCTCGGCACGAAGTTTTCCGTGTGGTTCCCGTTGATTGCGTTTCTGAGCGTCGAGTGGTTATTCGTGCTCAGCGGCTTTCTGATCGGCAACATGATGATCCGCAGCTTCGACGCGGGCGGCACTTTTTGGCACAAGGCCCGCAGCTTTTGGCTGCGCCGCTGGTTTCGCACGGTGCCGACGTATTACCTGTTCCTCGTGGTCAACGTCATCCTGGTCGTCAAGCGCATGGGCCTCGGCAGACCGCGCTGGAGTCACTGGTATTTTGCCCAGAACCTCTACCGCCCGGAGACCAAGCTCGGCCGGCCGTTCTTCTTCGTCGAAGCGTGGAGCCTCGCGCTCGACGAGTGGTTCTACCTTGTGATGCCGCTTCTGCTCGGGCTCGCGATGTGGCTGGCCAAGCTGCGGACGCGCAACGCTTTTCTGACCGCAACCGGCGCGCTCATCCTGCTGCCGACGCTGCTGCGGCTGGGCGCGGGCATCGTCCCGGGCCTCGCCGCTGTGCCGCACGACATCGTTCACTGGGATCTCGACATCCGGCGCGTGACGATTTACCACCTCGACGCGACCGGCTGGGGCGTGCTGGCCGCGGTCGTTGGCCGCTGGTTTCCACGCGCGTGGGCGTGGCGTCCGGGCGCGAAGGCCATGGTCGGGTTTCTGGTCATGCTCACCGGCTTCCGCATGTACAGCAACCTCAGTCCGCAGGCGCACGTTGAGGCGCTCGATCCCGTCGGTCACGCGTTGCTGCAGAGAGTCCCGCACGTGGTCAACGCCGCGAGTCTCGGTTTCGTGTCGCTTGGCACGTTCCTGATGCTGCCGTGGATCGCTGCGGCCAAGGTGTCGAACGTGCCGCTGCGCCGAGCTGTCGAGTGGGTGAGCATCTACTCGTACACGATTTACCTGGCACACATGCCGGTGATCTATATCGTCGCCGCGGTGCTTGTCGCGTATGACCACGTGGAGCTGACGACCATGGTGCTGACCGTCCCGGTCTGGCTGCTGCTGACGGTGCTGGTCTCGATGAGCGTTTACCATGGCTTTGAGAAGCCCATCTCGGACCTGCGCGAGCGCTTCACCCGCCGCGTCGACGCCAATCCGTTCTCCGCGAAGCAGCCGACACCGGCCAAGTAAGGGCGGACATCGGGACGTCCCCGCGCGTCAACGACGGTCGCCGCGCTCTGTCTGAACTGGGCAAAACCGCGTGGTTTTGGGGCTTGACGCGCCGGCTGGACGCGGCAAACTCGTGGTGAAGCGACGATTTGGAACCTCTGGCGCTGCGACGGAGTGGGACGTGGACCGGAAGTTCAGCAGGCAGCCCGCACTGGACACGTTGCACGCTGCGGCATCAGAGCTGCCTATTTCGTCATCGAAGGCGTCTGACCCGGACATATGGCGTGAACTGGATGAACGTTGGGCCAAAGCGCTGGTGGCGGCGCGCGGCGAGGCCGTCTTGAACCACGATGACGTCGCGTGGTATTCAGCCAGTTTGCAGCTGGACGCCTCGCCATGGTCTGACGGCGCAGCCTAGCCAGAGAGTCCATGCAGTACCGCGCCGACATCGACGGAATGCGCGCGGTCGCCATTGCCACCGTCGTCGCATACCACGCCGCACCGCAGCTGATGCCCGGCGGGTTCGTCGGCGTCGATGTCTTCTTTGTCCTGTCGGGCTACCTCATCTCCGGCATCCTGCTCCGCTCCGGCTACCGCGGCTTCTACCGTCGGCGCGCGATTCGCATCTTCCCGGCGCTGCTTGCCGCCCTGGCACTCACTACCGGCCTGGGCGTCGTCACGCTGCTGCCCAATGAACTGCGCAACCTCGGGCGTCACCTGCAGGCCAGCACCGGGTTTGTCGAGAATCTGCTCTTGCAGCTGGAAGTCGGCTATTTTGACCCGGTCGCCGACAGCAAGCCGCTGCTGCACCTGTGGTCCCTGGCGGTTGAAGAGCAGTTCTACATCTTTTGGCCGCTGCTGCTGCTCGGCCTGCGCCGCTGGGTGAACCCGTGGCTGACAAGCCTTGGCTTTTTGGCCGCGTCACTGGCGGTGTGCTGGCACGCCGGTCCCGACGGCGCGGCGTTGACGTTCTTCAATACCGCCGCTCGGGCCTGGGAGCTGCTCGCGGGCGCGGTCGCGTGGCTCGCCAGCACGCGATGGCCAGCGGTCGGCAACGGTCGAGCACGCGACACTGGATCGGCCATCGGCGCCGTCGCGATCCTCGGCAGCGCCCTGTTCTTGCACCGCGGCAGCTGGCATCCCGGACCACTGACCTTGCTGCCTGTGCTGGGCACGGTGATGCTGCTGCTGGCTGGCCCCGAGGCACTGGTCAACCGCGTGGCGCTGAGCCAACGCGTGCCCGTCTATCTGGGCAAAATCAGCTACCCGCTCTATCTCTTCCATTGGCCGCTGCTTGCCTATGCCTACCTTGTGTTTGCCGGCGCGCCATCGCCGACCATTCGATTCCTCGCCGTCGCGCTTGCGCTCCTCGCTGCGGCTGGCACGTACCAGTTCGTTGAACGGCCCATCCAACGCCGCCGCAGCAGCAACGGCGTCATCATCGGCTTGTGCATGGGCGTCATCGGCGTGTTCTCCACCGGTACCTGGCTGCACGACGGCGATGGCATGCCGCAGCGCGGCGTCGTCGTGCAGAACCACCACCTCGCGACCATGCACAGCAACGATGGCGTGGAGTTCACTGGGGACGCGTGCGGCGCCACAGCGGAGGAGCGCACGCACCTGGCCTACTGCGTGGCAGACGTGCGCGACCCGCCGACGCGCGCCGTATGGGGCGACAGCAAGGCCAAGGCGATCTATTGGGGACTGGTGCGCCAATCTGCGCCCGGTCAACGCTGGTCGCTGGTCGGCTTGCAGAGCTGCGCGCCGCTGACGGACGTGCAGCGGGTTCACCCCTATGCCGCGCAGCCGCCGGAAGTGTGCGCCGCCGCCAATCGCGCCGCCCTGGACGTGCTGCGCCGCAACGCCGCGATCAAGACCGTGGTTGTCGCCGCCGGGTCACGGCTGCTTGACGGCGTGGACTACGTGAGCCGCGATGGCGTTTCGCACGGGCTGAGCGCGGTGCAGGCAGGTCTGACGCAATCCGTGCGCGCACTGCAGACGGCGGGTAAGACGGTGTTGCTGCTGGCCGACAACCCGACCATCACCGACCCACAGAACTGCATCGTCCGCGTCCCGGGTAGCCCGCTGCAGCCGCTGGTGGCCGATTTCGTCCGCACCGCCTGCACCATCAAGCTCAGCGATTTCCGCGCGGCGACCCGCGCCTACCGGACCCTGTTGCAAGGCGTCGCCACCGAGACCGGCGCGTCCGTCCTTGATCCGACGCCGGTCATTTGCGATGCCGCGCGCGACCGCTGCGACGTTGTGCGCGACGGCAAGTTCTTGTACGGCTGGACCGACCACTATTCCGACTATGGCAATGGCTTGGTCGGCAGGCGCGTCCTCGACGCAATCGGACCTTAGCGGGCGTTTTCGTGTCCGTGTTGCTGCGTTGCCAACAGGGCAACTCTTTGATCTTGTTGGTGACCAGATGGAAGATGACGGATGTGCGTCGCGGATAACCAGCGCTTGCGACTCCGTCTACACATGCTGACCGATGTCCAACACCAAAATTTTTCCCGGCAGACCTGTTGCATTTCGGACTGGATCCGCGAGCGTCCTCCGGAAGTGGCACGCCGTGGATGACGGCTATTGGTTCTTGAACCTCGGTCGGCGTGCACAGAACGCCCTGAGCCAGCTGCCGACGCCTGCAGCTGTGGCGACCCGGAACGCCGGGTCGATAAAATGGAACCCATCGTCCTTGCTCGGGTTTCACCACTTGGCGCAACCTTTTGCGATGGCGTCCTGCGCGGCCGCGATGGTCGTGCCGGCAAACGCAAGCACTTCCTCGCCCGTCGCGCTTGCCTTCGCCTTTGAATCCGTCGCGTTCATCAACGGACTCCTGCGTTTTCCCATGCATTGGGCGCGTTCGCGGCGCCAGCCCGCGCGCAGCGTGCGGCAAAGTCCACACGCCTTCCCGAAACCGGATCGAACAATTGCCAGCACCCCGCCCCGCGCCTACCTTACCCGTCAAGGCAGGTCGCGCGCATGACCACTCCCTCGCTCCACACCGTCGCCCGCCAGCTGGGCCATCCGCTCAGGCGCGTCCCCGAAGTCCTCGCGACGCGCGGGCTGTTCATCCGGGCGCTGGCGCTTGTCCAGCTCGTCGCGGTGGTGTCGCTGTGGGCGCAAGTCGGCGGCCTGTTTGGCCAGCGCGGCATCACGCCAGTTGCCGAGATTCTGCACGCCGTGCAGCAGCAGTGGGGCGCCGCGTCCTGGCAGGTCACGCCGTCCTTGCTGCTGCTGGACGCCAGCGACGAGGCGATCCACGGCTTGTGCGTCATCGCGACGCTTGCGGCGCTGGGCACGGTGCTGGGTTTCGCGCCGCGCTGGTTGCTGGGCGTGTTCTGGCTGTGCTGGCTGTCGCTGTGCGCGGCGTCCGACGAATTCCTGCACTATCAGTGGGATTCCCTGCTGCTGGAGGCGACGCTGCTGGCCGTGCTCTTCGCGCCGCCGGGGCTTTTGCGCGTCCAGTGGGCGCAGCCGCCGACGCGCCTCGCGCTTTGGGGCCTGCGCTGGCTGCTGTTTCGCGTGTATTTCCTGTCGGGCGTCGTCAAGCTGACCAGCCACGACCCGACCTGGCGCGATGGCACCGCGATGGCGTTCCACTACTGGACGCAGCCGCTGCCGGGGCCGTTCTCGCACTTCGCCGCCGCGCTGCCACTGCGCGTGCACCAGGCCGAGACGGCGATGACGTTTTTTGTGGAGCTTGTCCTACCGCTTGCGCTGTTCCTGCCGCGGCAGCCGCGTCTGCTGGCCTGCGTAGCCATGGCCGGGCTGCAGGTGCTGATTGGCCTGACGGGCAACTACGGCTATTTCGGCTTGCTGAACGCGACTTTGTGCCTGACGCTGCTGGACGACGCCGCCTGGCTGCCGCGCCTGCCCGAGCGCCTGCGCGCGCGGATCCCCGTGGCGCTGGCTATCCCGCCGCGCCCCCGGGCTGGGATCGATGCCTGGCGGACCGTCGGCCACGCGGTCGTCGGTGTCAGCCTGCTGCTGTTGGCAACGCTGGCGGCGTTCGGGCGCGTGCTGCCGCAGGACCTTGCGCAACCGCTGGTGCGCCTGCACGAGGTGGCTGCGCCCTTTCGCTCGACGAACGCCTACGGCTTGTTTGCGCACATGACAACCGAGCGGCCGCAGATCCAGCTGGAAGGCAGTCAGGATGGCCAAAAATGGCAGGAATATGCGCTGCCGTGGCAGGTCGGCGCGCTGGACCAGCGCCCGGGCTGGGCGCAGCCGCACATGCCGCGGCTGGACTGGGAGCTGTGGTTCGCCGCGCTGGCGCAGGAGTGCCGCAACGCGCCGTGGACGCTGGCGCTGGCGCAGCGCCTGCTGCAGCACGAGCCGACGGTGCTGGCGCTATTCGCCAAACATCCTGATTTTACGCCAAAATATTTGCGGATGACGCTGTGGCAGTATCACCTGCCGACGCCGGCGCAGCGCGCGCACGGGCAGTTCTGGCAGCGCGACGCGCCGGAAGCGTTTTGTCCCATCGTGGCGCTGGATGGCCAGGGGCGGCTGGTGTCGATGCGGTGGTGACCTACCTGGCGTGCCATACTTGGCGCGCTGTGACGGCGGCGAGCACGCGTATGCCGTGACGAATCCAATGGATTATCCGCCAGACCCGCACCGCTTCCCGAGGCATTTCACGGTGGGCGCGAATGGTGGGCTAACGCAAGCCGACCACGTGCAGCTGTTGGGCGGCCGTCCGAGGACGCTGCATTGCTTGACGGTGCATCCGACGGCGTTGGACAGACTTGTGAGAATATCCGAACAGATCCGGCTATTTCTGCGCCACGAGCTCCACGCGGCGATTCCTGGCACGACCTTCGTCACTCGTGTTCGCCGCGACCGGCGCGTACGGCCCGACGCCCGCAGACTTGAGCCGCGTTGCGGAAATACCGCGCCCAATCAATGCCTTGACGACGGCGTCGGCGCGATCCGCCGAGAGCTTGAGGTTGGATTCCAGCTGCCCAACGGTGTCCGTATGGCCGACCACAAACAGCGCCAGCGCCGGATTCGCGTCAAGCAGCTGCTTGACCTGGGCCAGCGACGGCTCGGACTCCGGCTTGAGGACGGCCTTCGCTGTATCAAAATAGATGCCATCCACAATCGCGCGCCCCGTCGCCGCCAGGCTCGCCCGCAGCGCCGCCGCGTCGGCCTTGACCTCCTGTTCCATCGCCTTGGACTCGACGATGACGAGTGTGTATTCGGCGCCATCGTTAAATGCCTCGACCTGGACGTAGCTGGTCCCACCATTTTTCTGAACTTTCGCCAACACCGCGCGACCACCCGACGCGAGCGTCTTGCCACCGATGGCTTTGACCGCATTCTCATAATTCTTGGTGATTTGCACCATGCTCACCGGCTTGGCGCCGTCCATTCGGCTATAGCCAAGCGTGGTGACTTTGCCCTCCCAATTCGCGTCCGGACCGCTGAGATAGGCGCTGACGTCCACCTTGTCATAATCTTTCACGTCAAACGCCGACAAATAATAGCCCGGCATCCGCGTCAACAGCGGGTGGTCATGGCCACCCTGAATATCCTTTTGTTCCTGAGCCTGCGCGGTGGAAAGCAACGCGAAGCAGAGCGTCATCACGCCAAACAAAATGCGCTTCATGGGAAACTCCATTGCAAGCCACCGGTGCGCCAATGGGCAAGCGGAACCGCGCCGTGAGCCGCACCATCTGGGTACGCGCCCGGTGGCCAAACGCCGCGTCGAGCCACGCCGGTCGCGCGCAAGAGTGTGCGAGTGCGTGGGTGCGGTGTCAATCCGGTGGCTGTTCGGGGCGACGCACGCTGACCGAATTCGGCGATCAAACCTGGCGGTTCCGCGACGTGCCACCGGCGGCGCGCGCTCGCCGTCCCAGTCCGAAATGCAGCTCCGCCAGATCAACTTCGATGTTCATTTTGGGTCAGTGTGTGGAGACGCTGTCTGCAGCAATTCGTGATCGCTCAGGCTGGGGAGTGCTGTCGCCGAGTGCCTGAAATCGCATCGACGCTCACAGCTTGATGAGAAAGTTCACAGTGGCATTGACGGGGCGTGTCTCGTTGCCGCCGACATAATCTGAGCTCCATGTCAGCCCGCCGGCGCCCGGGAACAAGTTGCTCAGTCCGTGGTCATAGTTGTTTGACGCCAATCCCCATTGCACAGGGCCTCCACCGCCTGAACTCACGCTGTTTGCGTAGATTGGGTGTTTGTGGTTCTCAATGTCGAATCCTTGGACCGAGCCCACGTTGTCTCCAGTCGCCGCGCCAGGCTTCACTGCCGTTCGCGTCGCGCGATCCGGGTCCTTGCCCGCGCCACCATCGTGCCCCCGCAAGAACATACCGCGGAAATCCGGTAGGTCGAACGTCGTCACCCCGTCACCAGGCCCGTAGGCGATGCCGACTGCGGCGAACAACGGCGCGAACGGGCCTATCCGGCTCACTTCGGACCCATCGCACAGCCGCCATCCGGCCGGGACATTGACCCCGCCAAACGCGACGATGGTACCGGGAGGCGCCTGCAGAGTCGTCACCTCGGCCGCCAGACTGGTCGCGGTCGCCAGCGCCTGAGCGTTGCTGGCCTCAAGCGCGGCAACGGCACCGTACAGCTGCTGAAATTGCGTGTTCACTGCCGCCGACGAGATCGTCGTCCCCGCCACGAACGTGTTGGGCGGCGTCGCAGACGTCGCATACAGCGCACCCGCCGCCACCAGCACACCAGCGGCCGCCACCAGCACGCCGCGCCGCCCACCCAGCAGCCGTTTCAGCGCCGTCACCAGCCGGTCATCGATGTGAATGTGAATGTCCATCGTCGTCTCCCTCAGGGTCCCCAGGTCGATTGATCCCACGCGCCGCGGTCCCACTGCTGGCACGCGGCTGCGCTGAAGCTGTGGCTGCACTGGCCGGTCGCCGGTACGCAGGCGTCCACGGTGCACGGGTCATTGTCGTTGCAGGTCGCGGCAACGCCGGCGAGGCAACTGCCGCCCGAACAGACGTCGCCGGTCGTGCACAAGTCTCCGTCGCTGCACACGAATGTGTTGTTGGTCCACGTGCAGCCGACGGCCGCCGTGCAGCTATCGGTCGTGCAAGTGTTGCCATCGCTGCACGCGGGCACGCCGCCGGGGATGCACACGCCGGATTTGCAGGCGTCGCCGGACGTGCAGAGGTTGCCGTCGCTGCACGTGGCACCGTCCGGCTGGCCGCTGCACTGGGTCCAGACCGGCATGCTGCGGGCGCAGCGGAAGCCGACCAAGCCGTCGGCGCTGGATGGCGGGTCGGGGCTGCGGTGCGCCGCGTGAACGGAGAAAGCACTGTCGCTGTGGCTGCCGCCGCGGATGACCCGGGCCGTTATGCTGGCGTTGTCGTACGGATCCAACTGCGGCGAACTGGCATAGTACGCCTGATCGTACGAATCCCGAGTCCATTCCCAGACATTCCCGGCCGTGTCGTGCAGGCCGTACGGACTGTCGCCGGCCGGAAGGGAGCCAACCGCGGCCGTCGCGTTCTTGCCGCAGCCGTCGGTTCCGTTTGAAATCACGGCGTACGCGCACGTCGCCGCAGCTTCGCCCCACGGGTACGTGCGCATCGCGGTCGCGCACGCGGGATCGGTCGACGCGCTCCCGTTCTTCTCGCAGCTGCCACGCGCCGCCATTTCCCACTCAGCTTCGCTCGGCAGCCGCCCGCCTTTCCACGCGCAATACGCGCTGGCTTGGTCCCATGTGACGAAATTCACTGGATTGTTCGTCAGGCCCGGATACGTCGCATAGGTCGTCGGCTGCGTGGCGCTCGGCACCGAGCACGCCCCCGCATCCACACAGCTCTTGTACGATGCCACCGTCGTCTCGGTCAGGTCGATGTAGTAGCTGCTGAGCGTCACCTTGTGCTGCGGGCTCTCGTCGCTGCCGCAGCCGCCGTCCTTGGCGCTGTTGCAGCCCATCCAGAATATGCCGCCCGGAATGAGCGTCATCCCCTCGCTGCTGGCCACCTCCGCGCAGGCGCCGCTGCCGTTGCAGACCTGGTTGGCGCCGCAGATGGTCCAGTCAGGCATGGGCGGATGCGTGCAACCGCCGGCGGAGCAGGCGTCCGCGGTGCAGGCGTTGCCGTCGTCGCAGCCTTGCGGCGTCTTGCCAAAGCAAGTGCCGCAGCTGAGATTGCCAAAGCTGTCCAAGCGTTGCAGCCAAAAATCGTCGTCGCCCGCGCCGTGGCTCATGGTCCAGCCAAAGGTGGCAAAGCCGTCGGGCAAGGCCAGGACGCGGTTGATGCCGGCGTTGGCGGTGTCGTACGTGCGCTGCCACGCCGGCAGGCCGTCCAGGTTCGTGCGCACCAGGTAGCCGATGTTCGTGCCGCCGACGATCGTGTAGCCGCCGAGCGCGAAGCCGTCAGACAAGAGCGCGATCGGCCCGCCCGCGTCGTTGTCGCTGCCGCCAAAAGTGCGCTCCCAGAGCTTGTTGCCCAGGCTGTCGGTGCGCACGAGCCACAGGTCCGTGCCGCCGTTGCCGGACGATGCGGTGTTGCCGGCCATGACGAAGCCATCGGACAGCGCGACGATGCCCCAGCCGCTGTCGTTGTCGCTGCCGCCGTAGGTGCGGCTCCAGACCTGGTTGCCGCCCGCGTCGATACGCACGATCCAGCCGTCGGATTTGCCGCCTGGAACGGCGTAGGTGCCACCGGCAAAAGCGTAACCCCCGTCGCTGGTTGGCGTGACCGAATTGGCCTGATCCCAGATACCGACGGCGTACGCGTGGTCCCAGATTTTGCCGCCGTTCAAGTCCGTGCGCACGAGCCACGCCTGCGGATTGCCCGTGACGGCGCCCGCGCCCATGCCGTTGAGCAAGTAGCCGTCGGGGAGGCCCATCATGCCGTAGGTCTGGTCTCCGGCCGAGTCGCCATAGGTCTTGTCCCAAACCAAGTTGCCGCTCAAGTCGGTGCGGATGAGCCAGTAGTCGTAGCTGCCCGCGCCCTTGCTGGTCGTGTAGCCGCCGATGGCGAAGCCGTCCGCGCGCGCGACGACCTGGATGCCGCCGTCGTAGCCGCTGCCGCCAAACCACTGCGTCCACAGCATGTTACCGGCGAGATCGGTGCGGACAAGCGCGATATTCTCCGTGCCGTCGCCGTAGCTGTTGGACTTGCCGGTCAGGACAAAGCCGTCGGCCAGCCGGTCGATGCCAACGCCCATGTCATACTGGGTGCCGCCGAAGGTCTGCTGGAAGAGCGCCGCGGGAAACGCGCAGGTGCCGATGGCGCTGCAGACGTCGAGCGTGCATGGGTCGCCGTCGTTGCATTTCGCGCTGTGCACGCAGCCGATTTGCGGGTCGCAGGTGTCGACAGTGCAGACGTTGCCGTCGCTGCAGGCCTGGCCGTCCAGGGCCGTGTGGCTGCAGCCGCTCGCGGGCGCGCACGCGTCCTGCGTGCAGGCGTTGTTGTCGTCGCAGGTGGTGACCGCGCCGGGCATGCACGTCGCGCCGCTGCAGGCGTCGCCGATGGTGCACAAGCTGCCGTCGCTGCAGGCCTGGCCGTCGAGCGGCGTAAAGACGCAGCCGGTCGTGCCCGGGCACGTGTCCGCGGTGCACGCGTCGCCGTCGCTGCAGACCGCCGGCGTTCCGCCACAGGAGCCGCCGCTGCACACGTCCTGACTCGTGCATCCATTGGCGTCGTCGCACGTGGCGCTGTTGGGCAATTGCACGCAGGCGCCGCCGCCGTCGCAGGACGCCGTGGTGCACGGGTTGCTGTCGTCCGGGCACTGCGCCGGATCGCACACCGCGGGTACGTCGGCACCAGCGGCATCCGCGTCGCCCGCGGCATCTGCAACTGCATCGAACCCGTCGAGCGCATCGTCCGCCGTGTCGAGCTCGGCGCCATCGCCCGCAGCGACATCGGTCCCGGCAGCGTCGTCTCCGACTGCATCGCTTGTCCCGTCCGCGTCTGCGCCGTCGCTCCCGGCTCCGCCATCGACCTCGGAAGCGTCTGCGGAGGCGTCAGCCGGCGGTGGCACATCGGGCGCGGCATCGGTTTGCCCGTCCTGCGCGTCGGCGGCGTCCGTGTCGGCAGGCGCTGCGGTGTCCATCGCATCCCCATCCGGCAGCGTCGCCGCATCCGGCACATCGGCATCGGCGCCGGTGTCTGCGTCGGCAGCATCCGCGTCCGGCGTGTCGGCGACGTCGGCTGCATCCAAAACCGCATCAGCATCCGAGGTTGCGGTGGCATCGACGGCCGAATCGACTTCCAAGCCATCGGCCGCGTCGTGCACATCGGGCACATCGCCGACGGGCGGCAGCTCGGTCAAATCGGCGAGATCCTCGGCGATGTCGTGCTCGGACAGGAACTGATCGTCGGGCGGCAGCGCAACGCCGCAGCCCGCCAGCAGCACCGCCACCAGCAGCCAAAGGCGCGCGAACGCGTTCACCATTGCCCCACCAGCGCGACGCCATTGCCGCTCATCACCGGCGCGACGCTCATTTCGCTGCCCGAGAACCATAGCCACAGACCCAGGCCGACCGCCGCGACGCCCACACCGCCAGCGATGCCGGCCGCGACGTTGCGGGTGATGATGGACTGGTTGCGACTTTGCGCGTCGGCCAGCGTGACTCCTGAAATCAGGCCATTTTGGCGCTGCGTGAGCGCCGTTTCCAAGGCGCTGCGGTCGCCCAGCGTGCTGGCCCAGATCCCGGCGCCCGCAACAACGAGCGCGCCGCCTGAACCCAGGGCGATCCACGCCGGGACTCGCGACGGACGGCTGGTCGGCGCGGTGGCGGTCAAGGTGTCTGCGGGCTTGGCGATTGCGGCGTCCCCGCGCGGGGCTTCGGGCGCGCGCGCCGGGGCTGCCTGTGCGCCTGTGACTGCTGGCGTTTCCCGCTGCAGCGAATCGAGTCGCGCCTTGACCTCGGCGCGATCCGGGTCGCCGGCCGGCGCGTGGCGCAAAAACAACTGCAGCAGCTCCACGGCCAGCGCGGTATTGCGGGCATCCTGCGCAGCACGGGCACCACGGACGAGATAGGCCACGCGCGTGCCATCCAGCGTCCAAGCCTCCCGGTAGAGTTGCGCCGCCAAGGCGCCGTCGCCGCGCGATCGCGTCACCTCGGCCTCGCGGCCCTTGGCGTCGGCACGCAGCTCACCGATGAAGCGCCGGGCGTTATCGGTGCGCTTGGGATCGGTGCCGCCCAAGCCCAAGTATTGCTTGTACAATTCCTCGGCGCGATCGGCATCACCCACGGCCTGGCTCTCGCGCGCTGCGCCGTACAGGTAGTCTGAAGTCGCCGGATCGAGCTTGTACGCCTCCAGATACAGGTGCGCTGCTTGTTTGTGGTCACCGCGCTCCAGCGCCGAGGCCGCCTGCTGCGCCGTCGCCGCCGCGGCTTTGGCCTTGTCCAATGCGATAGCGCACGGCGTCGCGGTGGTTGACACCGCAAGCAGTAGCAGAACCGCGATCAACAACTTCGGCGAGCGGATGATCACACCTGCTCGCCGCACGAATACCGGAATAACCAAGCGGCTCAGGGAGCGTAGCGCCCGGGTAATCGTGCGGGCAAGCCGGTTGCGTCACCGCAGTGTCATGGCGCCCTGCCCCGTGCCACGGCGAGGGAATAGACGCCTTCTGCGCGCCGCGGCAATCGTTTGCAAGCCCACCGCCACGCCTTCACGGGCAACTGCCGCCCGCGCTGACGTTGAACACGCCTGTGAAGGCCGCGTACTGGCATTGGTTGTAAAGAAACGAGCCGCCGACCGTCGCGGCGAAGAACGCTTGCACTTGCGACGCGGGGTTGCAGCCGGGACCGGTCGCGGAGATCTCGCAGTCGATTGTGTTGTTGCCCAGTCCGGCGGGCACTGTCGCCGGCGCCATGCGTTGGTCGGAGACGAGCGTCGGCGAAATGCCCGCCACGGTCGTGCCGGGTTCGTAGCCGCTGTGGAAGACGGCGACGACGTCGCTGGCGAACGGTCCGCCGACGGTGACGGTCATCGGCTGGTAGCTGACCAGGCCAATCGCGAGGCCGGGCACGTGCTTGTCGACGTTGATTGTGAAGCTGCCGCCGCCGTAGTTGCCGTAAATCACGAACGACGCGGCCTTTTGCAGGCAGTGGTCGGCGAAGCTGCAGTACGCGCCGCCGGTGCACGCGGGGCAGCTGAGCTTGGCGCCGCAGCCGTTGTCCGGGGTGCCGCACGCGGCGAGCGCCACGCACGTGCTGGGCGTGCACGCAGGGCCGGTGTCGGGGATGGCGCTGGTGTCGACGCCGCTGTCGATGCCCAAGCTTGCATCGCTGCCGGTGTCCGCGGTGTCCTGCGACGTCGCGCAGACGGACGGATCCACTGTCGCGCCGTTGCTGCCGCAGCGGTAGCCGGTGGCGGTGCCGTTCAGGTACACGCAGCTGCTCTCGCCGCAGCCGAGCGTGACGTGGATGCCGCTGTTGCCCACGATGCACGGGCAGCTGCCGCCGGCGGCGCCGGTGACGCCCGCACACGACGTCAAGGCGATGGTGGCCAGACAGAGGATGCGCAAGATGCGGGCGTTGTCGGCCAAGTTCGGGGGCGTGAATCTCATCGCTGGCTCCGTGCGTGTGGGCGGTTCCGGCGTGGGGATGGTAGTGCAACGGCGACGGCGCGCAAGGGCGCGGCGGCAGGGTCAGCTGGCCGCCCGGACCGTCGCCAGAAGCCTTGACACCGCCCGCCGACCACGCGCATGGTCGCGCACGGAGGCAAGCTTCATGGCGATCCGCACGTGCCTGCTCAGCGTTTTGCTCCTCGCCGCCTGCGGGGATGACGTGCCCAGCGGTCCCGGCCACGCCGCCGCGCCTGATGCAAGCGCGACGGCTGACGTGAGCCTCGTCGTGGATAGTTCCGCGCCCGAAACAGCCGCAGCAGATGCCGCCGCGACCGACGCGACCGCCGATCCGCAGCTTGACGCCTTCCCGGACGCCGCGAGCGACGCCTGCGTCGGCGAAGGCTGCGACGACGGCAACCCCTGCACTAGCGACTTCTGCGGCCAGAACTATTGCTTCTGCGGCACCGGCTGCATGCACGCCTACTTGGCCGCTGGGCAGGCGTGTGGCAGCGGTGGGACGTGCGATGGCGCTGGCAAATGCGTCGTCGGCGCGCCGCCGGGCATGGTCTTGATTCCGGCGGGGACGTTCTGGATGGGCTGCAATGCGAGCAAGGACAGCCCGTGCTATTCGAACGATACTCCGCAGCACTTGGTGACTTTGTCTGCCTATTACATGGATCTGACCGAGACGACTGTCGGCCAGTACAGGGCGTGCGTGGACGCTGGCGTATGCACCCTACCGGGCTCGGTGCAGCCCTGGCATGACGCGACGTACCCGAATATGCCGAACAATCCCGTGAACTACGTGACCTGGACGCAATCGCAGCAGTTTTGCAAGTGGCGCGGCGCCGACTTCGAGTTGCCGACCGAAGCGCAGTAGGAAATGGCAGCGCGCGGCAGCTGCGAGAAAAACGGCAGCACCGCCAGCGATCCCGCATGCGCGCAGGCGATGCGCACGTACCCCTGGGGCGAGGACACGCCGACGTGCAGCTACGCGGTGATGGCGGACGGAAGCGGGGCCGGCTGCGGCACAAACGCGACCTGGGCGGTGGGCTCGCTTCCCGCCGGCGACAGTCCATACGGCTTGCACGACATGGCGGGCAACGTCTGGGAATGGACTCGGGATTGGTACGGCGCGACGTACTACGGCAGCTCGCCAACTGCTGATCCCGTGAATGCCGCGATCGGCAAGGACCGGCCCGATCGCGGCGGCAGCTTCTTTGGCGTTGCTGTTCCTTTGCGTGCGCGCTATCGCGACTACCGCGACCCGTCCGTTGTTGCCGACGGGGCGATCGGCTTCCGCTGCAGCCGCGCCTGGCCGTGACCCGCCGCCCTCCGCGTTGGGCGGCCCTTTGCCGTTCACAATCAAGCTGCGCAAGCTCTCGTTGATGCAAAAGCCCCACGCGCCCGAACAGCCGCCATGGCACTCAAACGCGGGGACGAGGCCGACATGCGCGAAGCGGACTTCGGTCTTGCCGTCCTTCCTCGCGATCTCAAAGACAATGTCCGTGCCGTTGCATTGCGTCTTGTCCGGGACGAAGTTGAGCTGGGCATTGGCGACATGCCACACGACCTTGGCACCGGGCACGGATTCGGTGATGCTCTGCGTGGTGCGGTCCACGTCATTGTAGCGGCACGTGAATTCGGCCCCGAGCTTGCCGGTGCTGGGCAACACGCAGCGGTACAGCGAGCGTTCCTCCAGTTCGCCAAATCACTGCTCCACCGCATTCAGCCACGAGGCGCTCGTCGGCATGAAATGAAAGCGAAATCGCCGATGTCCGGCCAGCCAGCCTTGCACTTCCGCGGTCTTGTGCGTGCTGCTGTTGTCCAGGATTCATGCAGGACCAAATCCTGCGCCCTTTCCCGGTTCACTTTGCGCAAAAAACGCCAGAAATTCCTTGGCCCGGGGCGGGCGGTCACCTGGCCGATGACGTGCCCGGTCGCGACGTTGAGCGCGGCGTCCGGCGGATTCATACGCAAGCCCATGATATCACATGTTTTACCACAAACTTGGGATCCCGGCTGATCTTGAACGTCTTGAGCCGATGCGGCCGCAAATCCGCCGCTTTCCACACGTTCATCACCTGCCGCCGGCTGACGCGCGCGTGCTTGGCCATCAGCCGCGTGCTCCAATGCGTGCCCTCGTGCGGGATTTTGTGAACTGTCGCTTCCAAAATCTGGTCCGCTTTTTCCGGCGTCATGATCCGCCGCCGACCGGACCGCTGCCTGTCGTGCAACGCGTCGAAACCGCCTCGCTCGAACCGGCGACGCCATTCGTTCACGGTTCGCAACGCCGCGCCGAGCGCACCAGCCGTGGCCTCGGGCCGCTCGCCGTCGGCCCAGCGCAGCACAATCCGAACCCGCAGCGCGACCAGGTGGTCGGTCGAGCGCGCCCGAAGCGCCGCCTCCAGTTCGGACCGCTGTTCCGGCGTCAACACCAAGTTTTTCTGTGGTCTTGCCATGTTGCGTAGTTTCGCGCAGGTTCAACAAATTAGCAAGTAGAAGCGATCCGGGACACTAGGGCTGTTCGGCGGAGAGGTGTTGCAACAGAAAGTCGGCAAATCGGCGATGCGCTTCCGCGTTCGGGTGAGCGTCATCGGGCATCACCCAGAGGTCCTGCGGGTGGAGGCCCGCAAGCGTCGGCGCCAGATCCAGGACGCGAAGTCCGTCGGCGCGCGCCAGTTGCGCCAGGCGTTCGTGCAGGGAACTCAAGCCATACGGGCGTTTTTGCAGCTCCGGAATCAGCACCACTGTACATGCGACACGGGACCTGACACACAGGTCGGCGAATTGACCAAATCCCTCGGTCACGCGCTGCCAGCCGGGTGAATGCGGTGCGTGCAGCTTTTCGTGGTACGCAGTCACGTCCGCGGCGAGCCCGATGCCGGCGGCCAAGGACCACAACGGCGGCTGAATGCGCCGCCACAGTGCGGATTTCGCGAGCCAGTCCTCGCGCCCATCGCCGCGCGCCTCCGCGTCGTTGGCGAAATAGGCCAGAAGGACCTCTTTGGGCCGCAGGATGGGCAGCAGTTGCGCCACGCGCGCGATGTCCTGTCCAAGGTTGAACCCGACCATGCCGGCATTGCGTACCTGGAGGTCCGGGCGCGCGGTCGCCAAACGCCCAGCAAACGTCTGACGCTCGGCAACGCCCCAGCCCATCGCCATCGAATCGCCGGCGATGAGCAGCGTCGGTCGCGGATCCTGCGGCCGCGGCATCGGCCCGCGACAGCCCAGGTCGTCAAAACGGTATGCGATCCCGCCAACCTCGACCTGCGCGCCGGCCACCGCCCGCCATCCGGTCTGCGGTTCCGGCCGCAGGACAGCAGCGCGAAACACCGTCATGCGCCCGGCGAACTGGTCGGTGCTGGGAACGAGGCGCGCCGCGACTTCCGCCAGACCGAGCGCGAGGACGACGCCAAACAGGCTGAGAATCAGGCGTGCAAGCCATGGCGGACGCGGGACGTCGTTGGGATGGACCAGATCGACCACGGGTTCGCCTTTCAGCGCGCGGAACTTCAGAGGCTGCGCCGCGTGCGCCGAGTTTGCACCGCGCGCACGCCTCGTCAAGGCAACTCGAGCGCGCTTGACGCCCGGGCCGAGGGCGGCAAACTGGTCGCGACCGCGTTGTTCAGTCCGTCGGGTTGGCGGGCGGGAGCGGTGCGCAGCGTTCCCGCACAGAAGGGTGGCAACTTGAACGGTTTTCGGCGCCTCCTGAGCTTTGCAAACGAGCACAAACGCTATTGGCTGCTGCCTCTGGTCCTTGTTTTCCTGCTGCTTGCGGCGCTCCTGCTGCTGCCGCCGCCCGCCGCCGCGCCGCCGTTTCGCTACTGAGCCGTCGGAAGAATCAGCGGTTCAACAAACGTCGCGATGGCCCGCGCTGCCTGCGCATGCGCCGCGGCGTTGGGGTGCTCGTTCGCCTCGCTCACGCGGAGCTTGTCCGCGTCCTGACCGCGAAACACCGGCAGCAGGTCCAAAAAGGCAATGCCATTGCGCTGCGCGAACTCCGCCACGTGCGCATGCACGGCAGCCAACGGGTAGTCGTCCAGCGCGTAGAGCCAGGGGAAGAACACGAATACGAACTTGACGTTGCGCGCTTCCGCCCAAGCCTTGAGGGCAAGAATCTCGCGCGCCATCGGCTTGAAATCCTGGTCCATGTTGTCGAGCGTCGTCTCCCGGTACCACGCGACGCTTCGCCTCTGCATGATCGCGCGGCGCACCCGCGACCACAGATTGGCGACCAGTCTCGAGTGTTCGCTCAAGAACCCGGGACGCCCGCCAGCGTCGTAGATGTCGTTCAACGTGTAGGCCGGATTGGCGCGCGCAAAGTCATTCAAGTAGCCGACGAGGATCACCACGTCGTCTTGAAGCACAGGGTGCAAATTGCGGTACCGCGCGAATTCCTGCGCGGTGTCGTTGTCGGATTTTCCGAGATTGAACACGCGGAACTTCGCTTCAGGCCGGTCCTGCTGGAGGAGCGACTGGAGTTGGACCGGCATCGCCTGTTGCCGCGCGACAGCCTCGCCAAACACGAATGAATCTCCGAGCATGGCGACGCGGACCTCGCCGGGCTGACGCGGCGGCGGCGAATCCCAATCCTCGCGCAGGCCGAGCGCGTTGACCTGGTCGTCGATCCGAAGGCGGTCCTCGTCGGCGGTCTGCGGCACGGGTGGCGGCTGTACGCCCAGGATCCGGAGGCAGATTTCCATGGCCAGAGCCGCGCTCAGCGCGCCCAGTGCGATGAGCAGGAGCTTGGCGCGCCACGCCACGGGCAAAAACGCCTTGCCGCGACGACGCCACGCCCAGGTCACGAGCACAAGTCCGCTGACCGCCAGGGTGATGAGAATATCGGTCTCCAGCGACCGTGGGCGATCCCTGGGACCGCACCCTACCAAAACGCTGGTGAACGCGCTTCGAACCAGCACGCTCGCGCAAACGGCTCGGCTTCCCGCCGGCAAGGACCGGAGACCGCCGGTGCGGGCGTTCGGCGAAAGGATGGGAGCGCCTGCCGCCCCGGATGCGTCCTGAATGCTCTCGCGCGCCACGCGTCACCTCGGGCCGGCCGTTCGCCCACGTCATTTTGTGCGCGATGGACACGCCGTCGCGAGTCTGGACCGGCAGGATCGACGCGTCAACCACGGTGGCTTGGCCACAATTGGCACGTCATTTTGAAGTCTTTTGAGGCTTGACGCGCACATCGGACCGGGCAGACTCCCGCTCGGCTTGCAACTGGCTGTCTTGACCCGAGACGAACGCCGGATGGGAGCGGTGAGGCGATCGTGCGGACAGGACCCCTTCACCGATGGCTGGCCCGAACTGCAGCGCTCGTCAGCGTGCTTGGCGCGGCCGCCGTCCACGCCGAAACGCCTGCCCGCAGTGGAAATTCGACCGGACCGGTGATCGGCGCCCACAAAGAGGCGGCCATCCAGGCCTTGGTCAGACCGTTCGACGACGGCCGAGCGGTGGCGCCACAATGGCATTTGGGCGACATCGCGATTCGCGCGGCGGAGATCGATATCGAGGTCAATGGTCCAGGACGTCAAGCGCGCATCGCCCTCAATTTTTTGCCGCCGGGGAAGCTGGAAGGCCTGCATTCGCAGAGTTTTTCCCTGAGCGTCGATCCGCCGACGGATGCAACGGTCGTAGCGCCGCTTCTCGCCGCAATTCAGCGGAACGACCACGGCGATCTCTGGCAGGCGCCGGAGGCTGACACTTCGCCTGACAGGCTGGAGCAGCACCGCGCAAACGGCGGTACTTCGCCAGTCCTGCCGGCGCCGTGGCCGACGTGGCTGACGCTGGCCTACGTGCTGCTGTGGTCATTCCACGCTGCCGCGCGCGCTTTGGCTGCGCACGGCAAACAGCTGCTGCGGTCGCGCGACGCTTGGGCGGTCCTCGCCGTGCTTGCAGCCTTTCTCGCGCTCCTGTTGGTGTTTCCGGAATGGACGCCGCTTCACGACCACAACTCGTTTGTCGTTCGTCAAGATTGCGGCTACTGGCGTGACTGCCGGGATCCCCGTGCGGCATGGCTGCTGCCCTCGTTACAGGCGTACGGCGTCTTCCTGCACCTCGCGCCGTACCGGCTGGCCGAAGCGACGCAGTTGGGCCTGCTCTTTTCGGTGGCCTCGCTGCTGGTCTTCTACGGCTTCGTGCGCGCCTTATTCACCCGATTCCGCCACCCGGAGGCCGGACGTCGCGTGGCCCTTCTCGCGCTTGCGCTGGTCGCTCTCCACCCCCTCTTCGTGCGCCTGGCTGTCGGCGGAACGCTGTGGCCGTACCAGTTGACGATGTTCTGGGCGTCGGGCTGGGTGCTGCTCATTGCGATTCGCACTCAGCGTCTTTCGGCTTGGCTGGCAGCCATGGGCTTCTTCGCGCTGGCGATTCTCGGCAACCTCGTGTTTGCCGTTCTGCTGCCGCTGCTGATCCTGGCGCCGGCCTGTTGGCGGCGGGCGGGACCGATGCGGCTTCGACTGCCCATCCTCGTAGCGGTCGGGCTCTTTGCCGCCTGGGTAGGTCAGGTCATCGTTGGCGATTTTTCGCAGTGGCTCCATCGGGATTTGGTCGGTGCCACACGCCTTGGCAGCGGCGTGCTGACGATGGCGTTCTCCGCCGTGAAGCGGCAATTCTACTTCAATCCGCGCCTGACGCCGCTACCGCTGGGGCTGCTCCTCGTGGTGGCAGTCCTGAGCGTGCGCCGACGCAACCTCCAAGCGATCCTGCCACTTGCGTATGCATACTGCGCGACGGATCTGGTGTTGGCCAACCAGGTGGATCTGGCCGACGGCTATCCGACCCGTTTCATCCACGGCATGTCGTCTTTGTATTTTCAGGGGCTCATCGCCGCCGTAGGTTGGGAAATCGCGGCGCGTCACCTGCCGTGGCACCAGGCGCGCCGGTGGTTTTCGGCGATCCTGACGGCGGTGTGTCTGTTGCTCGTGCCGTTCGCTTCAGAGTCCATGGATTTCTTGGGCATTCACCGCCCAGTGGCCACGGAATTGGCGCTGCTTTCGCGCGCGTTTCCGCACCTGCCAGACCATCAGACGCTGGTCATCGCGCCGACGGTCCTGGCCAAGCTGAGTCCCCAATGTCCGAGCGATCCCGTGGAAGCATTCTTTCCAACGGGCGAATATCGCTATGTAATGGCTCAACGACGGCAAGTTCCGAAGGTGGAGGAACTGGATGCGTTGCTCGCGGATCCGCCGCCACCTCAAGCTTTGGAAACGATGCTTGTCTATGTCGGCTCATCGCTGCAGACGTTCCTGACCTGTGAAATCCAACAAGGCGCCGTTCCGCCGTCGCTCGCCCAACCGCTGCTGCGGCGTCTTCTGGAGGCGTATGACCTCGAACCCGTAATTGAAATGTCGTTGCCGACCACGAATGCCGCCAAGGCGGTGATGCGGCTGGCGGCCGATCGCGTCCCGGCCGTGCGGATCGGGTTCTATCGACTTCACGCGCGGACGGGGACGCCGCGCACCTTTGGCCACGCGCCCGATCCGGACTGGCCGCCGGACCCACCGCGCCCCCTTTGGTGGCCGCTCGCGCCGATCCTGGCGCTGCTGCTCACAGCGTTTGCGTATTCGCGCATGGGCCCCGCGCCGCTGCATGTGGGACCGCGACAGCTGCTGCTCGCGCTCGGCACGTCGCTCCTGGCGCTCGCATCGTTGGAAGGCGCGGTCCGTTTGTTCGCGCTGGACGACCGGATCATGGCCCGCGGATTATATTTCCAAAGTGCCGACTTGAGCGTCCATCGCGTCTCGGCGGATCCGTTCTTGCACTATGAGTTGAAGCCCAACAGCACGTACCAAACGCAAGCGCAGAGCGGGCTCCACTACGCCGTGCGGGTGGATCCGTTTGGCGCCCGGTATCCGACGCATCGGCTGGAGACGAGTCCGGACACGCGCCGGATCCTGGTTTTTGGCGGGTCGACGGCCTACGGCGGCAATGTCAATGATGACGAGACGTTACCGGCAGCACTGGAAGCCCGCTTGAATCAGCAGCAGGTGGCGCACAAGACGTGGCAGGTGTGGAACTTCGCGACATCGGCGTACACCCTGGCGCAGGCCGCGCACGCGGCGCGTGACAAGTTGCGGACGCTGAGCCCGGATCTCATCGTCGTGCAGCTGCATAACACCGGACGGCGGCCCTACCTGTTGCCGGCCAACGGCGACTTGCTGAGCGCCCTTCCGCCGCAGGAGCAGCGCACGACGGCGTTTTATCGCGAGCAATTTCCAGATTTTGACGGCGAGTTGCACGCATGGGCGATGGCGCATGTGGCGCTTTATCGGTGCTTTGTCGCCTGGAGCCCCGCCATCCTGCCACCCGACAGCCCGTCCTTGCCGGGCGCGGAGAGCGACGCGCTGGGCGTGTCTGAGACCCGGGCGCTCCTGCAAGAGGCCGATGCGCGACACGTTCCTGTGGTGTTCCTGGCGATCCCAGCCGACCGGCACGGCGTTCCGCCAGAAGTCCAGTCGGTGATTTCGGCGGACCTGGAGGTGGACCTATACCAACCCGATCAGCCAGCGCCGTTCTATGCGGTCCACCCACCGGCGCCGTTCTTGGCGCAATATGCCGTGGCGTTGCACGCCGCGCTCGCGCAAAAGGGGCTGCTCCACTGAATCGCGTGGTCGCGATTTCCCGAACGTCGACACGATGTTCTTGGCGCATGACGTGGCCGCAGGAGCCGGCAGAATTGTGAATCGCGTGCGCGGCGGGAGGCGCCCCATGCGAGATTCTCCCTCGTCCGGCGGTTGTGCTTGCGCGCAACGGTGAGACGACCTCCCGATTCGCGGTGTCGCTTGGTGTGGACGCCTGACGGATTGAGCCGCGCAGCGTAACGGCCCAGCGAAACACGCCCAGCTCTGACCGACGCGCCTACACGCCAGCCAGCGCCGCCGCCTTCTTCCTCGCCACCCACTGTTGCGGCAGCAAATCCGCGACGTCCG
>CAIYWC010000137.1 GCA_903929795.1 uncultured Myxococcales bacterium | reverse complement strand
GCTTGGTGGGCACTTGCCGCGTAACGGTAGACCCGGCTGGCAAACGCTCTATACAGGATGGCGGCGCCTTGAGGACCTCGCCGAGGGAGCAAGGCTGGTGCTGCGATGAGATGCGATCAATCCGTAGCCTGTCCGGGCGGGATAACGGGCACCCGCCGCCTACGCGCGCAACCGCCGCTTCAGCGCCGCGACGTCGTTCGCCAGCGGTTCGGACTGCAGCGGCAAGTCGACCAGCCGGGCAAGCGCGGGCGGCAGCGCCACGGAATTGCCCGTCACCTGCTCAACCGCATCCGGGAACTTCGCCGGGTGCGCCGTCGCCAGAAAGACGCCCACCTCGTGCGGCTGCCGAACGCGCTGTAGCACCGCCGACGCCACCGCCGCGTGCGGGTCCGCCAGCCATCCCAGCTGCCACAGCCGGGCAATCTCGGCGCGCGTCTCCGCATCCGTCGCCGAACCGAACCGCATCGCCGCCAGCATCCGCGCGCGATCGCCGCCAAAAAGCGCGCTGATGCGCTCCCAGTTGGACGGGGCGCCAACGTCCATCGCGTTGGACAGCGTCGCGACCGAGGGCTGCGTCAAGTAGGCGCCACCACTGAGGAAATTTGGCACCGTCCGATTGTCGTTGGTCGCTGCGATGAACTGCCGAACCGGCAGCCCGCGCTGCTGTGCATACAAGCCTGCGCAAAGATTACCGAAATTACCGGAAGGCACGGCGATCAGCGGCGCCTGATCGATGCCATGCGCCCGCAGCCCGGCGACGATCTCGAAATAGTACACGACCTGCGCAAGGATGCGCGCCAAGTTGATCGAATTCGCCGACGTGAGCCGCAGCTCGGCCGAGAGCGCCGCGTCGGTGAAGCAGGCCTTGGCCAGCGCCTGGCAGTCGTCAAAGCTGCCCTCGACCGCCAGCGCCAGCACGTTGTCGCCCAGCGCCGCAAACTGCCGCTCCTGCATCGCGGACACGCGTCCGCGCGGGTACAGCACGACCACGCGCGCGCCCGGCTGGTGCCAGAACGCGTGGGCGACGGCAGCGCCCGTGTCGCCGCTGGTCGCAGTCAGGATCATCCGCGGCGTCGCCACTGTGGCGTCGCGGTCATGCAGGGCCAGCAGCCGGGCCAGCAGCCGCGCGCCAAAATCCTTGAACGCCAGCGTCGGTCCGTGAAACAGCTCCAGCGCCCACGTTTGCCGGTCGATGGGGGTCAACGGAAGCGGAAAATCGAAGGCGTCGTGGGCGAGCGCGTCCAGGTCCGCGGGGGCAAATTCGTCGCCGATCACGCGCTGCAGGATCGCGGCACAGCGGTCGGCAAACGGCAGCGCCAGGAGCCCGTCGATGTCCGCGAACGGCGCCAGGCGCGCCGGAATCCACAGCCCGCCATCAGGCGTCAAGTTCGCCGTCAGTGCGTGGCGAAACGTCGCATGTTGCGCGGGGTTACGGCTCGAAATGACATCCATCAGGACCTCTAGGGAAGCACGCGGGCGCCGATCGCGTCGATGCCGCAGACCTTGGCCAGCGCCGGCACGCCAACCGACCCAAATCCCGCGACGAGCGCGGCGGCAACCGCAGCGGCGTCTTTGGGTTCGGCAACGGCAAAGACCGCTGGGCCCGCGCCCGAGAGCGAACAGGCCCACGCGCCGGCGGCCAGCGCCTGAGCCTGCGCCTGGCGAAAACCGGGGACGAGCGAAGCGCGATGCGGCTCGGCAATAAGATCGCGCAGGCAGCCGCGAATGCTTTGCAAATCATGGACATGCAGCGCGTGTACGAGGTGTGCAAGGTTCGCCGCGTGGCCGATCGCGAGCGAAAGCGGCACCTCGCGCGGCAAGACGGCGCGCGCCTGACGCGTCGCGAGCTCCAGCTGCGGACTCGCCACGGCGACCAGCAGTTCCTGAGGCCACGGCAAGGCGAACGCGCGGCCATCGGCGCACAGCTGCAGCCCGCCCAGCAGGCACGGCGCGACGTTGTCGAGGTGCACCGCGCCGGACGCCACGCTCTCCGCACGGGCGGCCACCTGCAGCAGCGCATCGCGGCCCAAGTGCGCGCCCACCACCGCGTCAAAGGCAACCGCCGCAGCCACCGCGGAAGCCGACGACGAGCCGAGCCCGGACGACACCGGCAGCAGCTTGTGCAAGACGATGCGCAGCGGCGGCAGCGGCCGATGCCAGGCGTCCTCGAAGTACGTCTTCGCCTTCAGGACCAGATTATCACTCGGGTTTTGCGGCAGGCGGTCGGCGAATGGCCCGACGCACGTAAACGACGCAGTCTGCGCCGGTTCGACCTCGACGATGTCACCCCAGAGCGAGCCATCGATTGGCGCAAATGCAGCCCCCAGGACGTCGAACCCCGCGGCAACATTGCCCATGCTGGCGGGCGCGTACGCTCGGATAATCACGGCGAACCCCACGCGCTCGTTTGTGTCGTCGCCAGCTTGAGCACGTCGGCCAGGACGCCCGCCGCCGTCACCGCCGCGCCCGCGCCATAGCCGTGCACGACCAGCGGCCTCGGCTGGTAGTGCTTGGAAAGAAAGGAGAAAGCGTTGGCGCCGTCGCGCATCCCGTGAAGCGGATGGCGCGCGTCGACGGCCTGGACGCAGGCACGACACCCATCGGCGTCAAACGCCGCGATGAAGCGCAGCGCCCGGCCGCTCTCCTGTAACTCTTGGATTTTTGTGCGAAAATAGCTGTCGAGCTCCGGCAGCCGGGCCATGAACGCCGCCACGTCGCCCGACGCGTTGAACCCGGGCGGCAGGACGCCCTGCACTTCGACGTCCGCGAGTTCGAGCGTGCTGCCAGTTTCCCGAGCCAAAATCAGCACTTTGCGCGCGACATCCAGTCCGGAGAGATCGTCGCGCGGGTCAGGCTCCGTAAAGCCCTGGTCGCGCGCCTGCCGCACGGCCTCGGAAAACGCCACGCCATCTTGCAACAGCCCAAAAAGATAGGAAAGTGACCCGGACAAGATGCCCTCGAAGCGCACGATCCGGTCACCGCCGGCGAGCAGGTTGCGCAGCGTGTCGATGACCGGTAACCCCGCGCCGACGTTGGTCTCGTACTGGAACCGTCGGCCGTGGCGAAACCCGGCCTGGCGGATCGCGCGGTAGTGCGCCATCGACGATGCGTTCGCGATTTTGCACGCCGTGACCAGGTGCAGCCCGCCGGCCAGAATCTGCGGATATTGCGCGGCAATCGCCGCCGACGCCGTGCAATCGACAAGCACCGGCTGGTCCGGCAGCCGCTCGTGCACCGACGCGTAGATGCGCGCGAGGTCCGCGGGCTCGGTCGCGCGCGCCAGACGCTCCAGCGCCGCCAGCGGGTGGATTCCGGCCGGATCCAGCAGCAAATGTTGGGAATTCGCGACGCCGCACAGGCGCAGCTCCGTCGGGCTGTCCGCCAGCGCCTCCTGCTGCGCCGCCAGCTGCTGCAGGAACTGCCGACCCACCGTGCCCACGCCGAGCACGTGCAGCTCGATGACCTGGCGCGTTTGGAAGAAACAGTGGTGCACGTGGCGCATCGCGCGGTCGCCGTGGCGCGCTTCCACCACCGCCGAGACCGAGCGCTCCGACGCGCCTTGGGCGATCGCCACGACGTTGCACGCCACCGCGCCGAGCGCCGTGAAGAACGTCCCCGCGGTGCCGACCTGCTGGCGCATGCCGTCGCCGACAATCGAGAGGATCGCCAGCCCGCGCCGCACTTCAATCGGATCGACGCGTCCTGCGGCGATCTCGACGTCAAAAGTCTGCGCCAGCGCTTCAGCTGCACCGTCCGCGTCGACCTCACGGATGCAAAACGAGACGGTGCACTCGCTGGACGCCTGGGTGATGAGTACGACGGAGATGTCCCGCTGCGCCATCGCGCCGAAGATCCGCGCCGCGACGCCCGGCACGCCCTGCATGCCCGGACCCGCCACGTTCAAGAGCGCGATATCCTGCAGAAAAGAGATGCCGCGCACCGGCTGTAGCGACGGCGCGGTCACGGCACGCACAAACGTACCCGGCGCATCCGGCCGAAACGTGTTGCAGACCCGCACCGGAATGCCGTTGTCGCGCGCCGGAGCAATCGTCTTGGGATGCAGGACCTTGGCACCAAAATGCGCCAGCTCCATCGCCTCGTCAAAGCTGACTTCCGGCAGCGGCCGGGCTTCGGGCACCACGCGCGGATCGGCGCTGTAGATTCCGTCAACATCTGTCCAAATTTCGAGCAGTTCCGCGTCGACCGAGGCCGCGGCGATCGCGCCCGACCAGTCTGATCCGCCGCGGCCCAGCAGCACCGTCTTGCCGCGCGCGTCGCCGCCAAAAAATCCGGGCATGACCGCAAGTCGCGCGTCGCTCTGACGAAACGCCGCGAAACGCTTGAAGATTTCCGGCATCTGCGGCGTGGCCGAAAGTGGATCGCCGGTGCACAGCAGCAGCTGCGCCGGGTCGAGCCGCACCACCGGCTGGCCAAGCGACTCCAGCAATTCCGCGAGGATCGCGCACGACGCGCGCTCGCCCAGGCTCGCCACAAGCGCTTGGACCTGCGGCGAGCACTCGCGCAGCAAGGACACCCCGCGCAGCAGGTCGCGAAGTTGGTCGGTCAGCTGCGCCAGCGCGGCATCGAGCGACGGCGCGCGCGGCCCCAGCTCGGTTGCCAGCGCGTCGCGGATTGCCCGATGGCGGTCCGCGTAGGCGGCCAGGAAAGGCTCAATCGGCGCGCCATCGGCGGATTTGGTCACGGCCTCGATCAGCAGGTTGGTCACGCCGCTCGCCGCGGAAGCGACGAGAACTACACGCGTTTGTACCAGCGCGCGCTCCACCAGCCGACACACGTCGCGCATCCGATCCGCGCTGCCGACCGAAGTACCACCGAACTTGAGGACGCGCATGAGGACTCCGGGCCAACCCGCGCGGAGTGTACGGAACCGCGGGCGGTTGGGCAAACCGCAGGCGAATGCGCTGTCGCCACCCCTTGCCCGACCGGGCGCGGCGGCATACGCTGCCGCAACGGGGCAAGCACCCGCAAGCCCAGCCACGGCAGCACACGGCGACGACCCGGAGAGCGACGATGCAGACAGCTTTGATTACAGGCGCTTCCACGGGGATCGGTCTGGCGCTGGCGCGTGAATTGGCGCGGCGCGGCTGGCGCGTGGCGCTGGCGGCGCGGCGAACCGACCTGCTGGACGAGGCGGTGGCGCAGCTGACGGCGGCGGGCCACACGGCGATGGCCGTGACCTGCGACGTTGCGAACGCGGAGGCCGTGCGTGCGGCGGTGGCGCAGGTGGAAGCCGCTTGGGGCCCGATTGACATGGCGGTCGCGAACGCCGGGCTGGGCGATCCCAAGCCGGTGACGGAAATGCGGCTCGCCGACGCGGAGTACATCCTGCGCGTGAATTTCCTGGGGATGCTGCACCTTTTTGACGCCGTGCGACCGTCGATGCTGGCGCGTAAGTCCGGGCAATTCGTGGGCGTTGCATCGCTGGCGGGCTTGCGCGGGCTGCCGATGTCGGCGATTTATTCGGCGAGCAAGGCGGCGATGCAGGCGTTCCTGGAGGCGGCGCGCGTCGAGCTCAAGCCGCACGGCATCACAGTGACGACGGTGAATCCGGGCTTTGTCAAAACGCCGCTGACGGATCGCAACACGGTGAGCAAGCCGTTCATGATCTCGGCGGAACGCGCGGCCGTGATTGTCGCGGATGGCCTGCTGCGCGGCGCGCGCGAGGTGAATTTTCCGGAGCCGACGGCGACCGCGATGCGGCTCGTCCGGCTGCTGCCGAACTGGGCGTATGACCTCGTCGTGGGCATCGGCGCGCGGCAGCTGATGGCGCCGGACAAGTAGCTCGGGTTTCGTCCAAACCGACCGGCGCGGCGGGCGCGCGGAGGAGCGCGCGATGGCACGACAAGACACCTTGTTTTTTCTGCTGATTGTGATCATTTTTGCTGTGCAGGCATGTCAGCCCCAGCAGTCGGAGACGTGCACGGCGGACGGCTGCGCGAACATCGACAAGTCCTGCGCGCTCGACCCGCCGCCGATGGCGAATTACGTGCTGCTGGCCGATGGCACGGCGATTCGCGATGCGCTGGGCCGGCGCGTGCTGCTGCGCGGCGTCAACGCGTCGGGGCGCGCCAAGATGCCGCCGTTCGCGCCCTTCGAGTTCGACGCCAACAGCTATGACGCCGCGCTTGCCGCCTACCTGGATCGCGCGCAAGCGTGGGGCATCGACGTCATCCGCGCGCCGTTCACCTGGGAAGCGGTCGAGCCCTCGCGCGGCACCGACTCCACCGACTACCTCGCCCGCTACGACGCGCTCATCGACGCCGCCTGGGCCCGGCGCATCTGGACCGTCATCGATTTCCACCAGGACGTCTACACGCGGGCGTTTTGCGGCGACGGCTTTCCGATTTGGACGCTGCCGCCGGTTGACGCGGATGGCAAGCCGTGGCCCGCGCCGCACGATGACTGCCCGGGCTGGTACCAACAATACTTCGACACGACTTCGCCGGCTGCTGCGGCGTTCGACCGGTTCTGGGGCAGCGAAGGCACAGTTCGCCAAGATTATCGTGCACTTTGGACGCGCATGGCGACACGCTACATCGACCGACCGGGCGTCATCGCGTTTGAAATCATCAACGAACCGATGGCTGGCTCGGCGCAGATGGGCGCGTGGGAGGCCAACACGCTGTCGCCGTTCTACACGGAGATGACCGGGCTGCTGCAGAGCATCGCGCCGACGATGCTTGTGGCGATCGACACATCCCCGCTGGACGGGATGACGTTTTCGACAAACCTCGCCAAGCCGGCGCTCAGCGGCGTGGTCTTTGCGCCGCACTGGTACGATCCGGCCGTGTACACGTCCGGCGCCTTCGATCTCGCGGCGCCAGCGACCGCTGTCGCGGCCTGGAAGACCGTCGGCGATGCGTGGAATGTCCCGACCTGGATTGGCGAAACCGGCTATCCACACGACCGCGACCAGGCCGCGCAGGCCGCCAGCGCGCTGTACGACGCGCTCGACGCCAACGGGGTTCACGCGACCTGGTGGGACTACAGCGTCGCAAAAACATCCTGGAATTCCGAGACGTTGTCACTGGTCGACGGCGATGGCAACGAGTTTGCGGCCATCGTCGACGCCGTCGCCCGGCCCTATCCGCGCGCCATCGCCGGCGACGACGCGACGTGGTCCTGGAGCCTCGTTAGCCGCCAGTTCAAGCTGACTTGGAGCGCAACTACCGGCGGCCAAAGCGAAATCTCGCTACCGACCCGGGCGTTTCCCCGCGGCTGGACCGTTCAGGTGACCGGCGACGCGTGTGCCTCGCCGGCGTACGGGCAGCGCGGGCTCTTCGTTCGCGCGGGCGGCGCGGGCACCGTCAACGTGGTCGTGACCGCAAAGTGAGCGTGCGGCGGCGCAGTTGCAGATTGCCCGGCCATCTGACACGCTGGGCGGAGGAGGTTTCATGGCTGGCATTCTCATCGCGGCGCTCGTCGGCATCCTGACCTGGTCGCTCGCCGAGTACCTGCTGCACCGATTTCTGGGCCACGACAAGCGGACGCTGCCGAACCTTTTTGCCACCGAGCACATCCGCCACCACAGCCAGGGCGACTATTTTGCGCCGTCGTACAAGAAAGCCCTGGCCGCGCTGGCGGTGCTCGCGGTCTTTTTGCCGGTCTCGATCGCGCTGGTCGGCCTAGTGCGCGGCGCGGTGTTCAGCGGCGCGTTCGTGGCGATGTACGTGACTTACGAGGCGCTGCACCGGCGCGCGCACACGCACGCGGGGCTCGGGCCGTATGGCAAATTCCTGCGGCGCCACCATTTTCACCACCACTTTGGCAACCCGAAGTCCAACCACGGGGTGACTTCACCGCTCTGGGACTGGCTGTTCGGCACGCTGGAGCCGTCCGCGCGCGTGCGCGTGCCCGAGAAGCTGGCGATGGTATGGCTGCTGGACCGGCAAACCGGCGACGTGCGCGCGGAATTCGCCGGCGCGTACGAGCTGGTGCGGCGGCGGGCCTAAGCGAGCGAGCGCTATCGCCCGGCCAAGTCCTTGTGCTAAAAGGACGGTCGCAAGATGGGCTGGACGCCTCGGTCCGCCCAAGAAGGAGCGCCCATGCCCACGACCCCTGAGTCGGCCCCGGAATTCATCGTCAAGTTACTCAGCGCGCAGCCGGATTACGAATGGCAGATCGCTGACATTCACCAGGCGTGCGGCGGCCGCTGGACCAAGCCGAACCTGAACAACGCCTTGGATCGCCTGCTGAAAAAGGGTGTTGTCTCGCGGACCGTTGACCCCAACCGGTCGTCGTGGTGGTCGATCGTCGTCTGACGGCCGGAGGAGCCCCGTTCTTCCCGGCCCGTGGGCTGCCCAAAGGGTGAAGCGGGCGAAAGCCGCAGGCTCAGAGCCGCTTTTCCAGCATCTCGATCTGCTCGTACATCTTGGGCGCCGCACACGGCGCGGCGGACGTCGGCGCATCGTCGTCGCGTTCCGCCTTGGCACGCGCAACGTAATCCGATGGATATTCAAGGGTGTAGCTGACACGCCAGGTCGCCTTCGCGTGCGGCGCGAGCGTCTCGGTCCAGTGCACCACGCCGTGGGCGTCCGGCTTGGCGTCGCGCGGCAGCTCGACGTCGTCCACCTCGATTTCGCGGGTCTGCGCCACGGGAATGCGCTCCGCCATCTCCACGACCACCGGCTCATTGCTCAGGTTTTCCGCAATCAGCACGAACGCCAGCGCCATTTCCGTCCGCCGCCCGCTGCGCCGCAGTACGCTGGTTTTCTTGTCCAACGTGCGCTCCAGCTTGACCCGATCATCCACGCCCAGGAACACGGAAAACGCCTCGCCGGGCGCGGTAAACGCCAGCTCGCTCGCGCCGACGAACGCGCCCTCGGTGAACAGCGCCGCGCGGCCGGGCAGGATCGGCGTCTTGCCGGTGTTGCGCAGGTCGGCCACGCGCACCGCGTTCAGCGACACTTCCGGCACCGCGACGATCTTGGTCGTGGCGGCAAATTCGCCTGTAGAAATCGGCACCCGCACCGGCTTGCCGTCGCTGCGCACCGTCAGCGAAGCCAGCGCCGCAAAGTGGCCGGTCGTGCCACGGCTCCGCAGCTGGGCGAAGCTCTCCGCGGCGCGGTTCTGCATGTCCGCCTGGCGCGTCAGCGAGTCCTGCCAGTAGCGCGCTTGTCCTGCAACTGCGGCATTTTGTTCGGCATATAGCGTCTGCGCGCGGCTGAACGACTCGCCCATGTGGCCGATCACGTCGCCCAAGCCCGCGCCGTTTTTGTCCAGCATCAGCCCGTGCGCCTGCGGAACGTCCAGCACTTCGTCGGGCCGTTGGGTGGAAAACGCCAGCGCCGCGCCCGACCAATCCTCGCCCGTGGTCTGCACCACGGACGCGAACTGCTGCACCGCCACCGCCGTCGCCCCATGCGCCACGCGCAGCTCACCCGCCGACTCCCAGGCCGCGCCCGGGGTCAAGTACGTCAGCCGCAACTGCGCCTTGCCCGCGCCGCTCAGCTCGACGGTCACCGCGCTCTGCTGCAGCTGGGCGCGCGTCTGCACCTCCGCCAGCTCGCGCTGCCGCTGGGACAACACCGGCTCCAGGTCACGCCGCTTGTGCGCCAGCTGCCGCAACTGCTGGCGATCCTTGCGCACCGCGTCGGTCACATAGCCCAGCGTGTCCGTGAAGCTTTTCAGCTTGACTTCACCCGTCGCCATCTCCCGCGGCACGCGCTCGACGGCGAAGGTGCGCAGGCCGTCCAGCCGCGTGATCTCCTCGACCAGCGTGCGCTCGTCGTCGGCAAGGGCGGCAATCTCGTCGCTCGTCGCCTGCACCGCCAGCGTCGCTTTGCGGACCGCCGCTTCGGACGCCTCGGCCAAAAACGCTGTGCTTACCGTGACATCCAAAATGCGCCCCGCCGACGGCGGGTCCAGCGCCACGCGCACGGAATCTGCGTCTATCCAGCCCGGCAGCTTGGCGATGACCAGCTTGGCCGGCTCTCGGGTCAGCTCGATGGCGGCGCTGCGCGTCACTTGCGCGCGGTCGGCGTACACGGTCACGGCGGAGATCTGCGTCGACAGCGCCGGCTGGTCGACCGCCAACGCGGGCTGGGCCAGCGCGCCAGACAGCAGCGTGGCCACGAGAAAAGGACGAAACATGGGAGCCTCCTGCCAGCCGGGGTGATGCGCGCGTGCGCACGGCGGGCAGGAGTGGGACGCGCGAGTCGCCAGACGGATCTGCGACGGCGGCGAATCCGGAAAAAGCGTTACGGTTTGCAGTCTTTCGGGCAGTTTGCCTGCGACTCGCCGGCTTTCAGCTCGCAGTAGCCGTCGCCGCAATAGCCGCAGTCGACGGGGCAGACCACGAAGTCCTCGCCCTTGTCGCAGGTGCCGTTGCCGCACGCGCCGCCGCAGTCGATCGGGCAGCCGCTGGGTCCGCCGTCGCTGGGCTCGCATGTGCCGTTGCCGCAGGCGTTCTTGGCGCAGTCCTCCGAGCACGTCTGCGGGTTCTCGCCCTTGGCGCACGTGCCGTCGCCACACCCGTTCCCGCAGTCGTCGGCGCAAAACAGCGAGCCGGGCTTGGTGGAATTCGGGTCGCCGGTCTCATTGCAGCGGCACAGGCCGTCGCCGCAGGCGCCGCAGCAGTCGGCCGGGCACGCCTTGGGGCTCTCGCCGGGCGAGCACACGCCGTCGCCGCACGCGCTGCAGTCGGCCGGGCAGGTGCCCTGTCCCTCGCCACACGGCGCCGCGGAATTGCACCAGCCGTCGCCGCAGACGCAGCAATCGCCAAAACAGTTGGTGGCATTCTCCGTTGCCGTCTCGCAAGTGCCGTTGCCGCAAAAGCAATCGGCCGGGCAGTTGAACTCGTTGGTGTCGCAAGTGCCGTTGCCGCAGTAGCAGTCGAACGGGCAGGTATTGCTGGTCTCAGCGCCGAGCAGGTCCTTGTAGCAAACCGCGTCGCCACAGCCGGACGCGCAGTCGGCGGGGCACTTCTTGAACGTCTCGGTGGCCTCGCACTTGCCGTCGCCGCACGCGCAGTCTTTCAGGCACGAGGCCGCGGTCTCGCCGGCATCGCAGACGCCGTTGCCGCACGTGGTCGTGCAGTCGGCCGGGCAATTGACGGGCGTCTCGGTCGCGGCGCAGGCGCCATCGCCACACACGACTGGCGGGCCGGTGTCGGGCACAACCGGCACGTCCGGCACCTCCTTCCCATCGGCGACGTCCGGCGCATCCGGCGCATCCGGCGCAGTATCCAGGACATCCACCGCGTCAACCGCGTCTGTGCCCACGGTGTCCGTCAGCCCGGCGTCCGCGTCGTTCAAAGCATCCACGGCGTCGGTCAGGCCCGACACGTCCGCCGCATCGGTCCCGCCGGACTGGTCTTGCCCCAGCGCGTCGGCCATCTCCGCCGGCGTCTTGTACAGAAATGAATCCGCGCCCGCCAGCGGCTCGCACGCCCCCGCCAGCGCGATCACGGCGGTCGCCCACAAACCAACTGAATTCACTGGCCATTCACGACGCACGTCGACCTCCAGCTGCTTCAGAATCGCCACGCGAGGCCGCCGCCCGCCAGAGCTGGACCCGGCACCCACGTCACCTTGGCGTCGGGCGTGCGCAGGATCAGCCAGGTGCCGACGCCCGCCATCGCCAGCCCAGCGCCGCCCAGCGCCACCGCCGCGATCTCGCGGTTTTGGATGGATGTGTGCTGGCTTGTCGCCGTCTGTTGGTCGATGCCCACAATCTTGCCCGCCGCGTTGGTCTGGCCGGTCGCCGCCTCGTAGGCGCTGATGTCCGGCCGCGTCAGCACGTACAGGACAACACCGCCCGCGGCCACCGCCAGGCCCGCAACGGCCACGATGTAGCCGGCAACCGGCGTTGGCCGAACCGCCGGGGCCGTCGTGGTCGCGATCGGCGCAACGGTCTGATTTTTGTTGGTTTTGTCAGCCGCCATGTCCGTTCCCGGCGCCTTTTCCGGGACCGTCGGCCGAGCCACGGTCGGCCGCAGCTTCTCCGCCACCCCGTCGCGCCGCAGCTTGGCTTGGCTGCGATCCAGGCCATCGGGCGCCTTCTGCAGGTACGCGTCAAACGCCGCCAGCGCACCGTTCAGGTCCGCCGCCTGCTGCAGCGCCACGCCGGCGCGGTAGTACAGCTCCACGCGCTTGGGCGCCTGCCGCGCCACGTCCAGCCAGATCTGCGCCGCCAGCTTGTAGTCGCCCGACCGCGCCGCCGACTCGCCGTCCGCCACGCTCTTGTCCAGCCGAGCCGCGTGCAAACCATCCAACAATTCGCGGGCTTTCGCGACACGATCGGGCGTTGCCTGCGGATTGGCGATGAATTCTTCCAGATGCCCGGTCGCCGCGTCTGGCTTGCCGCCGACCTGCTCCGCCCGCGCCTGCGCGTACAGGTAATTCGGCTCCGGATCGGTGTGAAACGCGTTGGCGTACAGCTCAGCCGCGCGGTCGTAATCGCCGGATTCATAAGCGCTTTGCGCTTGTTCGGCCATCTTCGCAGCGGCTTTTTGCTTGTCAAATGCCGATGCTGGCGCGGCGTTCAGCGCAAAAGCCAGCGGAACGAGCAGCGCGAGCCAGCGGCAGGCCGGCATCGGACCGCTCCTCAAACCAAGTGCTTGGGTCACCATGACGCGATTACCCCCGAGGAACGCTGGAATGCTACATCCGCAGCCATGGGCGTCAAGGGGCACTGAAACTGGGTCGCGCGTGCATGTGCCCACGCCGCTCGGCGCGCAATTGACGCCCCACGGCCAGACGGCCACACTGGTGCGCCGCGCGCAGCGTTGAATTCGCGCGTTTCCGGAGTCGCTGCATGCGTCGATTTTTTTTCGCTTTCGCCGTGCCGTTGCTCGTGGCTTGCGGCGCCAAGACGACGGCCGCTGACACGGACGCCGTGACTGGAACGGACGCAACCGCCGCCGACACCGCTGCCGACGCGACCGCCACCAGCCAGGAAGTCCCGCTCGCCGCCCAGGCGCCGTGGCCCAAGTTCCGCCGCGACGCCCGCCAGACCGGCCGCAGCCCGCTGGCCCGGGCCACCAGCAGCGCGGCGCCGTGGACGTTTCCGACCGCGAAGGGCATCTTTTCCTCGCCGATCGTCGGCGCGGACGAAACGGTGTACGTCGGCTCGGCGGACCGTCAATTCCGCGCCATCGACCACAACGGCAAGCTGGTCTGGTCCGTCGAAACCGGCGAGATCATCGATAGTTCCGGCCTGTTGGACGACAGCGGCCACCTCTATTTTGGCTCCGGCGACGGCAAGCTCTACGCCCGGGACGCCGCCACCGGCGCGGAAGTCTGGACCTGGACAGCGGATTCCGCGGCAGTCACCGGCGGCATCATCAGCTGGTTCGAGGGCAACGTCGCCATCGCGCCCGACGGCACGCTGATCGTGCCCAACGACAACTTTCGCGTGTACGCGATTGACCGCCTGACCGGTCAGCCGAAATGGCACGAGCAGCACGCCGACCAGACCTGGTCACTGCCGGCCATCGACGTTGCCAACGGCCTGATGATTCACGGCAATAACCAGCTGCTGCCGGCGCTGGGTGACAACCTGTTCGCGGTTCGACTGGATGGCACGCCGGCGTGGAGCTCAAGCGCGCCGGGGTCGATCGCCGCGAGCCCGCTGCTCACCGCGAATGGCTTGGTCGTCGTGGGCGGTTTTGACGGCTACGTGCACGCCTACACTGCAAAAACCGGCGCGCAGGCCTGGTCGCACCCGACGCGCGATCACGTGTACGCGAGCGCGGCGGAGCTGTCCGACGGCACGCTGATCGTCCCGTCCTGCGATGGCACGATTTACGCGCTTGATCCGGCGGACGGCCACGAGCGCTGGGCTTTTGACACGCTCGACCCGATCCGTGGCTCGCCGGCGGTGGATGCTGACGACCGAATTTACGTGGGCGCGGGCGATGGCCGACTGTATGTTATTGAACCAACTGGTAAAAAACGGTTTTCGCTGCGCCTCATCAACGCGGACCGCAACGACCTGAACGCGTCGCCGGCGCTGGGGCGCGAGGCGGTCTACCTGGGCGGCGAGGATGGCAACGTGTTCAGCGTGCCCTACGACCTCTGCTTACAGCCAACTGCGCAAAACAACCCGAACTGCGACATCACGCCGGGCGAGGCGTTGCCGGCCGATGGGACTTTCCTTTTGTTTACAAGCAAATACGGCTCGCCGCTGCTGACCGCGCCCAGCCAGATCGACGCCAACCAGGCGCTTGCGTTCTCGTTGTACATCCGCGCGGCAGGCGACACGCTGCTGGGGCTGATCGACGACGCGTCGCTTCAGGTCGACGTCCAGCCGCCGGCGGATGTGGTGCTGCGGGTGTCGGGCGATCGGCGGTTCTTCACGCTGGCGCCCAAGACGCGGTTTGCTGCGGACGCGAACCACAACGTGACGCTGCACGTGACCGGCCAGTGGTTGAAGGATCCCCAGCGCGACGGGCTCAAGACGACCGGCGGGACGCTGGGCGGCAAGTTGGACCAAACGTTCACGTTTGCGATGGCCGACGGCGCGCTGACAGCGCTGCCGCTGCCCGTGCCGGCGACGCCGGGCGCGGATGCGGGGATTTGGGAGATGGCGCGGCTCGCGGCGCCGCTGCCGACGATCTTGCCGTCGTACAACCAAATCGGCTTCGATTCGCTGCACTGGGAGGTCGGGCTTGTGCACGGCAATGGCCAGGACGCCGTGGGCTGGGTCATGGGCGCACTGCCGAGCGACGCGACGCCGGGCGTGATGCCGGATCCGGCGACCAAGGCCTTGTTTCCCGTGACGATTCACTTTGAGGCCGGGCGTGTGACGCTGGAAAACCAGGCCGGTCTGGCGCTGGAAGCGATGGGCGCGTCGCTGTCTTTTGACGACTTCCGGCTGAGCGCGACGCTGGACGCCACGGGCCAGGCGCAAAATGGCGGCGCGGTGCTGTCGGTGACGAGCACGTGCAGCACGATCGCCTTCTACGGCGCGTTCTTGCAGCAGCTTGGTTTTTGCAATCCTGCGACGGATCAGCTGGTTGCTTACGGCGCGGCGCTGCTGCGGCCGCTCGGGACGGGGATCCAACACGCGCCCATGGGCGTGGGCACGGCACTCGCGACGCGGCTGCCGTTGACCGTCAGCTTTGCGCTGACCGGAGGCACGCTGGACGCGACGGCGCATCGGCTGGGGATCCTGCTGGAGGACGCGACGACCGGCGTGCCGCTGGCGATCGCGTACGGGCCAAAGACGACGCAACAGGCCGACAATGCTGGACATTTGACGGCGGTGGCGTTGGACGTCTCAGCGGTCCAGCTGCCGGCGCAGGTGCGCGCGTGGCTGATGGTGGACACGTACCCGGCGGCGGTCCAGCTGCTGGCGGCGCCATAAGCGCGTTCAGTAGATGTAGGTCTGCGAGCCGTCGTCCAGCGTGCAGACGCCCGCCACCGGCCCGCCCGACGAGCTGATAATCGCCTTGGGATCCGCAGGGATATAGCTGCCCTGCAGCTCCGAGGTCAGCAGCCGCACGAGCTTGCCAAGCAGCAATTCGACGTCGAAACACGGGATGTGCGGCTTGGCGTGGCCTTGCGCGACGCCGACGCCGGAGTCATCGGTCAGGAACACGTACCGACCGACCGTCAGCGCCGCGGCCGCGCGCATGACGTACTCGCAGCCGTCGTCGTGGCCGCTGGACGCCACGGGAAACACGCGCACGCCCAGCTTGTGCAGCGCTTCGAGCGCCGCGTAATACGCGACGAAATCCTGATCATGCGGCGAGGCATCGGCCACGTGAATGGCCACCCGCGCGACGTTGCCGGTGCGCCAGCTGAGCGCGCCCGCCGCCTTGAAGCCTTCCTGGACCGCTTCGGGCGTGTCGCCGCCGCCCGCCGCCTCCTGCGCGCCGATGTTGGCCTTGAACGCCGCGATATCCGTGGTGAAATCGAACGTGCGGGTCACGTACTCGTCGCCCATGTCGCGGTAGAGCACCAGGCCAAAGCGCAGATCCGCGCCACCGGTCGCCGCCTTGACGTTGCTGGCGAGCGCCTCGACCTCGACCTTGAGGAAATCGAGCTCATCGCCCATCGAACCGGTCGTGTCGACGATGAACGCGACGTCCATGCCGTCGATCGGCGCCGCAGCCTCGGGCGTCACGACGGTGAGCGACGTCTGGCCCTGCGGCAAGTCGACCGCCGTTGGCGCCGCCGCCCCGACCTGCACCTCCACGACGCGTTTGGCCGCCGCCGACTGTGCAAGCACCACGCCGCGCCCGTCGGTCCCGGCAAACGTCGCCGACACTTCCGCGCCGTCTTCCAGCAGCCGGATGTGCGCGTTGCCGACCGGCCCCTCTTGCGCGGTCACGACATGCACCAGCACGCGCGTCTGCAAGGGCAGCGTCGCCCAGCCGGGGTTGGCCTGCGCCATGTCCGCCAAGTAGCTGACAAACCAGCTGAAATTGAGGTTGTCGTTCCAGTCGCCGGCCGTCAACGTGCCTGCTGCTGGCTGTTCGCCAACGGCAGCGTCCGTGCCCGCCGCCGCATCGTCCGCACCAAACGCGCTCGCGTCGCCAGCGCTCGCGTCGGAAGCTGTCGCCTCGCCTGAGCCGCCGCCGCCGCCTGAAGGCACCGCCGTCCCGCCCGCTTTGTCGGACGCTGACGCTTCCGGGATCATGCCGTTGAAGGCGCTGCCCGTGTCGGCGGAGCTGCCACAGCCTGCGCACAGCGCGCAAACGGCTAAAACGGCGGCCAAGTACCTGTGAATCGCGTTTTTCATGATCGGCTCCCCTGCGGCATGGCCGCGCTGCTTGCACACGGTTCCCTGCCCAAGCAAGTTGCAGGAACCGGGCCAAGTGGCCGATGAGTTTCAATCTACCGAAATAAAAGGATTTAGCGCGAATCGAATGCCGCAACACGCTGCGATGCCGCGCGCCCGGATGTTGTTTTTTCCTGCATGTCGGTTATTTCGACACATCCAACGCGCGCGCCACGCCACGCCGCGCCTCCCGCAGGCTCAGCGGGCTCATCTGCGCCGCGTGACGCTCCAAAAATCCTTGCACCCACGCCGCATCGTCGCGCGCCACGTCGCGCAGCACCCAGCCGATCGCCTTGCGGATGAAAAATTCTTTTTCCGCCAACATCGGCAGCGCCCACGCCTCAAAGTGCGCCCCGTCAAAACGCCCGCCGGCACGCCGTTCGCCCAGCAGCGCCAGCAGCGCGGAACGCCGCAGCCAAAAGTCCTTGTCGCTCGCCCACTTTGCCAACACGCGCTTGGCCGCGTCGGGCTCCTTGCGCACGATCTGCCCCACCGCGTGCACCGCGATTTGGTCGACATACGCCCACGTAAAGCTGCGCCGCAGCACGTCCTCCAGCCACGGCAGGTCCACGATACCCAAACATTTCGCGCGCTTTTCCAGCAGCGCCAGGGCGATCGCGCGGGCGTCGTGACCTTCCGTCGCCCAGGCCGCCAGCGTCAAGTCGCGGAGCTGCGTCGCGGTCAATTTCCCGTGATTTTCAATCTGTTGTAGCACACTGATCGCGACCTGACGCGTCTTCGGAATGCCGACGCCCAAAAAGGTCAGCTGGCTTTTCAGGTAGGCTTTCTCCTGCGCGGCCCGCTCCCGGGACGCGAAAGGCGCGAGATCCGCAAGGGCTTTGCTCAACCAGACTTGCATGTGCGCGCGCCCGTGGTGCGTGGGTTCGTGCGCATTGTGCGCGGGGCGGCGGAAGCGTCAAGGCCGCGGCAAATCTGACCACTTGCACCGGCTCAAGCGAAGTGTCAGGCTGGCGAAATGGAGAGGCTGACGGCCCACACCAATCCGTTCGTGGCAGAGTTGCACGCTGCGACCGCGTCGTCGTCGCTGCCGCATTTTGCGCCGACGCCGCTGCGGGCGGGAATGCTCGTAGGCGCGCGCTACCGGCTGATCCGGCTGCTGGGCCGTGGCGGCCACGGCATCGTGTTTCGCGCGCTGGACACGCGGACCCGCCGGGACGTGGCACTCAAGCTCCTGCTGCAGACCGGCGACGACGAAGCGCACGTGCGGCGTTTCCAGCGCGAGGCGGAAATTCTGGCGCGGCTTCACCATCCCAACACCGTCCGCGTGCTGGATACCGGCCAAAGCGCGGATCGCACGCTGTATTTGGTGATGGAGCGGGTCGAGGGCCACTCGCTGGAGGCGACGCTGCGCCAGCGGCTGGACCACGAGGAAGTGCTGAGCGAAGCGGACGCGACTGCGATCGGCTTGCAAGTGCTGGGGAGCCTCGCCGAAGCACACGCGCTGGGACTGGTGCACCGCGACATCAAGCCGGCCAACATCATGCTGGACGACCAGGACGGCCAGGTGCGGGCGAAGGTGCTGGACTTCGGCATCGCCCAGACGCAGGAATCGTCGCTGACTGCGACTGGAAAGCTCATGGGAACGCCGACTTACATGAGCCCGGAGCAGTGTCTCGGCGTGGAGGTCGACGGCCGGAGCGATCTCTACGCGCTGGCGGCGGTTCTGTACCGTTGCGTATCCGGGCGGTCGCCCTTTGACGATCCGAACGCGCTGACCGTCATGTTCAACCACGTCAACGTGGCGCCGCGCGATCTGGCGACGGTGGCGCGCACGGCGCTTTCCGCGGGCTTTGTGGACGTCATCATGCGCGCGCTGGCGAAGACACCGGATGAGCGGTTTGCCGACGCGCAGGCGATGAGCCACGCGCTGGAAGTGGCCAAGGACGCGCCATCCCGAGAGATTCGGTCGCTGGAGACCCGGACGGCCTCCCCGCTGCGGCTGATGCCTGTGGCGCCGCCGCCAGACGGTGAGAGGCCAAGCGCGCGGCTGCGGCAGAAGTGGCTGAATTTGCGGACAAATACCACTCCTTGGCTTCTGGCGGCCGGGAGCCTGACGCTGCTGCTCGTGAGCCGGCTGTGGCCGGCGCAGGCGCACCCGGTGGCAACCAGACCAGCGCCGGCGCCCGCGCTCGTGACCGCAGCCGTGCCCACGCCGGCTCCGGCCAGCGCGCCCCAGCCGACTCCGACGCGCACCCCGGTTGCCGAGCCGACGACTGCGCCAGAACCACCTGAACTTGCACGGAAAACGCCGATGACGCCGCCGCGCCCGGTCGCTCACCGCGCGCGATCCGCGCACGCGCACCCGCACCGCGCGGCCGCGAAAGACGATCCCATCACCGTCGTGCCACCGGACTGACCATGCTGACGCAATTCGGAGATCAAAAACTTTGGGTCAGACCGGTTGCGTTTAAGTCCGGGACCGCAAGCGTGCGCTTCGGGTGGCACGCCGCGGATCGGGTGCGTTTGATCTTGAGCTGCGGTCAGCGCCTATGACCACGCCTGCCCCGTTTCGGGATCCGACACCCTGCGTTGGTCGCCATGGCTGAACGGCTGGTCGTCCTGCGAACACACCCGGCTGCGGCGACCGCGCGCGCCGTCGCCGCACTTGCCTTGTTCTTTCATGTGGCTACGGCCTGTCCTGCGCACGCTGCCGGGGCACCGGTGGCGTCACGCGAACACGCCCGCGCGATGGCTCTGGGTCACCGCGCGCTGGACGCTTTCCTGCGGCGAGAATTCGCCGCGGCTGCCGCGCTGTACCACACGGCCCAGGAGCTCGAGCCGCAGGTCGGCGAGTTCGCATTTGGCGCCGCGCGCGCGGAGCAGGAAGCTGGCGACCTGGACGCCGCAGCGGACGACTTTGCCCGCGCGCTGGCCGTGACGCCGGTCGGCCACCCTCTCCATGCCCGCGCGCAAGCCGCGCTCCGGGCGCTGCAACCGCCCCCGCCGGTCGCGCCACCGCCGCCGTCGCCCGTCGGGGCACCTGTAACCCTGCCCGCCGCGCCGACCGCCGCGTCCGTCGTCGTGCACGCGACCGCGCCTTCCCCGGCTGCAGCGGTGGCCTCGCCGCCGGCCATTTCGGCGCCCATTGCCACAGAAATGCGTGTGAAATCTGCGAATTGGCAAGACGCTGCCGGTTGGACGGCGCTGGCGGTTGGCGTGGCAGCGGCTGCTGTCGCCGTAGGTTTGGCCGTCTCGGCCGATGGCGCGCAAGGTGCGCTCGATGCCCACAAGCTGCCGGACGGGCGCTATGACTTGGCGCAAATCGCCATGAACGACGCAGTGAATGCCCAACGCGCCATCAACACCCGCTGGGGCTGGTCCGGTGCGCTGGGCGGCGTGGGCGTTGCCAGCTTGGTCGCCGCCGGTTGGTGGCTCCTGCGTTCCCCTGTTCGGCACACAAGCGACGGTTCGGGCTCGCCAATCGCCGTGAATTTTTGACCGCGCAAGAGGGAGCCGATGGCCACGCGACAACGCACGACGCAAGAGACAGGACCGCGGCGACGCGTGGTGGCGAGATGAGACACGCCCACCGACGTTCGAGATCAAGCGTCCTCGATCCGCGGCGTGCCGCCGGAGATGCACGGTCGCGCTACCCGTCTGAAACGCAACGCGTCCCGCCGAGCGAGCTTGGTGTCCGACACGGGTCAACATGCTGAGGTGGTTTGTCGCCCTGCTTGCGGCTGGCGCCCTGTGGGCTTGCCGGGATCTGCCGACTTCCGGACAGTTCGGCTACGCGGACGCGGACACGGCGGCGTCCGACGCGGCGGCGGAGATTTCCGGCGATCCGCACTGCGGCCTGCCGGGCTGGGTGACGGTTTCGCTGGACGACGGCGGGGCGCAACGAACTGTTTGCGCAGCAGATTATCCGGTCTGGGGCGTCGCGGATGCCAACCCGACGTCAGCCGTCGACCGCGCCGACGGGACGTTTTCCGACACGCGGACCACGCTCGTCTGGCGCGCGGCTCCGGTCCTGGATCGCGTGCCGTTGGCGGCCGCCGCGAGCGCATGCGACGCCTTGGCGGCCGGCGGTTTTGCCGACTGGCGCCTGCCGACGGTCGCGGAGGCGCTGAGTCTCGTCGATTTTTCCAAGGCAAATCCAGCGGTTGCCCTGCCCTTGACCGTCACGCCGGGAGCCGTGGCCTGGACGCTGGTGACGCACGGCGCGCTCGCCTGGACCGTGGCGTTTGACGATGGCAGCTCCGCGCTCCTGCCCATGGGCGCGCTGGCGTCCGCCTGGTGCGTGCGCGCGGATCCGTGGCCCAAGCCCGTGCCGCCGCAGCGGTTTCTCGCACAGGGGCCGCTCGGCACCACGGACAACATCGCGACCGACACCAACACGGGCTTGCAGTGGCAGGCGACCGATTCGCCGATTCCGCAGGCGCCAATCGACGCGCTCGGCTGGTGCCGCAATCTGGGTATCCAGGGCCACGGCTGGCGGCGACCGACGGTGCAGGAGCTGCTGTCCATCCTCGACCGCTCCGGCAGCCAACCGACCATTGCGCCCGGCTTTTTTCAGATGGCATCGGGGCTCTTTCAGACCGCGACTTTTGATGCGGGCGCGCCAAACTCCATCTGGGTCGTCGACTTTGACACCGCGGCCTTGGCGCCGTTCGACCTGTTCAGCGCCGTCTTCGCGCTCCACTGCGTCCGCGAACCGTGCGGAGACGGCGTGTGCGCGCCCAACGAGAGCCCTGCGCAGTGCCCAGCGGATTGCACCGCGCGCATCCTGATCCCCGGCGGCACGTTCTGGCAGGGCTGTGACACGGACGGCGATCCGGATTGCGCAGCGCTCGACGCTCCCGCGCACCTCGTGTCGCAGGACGCGTTTCTGATCGACAAGACGGAGGTGACCGTGGCGCAGTACGACGCGTGCGTCAATGCCGGGGTATGCGAGGCGCCACCGGAGGCACAACCTGCTGAAACATATCCATTTTTTCGCTCGGCACCGGTAAACTACGTGTCCTGGCAGCAGGCGCGGACGTTTTGCGCGCAATGGCGGGGCAAGGGCAACAGCGTGCCAACGGAGACGCATCTCGAATTCGCCGCGCGCGGCAGCTGCGAGCTCAACGGCAGCATCGGCTATGACCCCAAATGCGCTTCCATGATGCGGATGTACCCGTGGGGCAATACCATGCCCAGTTGCGCGCTGGCCAGCCTCACGCCGGGCGTGACAGCCTTCTCCGCGACCCAATGCGCCGGCAGCCCCGCGTGCGGCTGCGGTCAGGATGGCCCGTCGGCCGTCGGCAGCTACCCGGCGGGCGCAAGTCCCTACGGCGTCGAGGATTTGTCCGGTAACCTGGCCGAATGGACCGTCGACACCGCGCTCTCCTACCCCGCCGAGCCACAAAAGAGCCCGTGGATCTTTTCAGGCCCGCCGTTTGTCGTCCGCGGCGGCAGCTTCTTGAGCCTTCCAGCTGGCTTGCGCAGCACGCACCGAGACGTGTCGGACGGCTCCGCGGCGGCCAACATCGGCTTTCGCTGCTCCGGTTCGCCCTAGCCGGGTGGACTTGAAATGAACCCCACAAGCGACGCAATGGGTCTGAATTGGGGCGGACGCGCTGACAATGCCGTGACACGGACGGCGGTTGCCGCACGCACTTGCAACATCTCCATGACAATCCGACAATGCGCCGCGGGGAGCCGTGGGGCCGCAATGTCGATGTTCCGATCCGCCGAGTCGACCGTCACCGACGTGAACAGCGCTTGGCAGCGCCTCGTGCAGCATCCGCAGTTCCGAGTCGCGCTGGTGACGGCGACCGGCTGCCTGCTGGCGTATTCGTACAAGACGGTGAACGAGAGTTTCACGCCGCGTTACGACTTTGCGCTGCCAATCGACGCGCAAATTCCGTTTCTGCCCTGGAGCGGGCTGATCTACTGGAGCTACTTTGGCCTGTTCATCGGCGGCGCGTACGTCATTCGCCCTGCGCAGTTTACGCGGCTGTGGGTTGGCGTGCTCGTCTGTAACCTTGCGTCCTATTTGATGTATTGCCTGTTCACCGCGCATGTTCCGCACCCAGACATCAGCTACGTCCAACCGGTTTGGCTCAACGGCATGTACCGGCGGTTCTACCTGCTGGACGACCCGGGCAACACGCTGCCGAGCCTGCACTGCGCGCTTTCCGGGCTGCTGGGCTGGAATGTCCGCAAGCACAGCCCGCTGTGGCTCGTGTGGGCCGTGGCCATTGCGCTGTCGACGCTGACGACCAAGGAGCACGTGCTGCTGGACCTGCTGGGCGGCTGGCTGCTTGCCGGGATCGTGCAGTGGACCATTGTGCGGCCGGGCCTGAACGCGACGTCCACGCCGTCCGTCAAGTTCCTGGCGACTGCGTCCGCAACTACTTCAAATTGAACTGCAATTCCGTCGTGCCGATCTGCACGCGGTCCCCGTCCTTCATGAACACCTTGTGGATGCGCTGACCGTTGACGAGCACGCCGTTGGTTGAGTTCATGTCCGCGACTTCATAGCGCATTTGGTCGATCTTGATGGCCGCGTGACGCCGCGAGATCGAGCCGTCCGCGATGACGATTGTGTTGCCTTTCATGGAGCCGATCGTGGTGACGTCGTCGATCAGCGGGAACGTCTCGCCGGCCAACGGCCCCGCGAGCACGACGAGCTTGCCGCGCGCCGGACCGTCATACGCCGCCCTGGTCTCGACCTGCGCGGGCGCGGCTTTCTTGCGCCGCACCAGGAACACGATGAGCGCCACAAGCAGAACAATGCCCAGCAGCCCGCCGAGCACGATGCCGGCAATCTTCAGATATTTCAGCCAGTTCAGACTCGGCAGCGGCAGTCGCACGTCGTTGAACGCGGCTTCGGCCTCGGCGCCGTCCTTCATCTTGACCTTCAAGCCGATGGCGTAATTCGCCTCGTCCTTGCCCTTGACCGGGTCGCCCCAGTCCGGCAGCTCTGCCCATTTGGCCTTGATGATGTACTGCTTCTTGATTCGCGTCGCAATCGCATCAAAAACCGACGGAATTTGCCCCAGGCCGTCCTTGTTCGGCACATAGGTGTACGCGCCGCCGGAGACGTTGGCGATGTCCTGGAGCAGCGACAGGTACTGCTCATCGTCCGGCGAATAGCCGATGGCGAAGATGCGGATCCCGTTCTCTTCAATCTTTTCCTCAACCATCTTCTTGAGTTTGGGCTGCAGCTTGTCCTTGCGCGTCTCGCGATCCTTGGCGTCGGTCAGGATGACGAGAAACCGGCGGTGCGCGCCCGCCAGCTTCGTGTTCGATGCGAGGTTGTCGTTGAAGAAGTCGAGCACCTTCTTGACCGCGCTCTGAAACTCCGGCAGCAGGCTGCGCTCCCGGGCCGCTTGTCCCTGATTATTCTCGGGATTCAGGTCCGCCGCCGGCACGTTGTAGTTCAGCACCGCCTCTTTGGCCTGGCTGAAATCCGACGCGAACGAATACACCACCTCGTGCGGCACCGATTCGCGGTACACGACCACCGCGACCATGTCGTTGCCCTTGAGCCGCTGGATGAACTGCGCCGCGCCTTCCTTGGCCTGCTGGAACGTGCCGTGCTCTTCGCCCGCGCCCTGGATTTGGTAGCCGCGCGAGGCATTGAGCAAAATCACAATCGCGACGGGCTCTTGCGCCTGTTCAGCCGTCTGGATCTCGATGTCGGTCAGCTTGATCGGCTTGCCGTTGGCGAGAACCTCCACGTCGCCCGGCGCGAGACTCGACACCGGCGCGCCCTTGGCATCCAGCACATCCACGTGCAGCCGCAGGAAATTCTCCTTCGCCTCCACCTCCACCCGGTCGAGCGTGACACGACTCTCCGCGGCGAACGCGGGCGCCACCAGCACGAGCAGCGCGCACGCCGCGACCATGCGGAACAAGCCGTGGCAATTCAGGGACATCGACTACCTCCGGGACAATTTGGCCTACTCGAGCGCCTTGAATTTCAGCTCCGTCCGGCCGACGCGAATCGTGTCATTGTCGATCAAGTCTTCCTTGGAGACGCGTGTATCGTTCAAGTACGTGCCGTTGGTCGAGTCCAAGTCAACGAGCGTAAAGGTGCTATTTTCATAGCGAATCACGCATTGCTTGGACGAGAGATACGGGTCGGTCAGCACAACGTCGCAGTCCGCAGCGGTGCCAATCGTATTCTTGCCATCGACCAGACGGAAATCGCGCCCCGTGAGCTCGCCGGTGCGCACGACGACCCAGCCGACACACGGCTGAAACGTGCCGCGGTTGAACTGGCTGACGTCGATCGCCACCGTGCGATCCTGCTCGGCGTACCCCTGCGATTCCTGCGCCGGCTCGGGCTTCTTGCGGCTGAACCAACCCACGTCGCCCTCCTTTTTCGGGTCCACTTTCTTCATGCCGTCCGTCTTCACGACGCCCTTGGCGACCTTGACGGGCGCATCCACGGCAGCGTTAAACTTCTTGGCAGCTTCAGTCTTCGCCTTGGCGATCGCGCCCATCTTCTTGGCATTGGCCGTGTTCACAACGCCGTCGATGCGCTGTTGGCCAAGGTTGCGAAAGAAGTCGACAATCAAGTTGGCGATCACGACTTGCCCTCCGCGAGACGCGTGCCCCGCGCGACCGCTGCGAGGATGGCACCGGATTGGACCGGTGGCAAGATCGCGGGGCGGGGCAAATTCGCCGGAAAATGGCCGTGGCGGAGGAGCGCGACATCAGAAGTGCTGTCTGGGCGCTTGGGCTGCGGAAACACACGAACGCGTGCCCAGCGACGCCGCCCGGCTGCACCGGTCCTGCGGTCCGGGCAGGTCGCGCGCGGGAACGCGCACTTCCGAGCGGACGAAAAGTCAATCCAAGCGCACGGTTGCCGTCTCGCCGTCCGCGAGTGTCACATGGCCAAGGGCGACGTGGTGAGTCGCATAGCCGCGCCCGTACAGCCAGGAATACTCCGCGATAATCAGAAATTTGCCCGCCGGCAAGTCCGTAAACTCGAAATGCCCGCGGTCGTCGGTCTTCGCCAGCCACGGCGCCGCGCGCGGGTCCAGCGGCGGGTCCAGCACCACCGGGAGTTGCGCCGACAGTTGCTGCGCTTCCTCGCGGAGATACGCCGTGTCCGGCCCCATCCTGACTCGCCCCAGCACCGGAAGGTGCAAGTCGCCCGTGGCGTCGATGTAATACGCCGTCCCCGCGACCCGTCCCGTCCCGGTCGCCTGCCGCGGTAAGTCGCGCGGCTCGAACGTCTGCACGCGATCGATGTGGGCGGCGCCGCAGCCCAGGTGCCACAAGCCGACGGTGACGGCGATGAGAGCGAGAATTCGGCGGTACACGGTGCCTCGGCCGGAGTGGTTCTGCGTTGTAACGCCGCAGCGCCGCGCATTATTCGCCGAGCCGGCCGGGCGGCGCGCGATGTGGCGAAAAATCACCGGCGCCATCCGCGGCAAAAGCCGCCGGCGCGCGAATACTCTCCTGCGGCAGTGACTACCCTGTCGCCACGCGCGCACGCTCCGGGGCGTGCGGGCGCGTCAGCCATGCGCGCGGCGCACATTGCGCAGGGAAGTCCAACGGGTGGAGCTTCCCGCGCCGACGGACGGGTTTGCCCGGAGGTCGGCCGAGGCCATGGCGGCGGTGGCGGGTCGGGGCCCACCCAAACTGGGGACAAATCGGCGAAATCCCCGATACAACTCAATGATGAGCCTTCAAACACTCCATTACCCGCGTTTTGCCGGCTGGTACGCCCACATCTTGAACACGTTCAGGTCGCGGTCGGCCGTGACCGGCTTCCACTTGAAACGCATGGCCACTTCGCGCACGTGCTCCGCCGGGACCACGTACACCCAGTTACGCCAGCGGAATTTGCGATCGCTGCCCGCGCACACCGCGTTCTTCAGCCGCCGATCGTTGCCTTCGACCTCCGCTTCCCAGTCGCCGTGCACGTAATCAGTCCGCCAAATCAGGTACACGTCCTTGCCCGGCTCGATGTTACGCATCTCAAATTCCAGCTGCCCGCCCTCAAACGCCACGCCCGCGTCTTCCACCACCGCGCCATCCGGGTATTTCAGCTTCTGCCGCGTGCGGTATTTGTCGCGCTCGCCGGTGACTTTCCACGCATGGCTGCGCTCGCTCTCGGCGTCCAGCGGGTCCAGCGTGTCGATGAGCACCAAGTCCAGCCCCTCGATGCTCAGCTGGTCCGTGAACGCCGCCGACCGCACCTTGATGCTCTCAATCACCGCGTTCGTGTCCGTCGAGCGCTCCAGGACCTTGGGCGAGCTGTCCAGGTTCTTGGCAAACAGCGCGTTCATGAATTTCAGGCACTCGTTTTGGTAACTCAACAATTCCGTGAGGAATTCCGACGTGAACACGCGCTCGTCATAGCGCTTCACGGCGATTTCCACGTGTTTTTTGTAGTTGGCAAAATCGCGTTGACTCGAGATCGCCGGCTGGTTTGTCTCGATGCTCGTCACCAGCACCGTCTGGTGTGCCAGAACAATCGCTTGCAAATCAAAGACGTTGCGCAGGTCCACCAGCTGCGTGTGCAGCAACATTTCCAACGTGATGAAGCTGTGCAGCACATCCGCCGCGGGCCAGATTTGCAACTGATGAAAAAGATACGCGTAAATCTGCTTGGACTTGGCGATCGTCTCCGTCATCGCCCACAGCTGCTGCGGGCTCAGGAAGCTGCCCGCGATGCCCGCCGTCGGCGCAAACCGCGTGTCGATCTCGTCCGCGCCGGGCTGAAGCGGGGATTTTGCCATGGTAATCCGCCGCACGTCCTTGCTCAGCGCGATGCGACACAGCTCGATCTCGGTGGCGGCATTCGGCTCCGCGACAGTCCATTCCACTTTCGCCGTCTCGCTGACGCGCCGGTGGCCCTTGAAGTCCAAGTTCTCTTTATAGCTAATGAAATCGGTCAGCTCCTCGACGTACCGCGCCACCAGATACACCGTCGTCGGCAACTTGAAATCCACCGGGTTCAGTTGCTTGATCTCCGGTTCCCACAAAAAGATGTCGTTGCCTTGGCCGTCTATGGCGTAGCCGGACTGGATTTCCACAGCCAGCTCGCCGCGCCCGCGCCCGGACACCTTGAAGCCGCCCAGCGCGTGCGGCACGACGCCCGGGCCGTGGAGCATCCGGTTGTGCAGCTTGCGCTTTTCCACGTGGTAGCGCTCGCCCTGGTTCCAGTCCGTCTCCGACGTGCGAAAGCCGCGGAAAAAGTTCAGTCTCTTGAAGTTCTTGTCGGTGATCTCTGCCATCGCATCCTCGCAGGCTACGTCGGGTTAACTGTCGGCGCTCAGGGCGTCATCGCCGATGGTCAGAAACGGCGAACCGTCCTCCACCGTGTCGGCATGGGCAAAAGTCAAGTAATATAGCGTATGCGCTGGCTTTTCGGCCAGAATCACGCGGTGAATCCGCACGATTTGCTCGTTGGAAAAGTGGCTGTCCGGCACCGGCAGGTGCACGACAAAGCAGTGCGCCAGGTTCAGCGGCGGCAGGATCGTCGACGACACGCCGATCTCCGACGCCACGCCCACGCGGAACGGCTCGAAAGGCCAGACGTTTTCGCGAATCTCGGCGTCAAAGCCCAGGTACATCCGCAGCAGCGTCGCCAGGGCGTGCTTGGTGCCGCGCTGGCTGTAAAGCGCCGGCGCCACCCGCAGCCACTGGCGCTTTTGCGCCTCGGTCCAGTCGGTTTCCAGATGCAGCGCCAGCCAGGAGCCCAGCCACGGGAGGTACTGCGCGTCGGTCTCCAGCGGCCGCAGCAGGGCCGGCACGCGGTCGATCGTCTCCGAGGTCTTGTCATGGATCTGTTGGAACATCCATAGGAATTGCTGCAGAAGCGCGTTTTCCTCGTTGGCCACCGAATACAACTGCGGCAGGAACCGGCTCCAGCTTTTGCGCGCAACCTGCAGCGCGATCGGCGCCGCGCCGTCGACCAATTGGCCGCGGATCGGCGACTGCGCGACGACCTGAAAATCCTCGGCGTACGCCTCGACGTAGCGAACCTGCACGTTCGGCTGGCCGTCGGCGTTGGCAAAACCGGCTTGGGCAATCACGATTTGCGCGTCACGCAGCCGCATGCCGGTCAGTTCCGGCACGATGACCTTGCGGCCCCGCCGTTCCGCCTGCCGCGCGCTGCGCATGTTGCCAGAATCGACCATAACTACGCAAACTCCTTAGACGATTCGCTCGTGCGCCTTCTCGACCACGTCCACCCGCACGCAATGCACAAGCTCGCCCGGCGCGACCTTGAACTGCTCCACTTCCAGCTTGGACGATTCGTCCAAAAGCCGCACGCGATCCACGAAATCGACGCCCGGGACGTCCTCAATCACGTGGTACAGGTCCACGCGGTACACCGGCCGGCCAAATGGCCAACCTTTGCCGTCGCGGCCGCCCTTGAGTGGATGCAAAAACCAGCGCACCCGCCGCTGGATTTCGCGCTTGACCCGCTCCGATCCGGCGGATTGCAGCACGATGATGTCCACCTGCACCGACAGCTCGCGAAACGCCGGCCGCCGCACGTTCAGCACGGTCGACAGCAGCTTGCGATCGGCCAGATGGTGGCGCACGCGCCGCAGCAGCTCGGTCGACGGGATCGGCTTCTCCAGAAAATCCGGATGATTTTCAGCGACTTTCGGCACAACTACCAACGTCACTTCGCCCTCGCGCTCGGGCGTCGGCAGCGCACACACGCGCGCGACCGAGTTCGACGCCTCCAGCGCCAGCCACTCAAAATCCTCCGCCGTCACCGCCCGGCCCCGCGCTTTCAAGCTGTGGGGCCCGCGCCGCTTGGCCTGCTCCACGGTCTCCAGGTTGCAACCGCCCGCGCCAGCGTGCAGATTGCGCACTTTTTCCACGTACGGCACCGCCTGCAGCAGCACGGTCAAGCTCTCCGCCGGCACGTTGCCTTCCTCGCCGCCGCCGACCTGGTAGCGCTTGCACAGGATGTTGCGGTCGCCTTTTGGCGGCACAAGTCCATGAATTCCGTCGCCAAAACGGATCTCGTTGTTCACGATGTCCTTGACGTAGTGCCGCGCGTTGCCCGCCGACTCGTACAGGCTGTCGACCTGCTGCCAGCGCACCAGCACGCCTTCGCCGGGTCCACCGCCGTCGGGCTGCCCGACGTCCTGCACCGCGCTTTCGCCAAACGCCGTCTTCAGCGCGTCCAAATCCACGCCCGTTGGCCGCTCGCGCTCGCGCACCCAGATTTCCTCGCCGGGCAGCACCGGGCCGCGCACGAACCGAAAGCCCTGGTTCGGCGTACCGTTGGACGAGCCCAGCGCGGTGTCGCCATACGTCGTCAGGTTCGACGCCGTCGCTGCGTTCAGCACCACGTCGCGCAACAGGGGCAGCTCGTCGTAGCCGCCAAACTCCAGCCGCGCCCGCAGCCAGTACAGGTTCTCGCCATAGCGCTTGTTCGCGCGGTGGTCCTTGGGCCCGACGAATTCCAGAAACCCCGATTGCGCAAAGCCCCACGTCTGGTCCCGCGCGTTCAGCGCCGCCCATTCCCGGCCATTCCAGAACTCCCAGGCGATCAGCTGCTCCGCGTTCGACTGCGCCAAGTGCCGCGCCGTGCTCCCCGCGCCCGCGCGCAAGTTGCGGACGTTGCCTTCGCCGTCGGCCAGATCCATCCACAGCAGGTGCCGTTCATTGGAAAACGGGTCGCGAAAGCCGAGGTACAAGGTCGGGCTCTCCTCGCTCACCGGCGTGAACGCGACGAACGGCTTCAACGGTTCGGACGCCTGCGCGGTCAAGTCCGTGTAGACAAAATCGTTGTACGCAACCACCTTGTCAAAAGCGTGCTCCTGCTCCGCGAACCGCAGCGCCACGCTCTTCAACGTCGGCGGACGCAGCGGCCGCGGGTTTTTCCACATCCATCGGTCGTTTTCCAGCTCGTACGTGCCGCGCGCGCCATAGTCGCCGCGCTCAATGCGCGCGCGGATCCACGGCCCTTCCTTGCCGCCAAAATCCAGCGATCGCAGGTCCTTGGGCCGCCGGAACGCAATCGGCCCCGAGTTCGTCAGGCAGCGCGTCTCGTCGCGAAAATCCAGGCCGGCGTCCTCTTCGTCAAACTCGCCAATTCCGGATTTGCCTAGCAATTTCCAGCGCTTACCGCTCCAGTATTCCCACGCGATAACCAATTCCTTGCTCGCCTGCGGCGCTTCCACCACGGACGGGTCGGCGATCTCGATGTCGATCCGCACCTCCGCATCCACGTGGCCCAGCACGCGCTCGCACAGCAGGTACAGCGCGAAATCCTGCGCGGGCTCCTTGCCAAACGGCTGCACGTGGCGTTCCAGGTCCAGACGAAACTGCGTCCCGCTGTCCAGCACGCAGTAGGCCAGCTCCGCCTGCTCGCCCTCGCCGGTCAGCTCCAGCCGCATCCGCACCACGTCGCAGGCGGTCTGCGCCGCGCTGGCCGGCACCTCCGCCAGCTTGCCGCGCAGCCAGAGCCCCTCGTGCTCGGCGACCGTGGTCACGCCCGGCGGCACCAGCGGGCCGATCAGCGCGATCTGATCGGCGTCCGTGTCGATCGACGGCTGCTGCAGCTCACGCCACCGTTCTCCGTCAAAATACTCCCACTCCAGCATCCGGCACAGCGGCGTCTGCGCGTCCGCCGGCGCCGTCGTCCGCAGCGTCAGGATCGAGGACTCGTTGAACGCCGCCAGCCGCGCGTCCGACACGTACAGGAACCGCTCCAGCGCGCGCACACCGGCCCAAATCGGGACGCCTTCGCGCTTGCGGCCCAACAGCGCCGTGTTGTCGGAAAACGTGTCATGGTGCTGGCTCAGGCACTTCACCAGCTGGTTGTTCGTGACCGTGATCTCGTGGTCCGTCTCGAACGTCACGGAGCTGCCGTCCTGGCCCGGCTTGGTCGCCACGCGCGTGCCCGCGGGCACAACCACGCGATCCGCCTTGGGATGAATCGCAAACTGCAGCACCGTCCGCGCCGGCTGCGGCGGCGCCAGCGTCACGCCCATCAGCTCAAGGAACGCCAGGTAATTCTTCTCCGGCACGCGGTTCAGCCGATACAGCGTCATCTCGGTCATCCAGGCGAACAGTTCGATCAGCGCGATCCCCGGATCCGACGGATTGTGGTTGGTCCACTCCGGGCAATACTGCGGAATCAGGCGGATCGCTTCCTGGACGATGTCGTCAAATGTCCGGTCGTCTAGGTTGGGACTCGGGATCATGTGCCCTCCGGCCGGTTACAGATCCTGCTCACGCCGCAGGTAAAACGGATAGACGAGGTTGCGATCCTCGTTTGTGGCGATGATTTTGTAGCGAATCGTCACGTTCAGCTGCGACGCGTGCGTGCCATCCGGCGCCGCTTGCACCTCCACGTCGCGGATGCGCGGCTCCCACTTGTCCAGCGCTTCCCGGACGTAAAACGCCACAAATCCCGCGGTGGTAGGCGAGTTCGGGTGGAAGACGTAGTCGTGAATCCGGCAGCCAAAGAGCGGGCGCATGACGCGTTCGCCGATGGCCGTGCCGAGGATCGAGCGGATGCCCTGCTCGATGTTGTCGGAGCCGTCAGCCATGGCCATGCCGCCGAACGCATTGAGACGCAAGGGAAAAGCGATGCCTTTGCCGAGGAAGCTGCGCGCCATGTCAACCCAACCAGCCTTCGAAGTCGAGGCGACAACCGGGGCAGCGCACGGTTATTTTGCCGGCGTCGGCGCTGCAGACCAGCTCGGCGTTTTCGCAGACCGGGCAGCGGTGGCCGTCCGCATGACCGGACGCGACCTGCGTCAGCACGTCGCCCAGCATCAGCAGCAGCTCTTCGTGATCGAGGTCGTTGGGCTGCACGCTCCCCTCCGCGCCGGAGCATGGCTGGCGTTGCGGCAGCCTGTCAACGTGCCGCGAACTCCGGCTCCAGGGCGCTGCAGATCGCTGCATTGCAATTTGCGATTTTATCTGCATTTTCAAGGTGATAAATGGAAAAGATGCCCCGTCACCAACGGCAAGCTTGCACGACCTCGACCTGACCGATCGGTCAGTTGCCCTTGACGTTGCGCGAGACGCTGATGGTCGTGCGGTAGCCTTCCGACGGCCGGTAAGTGTGCGTCGCGGCGGTGATGAGGTAAACGCCCGTGTACGCCTTGCCAAACCCGACGAGTTCAACGGTCTTGCCCGGCAGCAGCTTGGGGTCGCCTTGCACGGTCAGCTCGCCGGTCAGCAGGTCCATGCTGAACTGGTCAAACAGTGCCTGCGCGAGCGCCTGCGCCTCTTCCTTCGAGTTGACCGGTTGGTCAACAACCACGTACTTTCGCCCCGACGATGCGCTGCCGTACAGCGCCTTGCCCGCCATCTCCGCGCCCGCCTCGCCCGTGAACGCGTACGTCGACGACTTGACGATGCCGACGATGTTCTTCTTGGTCTTGAAGTCCCAACTCCGCACTTCTACTGCGGAATACTGCTGTACCGTCGACAGCCGCAGCTGCACCGCCAGCACCAGGCCACCCGTCTTGTCGCCCGGTTGTGGCCGCTCCCAGGACAGCTTGCTCACCGGCGTCGCCTTGGCGTCGGGCTTGATGAACTGCACGTCTTTGTTGCCCGTCGGATCCGCCTTGAATTCAAGGCTCGCGCCGATCGCCCGCAAGAACTCGAAATCACTGACGTTCAGCTGCGGAATGTAATCGTGCTTCACCGTCGTCGACGACAGCTTGCCGGTCGACAGCGAATCCGACGCGCCGCCTTGCTGCGACTTGGAGTCGTCGATGACCTGCTTCACCGCCGTTGTCGGCGTCTGGGTCGCCTGCAGGCCGTCGCCCCAGGTCTTGGAGCGCTGACCGCGCGTCAGCCGGTGCAGCTTGTGGTAGCCGGAAATCGTCGTGCGAAAGCCCAGATCCGCGTCAAAGCTCGGCTCGATGTAGGCGATCTCGCCCACGCACAGCTCCACGGCGGCGTCCGTCAGGCCCATGGAAATCGACACCTCCGCGCCGGGCTTGAACGCATCCAGCAGCGCGAACTTCGCGAATTTCTTCATGTTGAACTCGACCGTGAACATGTCCGGATTGTCCAAACGCAAGTCCACGTGCGCGCCCAGGATGGCCGTGCCATTGCGCAAGTCGAACGTCTCGCCGGTGTCGGTCTTCAACGAGTACGAGCCGTCGATCTTGATCAGCAGCTGCGGTGCATGGCGGTCCGGCATGGGTGGCTCCTGAGCCGTAGTGTCGCAAATGTATTGAAATTACTTGAGAATCGGCGGAATCAGCAGGCGGCGTCCCGGCGTCAAGCTCAGCGGATCGTCGATGCCGTTTGCCTCCGCGATGCGCCGCCACTGCGCCGGGTCGTCGTATTCCGCCGCCGCCAGCCCCTGCAATGTGTCCCCGCGCTGCAGCAGCCGCACGTGCGCGGTGTCCGGGCTCTTCAGCTGCGTCTGCTCCTGCGGCACTTCCTTCAGCGTAATCGTGCAGCTCGCGCGCACCGGCGTGGCATCGGGCAAAAACATCGTGTAGGTCACTGAAAAATCAGCCAGTTGCCACACATACGTCGGTGTCTGACCGGCGACCGAGCCAAAATTCGCGCCCCACATGAACACGACGTACGGCGGCCGGTGCAGGTCCTCATCGACGTGCGCCATGCGCTCCAGCTTGCTGATATAGTTCAGGTAAACGCTCTCGCCCTGCTCGTACGTGTCAAACCACACGGTGCCGAATTTCAGCGTCGCCGGCCCGCCCGTCACGTGCTGCTGGTCCGGCGCGTTGGCGTTCGCGGTGTTTTGCGCGACCGGCGTGGACGACTTGGACATCGTCATCTCGGTCGGATTGAACTGGAACGCCAAGCCGACGCCGTTTTCCACTTTGTCGTGGAAGTCCAAAATGGCGCGGACGAGCTGTCCCGTCGGGTTTCCACTAGCCATATTGCCCCCTGCGTTCCCGTTCGCGTTGCATCCTCAACAGGACGGAACGGGCGATCTTCGCCGCCAACGCGTCGATGTCCTGCGCGTCGTGTCCCGGAGAATCGCCGTTATTTCCAGAAGCTTGTGCGCCATCACTGTGTGCAGCGCCCTGCAGCGACCGCGCCGACATGCCCTGGCTCGGCCCATACCCGCTCGTCACAAGGTGCTCGGATTGCGGTTTCGCCGCCGCCGCCGTTACAACCGCGTGGGCTGCCGGTGCCACGAGCGGCAGCATGTTGGCCGTCGGGGCGTCGGTCACGGACAATACACGTGCCATTGCGCCGGCTTGGGTCGCGCGCGCAGACGCGGTCGGGCCCGTCGCGCGTGCCGCCGCTTGGGCTTGACGCGCCGCCGCCCCGCCGGCTTCGATCAGCGTCGCTTGGGGCGATTGGGCATACGTCGAGCCGCTCGCCTGCGCCTGCTGGTAGCTGAAATTCGTCGGCATGGTCCCTGGATTCAGCGCGGCGGCTTCGCCAAACGCGGCCGGACCACCCGCCTCGGGACGGACGAACTCCTGACCTCCGGCAGCCGCACCGAAACCAGCGACAGCCGCAGCGTGCCCGCGAATCGGTGCCCCGCCGCGCCGGCCCGCGACCCAACTTGCCAGTGCATCGGCCCCGCGTAACGCGGTCGGACCTGCCGCGTTTTCGCCAAAGAATCCAAGCACATCGCCTGACCCCAGGCCGAGCAGCTCACCGCCACCCAGCGCCGAGGTTCCATATCCGACTGGCGTCGCACCCGAAACGACGGCCGGGCGCGCGGTCCACGAGGCTGCACCGGACGGCCGCGCGTTTGTCGCACGCGCACCCAACGCTGCGGGAGCGGCAGACTCGGCAGCCCGGGTGCGCGAGAGCAAGCCGCGCCCGCGCCCCAAGCCGACCGGGGCAAAACGGTGCAACTGCGCGGACGGCCACGCCGGCGCCACCTTGGCTGCGGCAACAGTCGGTGGTGCAACTCGCGCGGTCGGCACCGACAGGTCCATGGCCGCCGCCTCGGCTGCATCGGCCGCGGGCGCCAGCAGCGTCTGTTCCGCGGCATTCACGCGCAGTTCGCGTTCCGCCGCCTGGCCAAGCAGAGCGTCGGCCGCGCCCGGGCCAGCCAGGAGCGCCTCAAGCGCCGCCAGGCCGCGCAAGACCGGCTCTCCGCGCACAGCTAGATGATTTTCAAGCGATTTTTCCGCATGACGCCCAGCGTCCATCGCTGCCGCTTGGGGCTCCGTCGCGGTATCATCCGCCAACGCCACGGTCGTCCACGGCTCATCTGCCAACGCACGGCGCTGTCGGACGGGCGCCGGCCGCCCCAGAAATCGCGCAAGGTAAGCCGCGCCGACGGAGCGATCTGCAGGCGCCACCGCGCGTTCCCCAAAGACGGCGAGCGCCGCGCGAACAGCCGCCGGGACCAGCGTTTGCGGCGTTCTCGCTGCGTGCGGCACGTCCATGGCGGTCGCTGACGACCCTCGCGCCTCGCCTGGCTGCAGCCAAGCACCTGCTGAACTGGCGCGCACTCCACGCGCAACCGCCGGGGAGGCCAAAGGCGCCGCGAGCCACGCGCTGATCGCGTCCGTGCGACCCTGTGGTCGCGCCGTCAGAATCTGTGGCACATCGCGCGCACCCGGCGCCGTTGGCTGACCGGCCGACTCGCCGCGCGCGAGTTCCAGCACGCCATGGCCCGGCTTGGCCACCGGTGCGCGCCGCGTTCGCTGCCAAGCCTGCGCAACCACCGCCGAGACCGCGGCGGCCGCTGCTTTCGCCCAGGGCGCGCGGGCAGCAGACGCGTGCGCGCTGCGCCGTTCAGGAGACGCAACCACCGCGTCCGCGCCGACTTCCATCGCCGCCGCGCCCAGCGCCAGGACCGCCCGCTCCGCCTGTGGAGCGCGATAGCCGCCTGCCGCTGATCGCCAGGGCTGCAGCGCCGTTCCCGCGACGCGCGCCAAACTTTCCGCCACACCTCCCGCCAAGTCACCACCGTGTCGCGCCGCGAGCGCGTCTGCCAGTGCGCCCGCGCGCAGGCCGACCGGACCCGCCGCAGCCGCACGCTGGGTCCCCTCCGCTGCGTGGGCTTCGCCCGCCAACCAGCGCGGCGTTCCGGCGGCACGATCGGCAGCTGCAGGGGCGGGATGCGCAGCTGGGCCTTGCGACGGCGGGGCCAGCGCCAAGAGCTGCCCGGCGCGAAATCCGGAAGCGCGATAGCCGACGCGAACGCCGGCGGCCTCGCCGGGCACCGGGCGATCGGCGCCGCGTGTGTCGCCCACGGCCAGCAATCCTGACCGAACGGTCGAGACTGGCGTCGGCGCAGCGGCGTCCGCCCACGCCCCGAGCGTCCGCTGCCAGCGCGGCGTCATGACAGCCAGTCGGGCCGCGGCCCAATCGCGCGTTGGCGCTACGACGACGCCCGCAGCTGGGACCTCGGCCGCAGGAACGGCCAGCCGCGCAACCGCCCTGCCCTGACGGAGCGAGGCAACAGCCTGGGCGATCGCCGCCGTCAGGCCGCGACGTGGGGCAGGCCCCAAGGCGTCGCTTGCGCGCACCGTCACCGGGACAGCAGTCGTTGCGCGTTCGCCCGCTGCCGCCGCTGTCCGCGGCGTTCGGCGGCCAGCGGCATTGCTGGCAACGCCCGGATCCCGGCCCCACCACGCCGCGGCGCCCGCGGCTCCGGCTCCCATCGGGTCGTCGGCGGCGTCTGCGCCGGTCGCGAGAAACGCAAGATCGGCGGCGGCTTCGTTCAAGCGCAGCGCCCGCGACAGCCCTGCGCCCGCGCGCCCGGACGCCAGCCCGGCGTGCGTCCACTGACCCTCCCGCGTCGTCTGCGCCGCGCGCGCCTGCGGGTCAAGTCGGTGGCTGGACTGCCTGGTCGCCGCACGCCAACGCTCCAGCGCCGGAGCGGAGAGCTGCGCAACGAGCGGCGTCTGCCCCTCGGCACGCGCGCCAGAAGCCGACGCGCTGAGGTCCGCAGACCCCGGCTCGACGGGGGCAACAGACCCCAGGGCTTGCCGATCCGGCGCAGCGGCGGCGTCAGCGAGTGCGCTCCGGACTTCCCGCAGCAGCCGCCGCACTTCGCGTTTGACCAGCGCCTCGGCTTTCGGCGGGCGCGCGCGGGCGCGAGCGGGGTGCAGCGATGGTCGCGCCGCGTGCGCCGATTGCCTTGGACTGCTTGACGATTTCGCCGAGTCTGCGCGCCCAGGCTCGGCGCCAGGATGGGCCAGCGCGTCCGCCGCGAACAGCGCCTCTTCCTCCAGCACGACCTGCACCAGGTCCGCCAGCTCGTCCAGGCGCAGCACGCGGGCGTCGAGGCCCAGGCGCGCGCACAGGGCCGGCGACTCCACCAGCGCGGTCGCCATCGCCCAGGCCTGCGCCGAGAAGGCGGCCATCGCCGTGTTCAGCCCGGCCAGCCGGTTCATCATCCGCTCCGCCTTGGCCAGCGACCCGAGAAACGCCTGTGACTTCAAGGCATTTGACGCCGGCGCCAAGCGCGCGAGCACGTCGTTGTGCAGCGTCAGTACGGCGTCCTGTGGGCGGTCGTTTGGCACGCGGACTAGCCTTTGGGCGTGTAGGTGAAGCTGTCGTAAACCATGCGAATTTGCTCGAAACCGACCTGCCCGGACATCGAGTTCAGCGCCGGGCCCTCGTACTCGACAACTGCGGCGCTCGACAGATCGTACCGGCCAATTTCTTCGTAAGTTCGGCTAAGTACGGTGATCGTGACGTTCTTGCGGGTGATCGGGCCGACCGGGTCCAGCACGCCGCGCAGCAGGTCAATGAACTCGCCGGTCGCCGCGAACCAACCGCGCTTGAGCGTCAACAGCTCGAACTTGCCGGGGCGGATCAGGCCGCGCACAAACGCGTTGTTGCCGCCCTCAGGCATCGGTTGGACTTCCGCTTTCCAAGACAATCCGCTAACTTCGGTGAACATGCCGTAGCTGACGCCGCCGATTTGGATGTCGAAAGCGTACGCGATGTCGGGGTCGCCTTGGCGCTTGGTGGCGTGGCCGGTGTGCTTGTCCTGGACGCCGCCCATGGACGTCAGCTTGGCCTTCGCGGCTGCGGCCAATGTCGCGCCCGCCGAGGCTTCTGCGCCAAAATTCAAGGCCTTGTCCATCGCGTCGCCGACGCCGTCCAGGGCATCTTGCGCCGCTGCGAGGCCAGGAACCGCCATCGCCGCCACGGCCAGGTGCGCGTCGGGCGCATCCATGACGAGCTCGGGTGCGACTGCGGGGAGCACGGTCGCGACGCGGCCGGAACGCGCTGTTTCTGCAGGCAGCCAGCGAGGCCCGGCGGCCCCACGACGCTGCGCGGTCGGATTGCGGTTTGCCATCTCGCGTCGCTCCCCTCTTGCAGCCCGGCGACAGCTTCGCGCACTCCGCTCCGCCGCACCCGCACCAGCTGCAAGCAATTTGCGTGCCAATTCGCGCCTCAAGCGCCATCTTCGCGCGACAGCACGTCGACTTCCTGCGTCAGCCGCACGGTCACGAACTCCGCTGGCCGCAGCGGCGACAGGCCGATCTCCAGAACAATCTGCCCCGCATCGCGCGTTTCCACTGTATTATTGCGGTCATCGCACAGCACGAAGAACGCCTCGTCCATCGTCGCGCCGCGAAACCAGCCTTTGCGCCAGAGGCTCTCCAGCAGCACGCGCACGTCGCGCTCGATCGTGCCCCAGAGCTCCGGCGCGTTCGGCTCAAAGACGACCCACTGCAGCCCCAGATTGATGGTCCGCGCCAGCGTGGAAACCGTCCGTCGCACATTCAGGTAGCGATTTTGCGGGTCCGTCGAGGCCGTCCGCGCGCCCCAAATGCGGATGCCGCGCTGGGCGAACACCTGCAAGCCGTTGATGCCGTCGTTGTTGAGCGCAGTTAAATCGTGCGGTTGCAAGAACAGCGCCAGATCGACCACGCCTTGGAGGACCTCGTTGGCCGGCGCGCGGAACACGCCTTGGGCGAGGTCGCAGCGCGCCACGACGCCCGCGACGTGCCCGCTCGGCGGGATAGCGGCGCCGCCGGTCGACGGCACGACCCACGGGTAGTAGAACGCCGCAAAACTACTGTCAAAAAGCCGCCGCCACTGCTGCGCACCCATCGTCGTCGTCTCCGGCGGAAAATCCAACAGCGCCACGCGATCGCGCCGCTGCTCGCAGAGCGTCACCACCGCCTGCTGCACGATCTCCATGTCCTTGGCCGACTTGAACCCCGTGGAATTCTTCAGGCACCAGGGCAAGTCAGGCAGCACGAGCAGGTCGATCTCGTCTGAATCCGCGATCGCCGCGAGGCCGAAACGGCTGCCGGGGCCCAGATCCGCGCCGATGAAGTCCTCGGCGACGACGGTGAACAGGCCGTCGGTGCCGCCCTCCAAGCGCAAGTCACTGATTTCTGCAGGAAAACAATCAGGCAGCGCCGTGGACGGCTCCAGACTTGCCACCGTGATCAGCCGCGACGCGCCGTTCACGACCCGCTCCACGAACTGCGGCGACTGGCGCGACAGGTTCACGCCGCGAAACACCTCGCGCGTGCGGTGCGTCTCCACGATCAGGTCAAAGCCGACCGGTTCGATGAGCGTCGGCGCGGCGGAGCGGAATTCCCGTTGCAAAGGTTCGCGCTCGGCCCACGACAGCACGCGGCCGTCGACGCTGCTGATGACGCGGAACGCCGCCGCTTCGTCGTCGTGGATGCGCACGAGCGTGCCGCGCGCGATGCCGTGGGTGCTCTTGACCGTGACCGCGGTCTCGCCGACGTGGGCGTCGACGCTGATGAACGTCTGGATCGGGCTCGCGGTGTGGCGGACCGAGACGCGGACGCTATTGGCCCACATACCCTCCGAAGCGGCTGAAATCAAAAGTGTATTCTGCTTTTCGGCGTCGCGCAGGCGCGCGCTGGCTTTGGTCGCGATCTCGCCGCGTGCGCGCTCGAACAGGTGGGCGATGCGCACGACGTAGCAGTGGCGGCCGCCGTTGAGAAAGAAGCCGTCGATGGCCGCAGCGAGGTAGCTTCCGACGTCAAGTGTGCCAAAAAGTTCATGAAATTCAGCGACGCCGGCGATCCGGACCGGCTCGCTGACCGGACCGCGCTCGCACAGGCCAAGAAAACACGGGACGCCGGTCTCGACGAGCCCAAGGCCGCGCGGCTGGTCGATGACCCGTTCGATCCGGACGCCTGGCGGACGCGGCATGACCATTGCGACACCGACCTACTTGCGGGACTTATTGATTTCCTTATTGATATCGGAAATCTCCTTGACCCAAATCTGCCGTTCTTTGTGCTCCATGCTGAGCACCTCATCGAGCGACCAATGAAAGTGGTAACCGATGTAGGCTACCTCCTGGTACAGGCGGTCCAGGGGGTAGCTTACGATTCCCCCAGGTCACCTCCGGTGTCGATCTCAAAATTGTGACCACATTCCGGGCACTTCGCCTTGATCAGCGACGAGCCTTCCTCGTTGATGCGCCGGTAGAAGTCCTGCAAATACGCCAGGTCCGCCGAGAAGAGCGACTCGATGACCGACGGGTTGATCGACTTGAGCGAGCCCAGCTGCTCGATCACCCGCGACAGCAAAATGATGACCAAATACGCGCGGTTATTCTGCACGCGGTAGTCCTGCAGCGGCAGAATCTCGTCCTTGGCGGTCGCCAGCCGCATGATGCCTTTCTTGTGCACCACGCCGTCCTTGTCGACGAAGCCGCGCGGAAGCGTGAACTCGAATTGGGTCGCAAACGACATGAAATCCTCCAGAAGAAGCCGCCGCTAGGGAACCACAGACCGGCATTTGCCGCAACGCCGGCGCCGCTGCTACCGGGCAAAGCGCTGCAAGGCGCGAATCACATTGAAGTACTTCTCCGGAAACAGCCGGGTCAGCAGGCTGAGGACTTGCGCGTCCTTGCCGACCACAATCCGGTCCCGCCCGCGCTCCACGCCGTTCAGGATGATCGCGGCCGCCTGGTCGGCGCTGGTCATCGCGAACTTGTCGAAGTCGCGCTCCAGCTTGCGCCGGTCAATGCGCCCCAGGTCGTCAGATGTAAAGCGCGCATTGCGAACGATTGATGTTTGTATACCTCCCGGATGCACGCTGACGGCGCGCACGCCGGTCCGGTGAAGATCGTGGCGCATCGCTTCCGTGTAACCGCGGACCGCGAACTTTGCCGCAGAATAGGCGGAGTTTGCCGGCCAAGCCATGAGGCCATACAAGCTGGAAAGATTGACGATGACGCCGGAATTGCGCGCCAGCATCGCCGGCAGGAACACGTGCGTGCCGTGAACGACGCCCCAAAAATTGATGTTCATCAACCAATTCAGGTCGACATAGGTCATGTCCTGAACCCGTTGCAACAGCGCAACGCCCGCGTTGTTGAAGACGAAATCAACCTGGCCATGCGCCGCCTGCACCTCCGCCGCAAACGCCTCGAAGTCGGCGCGGTCCGCGACGTCCAATTTACGTGTGATCACGGGAACTTGTAGCAATTGCGCGGTCTCCGCCAGCCCCGCCTCGTTCCAATCGGCCAGCGCCAGTTTCACGCCGCGCGCCGCAAGCGCCTGCGCCAGCGCGCGCCCGATCCCCGACGCCGCGCCCGTCACGACCGCCACCTGCCCCGCCTGAATCTTCACGCGCCCTCCTCACAGCCGCTGGTAGTTCTCAACGTCAAAGTGCTTGGTCTGCAAGCGGAATTGCCAAGTAAATCCCGGCCACAGCACCACATTGCGGCCCGCCGCGTTGCGGTACCAGCTCTGACAGCCGCCGGTCTGCCACACGGTGCCCGTCAACTTCTCCTGCAGCCGGTGATTGAACGACGCCTGCACGCCCGCCAGCACGTCAACCGCTTGAATTTGCCGCTGTTTCATCGCCTCAAGCGCGCCCAGCACGTACTGGATTTGCGACTCGATCATGAACACCATGGAGCTGTGGCCGAGCCCGGTATTGGGCCCCATCAGCATGAAAAGATTGGGAAAACCCGCGACGGTTGTACCCAAATATGCCTGCGGACCCTCGCGCCACGCCGCGACGATGTCCTGCCCGCCGCGACCGAACAGCACGCCCGCCGGCAGCGGATCGGTGGCCTGAAAGCCGGTGCCGAGGATCAGCACGTCGACCTGGTGGAGTTCGCCGTCCTGGGTCAGGATGCCGTTGGGACGAATCTCTTGAATTCCCGCAGGAATCACCCGAACATTGCCGCGGGCCAGCGCCGGGTAGTAGTCGTTGGACATGAGCACGCGCTTGCAGCCCATCGTGTAGTGCGGCGTCACGAGCGCCCGCAACTCGGGATCGGCGATTTGACGTTTGATGTGCAGTTTCGCTAGGTTCTGCGCGATCTTCATCGCCCCCGGCAGCAGCGTAAACCCGGGCACCCGCGCTTCCAGCACGCCGTAGATCGCGCCGCGCACCAGCTTTTGGGTCAGCGGAAACCGCCGGAACAGCCAATGCTCCAGCGCCGAGACTGCGCGATCGGGCTTGGCGAGCACCCACGGCGGCGTGCGCTGAAACAGCCGCAGCTCCGCGACATCCTTGGCAATTTCCGGAACAAACTGGATCGCGCTCGCGCCCGTGCCGATCACCGCTACGCGCTTGCCGCGCAGATCGCAGTCGTGGTTCCACGCCGCCGAGTGAAACGTGGTGCCCTGAAACGTCTCCAACCCCGCGATCTGCGGGATCGCCGGCCGGCTCAGCCCGCCCATGCCCGCGACGAGCACCCGCGCGCGGTGCGTCTGGCCGTCCGCGGTCTCCAGCAGCCAGGTGCGCTCGGGCTCCTGCCAGCGCGCGTGAACCACTTCCGCGCCAAAGCGCACGTGCGGCAGGATTTCATACCGCTCCGCGCAGTGCTCCAGGTAGCGGCGAATCTCCGCACCGGGAGAAAACATGCGTGACCACGCGGGGTTGGGCGCAAACGAGAACGAATACAGGTGCGATTGCACGTCGCACGCGATGCCGGGATAGTGGTTTTCCCGCCACGTCCCGCCGACGCTGTGTGCCTTCTCAAAAATCGTGAAGTCGCCAATCCCCTGTTGTTTCAAGCGGATGGCCATGCCCAAGCCGGAGAAGCCGCTGCCGATGATCGCGATATCGCTGTAGTTTGCCGTCAAGCGGTGCGTCGCGGTCATCGGTCAAGCCCTCCTGCCACGGTGTCATGACACGCGCTCGCCGCGGTGGCAAGTTGCGCGCAGCCGCCAGACGCGCTAACACGGCAGGCTGGAGCGAGCCGTGCTGAACCGTCGCCGCAGTCTGAGCCTTGTCGTGCTGGCGCTTGCCGCGCTGCTGGCGCCGCCGGTTTTTGCGGCAAACGTGGACGGCAAGGCTGGCATTGGCTTCGAGGAGACGCTGACCTCGGTCGGCCAAATTCTCTCCGGTGACGCTTCCACGCCGGATGTCCGGCCCAGCGGCCTGGCCGCGCGCTACTGGATCGGCAATGTCGGCTTGGAAGCGATCGTCGGCGCGAGCCTGAAATTTGGCCAAACGCTCGGCCACGCCGGATTCGTCGCGCTCGGGGCCCATTACGCCGCGTTTCGCGCGCAGGACGTCAATCTGACCATCGGCGCGCGCGGCATCTTCGCCTGGGCCAACGTCAACCAGGACGACCACGATCTGGGCAGCCGCTACGCTTTTGCCATTGAAGTCCCTATTCGCATTGAATATTTTTTCACGCCCGCGTTCGCGATTGGCGCCGCCGTCGGCCCGGTCCTGCATTTTCCCAGCCCGTGGCGCACCGACCGCACCGGCACATCGGTGCCGATTCGCAACCCGCTCACCACCAACGTCAGCAGCTGGGATCTCTCGCTCACCCGCGGCGAATTCTCCGGCGGCCTCGGTTTCACCTACTACTTTCTCTGAGTGCACATCATGTTGAAAATCGCGCTTCTTCCCGGCGATGGCATCGGTCCTGAAGTCATCCGCGCCGCTGTCCGGGTCCTGGACGCTGCCGGCGTCAAGTTTGGCTTCACGTACACGTCGGAGTGGTTCGACCTCGGCGCAGAGCGCTACCTCAGCACGGGCGAGACGATGCCGGACAAGGAATTCGCCAGGCTGCGCGATGAGTTCGACTGCATTTTGCTCGGCGCGTTTGGCGACCCGCGCGTGCCGAGCAACATTCACGCCAAGGACATCCTGCTCGGGCTCCGGCAGCGCCTGGACTTGTACGTGAATCTCCGGCCGGTGAAGCTTGTGGACGCGCGGCTGTGTCCGTTGAAAGACATCGGCCCGAGCCAGCTGGACATGGCGATCGTGCGCGAGAACACGGAGAGCGTGTACGTGGGCATCGGCGGCAGCTTCAAGCCGGGGACCGAGGACGAAGTCGCGCAAAACGTCATGCTGGCGACGCGCAAGGGCTGCGATCGCCTGCTGAAATACGCGTTTGAACTGGCGCGGTTACGGCGCGGCAAGCTGGTGCTGTGCGACAAGGCCAACGCGATCGAGTCGGCGCATGGGCTGTGGCGCAAGGCGCTCAAGGCGATGGCGCCGCAATACCCGGACGTCCAGGCGTCGACGCTGTACGCGGACGTGGCGGCGATGCGCATGGTCACGCACCCGCACGAGTTCGACGTGGTGGTCGGCGACAACATGATCGGCGATATCCTGAGTGATCTCGCGGCGGCGCTGGTCGGCGGGCTGGGACTCGCACCGTCGTCGTCGACGCACCCGGGGCGGACGGCGCTGTACGAGCCGGTGCACGGTTCGGCGCCGGATATCGTCGGCACGGGCAAGGCCAATCCGCTGGCGGCGATCCTGTCGCTGGGGATGCTGCTGCGCGATTTTGACTATCCGGACGCGGCTGACGCGGTTGACGCAGCCTGCGCGCGGGCTGTGATCGCCAAAGCCGTGACGCCGGATCTCGGTGGGTCGCTGACGACCAGTGGCGTCGCCGACTGGGTGATTGCGGCGCTATGAGACGGCTGCCGTGCGACGAAAACCCTGTGATATTGGGTAGTTTTGTCGCAGCCGCCGCCGCGAGTCTGCGCACTGGCTTGGCAGGCTTGGATCCCCGGCGTCGGTCAGCGCGCCGCGGCGCGTGGGAGGCAGCTATGGCGCGTTCGTTGTGTGTTCTCCTGTTCCTGTCGGCGCTGGTCGCTTACGGCTGCGGTGGTCAAAGCGCGGCGACGGCGGATGCCGGTCCCACGGACGCAGCCATTCCGGATGCCTGGCCGCCCGCGGCGCCGTCGTGCATTCATGCCGCCGGTGCGCTGCCCGCGGATACACTGCCCACAGGAGCCCGTCACGGCGCGCAGATTCCGATCCAGCACATCGTAGTGCTGATGCAGGAAAATCGCTCGTTTGACCACTATTTTGGCCGGCTTCCGGCGCTGGGCAAGACCGACGTCGACGGCCTGCCTGCAGACGCCAGCAATCCGGACGCCACGGGTACCGCCGTTGCGCCGTTTCACATGCCGCGCTATTGCACCAGGGACACCGCCCACGGCTGGGATTCCAGCCACCGCGAATTCGACGGCGGCAAGAACGACGGCTTCGTACGCGAAAACGAGCCCGATGGCGCGCGCTCCATCGGCTACTACGACCAGACCGACTTGCCATACTACTACGGCATCGCGCAGACTTTTGCCATTGCAGACAGGTACTTCTGCTCGGTCATGGGACCGACGCACCCCAACCGCTTCTTTTTGTACGCCGGCACCGCCGCGGGCGAGACGCGCACCGTCTACACGCTCGGCGGCTACAACATGCCCACGGTCCTCGAGGCGCTCAGCCAGCGCGGCATCAGCTGGAAGGTCTACTACGGCGACGTGCCGTATGCGTGGCTGTTTTCCAACCTCGTCGGTTCGCCGCAAGTCGTGACGTTGGACCAGTATTTTGCCGACGCTCTGGGCGGGAAGCTGCCGGCCGTCTCGTTCATCGAGCTGGCGCAGGAAAACGTCTCCGGCCCGGAGCTGGATGAGCACCCGTCGGTGAATATCCAGGTCGGCGAGGCGGCGGTCAAGCAGGTCATTGACGCGCTCATGGCGAGCCCAAACTGGAAGGATTCCGCGTTCTTTCTGACGTACGACGAGCATGGCGGCTTCTATGACCACGTCCCGCCGCCAGCCGCGTGTCCGCCCGACGACGTGACGCCGATGTACGTGCCGGATGATCCGTCGGCGACCTACGCGCAGCTCGGTTTTCGCGTGCCGCTGATGCTAATTTCCCCTTTTGCCAAGCCCGGTTTTGTCTCGCACGTTGTCTATGACCACGCGTCGATCCTGCGCTTCATCGAGACGCGCCACGACCTGCCGGCGATGAGCCGCCGCGACGCCAACGCGGATCCCATGTTGGACCTGTTTGACTTTGACCATCCGGCGTTCCTGACGCCGCCGACGCTGCCCCAGGCGGTGATCGACCCGGCGATGGTGGACAAGTGCCTCGCGGAAGGCTTTAAGAATTGAGCACTTGTCTGAGTTTGCCGACATCTTAAAGAATCGTTGCCAGCGCGGCGCATCTGGCAGAACCGCGTTATACTCCCGACCCGCGCCGACTACGGGAGTCGGCATTCCTGCACCGGGACGCGCATGCCCAGCACCATGGCCAGCCGACGACTCTACACGCTGACCGAATTCCAACGTCGCGGCCTCCGTCATCTGCGGCGTGCCTCCGGAGGAGCACGCTCGCGGTTCAAGTCCGAAATGCAAAAGCTGTGCCCAATAAGACTTGGTGCTCGTTTTAGGTTGGGATGTGTAACGCGCCTCGCGTTCGCCCTTGCGCACCTGCTCGCGCTGTCCGCGCTGGCGCGCTCGCCCGTCAAGCTGGCGGTGGTGGCGTTGCCGCGGCAGGAGACGCCGACCGATGTGCCGCCGCCGCTGCGCAACCTGACGCTGCTGGATGCCGAGCGCCTCGCCCGCGAGAACCAGCCGCAGATCCGGGTTGCACGCGCGGCGACGGCGGCCGCCCGCGCGCGAGCAGCGCAAATTCACACGGGTTTTCTGCCGCAGGTCAACGGGCTCGTGCAGTACCAGCGCTCCACCGGCAATTTTGCGCCGCGGCCGGGCACGGTGGTGCCAACGGTGTCGTCGGTGTCGTTCGCGCCGTCGTATGACCTGTTCAACGTCAGCCTGCAGGCGTCCCAGCTTGTCTACGATTTTGGCCAAACAGCGGACCGTCAGGCGTCAGCCGAGGCCGCCGAAGACGCGCTGGCGTGGACGGAAAAATCCACGGAATTGCAAATCCTGGTCGGCGCTCGGCGGGCGTATTTTCAGGCGCGGGCGCAAAAAGCCATGTTGGACGTGGCGCGCGAGACGCTGGCGAACCAGCGGCGGCACATGAAGCAAATCGCGGGGTTTGTCGCAGCCGGCACGCGGCCGGAGATCGACCTGGTGCAGGCCAAGACCAACGTGTCCAACGCGGAAGTCGGCCTGATTTCAGCGCAAAATGCCTACGACACCGGGCGCGCGCTGCTCAACCAGGCCATCGGCGTGCAGGCGGAGGTCGACTATGACGTGGGCGACGATGAACAGCCGCCGGTCGAGGGCGAGGACGGCCCGCAGCAGGCGCTCGTGGACAAGGCGATCGCGCTGCGGCCGGAGCTTGTGGCGTTGGACCGGCAGCGCAAACAGCAGGAGCTGGCGCAGCGCGCGATCCAGAACACGCTGTGGCCGACGCTGGCGGTGACCGCGGGTGTGACGGACGTGGGCGTGAACGCGCTGAACCTGGTGCCGAACTGGAACGTGGGCGCGACGCTGAACTGGCCGATTTTCCAAGGCGGACTGGCCAAGGCGCAGGAAGCGGAAGTGACGGCAAACCTGTCGGCGGTCGCGGCGCAAAACACCGTGCAACTGCTGCAGATCCAAGCGGATATCACCCAGGCGCGCCTGGCGGTGCGGGCAGCCAAGGCCACGATTCTGGCCGCCGATGACGCGCTGACCAACGCCAAGGAGCTGCTGCGGCTCGCGGAAGCGCGCTACCTGGCCGGTATTGGCAACGGCATTGAGCTGAGCGATACGCAATTGGCGTTTACAAACGCGGCGGTGCAGGTCATCGCCGCGCGTTTCAACTTGTCGACTGCGCGGGCGCAACTGCTCGCGGCGCTGGGGCAGCACGATGAGCGATAGCCCTTGTGCGATCTCAGAATCCTGCGGGATGAGACCTGGTGCCTTTCGGATTGGACCGTGAGCGTGCTCCTCTGGAGGCACACCGCGGATGACTGACGCTCGAGCTCGCACTGTGGCGAGCGTGTAGAGCCAACTGTGACTGAGGCAAAACGGATGCGGCGATTTTTGCTGGTTCTGCTCTTTCTCGGCCTGGCGGGTGCCGGTGGCTGGCTGCTGTGGCACAAGCTGGGCGCCAAGAAAGGCGCGGCGGACGACGGCGCGGGCGCGCACAGCGGCCTGGGCAAGCCGACCGAGCCGCAGCGGCCCACGCCGGTGCTGACCGCGAAAGTGGCGCAGCGCGACATGCCGGTGACGCTGGAAGGCATCGGCAGCGTGGCGGCGTTTTACACCGTGACCGTCAAGACGCAGGTCGACGGGCGCATCACGGACATGCCGTTTCGCGAAGGTCAGCCGGTGAAGAAAGGCGACCTGTTGGCGCAAATCGACCCTCGGCCGTTCACGATCCAGCTGCACGCGGCGGAAGCGGCGCACGCGCGCGATCTGGCGCAGGTGAAAAACGCCAAGCTGAATCTGGCGCGCTACGCGACGCTGCGCAAGCAGGACCTGGTGCCGACCCAGCAGGTGACCGACCAGCAGGCGCAAGTGGAGCAGCTGGAAGCGCAGGTGCGCGCCGACGAAACGCAGGAGGACAGCGCGCGGCTGCTGCTGGATTGGGCGAAGATCGTCTCGCCCATCGATGGCGTGACCGGCGTGCGGCAGGTGGATCCGGGCAACATCGTGCATCCGGGCGATCCGACGGGCATCGTGGTGGTGACCCAGCTGGACCCGATCGCGGTGCTGTTCACGCTGCCGGAGGACGAGCTCGCGGCGGTGCAGCGTGGCATGGCGGACGGGCAGTTGACGGTCGACGCGTACAGCCGCGACGGCATGGTCAAGCTGGCGACGGGCAAGCTGGAGGTCGTGGACAACCTGATCAACCAGGCGACGGCGACGGCGAAGCTCAAGGCGATTTTTGCCAATCCGGACCATACGTTGTGGCCCAACCAGTTCGTGAAGGCGCGCGTGCAGGTGTCCGTGCGCGCGCAGGCGACGGTGGTTCCGGCGGTGGCGGTGCAGCATGGGCCGCCCAATGCGCAGAATCCGACCGGGACTTTCGTCTACCTCGTCGGCGCGGACATGACCGCGCAGGTGCAGCCGATTGAGCTGCAGGCGCTGGAGGGCGACGACGCGATCGTGACCAAGGGCTTGAAGCTGGGCGATCAGATCGTGGTCGACGGCCAGAGCCGCCTGAAGCCGGGCGGCAAGGTGTCCCTGCCGGGTGCCAAGGGCGCGGAGGGCAAAGGCGGCGGCAAGGGCAGCAAAGGCGGCGGCGACGGCGGCGGCAAACCGGGCGCAGACAAATGGCAGAAATGAGCGACGAGCAGGAACAGCCGAGCCGAGGCGTCTCCGAGCCGTTTATTCGGCGGCCGGTCGCGACGACGCTGCTGATGGTCGGCCTGCTGCTGGCCGGCATCATGGCGTTCAAGCAGCTGCCGGTGGCCGCGCTGCCGCAGGTCGCGTACCCGACGATTGTGGTCTCGACATTCCTGCCGGGCGCGAGCGCGGGGACGATGACCTCGGCCGTGACGACGCCGCTGGAGCGGCAGTTTGGCCAGATGCCGTCGCTGGCCCTGATGACGTCCGTGAGCAGCTTCGGCAGCTCGCAGGTGACGCTGCAGTTTACGCTGGACCGCGACATCGACGGCGCGCAGCAGGACGTGCAGGCGGCGATCAACGCGGCGTCGGCGCTGCTGCCGCGGACATTGCCGGCGCCGCCGAGCTACAGCAAGTCGAACCCGGCGGATACGCCGATCCTGACGCTGTACGTCAGCTCCGACCGCCTGCCGCTGCAGCAGGTGGACGATTACGCGGATTCGATTCTCGCGCAGAAGATTTCCCAGGTGTCCGGCGTGGGTCTGGTGACCATCAACGGCGGCCAGAAGCCGGCGGTCCGCGTGCAGGTCGATCCGCAGTCGCTGGCGGGCACGGGCTTGACGTTGGAGGACGTGCGGACGGCGATTGTCGCGGCCAACATCAACCAGCCAAAGGGCAACCTGGACGGGCTGCGGCAGGACTATGCGCTGGCGACGGATGACCAGCTTTTTGACGCCAAGTCGTTTCGCCCAATCGTGCTGGCGTACAAGAACGGCGCGGCAGTGCGGCTGGCGGACGTGGCGACGGTGGTCGACGGCGTGGAAAACGTGCAGCTCGCCGGCTGGGCCAACGAGAAGCGCGCGATCATCCTGAACGTGCAACGGCAGCCGGGCGCCAACGTGATCGAGGTCGCGGAGCGCGTCAAGGCGCTGCTGCCCAAGCTGGAGGCGTCGCTGCCGCCGGGCATTGAGGTCAAGATCGCCGCGGATCGAACCGAGACCGTCCGCGCGTCGGTCGAAGACGTGGAGCAGACCCTGCTGATCACGATTGGCCTGGTCGTCGCCGTGATTTTCCTGTTCCTGCGCAACGTCCGCGCGACGATCATCCCGGCCGTGGCCGTGCCGCTGTCGCTGGTCGGCACGTTCGCGGTGATGTACGCGCTGGGCTACAGCCTGAACAATTTGTCGCTGATGGCGCTGACGATTTCCACCGGCTTTGTCGTCGACGACGCCATCGTGATGATTGAGAACATCGCGCGCTACATCGAGCACGGCGACAAGCCGTTCGAAGCGGCGTTGAAGGGCGCCGGCCAAATCGGCTTTACCATTGTTTCGCTGACGGTTTCGCTCATCGCCGTGCTGATTCCGCTGCTGTTCATGGGCGGGCTGATCGGCCGGCTGTTCCGCGAATTTGCGATGACGCTGGCGGTCGCGATCGCTGTTTCGGCGGTGCTCTCGCTGACGCTGACGCCGATGATGTGCGCCTACCTGCTGCGGCCAGAACCGGCGGCGGACCAGCGCAACTGGCTGTATCGCCTGAGCGAAAAGGTGTTTGACGGCGCGCTGCACTTCTACGATCTCGGCGTCCGGTGGGTCCTGCGCCATCAGGTGATTACGCTGCTGGCGACGCTGGCGACCGTGGCGGCGACCGCGTGGATGGCGATCGAGGTGCCCAAAGGCTTTTTTCCGCAGCAGGACACCGGCTCGGTGCTGGGCGTGACGGAAGCGGCGGCGGACGTGTCATTTCCGCACATGATGGAATTACAGCGCAATTTGGCGGATGTGGTGCTGAAGGATCCGGACGTTGCGGGGCTGACGTCGTTCATCGGCTCGGACGGCACGAATTCGACGACGAACAGCGGCCGGCTATCGATCAGCCTCAAGTCGCGCGACAACCGGACGGCGAGCGCGGAGGAAATCATCGCCAGGCTGCGGCCCAAGCTTGCGGAAGTGCGCGGGATTGCTGTGTACTTGCAGGCGGTTCAGGATCTGCAGATCGACAGCCGCGCCGGTCGCACGCAGTTCCAGTACACGCTGGAGGATTCCGACCCGGTCGAGCTGGCGCTGTGGGCGCCCAAGCTTGTCGAGGGTCTGCGCGACGTGCCGCACATCCGCGACGTGGCGAGCGATCAGGAAAACGCCGGGCTGGAGGTCACGCTGACCATTGATCGCGACACGGCAGCGCGGCTGGGCGTGTCGCCGCAGGCCATCGACGACACGCTGTACGACGCGTTTGGCCAACGACAAGTATCGATTATTTTTACCCAATTGAACCTGTACCGCGTTATTTTGGAGGTCACGCCGTCGATGGCGAAGTCCGCCGATGCGCTGGCGCAGCTGTTCGTGCGGTCCGCGACGGGTACGCCGGTGCCGCTGAGCTCGCTTGTCACGATGAGCACCCGGCAGGCGCCGCTGGCGATCAACCACCAGGGCCAGTTCGCCGCGGTGACGGTCTCGTTCAACCTCGCGCCCGAAGCGTCGCTGGGCGATGCGGTGGCGGCGATTCGCACGACCCAGGACACGATCGGGATGCCGGCGAGCATCCACGCCGGCTTTGTCGGCGCAGCGCAGGCGTTCAACGAGTCGCTGGCGAGCGAGCCGCTGCTGATTCTCGCTGCGATTTTAACGGTTTACATCGTGCTGGGCGCGCTGTACGAGAGCTTCATCCATCCGATCACCATCCTTTCGTCGCTGCCGTCCGCCGGCGTCGGCGCGTTCCTGGCGCTCTACGTCGTCCGCACCGATTTCAGTGTCATTGCGCTGATCGGCATCATCTTGCTCATCGGAATCGTCAAGAAAAACGCGATCATGATGATCGATTTCGCGCTGGAGGCCGAGCGCGAGCACGGCATGCCACCGATCGAGGCGATTCACCAGGCCTGCCTGCTGCGCTTTCGGCCGATCATGATGACGACGTTCGCGGCGCTGCTGGGCGGGCTGCCGCTGGCGCTGGGCACGGGCATGGGCGCGGAGCTGCGGCGGCCGCTGGGCATCACGATTGTCGGTGGGCTGCTGGTGTCGCAGGTGCTGACGCTGTACACGACGCCGGTCATCTACCTGTACATGGACCGCATCGGCCGCTGGTTCAAGGGGCCGGCCAAGCCGCCTGCCACGCCGATCGCTCCGCATGTGACGAAAACAACAGCGGTTTTTGAGGCGGCGCCGTGAACATCTCCGCGCCGTTCATCCACCGGCCGGTCGCGACCACGCTGCTGGCGGCGGCGCTGATGCTGGCCGGCTCGCTGGCGTTGACCAAGCTGCCCGTGGCGCCGCTGCCTCACGTCGATTTTCCGACGATTCAGGTGCGCGCGGCGCTGCCGGGCGGCAGTCCGGAAACCATGGCGTCGTCGGTGGCGACCCCGCTGGAGCGGCGTTTTGGCCGGATCGCCGGCGTGACCGAGATGACGTCGACGAGCACGCTCGGCAACACCTCGATTACGCTGCAGTTTGACTTGGATCGCAACGTCGATGCCGCGGCGCGCGACGTCCAGGCGGCGATCGCCGCGGCGGGAGGTGAACTGCCGCCGAACATGCCGTCGCGGCCGAGCTACCAGAAAGTGAACCCGGGCGACACGCCGATCATGATCGTCGCGCTGACGTCGGACACGCTGCGGCTGGCCGACGTGTTTGACGCGGCGAACAACGTGCTGGCGCAGAAAGTGGCGCAGATTCCAGGCGTTGGCCAGGTGTTTGTCGGCGGCGGTCAGCAGCCCGCGGTGCGTGTCCAGGTCGATCCCGCGCAGCTGGCGTCGATGCAAATTGGCGCCGAGGATGTGCGCGCGACGATCGCCGGGGCGACGGTGGACTCGCCCAAGGGCAACCTGGTGGGCAACCTGCAGGCGCCGACGGTGGGCGCCAACGACCAGCTCTGGGGCGCGCGGGCGTACGAGCCGCTGATCATCGCCTCGGATGGGCCAGGCGGCGCGCGGCTGGACCACGTGGCGCGGGTTTTTGACGACGTGGAGAACGACCGTGCAGCCGCCTGGGTGGACGGCAAGCGTTCGGTCTTGCTGGTGATTCGCAAGCAGCCCGGCGCGAATATTCTGGCGACGAACGAGCGCATCAAACAGATGCTGCCGCAGCTCGCGACGTCGATCTCGCCGGCGATCCACATGCAGATGGCCATGGACCGCACGCAGACGATTCGCGAATCGGTGAACGACGTCGGCCGCACGCTCGTGCTCAGCGTGTTCCTGGTCATCGGCGTCGTGTTCGTGTTCCTGCGCTCCTGGCGGGCGACGCTCATCCCCTCGGTCGCGGTACCGCTGTCGCTCATGTCCACGTTTGGCATCATGTATTTGCTGGACTACAGCGTCGACAACCTGTCGCTGATGGCGCTGACCATCTCGACCGGCTTTGTTGTCGATGACGCCATCGTCGTCACGGAAAACATCGCACGCGGCATCGAACGCGGCCTGTCGCCGATGGACGCTGCGCTGCGCGGCGCCAAGGAAATTGGCTTCACGATCGTCTCGATCACCGCGTCGCTCCTCGCTGTTTTTATTCCAATTTTGCTGATGGGCGGCATCGTCGGCCGGCTGTTCCGGGAATTCGCGGTGACGCTGAGCGTGGCGGTCGCGATGTCCGGGCTGATCTCGCTGACGCTGACGCCCATGATGTGCGCGCGGATGCTGCGGCCGCACGCCGAGGAGCAGCCCAACCGGCTGTCGCGCATCGCGGAAGGCGGCTTCAACGCGCTGCTGGGCCTGTACGCGCGCGGGCTGCGCTTTGTGCTGCGCCACCGGGTTTTGACGCTGGTGGCGACGCTGCTGACGATCGCGCTCAACGTCAAGCTGTTCATGGACGTGCCCAAGGGCTTGTTTCCGCAGCAGGATACCGGGCTGATTACCGCGACGGTGCAGGCGGCGCAGGACGCGTCGTTCCCGTCGATGAAGGCGCGGCAGGAGGCGCTGAACAAGGTGCTGGTGGGCGATCCGGACCTGGAGCACGTCGTGGCGTTCATCGGCGCCGGGCCGTCGGCGGGTACGTCGAACACGGGCTCGGCGTTCATCATGCTGAAGTCGATGCCGCCGCGTAAGCTCTCGGCCGATGACATCGTCAACAAGCTACGGCCGGTGGTCGGACGGCTGCCCGGGCTGATGACCTACATGCAGGCGGCGCAGGACGTGCGCGTCGGCGGGCGGGCGGCGCGAACGCAATACCAGTACACGGTCCAGGACGCGGATCTGGACGAGCTGCGGCTGTGGGTGCCGCGCATGATGGAAAACATGCAAAAACTCAAACAGTTGAAGGACATCGCCAGCGACCAGCAGGACGCGGGCTTGCAGCTGGACGTCAAGATCGACCGCGACACGGCGGCGCGGCTGGGCATTACGCCGGCGGACATCGACAACGCGCTGTACGACGCCTACGGCCAGCGGCAAATCGCCACGATGTACACGCAGCGCAACCAGTACCGCGTCGTGATGGAAGTGCCGCCGAAGCTGCGCCAGAGCCCAGATTCGCTGGACCGGATCTTCGTGAGCTCGGCTTCCGGCGCGCAGGTGCCGCTGCGGGCGATCGCCAAGTTTTCGTCGTCGGCGTCGGCGCTGGCGGTGAACCACAACGGCCAGTTCCCGTCGGTGACGATTTCTTTCAACGTCGCGCCCGGCGTGTCGCTGGGTCAGGCCATCGATGAGATCCACCGCTCGGAGCGCGAGCTGCGCTTGCCGCCGGGAATTCACGCGGATTTTCAAGGGACTGCCCAAGCCTTCACCGCCTCGCTCGCGACGCAGCCGATGCTGATCCTGGTGGCGCTCATCATCGTCTACATCGTCCTGGGGATGCTGTACGAGAGCTACATCCACCCGGTGACGATCCTGTCCACGCTGCCGTCGGCGGGCATCGGCGCCATCGCGGCGCTGGGCTGGTTCAAGCTGGATCTCAGCATCATCGGCCTGATTGGCCTGCTGCTGCTGATCGGAATCGTCAAGAAAAACGCGATCTTGCTGATCGATTTCGCCATCGAGCGCGAACGCCACGGCATGACGCCGCTGGCCGCGATTGAGGAAGCTTGTCTGCTGCGGTTTCGGCCAATCCTGATGACGACGATGGCGGCGCTGCTCGGCGCGCTGCCGCTGGCGTTTGGCACCGGCGTGGGCTCGGAGCTGCGGCGCCCGCTGGGCATCACGATTGTCGGCGGGCTGCTGGCGTCGCAGCTGTTGACGCTCTACACGACGCCGGTGGTGTATCTGGCGCTGGGGCGCTGGGCCAAGAAAAAGCCGATGCACGCCGATGCCGTGCCGACAATGCCCGCGGTTGCGACGGCCGAATAGCCAGGCCTGGGACGGCCGCGGCGATCGGTTTCCGTGACGTCCCTGTTACGCAAGCGGTTGCTTCGCCCCGGGCCTTCCTGTAATGTCTCGGCCGCGTGAAAAGGGTGACGCGCGCCCCTTTGACGCACCGCATCTCAAGTGCACTTGGCGTGCCCTTGACAGCAAGCCGGGAGCTGCCGGCGCCACGTTCACCACCCATTCTTTTTCCAGGGGACCTTCGGGCCCATTGCAGGAGCTAAACATGTCGATCACTGCTGAAATTCGCGTTGGCGACAAGACCCTTCCGTTGCCGGTGATCGTCGGCACCGAGCAGGAAGTTGGCCTGGATATTCAGGCACTTCGCGACAAGACGGGCGCCGTGACGTTTGATCCGGGCTACGGCAACACCGGCGCGTGCGAGAGCGCGGTCACGTTCCTGGACGGCGAGCTGGGCATCCTGCGCTACCGCGGCTATCCGATTGAGCAGCTGGCCGGCAAGGTGTCGTTTCTGGAAGTGTCCTGGCTGCTGCTCAAGGGCGAGCTGCCCAACGCGGCGGAGCTGGCGGCGTTCACGGCCGCGGAAAAGGCCCATCGCGCGCTGCCGGCGCACGTCCACGCCATCATCGCGGCTTTCCCGGCGGACGCGCACCCGATGGCGATCCTGTCGGCGGCGACGCTCTCGCTGTCCTCGACCTACCTGGCCGACGAAAAAGTGACGGAAGCGGGCCTGAACAAGAGCCAGCTGCTGCTGCTGGCGCAGTTTCCGACAATCGCCGCGGCGATCTACCGCAAAGGCAAAGGCCTGGCCGCGGTCGCGCCGGACGCGAAGCTTGCATACTCGGCGAATTTCCTGCACATGATGTTCGAAGGCACCGGCAACGCCGCCGCGGGCGATCCGGAGATTGCCAAGGCTTTGGATCTGCTGCTGATTCTCCACGCGGATCACGAGCAGAATTGTTCGACGTCGACGGTACGGTTGGTCGGCTCGGCGCAGACGGACTATTTCGCGTCCATCGCGGCCGGCATCACGGCGCTGTGGGGTCCGCTGCACGGCGGCGCCAACCAAGCGGTGATCGAGATGCTGGACGGCATCGTGGCCCACGGCGGCGACGTCAACTGGGCGGTCGCGCAGGCCAAGGACAAGGACAGCAGCTTTCGGCTGATGGGCTTTGGCCACCGCGTCTACAAGAATTTCGACCCGCGCGCCACGATCATCAAGGTCCAGGCGGACGTCGTGCTCGGCAAGCTGGGCAAGAACGACCCGCAGCTCGGCATCGCCAAGGGCCTGGAAGAAGCGGCGCTGAAAGACGAGTACTTCGTCGCCCGCAAGCTGTACCCGAATGTCGACTTCTACAGCGGCATCATCTACCGCGCGCTGGGCTTTCCGTACGGCCTGTTCACGGTGCTGTTCGCCATCGGTCGCCTGCCGGGCTGGACGGCGCACTGGAATGAGCACAACGCGGGGAAGGCGAAGATCGGCCGGCCGCGGCAGATCTACACCGGCAAGAACGCCCGGGACGTGGTCGAGCTGAGCAAGCGCTAGACGTTCATCCAGTTAGCTGGATAAACGTCAAAGACAAATGACAAGCATGTGCCGCCGCCGAGGGAGACTTCGGCGGCGGTGCAGTTTTTGCGGCGGGGACACACTCCGTTATCGGCGACGCTTGACCGGCACGCCCGGCGGCGTCGCTTCGCGGGTCTCCAGCGAAAACAGCGCACCGTGCGGCAACACGTGCAGCTTCACGCCGATGAGCCCCACGGGCGCGCCTGTGCGCGCGGTCGCCATGCCGGACCAGCCGAGCTGCGACACGTCGATCACGGTAATCGCGCCGTTGCCGACGACTTCGATGACGTTGTCCGCATCGATGAACGCGGCCGTATTCTCGTCCAGACCCAGGCCCACGACGAACGGGTTGTAGGCGATCGCCGCCATCAGCCGCCCGAGGCGATCGCGTTCGCGGAAGTGCTGGTCGACGATGATGCGGTTGGTGAGCCCGAGACCGGGCGCGAGCGTGACCTGCCCGGCGACCGGCGTGGACCCGCCTTTGCCGCCTGCGATCATGTGCTCGGAGCAGAACGCCGCGCCCGCTGACGTGCCCGCGACGTGGACGCCGCGCGCGTTGCGCTTGCGGATGGCCTGAGCGACGTCCGTGCCGCCGAGGATGGTCGAGAGGCGCAGCTGGTTGCCGCCGGTCATGAAGATGGCAGTGGCGCTGTTCAGCACCTCCAGCCAGTCCTTGCGCTCCGCGTCCGCGCGCGTCAGGTACGGCAGCGCCTGCGCGTGGCTGGCACCGAGCTCCTGGAAGACTTTCTCGTAGCGCTCGCCGGTGTCAGGCAGCTCCGACGCGGTTGGGATGATCGCGATGCGCGACTGCGGCCCGCCAGCGCGCTCCACCAGCTTGCGCAAGATCAGGCGGTCGGCGAGCTTGTCCTCCGCGCCGCCGATCGGCACGATGTTGCCGCGAGGAATTTCAGGAGCTTCGAGCGATGGCATGCGTGTCTGGGGCAGGAGAAAGGCATACGGCAACGCGGCCGCGGGCGTAGTGCAACAGATTGGCGGCGACCGTGCAAGCGTGTGCCGCGGCCACAGCCCTCACGCGCCATGCCCCCGCCGACCGACCATCCAGCGCTGGGCGTCAAACCGATAGCTCAGCAGCGTCATCAAGTAGGACTGCTGGAGCCCTGGACGGTCGAGCGGCCGATCATTTTCAGCCACGAGCGAGACGTCGAACGCGCGGACGTGCACAACCGCGCCGACGGTCGTGTCCAGCTCGCTCGGCAGCAGCCCAGCGTGGGCAAATCGGTCGGTAAAGACGTTCAGGTCCACCGCCGCGCCGAGCCACGGCTTGAGCAGATCGATTTCGGCGTGGCCGTTCAGCCGCAACATCGCCAGCCCCGACAGGTCCGGTCGCGCCGCGTAAGTCGGGTTGTCGACAAGGCCCGCCAGCGCAACGAAGCCCTGCGCTCCAACGCGCGCCGTCGGTGGCTCCAGCCGCCAGGACCAGCGCGCGAACACGTCCACGTACGACTGCGCCAGCCCGGGCCGATCCGCCGGCAGATCCGCTTCCCAATGCCCGCCGGCATCGAAGCCCCGCCAGCGCGCCAACAGGCCGATGATGTGGTCGTGCTCCGTCGGCCGCAGTGTGTTGGCGCCATCGCGGTCCGAGAACACGTTGACGTCGTACGTAATCCCAGCGCGCTTGCCGAAAAAATCGAGATCCAGGTGCGCGCCGGTCCGCCCGAGCGCGTGGCCCGTATTGTCCGGCCGCGCCGCGTACGACGGGTTGTAGACCATCGCGCCCGCAAACACATAGCCGCTGGCATTGAACGCGGGCGGTTGGCCGTCCTCAGTGACGGTGAATTCGTCCGCAGTCGCGACGCCCTGCTTGTTGAGCGCGGCCGCCGGAGTCGCCAGCAGGAGCGCGAGGAGCGCCGCGCCGTGAAGGGCCTTGATCGTCATGAGCTTTTCCTCCCGCCGCTGCCGTCGCAGCATCCGTCAACACCGTCAGTCTCGGCTTATTGAAAGTGATTGTCAACATCATTATCAACCCGATGACACCGGCGTGACAGCGCGAATCCGTGACGGTCGGCGCATTCCCTGCTAAGCTCCCGCCCTCGCCCGGCATGTTCGCCGGCATTGCGGAAACCTGTCATGGCCACGTTCGCCGATGTACGGTCCTGCGTCAGCGCTGCTGAGGATCGCCTCGCTTCGCTGCGCAGGCATCTTTGACGTCGATGCCAAAGCTGCGCGCATCGATGAACTGGAAAAACTGAGCGGCGAGCCAGCCTTTTGGCTGGACGCCGATCGTGCGCAAAAGCTGTCCAAGGAGCGCGGCGATCTGCAGGCGACCGTGGATTCCGTGCTCGTGCCGTCGGGCATCGTGAAAGACGTCCGTGACATGCTGGAACTGACCGAATCAGAAGGTGATTCGTCGCTGATCCCCGACCTGCTGGCGCAGATCGACCAGGTGACGACCCAGCTGGACGAGGCGGAATTTGCCCGATCGATGAGCGCGCCGACCGACCGTTCGCCCGCGCTTGTGCAAATCAGCGCCGGCGCCGGCGGCACCGAGAGCGCAGACTGGGCGGCCATGCTCATGCGCATGTACGCGCGCTGGGCGGAAAAGCACGGCATGAAGTGCGAGCTGGTCGACGAAGTGCCCGGCGAGGAAGCCGGCATTCGCAATGCGGTTTTGCGCATCGACGGCGCGTACGCGTTTGGCTGGTTGAAGTCTGAAAACGGCGTGCACCGCTTGGTGCGCATCAGCCCGTTTGACGCCAACAAGCGCCGCCACACGAGCTTTTGCTCGGTCTTTGTGGTGCCGGAAGAAGACGACTCGATCAACATCGACATCAATGAAGCCGACTTGAAAATCGACACGTACCGCGCATCCGGCGCCGGCGGCCAGCACGTGAACCGCACGGATTCCGCGATCCGCATCACGCACATGCCAACCGGCGTCGTCGTGGCGTGCCAGACCGATCGCAGCCAGCACAAGAACCGCTCGTCGGCGATGAAGATGCTGCACGCGCGGCTTGTCGATCTGGAAAAACGTCGGCGCAGTGCGGTGAAAGAGGAAATCGAGGCCGGCAAGCTGGGCATCAATTTCGGCAGCCAGATCCGCAGCTACGTGCTCCAGCCGTACCAAATGGTCAAGGATTTGCGGACCTCACACGAGACTTCCGACACGCGCGGCGTGCTGGATGGCGACCTGGACGCGTTCATGAAAGCGTACCTGCTGGCGGCGGCGAACGGCCCGCTGACGCTCCAGGCCGAGGCCGACTGAGCTCAGGGGCAGGCCCGCGCTTTGGCTTTGGCCTCGTCGCTTTCGCGCCACATTTCAGCACCTTTGCCGTCATAGCACACGCCGAGATCGTACGTGCCGGAGCGCTTCCATGCGTGCCAGAGCCCGGTGCGGACCTCGTCTTCGTAGACGCCTTCCATGGCTTTGTGGCGCGTCTTGTGAAAATACGCGGTGTAATGGCCGTGCTTGGCGAACGTGTTGTCGCGGGCGCAGCATTCTACGTCGAAACCGCTTGATTTCTCGAAACCTTTCCACGGACCGGACAGCGGCGGACACTCTGGTGCCTTGCAGCCTGTCAAGACGGCGGTCAGCAGCGCCAGCGCCAGAACTCGCCGCATCTAGGCGTCACCCGCAGCCAGGCGCGCGCGCAGGTCGGCGATCATCGCGACCAGCCCCTCATGCAGCGGCACTTTCGGCGTCCAGCCCAGGTCGGTCGTGGCGCGCGTGATGTCCGGCTTGCGCCTCGTCGGGTCATCTTTGGGCAGCGGCTGGTACTCGATCTCCACCTGCCCAATTTGCTTGGAGATTTCGTTCGCCAGCTCCAGCATCGTGAACTCGCCCGGATTGCCGAGGTTGTACGGCATGTGGTCGCCGCGCTCCAGCACCCGCACGATGCCGTCCACCAGATCGCTGACGTAGCAAAACGAGCGCGTCTGCAGGCCGTCGCCGTACACGGTCAGCTTTTCGCCGCGCAGCGCCTGGACGACGAAATTGCTGACGACGCGGCCGTCGCCGGTCTTCATCCGTGGACCGTAGGTATTGAAAATCCGTATGATTTTTGTGTCCACGCCGCGCGCGCTGCGCCAGGCCATGACGGCGGCTTCCGAGAACCGCTTGGCCTCGTCGTACACGCTGCGCGGGCCGATGCTGGACACGTTGCCGAGGTAGCTCTCGCGCTGCGGGTGCTCCAGCGGATCGCCATAGATTTCCGAGGTCGACGCCATCAGAAAACGCGCCTGTTTTTCCCGAGCGATTTCAAGAAGATTCATCGTGCCCAGCGAGCCGACCTGCAGCGTCTCAATCGGCAGCCGGAGGTAGTCGATGGGCGACGCGGGCGACGCGAAATGCAGCACCGCCGCGACCGGACCGGCCACGGTGAACGGCACGGACACGTCCTGCTCCAGCAGCTCGAACGCCGGATTTCCCAGCAAATGTGCAATGTTGCTCTGTCTACCGGTGCAGAAATTGTCGACGGCGAGGACCTGCCAACCGTCGGCGATGAACCGGTCGCACAAATGCGACGGCACGAACCCCGCGCCGCCTGAAATCAAGACTCGTCTGGCCATTTTCGGCACCCCCAGCGCCACGCGCGGCGGCAGGATAGCAGAAAGCGTCGGCGGGTGGCGAGAGGCGCAAACATGCACGACAACCGAAGTTCGAGAGGATACGCTCTCGATCCGCGGCGTGCCTCCAGAGGAGCACGCTCGCGGTCCCAGTCCGGGATGCATCAGGTCTGCGCGACGAAGGATGGGGTTGGAAATAGGTCAGCACGTTTAGTTGACAGTAACGGCAGGATCACTAGCCTCGCCGACACGGCGCGGACCAGCCATCGCGACCGGAGTGACGCTTGATGACGACCTTGCATGAACGAATTCGCGATCTTCTCGCTCGCGCAACCGACGCGGCGTTTGCGGCCGGCGTGTTGCCTCAAGCGCTTGCGCCGCACGCGATCCAGCTGGAGCGGCCGCGTCAGGCCAGCCACGGCGACATGGCGACCAACCTGTGCTTTGCCCTGGCGAAGGCGGCCGGCAAGAATCCGCGCGCGCTGGCCGACGCCTTTGCGCCGATCGTGCGGCAGGTCGACGCGCACGGCTGGCTGCAGGCGGTGGAGGTCGCGGGGCCCGGCTTTCTGAACCTGCGCCTGTCCGACGTAGCGTGGCAGGCGAGCGTGACGGACGTCCTGGCGGCGGGTGCGCAGTTCGGCCTGTGCAACGTCGGCGCTCAAGAGCGCGTGCTGCTTGAATTCGTCAGCGCCAATCCGACCGGGCCGATGCACGTGGGTCATGGCCGCGGCGCCGTGCTGGGCGATACCTTGGCGCGGGTGCTGCGCGCGGCGGGCTTTGACGTAACAACTGAATATTACATCAACAATGTTGGCAATCAGGTCGGCAAGCTCGGCGAGAGCGTGTGGTGCTGGCTGCGCGAGCCCGAGCTCCGTGCGGCGGCGCTGCGGATCTGGGCGAACGGCGATCCCGTGCCGTTCCCTGACGGTTTTCCCAAGGATTTTCCGGAGGATGGCTATCGCGGCGCCTACATCGCGACGTGTGCGGAGGACCTGGCGCAAGCCGGCGTGGCGGCGCCGCATGCGCACTGGAGCGACGACGCGGCTTGGCTGGCGGCCGATCCGGCGAGCGTGACCGGTCGCGCCGACAACCGGACCATCACCGTGCGGTCGTGGCAGCGCCAGCTGGAGCGCATCCGCGACGATCTCGCCAAGCTGGACATCCAGTTTGACAGCTGGTTCAGCGAACGGCGGCTGCACGGGCTGGATCCGCACTCGGACGACGCCGTGAAAGACGTGGCGCGACGCTTGGTTGCGTCTGACTGGGCCTACGAAGACGCGAGCCAGCCGGCCGACGACGAAGACGCGGCGCCTGCCGGCAAGGCCATTTTTTTTCGCGGCACCAGCGAGCTGCTGCCCAAGCCGTTCCGCGACACCAAGGACCGCGTCATCCTGCGCGGCGACGGCCGGCCGACGTACTTTGCCGCGGACATCGCGTATCACGACCACAAGCTGGCGCGCGGATTTAACCATCTTATCAATGTGTTGGGCGCGGATCACCACGGCTACGTGTCGCGGCTGAAGGGCGTGATTCACGCGCTGGGGCTGATGCGCGGCGATCCCCGCTGGACGGGCGACCGGCTGGAAGTGATCCTGGTGCAGATGGTGGCGCTGCTGCGCGACGGCAAGCCGGTGCCGATGGGCAAGCGCTCGGGCGAATTCGTGACGCTGCGCGACGTGATCGACGAAGTGACCACCGGCGAGCCGACGTCCGGCCGCGACGCCGTGCGGTTCCTGTTCCTGATGCGCAAAGCGGACGCTCAGCTGGATTTTGACCTGGAAGTCGCGCGCAGGACGTCCATGGACAACCCGGTGTATTACGTCCAGTACGGCCACGCGCGGCTGTGCTCGATCCTGGAACGCGCCGAGAAAGAGGGCCGCCTGCCGCCGCTGGACGCGCTGCCCGCGGCCCTGGCGCTGGAGGACGAACGGGCGCTCGCGCTGGGCGTCGCCGACCTGCCGGAGGTCATCGCGCGGGCGGCCAAGGCGCGCGAGCCGCACTTGGTCGCGTACTACCTGACGGATTTGTGCCGGGCGTTTCACGGCTACTACAGCCGCCACAAAAGCGACGCGCGGGTCATCGGCGAAAACGACGCCGAGACGCACGCGCGCCTGCAGCTGGTCCGCGCGCTCAAGCAGGTGATTGGCAACGGCTTGCGGCTGCTGGGCGTGACGGCGCCGGAGCGGATGACCGCGCTGCCGGAGACCGGGATCGAGGAGTGACGGATGCCGCTGCGCGATTTCGACCAGGTACGCGAGCGGATTCAGCTGCGGATTGAAGTCCGGCACATTGCGCAGGGCGTCGTGCTGGTGCTCGTGCTGGTTGGCGCGGCTTTTGCCGGGGGCGTGTGGTATGCGCGCCAAGCAGCCCCGACGCCGGCGCGCGGCGTGACCGCGACCTTCCAGCCGGCGCCCGACGGCCTGCCTCCCGCCGCCGTCGCGCTGGCCGAAGCCGCAAGCCGCATGGCCGAGGCGCCCATCTACCCCAAACCGGCAGTCATTGCCGTTGCACCGGATGCCGCGCCGACCGTCGATCCGGAGGCCGTGGCCGCCGAACCACCGCCAGCCGATCCAGGCGCACCCGAGCCCCCGCCCGAGCCTTCGGCTGAGCAGCTTGCCACCGCGCCCGACGAACGGACGGTTTCCCCGGCGGAAGTGGCGGCGGCCAATGCTCCCGCTGCGGCAGAAGCGGTCAAGTCGGCCGCGCCCGTCGCCGTTCCGCCCGCGGCTGCTGTAGCTCCGAAGGCCGTCATGCCCGTTGCGCCGCCACCAGCTGCCGTCGTGAAGACCGCTGCGCCGCACGGCCTTGGGCTTTTTGGCACGCTGCGCATGGCCCCGACCGTTGCACTGGTCTCCGCCGCGCCGCCCGCCGTCGCGGCGGCCAAGCCCGTGGCGCCCGCGACTGCACCTGTGCCCGCGCGCAAGCCAGTCGTGCATCCGCGCGAGGACGACGTGCGTCCGCCGACGGTGTCAGGCCATTACGTCATTCAAGTCAAGGCGTTTCGCGACGAGGCGGAGGCCAAGGCGTTTGAGACCGACCTGCGCGCCAAGGGCCACGCGCCCAAGCTGACGAGCATCGATGTGCCGGACAAGGGCACGTTTTACCGCGTGCGTCTCGGGCCGTTTGACAGCCTGGAGGCCGCGCGGGCGGCACAAAAGCAGTTCGAGGCGGCCGAGAGCGAGGTCACGATCCTGCTGGCCGTCCCGTAGTCGCTCCAGCGTGTTTCGGGCACTGGGCCAGACGGCCTACTTCAGGTGCGGCGCCGCGACGGGCATGGGCTTGGGCGCCGCTGACACGTTCGGCGGCACGCACTGGCCGGACTCGCCGACTGTGACTTTATCGACATTCCACGAGCCCACGCTGTAGACGCCCGTGTCGCCGATGCTGAAGCCGATGCGGAACTGCATGTTTTTATTGCTCAAGGCCGTCAGGTCGTACACTTGCCGCTGCCAGGATGAATCGACCATGCCGTTGTCTTCCCACAGCGTCTGCCACGCGGTGCCGTCCCACGCCTGCACGATGTTGTCCATGTACGGCGACGAATCGCTGTCCAGCCAGCGCCAGAACTGCAGCGTCGGCGCGGTCAGGGACGTCGTGTCGATGACCGGCGACGTCAGGAAATAGAAATCGTGCAGCACGCGCTTGGCATTGCCGCCGATGTCCACGCCCGCGATCCAGCCGTCGTCCGCGCCGGTCGCTGGATCGCCGTACTGCAAGTTGCCGGCCGGTCCCAGCGCCGCGGCGCCGATCTGCCATTCCGGCCCAAGCGTCCAATTCTTGGCGTTGCCGTTCGCGAAACTATCTTGAAAAACAGCAAGTTCCGTGTGCGTGCAATCGCCCGCGAGGCTGCAGACATCGGTGGTGCACGGGTCGCCGTCGTCGCAAATCGGCTTGAAGAGGCAGCCGCCGACTGGGTCGCACGCGTCAGACGTGCAGGGGTCTCCGTCCGAGCACGTGACCGCGGTGGCGCCCACGCACGCGCCGGTGACGGTGTTGCAGCTGTCGCCGGACGTGCACGCGTTGCCGTCGTCGCAGACGGAGATGTCCGTGTTGACCGTGTGGCCGCAGCCCGGCGCGGCGGTGCTGCAAAAGTCGTTGGTGCACGCGTTCAGGTCGTCGCAGCCGGGCGCGTCGCCGCCGTAACAGACAGTTCCGCTGCAATAGTCGCCGCCTGTACAGGGGTTGCCGTCGTCGCAACTCGCGGAGTTGGGCAGGTGGCTGCAGCCCAGGATGAGATCCTTGGCGTTGGGCGGCGCCGTCGCGCAGCTGTCGTCCGTGCACGGGTTGCCGTCGTTGCAGTCGGTCGGGAGACCGCCGACGCAGTAGCCGCTGTCGCAGAAATCGCCGGTCGTGCAGCTGTTGTTGTCATCGCAGGTGACGTCCAAAGGCATAAAAACACAGCCTATTTTCGGGTCGCAGGAGTCGCTGGTACAGACGTTTGTGTCGTCGCAGGTCACCGGCTGGCTGATGGCGCATTGACCGTCGCCGGTGCAGGTGTTGTATTGCGTGCAAGCGTTGCCGTCGTCGCACGGGCTCTCGCCCGGCAGCGTCTCGTGGGTGCAGCCGAGCGCGAGGTCACAGCTGTCGGCCGTGCAAGAGTTGCCGTCGTCGCAGTTGGTCGCGCCGGTGTTGTCGCAGCCCACGCCGGTCGTGCACTTGTCGACCGTGCACGGGTTGGCGTCGTTGCAGTCGGTGACATCGCTGCCCAAGCACATGAAATTGTTGCAGGTGTCGACCTGCGTGCACGGGTCGCCGTCATCGCAGCTGCCGGTCGCGCTCGTGAAGGTGCAGCCGACGGCCAGGTCGCAAATCGGCATGGCGCACGGGTTTTCGTTGCCGCCGCACTCCATGCCGTAGCCGACGCACGTGCCGCTCCAGCAGGTGTCCTGGACGGTGCAGATGTTGCTGTCGTCGCAGTGGCCGGCCTCGTTTGTGGGCGTGTGGAAGCAGCCTTCCACGTTGCACCCGTCGGCCGTGCAGACGTTGTTGTCGTCGCACGGATTCGGGCTGCCGCCGCAGACGGTCGCGGTGCAGTGGTCGCTGATGGTGCACGGGTCGCCGTCGTCGCACGCCGCGGCGTTGGCGGTCGCGGTGCAGCCGGTGGCGGGGTCGCAGCTGTCATCGGTGCACAGGTTGCCGTCGTCGCAAACCGTCGCCGCGCCGGACAGGCAGGCGCCGCCGCTGCACACATCGCCGGTCGTGCAGACGCTGCCGTCGCTGCAGGTCACAGCGTTGGGCGCGTGGACGCAGCCGGTGTCGGGCGCGCAGGAGTCGTCGGTGCACGGGTTCTCGTCGCTGCAGTTCGGCGCGCTTCCGGGCACGCAGGCGCCGTTGACGCACGCGTCGCCGGTCGTGCATTTGGAGCCGTCCTCGCACGCCGCGGTGTTGTTCGCGTGCACGCACTTGCCAGCCACGCAGCTATCGTTGGTGCACGGCGTGTCGTCGCTGCAGGTCGCGGACGTCACGCATTCCGGCGGTGGCACATCGGCTTGCACGTCCGGCGGGCTGACGTCGTTGCCGATCGTGTCCTGCTGCTGCAAGTCCTTGAAACCGGCAATGTCGATGCCGTTCACGTCGACGTCCAGCGCGTCAAAGTCAACGTCCAGCGCGTCAAAATCGACGGTGTCGTTGCCGCCCGCCGCGGTGCTGTTGCCGCACGCCGTCGCGGCCAGCAGCAGCGCGCCGACCAGCGCCAGCTCCCGCCGCCGGATGCCAAAACGCCGCTTCATCCCAGTCGTTTCCATGTCGCCTCCCCGCCGCGTCTCTTGCGACCTGCAGGTCGCCGCGGATCCTACGAATGTCATTGGCCGACCGCAAGGCGTGCCCGAGCCAAGCCAGTTGCATCCGCCGGTGAGTGTGCTATGGCTTCCCCGCTGCCTTCTGCAGCCGCGAGCCGCCATGCCTGCCCAGCCCAAAGCCAAGCGACCACCCAAGCTGCTGACTGTCGCCCAGCTGCCCAGCCTGCCCGCGTCGGCGTGCACCGTGCACCACGATCTGACCGGCATCGCGTTCCAAAGCACCGAAGATCTGGACGTGCTGGAAGCCGTGATCGAACAGGACCGCGCCGTCCGCAGCCTGGAGCTCGGGCTGACGGTTTCGCGGCCGAATTACCACGTGTACGTCGCCGGGCCGTCCGGCACGGGCAAACGCAGCCAGCTGCGGTCGATGCTCAATCGCGTCGCGCCGACCTGCAAGACGCCGCCGGATTGGGTCTACCTGCACAATTTTGCCAACACGGACGCACCAATCGCCGTGAGCCTGAAGGCGGGCGATGGCAAGAAGTTCAAGAAAGCCATGGAACTCATGCTGCACGAGCTGCAAAAGCAGATGCCAGCGGCGTACCACTCGCGCGACCACCAGTCGCGGCTGCAGCACACGTTGGCGCAAGGCAACATGCAGTCCACGGACGCGTTCGTGCAGCTGTCGCGGCAAGCCGAGATGCTGGGCTTTGTCGTGCGGGCGAACAAGGAAGACGAGCTGATCACGATGCCGATCGTCGACGGTAAGTCCTTGAATGACAAGGAAGTTGTCGCGCTGCCAGAAGAGGAGCGCAAGAAGCTGGACAAAAAACGCGAGCGCCTGGAGCCGCTGTTCACCGAATTCGTGCAGTCCAACCGCGAAGTGGAGATGGGGACGCAAGCGGAGATCGACAAGCTGCAGCGCAAGCTCGCGGAACGTGTGGCAAAACCGCTCTTTCGCGCTGTGCGGGAGCCGTTTCGCTCGGCGGGCAAGAAGCTCGCGGCGTTCATGGACGCGCTGTACGACGACGTGCTGGAGAACACCGAGCGCTTTTTGCCCGATGAAGGCGAGGCCAAGGAGCAGCCGTCGCGCGAGGCGCCAGACACGTTCATCGCGTTTCGCGTCAACCTGGTGGTCGACCAGAGCGAAACACAGGGCGCGCCGGTCGTTTTCGAGTCGCACCCGACGTATTACCGGATGTTTGGCAAGATCGAGCGGCGCGTGGAACAGGGCATCTATTTCACCGACCACATGATGATCCGCGCCGGCAGCTTCGCGCGCGCCAACGGCGGTTTCCTCATCTGCCACGCCGCGGACCTGTTCCAGTTCATGGGCGTCTGGGAGAACCTCAAGGTCACGCTGCGCAACGCGGAAATTGCGATCGAGGACCTGGGCGAGACCGCGGGCATCCTGCCGACGAGCGGCCTGAAGCCCGAGCCAATCCCGCTGAGCTTGAAGCTGGTGCTGATCGGCGGCAACTCGCTGTACCACGCGCTGTACCGCGCAGATGACGATTTTCGCAAGATTTTTCAAGTCAAAGCCGATTTTGACCACGAGATCCGCGCGACACCGGATTCCGTGCGCAACTACGTGCGGTTCATCGCGACGGCGGCGCGCAACAACGCGTGCCGGCCGGTGGAACGCGACGCGGTCGTGGCGGTGCTGGAGCACGGCGCGCGGCTGGTGGACTCGCAAAAAAAGCTGACGATGCGCTTCAACCAGGTGTCCAACCTGTTGGTGGAGGCGGATTGGTTCGCCGCGCGCGGACGGTCCAAGCAAATCACCCGCAAGCACGTGGAAAAAGCCATTGCGCAGCGCACGTTGGCGTCCTCGCTCATCGCCGACAAGATGCACGAGGACCTGCTGGACGGGCAGTGGCTGATGGAGGCGACCGGCGCGGAAGTCGGCGTGATCAATGGCCTTGCCGTGCTGACGGTGGGCGAACATCAGTTCGGGCGACCGTTTCGCGTCACCGCGCGCGCGTTCGCGGGCACGCAGGGCATCGTCAACATCGAGCGCGAAGTCGCGATGTCGGGCGAGATCCACGACAAAGGCGTGCAAATTCTGTCCGGTTTTCTGGGCGATCGCTTCGCTCAGCGCCGCCCGCTGTGCCTGACCGCGACCGTCACGTTCGAGCAGAATTACGGCGAAGTGGACGGCGACTCAGCGTCCAGCACCTGGCTGTACGCGATCCTCTCCGCTGTCTCGCAAGTGCCGATCGCGCAAGGCATTGGCGTCACAGGCTCGGTCAACCAGCTCGGGCAAATCCAGCCGATCGGCGGCGTAAACGAGAAGATCGAGGGCTTCTACCGCTTCTGCACGTCCGGCAAGCTGACCGGCCGCCAAGGGGTCATCATCCCGTGGCAGAACGTGCAACATTTGGTTCTGCATCAGGAAGTGCGCGACGCGATCGACAAGAAGAAGTTTCACGTCTGGCCGATCCGCACCATCGAGGAAGGCATGGAAGTTCTGACCGGCGCGCGGGCGGGACAGGTGCGCGCGGACGGCACGTACCCGCCGGGGACGGTGATGCGCGCGGTGGCCGATCGCCTGGATGTGTTGCGCAGGCATAGCGCGCAGCGGCAGAGCCAGACGACGTCCCGCGGTCGTGGCGGTGAGCGGCGCTCAGCGGTCGAATCGGATGAAGGCGACGACGGGGAGATGCAGGACTGGAACGATTAGTCCCACGTGAACCGCAGCGTCAGGCTGCCGAGCTCGCCATTCGTGACGATGCCAGTCGAATCCTTGTCGCGCTGAAATGTGAATGATCCCAAGATCTTCCAGTTCGAGTTGAACTTGTACGACGCCTTGAGCGTGGTCGCGGTGAGCCCGCCGCCGTCGTCCACATAGCCGCCAATGGCCTCAATCAGGCTGATTTTCCAGCCATGCGCGTGCCAGGCGCCGCCGATTTGGGTGTTGTACAGGAACGCGGAGAGCGGGATGCCCTCCCCGTATTCGACGCTGCTCGCGCCCGCGCGCGGAGTGGCGACGCTGGTGCCGCGGGTGGCGACAGAAAATACCCCGACATCATTGGGATCTTTGCTGTAGACGTAGTACGTCGCCCCCAGCAGCACGTCCCAATCCTGGAAGATCGTCTCCGTCGCGGTCAGCCCCAGCGAGCCCTGGTCCAGCGCGTCCGGCTCCGCCCGCAGCAGCGCACGCAGCACTTTGCACACTTTGGTCGTCTCAGTCGCGCACGCCGCCGCCAGCGTCGCGCTGTCCACCGACTTGTTCGCCACCTTCACATCGACGATTTTCTGCAGCGTTCCATAGTGGTTCCAGGTCAAGGTCGCCGCCACACTGGTCTCCCAGTCGCTCTCGCCAGCCGTGTCGTACGCCGCCATCAGCATCGCGCCGCCCGACGTGGAATCCGCGCGAATCTGGGCGTTGTGGTCCTTGACGCCCGCGGGCGGCGCCTTGTCGGCAAATGTGAGCGTCGAGTCCGTCAGCTGCGTCGATTGCGGCGAAAATGTGCCGCTGCCGACGAAAAGCCAGTGGTCGCCCAGCGTCCAGCTCGGTCCAAGGCCAAGCGCGTAGATGTTACTCGCGCGCACCAAAGTCGGGTCGCCGCTCAAGTCTTCGCGCGTGATGCCGAAGCTGCCGTCCAACGACCAGTCGTCCGTGATGTCCCAGGAGCCAAGCAACGTGCCGGTGCTGGAACCCGTGGCGGGGCTGTCGGCGGTCGCGGGCGTCTTGCTGACCTGGCCGCTCAACGCGACGTCGTGCGCCCACGCCGCCGGCGTCAACGTCGTCGCCATCAGGGCGGCGGCAAAGGGAAATCGTCGCCAGTTCATCGGACCTCAGTTACAGCGCGCAGCCGCAATTCGTGCAGGTCATCCGCACGTTGTCGATGCTGATGCCCGATGTCAGCGAGCCGCCGGACGCCGTGATGTCATAGCCGATCCGGATGTTCAGTGGCTGCAAGCTGGGCGCGAGCGTCACCGTGCCAAGGCTCAACGACGCCCAGCCGGACCAGCTCACGTCGGTCAAGTCCAGGAACTTTTGCCAGGTGTTACCGCTGTCCAGCGAGTACTCCGCGCGCATCGTCTGCGACGCGCCATCCAGGTTCAGGAAAGCGTCCAGCGAGATGGCGATGTTCATCGACACAGGCGTCGTGATCTTGCCAAAGTCGTACATCGGGCTGGTGACGTAGCGGTAGCCGTTGGTCGCGGTCGTCGCCAGATCGCCGCCGATCACAGTGCCGACGAGCCAGCCGCTGTTGGTGCCGCTGCCGTCGGTCGACGGATCGGGATAGCCGTACGTCTCGCCCAAGGACGCCTTCGCCGTGCTCGCGGCCCATTGGCCCTGCAAGTCCCAGCCGTGGCGGATGCCGGTGGCGAAATCTTCGTAGTCCAGATAACCGGGCGTCGGCGTGCTCGCGCACAAGCCGGTGTCCGGGTTGCAATTGGTGTAGGAGCACGCGTCGCTGTCCTCGCAGATGACCGTGCCGCCGCCGCCGCACTTGCCCGCCGTGCAGTACTCGTCGTTGGTGCACAACGTCCCGTCGTCGCAGTTCTGGCCTTCCATCGCCGCGCTGTCGTGCACGCAGACGCCGCTCGCGTTGCAGCTATCGAGCGTGCAGGCGTTGCCGTCGTTGCAGAGGTCCGCGCCGACGCAGGTGCCGTTGGCGGCGTTGCACGCGTCCCCGACGGTGCATGGATTGCCGTCGTTGCACACGCCCGCAACACCTTGGTGCGTGCACGAAGCGGCGGTGCACGCGTCGATCGTGCAGGTGTTGCCGTCGTTGCACAGCGCGTCGGAAGCGACGTTCACACAGCCGAGGACCGCGTCGCAGGAATCTGCGGTGCACGCCACGCCGTCGTTGCACTGGTTGGGCGGATGGCTGCAGCCCGAGAGCCGATCGCACTGGTCCAGCGTGCAGATCAGCCCGTCGGAGCAGTCAATGGGCGTGTTGACGCAGTCGCTGATCGGGCTGCACACGTCGGTGGTGCAGACCGTGCCGTCCTTGCAGTTGGCGTCGTTCAGCGTGTGCTGGCAGTTGCCAGCCGAGCAGCTGTCGTCCGTGCAGACCAGCGTGTCGCTGCAATCGAGCGGCGTGCCCGGCTGGCAAGTGCCGCCCAGGCACGCGTCGCCCACGGTGCAGGCATCGCCGTCGTTGCAGGAGAAGCTGTTGGGCGTGAAGAGGCAGCCGGTCGTGGATTCGCACGTGTCCGTGGTGCACAGCTCGCCGTCCGAGCAAATGCGCTGCGAACCGATGCAGTTGCCGAAGCTGCAGGTCTCGTTGACGGTGCACTGGTCATTGTCAACGCAGCTCGCGCCATCGAGGACGGGTGTGTGCGTGCAGCCGAGCGAGGGACTGCACGCGTCGTTGGTGCAGCTGTTCTGGTCCTCGCACAGCCCCTGCGGTTGCGCATGCTGGCAGCCGAACGTCGGGTCGCACGTGTCTGTCGTGCACGCGTTGCCGTCGCTGCAGTCCACGCTGCCGGACGCTTTGCAGACGCCGGCTGTGCAGGATTCGTTGGTCGTGCACGAATTGTTGTCCACGCAGGCCAAGCCCTCGTTGGCGCTGGTGAAAACGCAGCCCTTGCTGGGGTCGCAGCTGTCGTTCGTGCACACGTTCTTGTCGTCGCACACGACCGCCGTGCCGGCGCAGCTGCCGGTCGCGCACTGGTCGGACGCGGTGCAGAAATTGCCGTCGGAGCACGCGGTGCCGCTTGAGACCGCGGTGTGGCTACACGCACCCGCCGCGCAGCCGTCGCTGGTGCACGGGTTGGCGTCATCGCAGCTGTTCACCACGCCGTTGTTGCACAAGCCCGCCTGGCAGGTCTCGCCGACCGTGCACGCGTTGCCGTCATCGCAGGCGTTGCCGGTGTTGGTCGGCGTGTAGGTGCAGCCGGTTGCCGGGGCGCACGCGTCCGCGGTACAGACGTTGCCGTCGTCGCAGCCGGCGCCCACGCCCTTGCAGGCGCCGCCCAAACACGTGTCGCCGCCTGTGCACGCGTTGCCGTCGCTGCACGTGCTGCCGTCGACGACGGTTGCGTGCGCGCAGCCGCCCGCCTGGCTGCAGGAATCCGCGGTGCAGTCGTTGCCGTCGTTGCAGTTGGTCACCGCGCCGTTGCCGCACACGCCCGATGCGCAGGTCTCGCCGGTGGTGCACTTGTTGCCGTCGTCGCACGCGGCGCCGTTGTTGCCAGCCGTAAACGTGCAGCCGTCGGTCGGATCGCACGCGTCGACCGTGCAGGGGTTGGCGTCGCTGCACACGACCGCCGTGCCTTTGCAGGACGCGGCGATGCAGGTGTCGCCCGTTGTGCAGTGGTTGGCGTCGTCGCAGCTCGTGCCATCGCTGACGGACGCGTGTGTGCAGCCGATCACGGCGTCGCAGCCGTCGGCGGTGCACGGGTTGTTGTCGCTGCAAGCGGGGCTGCCGGTGCCGATGCAGCTGGTGCCGCTGCACGTGTCCACGGCGGTGCACGGGTTGCCGTCGTTGCAGGCGGTGCCGGCGCTGACTGCGGTGTGAATGCAGCCGGTGGTGGGATCGCACGTGTCCGCGGTGCAGAACTTACCGTCGTCGCAGTTCGTCGTCGTGCCTTTGCAGCTCATGCCGATGCACGTTTCGCCCGCGGTGCACGGGTTGCCGTCGTCGCAGGCGCTGCCGCTGACGATCGCGCTGTGGACGCAGCCGGTCGCGGCGCTGCACGAATCGGCGGTGCACGCGTTGCCGTCGTCGCAGCTGCCCGTGAAGCCGATGCAGGTGCCGTTGGCGCACGCGTCGCCGGATGTGCACGCGGAGCCGTCACTGCACGCCGTGCCGTCGCCCGCGGCGGTCGCCGTGCAGCCGGTGGCGGCGTCGCAGCTGTCGGCGGTACAGGAGTTGCCGTCGTTGCAGACTTTCGCGGTGCCGAGGCAGCCATTGACGGTGCACACGTCGCCGACCGTGCACGCGTTCAGGTCGTCGCACGCGCCAACGAGGACGGTGTGCAGGCAGCCGCTGGCGGTGCAGGAATCCGCGGTGCACGCAATGCCGTCGCTGCAGTTGGTCGTGCCCGTGCCAGCGCAGACGCCGCCGGCGCAGGTGTCGCCCGACGTGCACGGGTCGCCGTCATTGCACTGGCCCGAGACGTTCGTGTGCTTGCAGCCGTTGGCCGGATCGCAGAAATCGCTGGTGCAGATCTGGTTGTCGTCGCAGTTCACGCCCGCGCCTGGCGCGCACTTGCCGCCGCTGCACGCGTCGCCGGTGGTGCAGGCATTGCCGTCGCTGCAGGTCACGGCGTTGGGCAAGTGCACGCAGCCGGAGCCGTCCGCGCAGCTGTCGTCCGTGCATGGATTGGCGTCGTCGCAGCTGGACGCGGTGCCCTGGCAGATGCCGTGCAGGCAGGCGTCGTTGGTGCTGCACGCCTGGCCGTCGTTGCAGGCAAGGCCGTCGCTGTCTTGATGCGTGCAGCCGGTGCTCGGGTCGCAGGAGTCGATCGTGCAGGGCTGATTGTCGTCGCAGCTCAAGACGCCGGTGGTCTGGCACGCGCCGTTGGCGCAGCCGTCGCCGGTCGTGCAGGCGTTGCCGTCGGTGCAAGTCGCGGAATTCGCCAGCGTGAGGCAGCCCTTGTGGACGTCGCAGGAATCGTCGGTGCACGGGTTGTTGTCAGCGCACACCAGGGCGACGCCCTTGACGCAAATGCCGTTTGAACATGTGTCATTTTGCGTGCACACGTTGCCGTCGTCGCAGGCGCTGACTTGCGGCGTGTGCGTGCAACCGCCGGCAATGTTGCAGCCATCTGCCGTGCAGGGATTGCCGTCGTCGCAGGCGATCAACACGCCGGTGCAGGTGCCGTCGACGCAGGTGTCCGCGGCGGTGCAGGCGTTGCCGTCCGAGCAACTGGTGCCGTCGAGCGCCGCGTGCGCGCACCCGCTCGCAGGCGCGCAGCTGTCGGTGGTGCACGGGTTGGCGTCGTCGCAGTTCCGGGCGCCCTTGGCGGCGCATTTACCGGCGGCGCAGGTGTCGCCGGTCGTGCACGCGTTGCCGTCGTCGCAGGTCACGGCGTTGGGCAAATGCACGCAGCCGCTGGCGTCCGCGCAGCTGTCGTCCGTGCACACGTTGCTGTCGTCGCAGTTGGGCGCGATGCCGACGCACGCGCTGTGGAGGCAGGTGTCCTGGACGCTGCACTTTTGGCCGTCGTCGCAGGCGACGCCGTCGTTGTCCACGTGCTTGCAACCGCTCGTTACATCACAGGAATCCTTGTTGCACACGTTGCCATCGTCGCAGCTGATCGGCGCGCCAGGGGCGCATTTGCCCGCCGCGCACGCGTCGCCGGTTGTACATGCGTTGCCGTCGTCGCACGGGCCGGCTTGCGCGGTGTGCGTGCAGCCCAGGAGCTTGTCGCACTTGTCCAGCGTGCACACGTTGGCGTCGTCGCAGTTGACCGGCGTGCCGGCGGCGCACAGTCCGACCGCGCATTGGTCGTTCGCCGTGCACGCGTTGCCGTCGGCGCACGAACCGCTGGTCGGCGCGTGGATACAGCCCTTCGCCTTGTCGCAGCTGTCGGCGGTGCACGGGTTGCCATCGTCGCAGCCAATCGCGGTGCCCACGCACGCAGTGCCCACGCAGGTGTCGCTCGCGGTGCACGCGTCGCCGTCGCTGCACGCGCCGGTCAGGGCCGTGGACACACAGCCGGTGGCGATGGCGCAGCTGTCCGCGGTGCACACCAATCCGTCGTCACAGCTCTTGACGGTGCCGCCGACGCACGCGCCGTTCGCGCAGCCATCGCCTTCCGTGCACGCGTTGCCGTCCGTGCAGGTCGCCGCGTTGGCGAGGTGGACACAGCCGCCGCTTGCGTCCGAGCACGTGTCGTCGGTGCACGGGTTGCCGTCCGCGCATTGCGGCGCCACGCCCTGGCATTTGGCGTGCAGGCACGCGTCCTGGACGCTGCAGGTCTGGCCGTCGTCGCACGGGGCGCCGTCGGCGTTGCTGTGCACGCAGCCGGTTTGCAGGTCGCAGGTGTCGATGGTGCAGCCATTTTGGTCGTCGCAGTTGACCGCCTTGCCGGCCAGGCATTTCCCGGCGCTGCAGGCGTCGTCGCTGGTGCACGCGTTGCCGTCGTCGCAGGCACCGGCGATGTTCGTGTGCTGGCAGCCGGACGTCGGGTCGCAGCTGTCCACGGTGCAGTCGTTGCCGTCGTCGCAGCCCGGCTGGCTGCCCGGTTGGCACACGCCCGCGGCGCAGGAGTCGCCCGCAGTGCACGGGTTGTTATCGCTGCACGGCGCGGTGGAACTGATGTGCTGGCAGCCCGCGCCCTTGCCTTTGGAGACGCATGAGTCGTCCGTGCATGGATTGCCGTCGTTGCAATCGACCTTGGCGCCGACGCAGGTGCCCACGACGCACGTGTCGCCGGCGGTGCACGCGTCGCCGTCATCGCAAAAGCCGGACGCGGTCGCGTGCGTGCAGCCGTTGATCAGGTCGCAGCTGTCCTTGGTGCACGCGTTCGCGTCGTCGCAGTTCACGGTGGAGCCGCCGAGGCACTTGCCGGTGCTGCACCCGTCGCCGTCTGTGCACGGGTTGCCATCGTCGCAGGGCGCCGCGTTGTTGGCGTGCGCGCAGCCCGCCGCGTCGCTGCAGGAATCGTCGGTGCACGGGTTGCCGTCGTCGCAATCGGGCGCGGAGCCCTTGCAGGCGCCCGCGGCGCAGAGGTCCTCGGTCGTGCATTTCTTGCCGTCGCTGCACGGCAAGCCGTCGGCGTTGACGTTGACGCATCCGGCGCTCAAGTCACAGGAATCCTTGGTGCACGGGTTGCTGTCGTCGCAGTTCAGCGAGTCCGCAGGCGTGCACTTGCCGTTGGTGCAGCTGTCGCCAATCGTGCACGCGTTGCCATCGTCGCACGCGACGTCGCTCTCGGGGGTGAGCACGCACGTGCCGTTGACGCACTGGTTGACGTTGCACGGGTCGCCGCTCGATGGGCAATCCTCCGGCGCGGCGCATCCCGAGTCGATTTCCACAAGAATATCAGGCACATCCGGCGCTGGCACGTCTTTTGCCACATCGGCCGTGTCCTTGGCGTCCTTCACGTCGGCGGGATTGACGTCCTCGGTCGGCGTGACGTCGGCAGCCGGGACATCGGCGACATCGACAACATCCTGACCCAGCGAATCCTGTGTCGCGACATCGGAATCGGCGCCAGCCGCGGAATCGCTGTTCGCGTCGGCGACCTGGCTGTCCGCGTCGGTCTCCGTGTCACCCGACCCGCTGCCGGAGCCGCCAGCCGCGGACCCGCAGGCAGCGAGGAGGCCAACCAGCGCCAGCCAGCGGCGGCCAACCGTGACCCGACCGGAACGACGACACCCAGCGGGTGCCATTTCGCCACAAATTCGCATGTCTCACTCCCCTTTCCCGCTGACGCCGCTCCCGCAGTGCCAGCCCCGAACTGCCACGCGCGACGCCCGGGCGCCCGCGAACGTGCGGCAACGGGAGCGCGCGAGGTCGCTGACCGCGCGACACAAAGTGTCACAGACTAGCGACCCCAGTGACGCTGCGCAAGCGGGGAATCCGGCGCGCCAAAAACGCCGAACGGCGCCGGGATTGCTCCCGACGCCGCTCCAGCTGAGTCCAAACCGCTTGGGCGATCTACTTCTCTTTCTTCTCGTGGGCCTTTTCTTTCTTTTCTTCTTTCTTCTCGTGGGCCTTCTCTTTCTTCTCGGCCTTTTCCTTCTTCTCTTCGGCCTTCTTCTCTTCCTTCTTCTCTTCCTTCTTCTCGGCCTTTTCCTTCTTCTCTTCGGCCTTCTTCTCGGCCTTGGCCTCAGCCGGCTTCTCAGCGGCCGGAGCGGCCGGAGCCTGCGCCATGGCGGGCGCGGCAATCGCGAGACCAAGGACAACCGCGAGCGACATCATCTTCTTCATGCTGAACTCCTGAATTACATTGGCGAATCGACTGGGGCGATCGCCGGCAACAACCTGGTTCCGTCCGGCGACTTGCCATCGGGAGCCGAGCCGCACACCGTTGCCCGGAACATCCGGATGCGGCGGGGACCGGCGAAGCAGAACTTCCACGGACCGCAGCTGCGGATCCACGGAACTTCTGGACATACTGACACGGTACCGCAGAGAAGGTAAAAAAGTCGATACCCCCGCGCGCGCCGCCCGGGTGCCGCGCTACCAGCAGTCGCCGCGGTTGATGGCGATGTTGTCGACGCTCAGGCCAGCGACGATGGGCGCCACGTAGTCGACCAACGTAACGACCCGGTATCCAATGCGAAATTGGAATTTTGCCGTGCAGAATTCCGGCGTGATCGTGATGTAGCCACTCAGCACCTGCCAGGTTTGATCCACGTCGCCGATGGTCTCCACGTTGGTCCAGGTCTGGCCATCCGCGGTGAATTCCACTTTCGCCTGCTGCGCCTGGGTGCCAAAAAGCTCGCCTGCGCCTTCAATGTCGAGGATCGCCGTCACCGTCGCCAGCGCGGACAGGTCCACCGCCGGGCTCGTCAGGTAGAACCAATCATGCGGCGTGTTGTCGATGTTGCCGCCGATGACCGTGCCCACGAGGTAGCCGCTCGCGTTGCCGTCCGCGTCGACGCCGGGGTCGCCGTAGTGATCGCCGACCGGCGTGGACGCCATCGCCAGGCCGATCTGCCACTCGCCCTCGAATTTCCAGCCCTTGCCCTTGCGCGAAAAGTCCTCGAACCATGCGGCGTATTGGACGGTGCACGCCCCGGTCAAGCCATCGCAAAAGCCGATGCTGCAGGTCAAGTCGTCCGGGCTCGCTGGGCACGCCTTCTCCGAGCCCGCGCAGGTCGTCGCGCCGCAGTGGTCGTTTTCTGTGCACAAATCGCCGTCGTCGCACGTCACGGCGTTGGGCAAGAAGACGCAGCCGAGCTTGGAATCGCAGCTATCGTCCGTGCACAAGTTCTTGTCATCGCAGGTGATTTGCGCCAGCGCCGCGCACTTTCCCTCCACGCAGCCCGCGCTCGCCACGCAGGCGTCGCCCAACAAGCACGCGCCGCCGACGATGGGCGTGAACGCGCATTCGCCGTTTCCGGGGTCGCAATTGTCGCCGGTGCAGTCGTTTGCGTCGTTGCAGACTTTCGGCGTGCTGACGCAGGTGAAGCCGGCGCATTTGTCGATCGTGCACGGGTCTCCGTCGCTGCAGCTGCCGTCCGTCGGCGCGTGGTTGCAGCCGCCGTCGGTGCTGCACCAGTCGCTGGTGCACGGGTTTTGGTCGTCGCACAGGCTGTTGATCAAGGTGCCGGCGCAGCTACCGCCCGCGCACGTGTCGTTGGCGCTGCACGCGAGGCCGTCGTTGCAGGGGACGCTGTTGGGCGTGTGCGCGCATTCGCCGCCGGTACACGCGTCGTCGGTGCACGTGTTGGCGTCGGAGCAGTCGATCGCCGTGCCGACGCACAAGCCCTGGTGGCACGCGTCGCCGCTGGTGCAAGGGTCATTGTCGCTGCACGCAATAGCGACGTCCAAGCTGGCCGCGTCAAGCAACGTGTGCGTGCAACCTCCTGGTAATGCGCAGGAATCCGCCGTACAGTCGTTGCCGTCGTCGCACGCGTCTTGGATGCCACCGCCGCACAAGCCCGCCGAGCACGCCTCGCCCAGCGTGCACGGATTGCCGTCGTCGCAGCCGGAGCCGTCCAACGCGGTGTGCGTGCAGCCGAGCGCGAGGTCGCAGATGTCCGCGGTGCAGCCGTTGGCGTCAGTGCACGAAGCGTCGTTGGCGATGCCCACGCAAGTACCGCCAGCGCAGGTGTCGGTCGTGCAGGTCACGCCGTCGTCGCAGCTGACCGCGTTGGGCGTGTGGCTGCACGCGCCATCGGTGCCGCATTTGTCGTCGGTGCAGACGTTCTTGTCGTCGCAAGCGGCGTCGTTCGGGCAACCCGAAGCGACGTCCGAATTGCCGTCGCTGCTGTCCGCGTCGCCCGTCGCGTCCGTGCCGGGGCTGGCGTCTGTTCCGACCGCGGCGTCTGTTCCGACCGCGGCGTCTGTTCCGACCGCGGCGTCGGTGCCTTCGCCGCTGTCCTTGGCGTCGCTGCCGTCCGCGCCGATCGTGTCGCTGGTCTTCAGGTCCAGGTGGCTGAGCACGTCCTGGTCCACGTCCACGCCGTCCAGGTTGATGTCGCTCAAGTCGACGCTGTCGAGGTCGATCGTGTCATTGCCGCCGCCGCCGGCGCTGTTGCCGCAGCCGATCAGGGTGCCGGCGACCAGCCCGGCCAACGCGAGCGCCTGGGAGCGGCGAAAAAAGGTCAAAGAAATCCCTGCAAGTACGCGACTCATGTTGTCTCCTGGATGGCCACCGCCCGCAGGCAGCCGAATGACGTGAAGCATACGCGCCGGGGTGGTATTCGCAAATCCTCACAAATGTGCCTGACATTGCTGTCAGCGCAGCGCGACCATCAAGGCCACCAGCGCGTCTGTTCGCTCGACGTGAAGCCAGTGGCCGGAGTCGGGCAGCATGTGCAAATGTGTGCGGCCGTTGTTGATCGCGGCGAAGCGCGCCAGCACTTCGGGCGGCCAGCGGCGCGATCGCTCGGCGCGGATGACGTCGATGCGTACGCCCGGCGGTGGCGCCTCGAGGATCGGCCAGGTGTCCGTCGCCAGGTAGCTGGCCAGCATCTCGTCGATGGCGTCGAGGTCAAAAACCCAGCGATACCCGGCGCTTGTCTGGCGCACGTTGGTCGTCATCCACTGGCCGATGCTGTCGGGAAAGCCGCGCTGGCGAAACTGCGCCACCACGTCCTGACGCGTCGCCAACGGCTGCGGGATCTGCCGCAGCGTCGCGATCACGCGCTCCACGTTGTCCGCTGCGTCGCCCGCCGCGTCGGGCGCCAGCGCCTGGCCCGCCGGCGGCGAGTCCAGCACCCACGCGCGCTGCAGCCCCGGGGGCGCCCTGCCCGTCCATGCGACAGCGACTTTGCCGCCAAACGAATGCCCGATGACCCACCGCGGACGCAGCCCACGCGCCGCAACCAGCGCATCCAGATCGCTACAGCACGCGTCCAACGTATGCGGTGGCGGCGCGCCTTGGGAATCGCCGTGGTTGCGCAGATCGACGAGCCACAGGCGCAGTTCCGGCATCGCCTGCGCCAAACGCACGGCAAAAGTGCGCAGGTTGCGGCCAGACCCGAGAATCCCATGCAAAACAAGAACATCCAGCGTCGCGAAATTCGCACCGACTGCGACTGCGTGAGGGACAAACACCATCTCGCTCCTCAACGGTTGGCCCAATCGGCGCCAGCCTCGTACACTCGACGCGCGGCGGAAATGCCGCTGGCCCGATGCCGTGCCGACTGAACCGCAAAACCCGTTGCCAAACAGCGATCAAGCGCTGGTCCGCACCGTCAAGGCGGCGGCGCTCGTGGCGGCGTTGCTGCTGGGCGGCGGGACCCTGGGCTACCACCTGTTGGAAGGGTGGCCGCTGTTCGACGCGTTCTACATGACCGTGATCACGCTGTCGACGGTCGGCTACGGCGAGGTGCGCCCGCTGTCGATGCAGGGGCGCATGCTGTCGATTCTGCTCATCTTGGGCGGCGTGGGCACGCTGGGCTACGCGCTGGGAGCGACGACGGAGTTTTTTGCCCATGGCGGCTGGGAAGCGGCGCGGCGGAGAAGGTGGATGAAGCATTCCTTGGCGACGATCAAGAATCACACAATTGTCTGTGGTTATGGGCGGTTGGGGCGCGCAGTCGTGGCCGTGCTGCGGCAAAATGGCCACCCCGTGGTCGTGGTCGATCGCGATCCGATCGCGCTGGACAAAGCGCCGGAGGACGATGGCCTGCTGCACGTCGCCGGCAACGCGCAGGACGACGACGTGCTCATTGCCGCGGGCGTGACGCGGGCGCGCGCGCTCGTGGCGGCGGTGGACAGCGATGCGGCGAACGTCTTCCTGACGCTCTCGGCGCGCGAGCTGAACCCGGACATCTTGCTGTACGGCAAGGCCGACGATCCGAAATCCTTGCAGAAACTCGAGCGGGCGGGCGCCAATCACGTGTTCAGCCCAGCGGCAGTGGCGGGCCACCGGGTGGGGTGGCAGATCGTTCAGCCCGACGTGACGGACCTGCTGGACATTGCGACGCGGCGCGGCGAATACGAATTGAAAATTGAGGAGTTGCGCGTCGGCGACCTGCTGCAGTCCGGCGGCACGACGTTGCGCGACACCAAGCTGTGGGGCGCGCCGGAGGTGCTGATCGTGGCGGTGAAGCACCCGGATGGCTCGGTCGAATTCCCGCCGTCGGCCGAGATGCGGGTGACGCGCGAGGATCGCATCGTAGTCCTCGGCCGTTCAGGCTCCACCGCGAAGCTGCGTTAAGGACACAAACAAACTCAAGGGGATACACGGCATGTTTGAGTCGCGGCGCTTATCGCGACAGCCGGGCGCGCCGGGCGACCCGGCTGAGAGCTTGGGGACTTGTGCCAGCTCTCCTGGCACGAGTCCTGACCGCCGCGGTCAGTCCGCCAGCGGGACCATCTCCGGCTCGTGATACGGCTCCTCGGTGTGCGGCAACAACGCGGAATCCTTAGGCATATCTTTGGGCGCGAACAGCTTGTACAGCAGCGGCAGCATCCCCAGCGACAGCGCCAGCGAGGACACCAAGCCGCCCACGACGACGATCGCCAGCGGCTTCTGCGAATCCGATCCGATGCCGGTCGACAGCGCCGCGGGCAGCAGGCCAAGCGTCGCCACCAGCGCTGTCATCGTCACCGGCCGGAGCCGCAGGTCGGCCGCGCGCAGGATCGCCTCGTCCAGGTGCAGGCCTTCCGCGCGCAGTTCGTTGATGTAGGCGATGAGAATCACACCGGTTTGCACCGACACGCCGAACAGCGCGAGAAAGCCGACGCCCGACGAGACCGAGAAATTCGTGTGGGTCATCAGCAGCGCTGCCAGGCCGCCAAACGGCGACGTCAGCAGCACGTTGACGAGGATGATCGACGACTCCCGCATCCGCCGGAACATGATCAGCAAGATCGCAAAGATCACCAGCACGGTCGCCGGAATCACGATGCTCAGGCGCTTGCCGGCGCGGCGCGCGGACTCGAACTCGCCGGCCCAGGACATGGAATAGCCCGACGGCAGCTTGACGGCCTTCGCGACGGCCGCCTGGGCGTCGTTCACCGCCGACCCGAGATCGCGATCGCGCACGCTGAACTTGATGGCGATGTAGCGGCGGTTGGCCTCGCGGAAAATGCGCGACGCGCCGCCCTGCACGGTCACGTCCGCGACCATCGCCAGCGGAATCGTCACGCCTTCTTTGAGCGGCACCGGCAGCCGGCGAATCGCGTCAATGTTGTCGCGCTTGTCCTCAGCGTAGCGCACCACCAAGTCGTGGCGCCGTTCGCCTTCCACGATCTGCGTCACCGGCTTGCCGCCAACGCCCGCCTCGATGACCGCCTCCACGTCCTGGACCGACAAGCCGTAGCGCTCCGCACGCTCGCGGGCGATCGCGATGTTGACGTTGGACTGACCCAACTCCCTGAAAATACCGAGGTCTTCGATACCCGCGACATCCTTCATCGCGTGCGCCGCGCGCCGCGAGAGGTCGTCCAGCGCGTTCAGGTCGTTGCCGGTAATCTTCAGGCACAGCTGGCCCTTGACGCCCGACACCGCCTCCTCAATGTTGTCGGAAATCGGCTGCGAAAAGCCCACATCCACGCCCGGCACCTCCGCCAGCGCGGCCGACATCGCGCTGATCAGCAGGTCCTTGTTGCCGTGAAATTGCGGTCGCCACTCCTCGTGGTCCGTCAAAAGCAGCAGGAATTCCGCGTTGTAGAAGCCGGTCGGGTCGGTGCCGTCGTCCGGCCGGCCGATCTGCGTCGACATCATCCGCACTTCGGGGAACGCCCGCAGGATTTCGCGCAATCCCCTGATATTTTCGCCATTTTCGTGGCGACCGTCGACCATCCGCTCGGCCTCCGGGAGCGAGATATTCAGCGGCATCGACACGCGCACCCACAGCGCGCCTTCGTCCAAGTGCGGCAGGAATTCCGAGCCGATCTTGCTGGCCATCACCGCGTCCGCGCCGATCAGCAGCGCGGCGATCAGAAACGCCAACCGCGGAATCCGCAAAGATTTCTTCAGCAGTGGCAGGTACACCCAGCGCATGAGCTGCAGGAGCGGATTGTTGAATTCCTTGACCTTTCCGCGAAACAGGAACGTGCACAGCACCGGCACGACGGTAATCGCCAGCACGAGCGCGCCGCCCAGCGCGAACGCGACCGTCCACGCCATCGGCGAGAACAGCTTGCCCTCGACGCGCTGGAGCGTGAAAATGGGCAGATAAGCCGTGACAATGATTGCGATTGCGAACACGATCGGCCGCGCGACTTCCTTGGACGCATGGCGCACCAGCTCCGCCAAGTCGTACTTCTCGCCGTGCTCCTGTTTTTCGGCCAATAATCGAAAAATGTTTTCCACCATCACGATGGAACCATCGACAATCATGCCGAAATCGACCGCGCCGATCGACAGCAGATTGGCGGGAATCTTGGCGGCGTCCATGAAGATGAACGCGATCAGCAGCGACAGCGGAATGGTCACCGCGACGATCAGCGCCGCGCGGACGTTGCCGAGAAAAATGAACAAAATCAAGGTCACCAGCGCGATGCCTTCGGCCAGATTGTCCATGACCGTGTGCGTCGTCAGGTGCATCAGCTCGGTGCGATCGTGGTGCGGATGCAGCTTGACGCCGCGCGGCAGGACGGTCTGGTTGATCTCGTCGATGCGGACGTGCAGTCGCTCCAGAACCTGCTGGGTTTGTTCACCTTTGCGCATCAGCACGGTCGCTTTGACCACGTCTTTTTCGTCGTCGATTGACACGCGGCCCAGACGCGGCTGGTAGCCGACCTGCACCTGCGCGACGTGGCGCACGCGCACCGGCGTCCCGTCTTTTTGCGAGATCGCCACGTCCGCGATCTGCTCCGGCGTCAGCAGGCCGATGCCGCGGACGTTGAGCGAAGACGTGCCAAACCGCACGACGCCGCCGCCCGCGTTGCCGTTCGCCGCCGTCAGGGCATCCTGAACATCCTGAATCGCCAGGCCGTGCGCCGCCAGCAGCGCCGGGTTCAGCAGCACCTGGAACTGCTTGAGCGTTCCGCCAAAACTTGCCACGTCGGCCACGCCCGGCGTCGCGAGCAGCTCGCGCTCGACCAGCCATTCCTCCAAATCCTTGAGCTCGCTCAGCGGCTTGGGCGGCACCTTCGCGTCGTCATCGGAGCACTCGGCCGTCCGCGTCACTGCACAATTCACCAAGTTGTACCGCAGGATTTCGCCCACGGGACTCGCCAGCGGCCCCAGGTCGTTGTTCGCGCCCGGCGGCAAGTCGATGCTGCCTAGCCGCTCCAGCACCTGCTGGCGGGCAAAATAGCTGTCGGTCCCGTCCTCGAAAATCAGCGTCACCACCGACAGACCGGCGATCGACGTCGAGCGCAGCGACGACTGCTTGGGCACGCCGTTCATCACGCGCTCGGCCGGCAGCGTGATCTGCCGCTCGACTTCCTCAGCCGCGTGACCGGGCCACTGGGTGATGATCTGCACCCACGTGTCCGCGACGTCCGGGTACGCCTCGATCGGCAGGTGGATGAACGCGTTGATGCCCAGGGCAATGCAAATCAGCGCTGAGATGAGGATGACTACGCGCTGACGCAGCGCAAAATCGACAATTCCGCGGATCATGAGCGCCGTCCGATTGGGGTCGAGGGGGAGAAAGGTGTCAGGACCAGCATAGTTAGACGCTCCGACCAGAGTTCGAGTTCAGACCTTCTGGATCCGCGACGTGCCACCGAAGGTGCACGCTTGCGGTCTCGGTCCGAGATGCAACAGGTCTGAACCAAAGAGATTGATGTCCGAAATAGGTCAGCATGACTAAAGCGCCTCGTTGGCTTCGGCGTCGAGCAAGATGGCGCCTTGCGTCACCAGCTTGTCGCCCGGCTTGACGCCGTCGATCAGCGTCACGTGCTCGCCCTGCTGCTCGCCGAGCTTGACCTTTTGCTGGTGGTAGCTGCCGTCCGGCGACTGCACGAAGACGAAGAACTCGTCGCGCCGCGCCAGCAGGGCACTGACGGGCACGTCGACCGCGTTGACCGTCTTGGTCTCGACAACGGCCTGCGCGAACATGCCTGGACGCAGAATATTGTTGGGATTGTCGATTTCGATGCGCGTCCGGATCGCGCGCGTGGTGGAGTCGACGAGATCGCCGACATAGACAATCTTGCCCGGAAACTGCTGGCCCGGCAGCGAGGGCGTGAACACGGTCGCGGGCGCATCGGGCTTGACGAGACCGAGGTCCTGCTCATACAAGTCCGCGATAACCCAGACTTTACTCAGATCCGCGATGCTGAGCAGCGGCTGGTCCTGCCCAACGTTCACTTCCCGGCCAACTGCGACCTGGCGATCGACCACGACGCCGTCGATCGGCGAGCGCAGGTGGTAATCCGCCGAGCCATCGCCGCCGCCGACCGCTGAAAGCGACAGCGTCGCGCGGTGTTCCTCTTCCTCGGCCTGCTGCAGGGCAGCCTCGGCCTGCTGCAACTCGGCCTGGCTGGCCGCGCCGTCGCGCACCAGCGATGCCGTCCGCTTGAGCGTGTGGCCAGCGAGAATCCGCGCCGACCGCGCTTCAGCGACCTGCGCCTGCACCGACGCGATGTCCGGCGAGTGAATCGTCAGCAAGATGTCGCCCTTCTTCACCTTGTCGCCGGTCACGACGTCAACGGCCGCCACGCGACCGGAGACCGGCGGACCGATCTGCGCCAACCGTCGCTCGTCGAACGCGACGTGCGCCACGAGCGTCCGGGAGTGCGGCAGCGTCGCGGCTTGCACCGTCTCGACTTTGACAAAAGCCGCAGAGCCGCCTTTGAGCACCACCGAGCCGTCCTTGCGCAGCTCGTGGGTCGGCGGGACGTCGGGCGCGGTGATGCGCTCGCAGCCGGTCGCCAGCACGGCGAGGACGAACAGCTGCTGCCAACGGGAATCAATCTGGATCTTGCGATTCATGCTTTGCCTGGCGTGATGGTGGCTTTGCCGCAACAGGTGGCCGAACTCATGGACCACACACCGCGACTTCTGGTTGGACTCCGAACAACTGCGCTTGATGACCCGATCGCGTCGGGCCACCCGGCGCGGCGACTACTGACCCGATTGCGTCCCCGCCTGTACCGCTCGGCGCAGGCGAACTTCGGCTAGACGCGCGTCGCTCGCGAGCTGAATCGCCCGCAGCTTGGCGTCGCGCTTGGCGACGTACGCGTCCACAAGCTCCAGCACCGAGAGCTTGCCCGCGCGGTACCCCGCCTCCGCCTCTTGGACCATGCCATGACTTTGCGTCACGCCGGTCTCTTCATACAGGCGAACATTCTCGCGCCGCCGCTGCGTTTCCTCGTAGAGCGCCCGCACGCGTTGGGTCGCCTGCAGCGCGACGGCATCGGCGATTGCAGTGGCCACCTCCGACCGCGCCAGCGCCGCGCTGACCGCGCCTTGACCGTGATCGATGACGGGCAGCGGCACGCCGACGCCCAGCTCACCGCCGAATTCCCCAGGTGTCGTGCCAAAATAGACACCGGCGCGCAGCGAAAAGCCCGGCATCACACTGCGCCGCGCCACGGTGACCTGCGCCTGGGCAGCCTGCGCCCGCTGCCGCGCGCCCGCGATGTCCGGCCGGAGACGCTCGGTCTCGTCCAGCAAGCTGGGCAACGCAGCGGGTGTCGCAATGTCGAACAGGTCGATATCCGGCAGGCCGGGGAGCTGCTTGGCTTCCGGCCCAACTGCGACGTCAAAATCACCGCGCGCGGCCGACAGGTCAGCGTGTGCATCGGCAAACGCCGCTCGCGCCTGGGCCACAGCGACCGCAATGCGTGAAGCGTCGTATTGGGGCGCCGCACCGCCGCGCACGCGCGAGGTCACGATCTGGTTTGCACGATCCAACTCCGCGTTTGCGTCCGCATACAGTTGGACCGTCATGGCCGCCGCAGCGAGCGCCACGCACGCCGTCTCCACGTCAAAAGCCAGCGAGCGCACCGTCAATTCGCTGTCGGACGCCACGGCTTTCTCGGTCAGCTTGGCCGCAGAGCGCCGCGCATCAGGCGCGCCGGACGTCTCCAGAAACTGCGTGATGCCAATGCCATACGAACCGGCGGGGTCGTTTTGGGCGTTCGCCACGCTGCGCGCATAGGTCGCGTCCGCCACTGGATTGGTCCACAGGCCAGCGCCGACCACATCCGCCGCTGCCGCGCGTTCGTTGGCCTTGGCTGCCTGGAGCAACAGATGCCCGCGGCGCATGGCGTCGACCGCCTGGGCCACGGAAAAACGCCCGGTCGGAAGGTCAACGACCGCCGCTGACGGCTCTGTGCCCGCGTGGCCTGACGCGTGCGCCACCGTCCCGGGCTGCGCCCAAGCGATCTGGCACGCCAGCAGGCAAGAAGGAATGGCCACAACTTTGAGAAAACTTCCGTGCATCAAGCGATACTCACCTGGCCGCAAACGCTGCCCGCGGGCGCTATGCCCCTTCTGAATGACCTCGTCAAGCTCATGCGCCTTTCCCGAACATCAGGGTCCCGCCAGCGCCGAGCCGGTGTTTGGACGCGCCATGGGACTGAACGTGGACATCGGCGGAAGATTCATTGCTTCTGCCAAATTTTCCTACACGCAGCCGGACCATTCCCACCGCCTGCCAAGTATAGGTTGCCATCCCGGACGTGCATTCCCGGCCGCGCGCCGCTTGGCCCATTGACGCACGTGGCCTTGAATGCGGTAGCATCCGGACGCGGGCAAGCCGCATCTTACGTTGCACAAGCGGGGTCCGACTCATGGGCGAATTGATGTCAACGCAAAAGCAGACAGCCGCGCGACGCGGTTGGCTGGCGATCGCGGGCTGGGTCGGCACGGGCGTGGCGCTGGTGGCAGGGCACTTCGTTGTTGGGCTGTTCGGCGCCGGCATCGCCGTGTTCCTGACCCGGCGCTGGTTTCAGTACCGCGCCCAGTGGGGAATGCGGTTTTGAGTCGTTTCACACCGACCATCGTCGCGCTCGGTGGCTCGCTGGACGGCGGTCAGGCGACGCGCTTCGCGCTGGGGCACGTGCTGGCGGCCGCGGAGCAGGCGGGCGCACGCGTGGAGCTGCTGGACCTCGCGGCGCTGGACCTTCCGCTCTACGTGCACGGGCGGCCGCCGCCGGATGCGGTTGTGCGCCTGACCCAAGCGGTGCGCGCGGCCGATGGCCTGGTCTGGGGCAGTCCGCTGTACCACGGTTCGGTCAGCGGGGCGTTCAAGAACGCGATCGACTGGCTGGAGCTCCTGGCGCGCGACGATCCGCCGTACCTGACCGACAAGGTCGTCGCGCTGCTGGCGACCGCGGGCGGTGTGCAAGGCCTGCAGGCGATCAACGCGATGGAGCAGATTGTCCGGTCGCTGCGCGGGGTTACGCTGCCGTTGGTGGCGCCGATCGAGCGCGCGCACCACGCCTTTGCCGCGGACGGCACACCGCTCGACGCGCAGCTGGCGGCGCTGCTCGTGCGGCAGGGCCAGGAGCTCGTGCGGCTGGCCGGCAAGCTGCGCGGCGGTCGCTAACTCCGCCTAATAATGCCGTTCCAGCACATACCAGCCAAAAGCCCGCAGCATCAGCTTGGGCAGCGTGTCCGTCACCAGCGGCTCCAGCTTCTGCCACGCCGCCTCGACCATCTCGCGCGCCTGTTCCTCGCACGCATCGATGGCGTGGCAGGCCTCCAGCTTCTCGATCACCGCGTCGATCGTCGCGCGGTCCTGCGGCTTGGACTGCACCGTCTGCCACAGCCACGCGCGGTCCGCGTGCCCCAGCCGACCCATCGCCTTGGCGACCGGCAGCGTCACCTTGCCATGCGCGATATCCTCGCCGCGGGACTTCAAATCTCCTTTGAAACCGCGGAGATTCAGCACGTCGTCGATGATCTGGAACGCCAAGCCGATCGACTCGAAGAAGTTGCCGACGCCGTCGATCTGCGCCTCGGTGCCGTTGCCCGCGATCGCGCCCATGCGCGCGAGCGTCGCCGCCGGGACCGCCGTCTTCAGCCGATGCACCGCCAGCACCCGCCGTTCCAGGAACGGCCCGTCGCCCGACGCCACCGCCGCCGGCATCGCGTCATCAATACCCGCAATATCGAGGGCTTGCCCGGCATGTCCGGCGCGCAACGTCTCGAAATACAGGTCATAGATCCGCAGCTTGTCGCGGTCCGACATGCGTTCCGAGTGCAGCAGCTTCTGGCCGAGAAAATACGCCGCCGTGCCCGCGTTGATGGCGATCGCCTCGCCGTAGATCAGGTGCGCGGTCGGGCCGCCGCGCCGCACCATCGACTTGTCCTGGACGTCGTCGACAATCAGCGATCCCACATGCATCAGCTCCGGCATCGCCAACCACTGCACGAACTGCCGCGAATCGCCGCCGACGACGTCGCAGCACGCCAGCGCCGCGTAACTCCGCCACGACTTGCCGCCGCGATCGGTGATTTCGCGAATCGGCTTGATGATGTTGTCGGCGAACTGCTGGATGTCCACGCCGTCGATCGCCTGTGGCCGATCGGGGCCCGCGATCAGCGCCAGGGCCTCCTCGGCATTGGGCTGCATCGGCATGACGTTGTTGATCGACTTGCGCACCTGTTTGCCCACGGCGCCAAAGAACTGGTCGAGGTTGTCGATGTCGTTTTGACCGCTGCGCTCCAGATAACCCAATCCGGACAAGGACTTGCCACGCAACTCGGCCACGACGGTGCAGCGCCCTTCCCAAAAGCCCGGCTTGGAGATCAGCGTGATGAACTCCTGATCGTCAAAATCCGCGACAAGTGAGGCCTTCAAGCCGATCGACGGTACTTCCAGCTGCCAGGACGTCGGGTATTCGGCGAACGTGCGCGTGCTGCACCAGTTGCCTGCCGGCGTCAGCGTCGTATCGGCGTATTCGCCGCGCGTGCCGTCCGGCCAAATGACAATGGTGCGCGCGTCCAGGAACTTGTTGGTGTCTTCTTGCACAAGCGCGTAGGCGGAAATCTCCGTGTTGTCGTCGAGTTGGATACCCAGCCAGGTCCAGCCGATGTCCTCGCCCTCCTGCTTGCGTTCGGTCATCTTGGCGTGGCGGCCAAACTCGTGGTCGTACCAGCCTTGCGCAGCCTTGACGGGCTCATCGCCGCCGGGAAGCCGAATGGTTCCGGTCACATCGCAGCGCGGCATGAAGTAGTAGAACATGTCCTCGCCGTGTGCACCGCGCACCACGCCGTCGACACCATGGCGCTGCGGCGCCTTCTTCGGCGCAAACGTCAACGACACGCCGTGCAGCCCGCTGTGCTGCCGGAGCTCCAGCGTGTAGCTGCCATCGTCGTTCTTGCGCAGCTGGTTGCCGTCAAAATCCAGCTCGAGCCGCTCCCACGACACGAACGGATCGCTGACAAACGGGATGTCCGGATGTGGCACCCGGCCGCGCTCCAGCACTTCGCGCATCGCACGCTGCAGGCGACTGTCGGACGAACCTTCGCCGCGCTCCATCTTTTTCAGGCCCAGCTGCGCGGCTTTTTTGTCCACCAGCGACTCGGAGACGTACAACTGGCGCGCCGGCTCGCTGAGCGCCCAAGTGCAGCTGTACGCGTAGTGCGGCTTCTTGGTGACCTCGTCGTAGGCGTTGACAATTGTAAAGAACGACGCAAACAGCGAGAGCTTGCGGCCCGCGACGGTTTCGATGTGCGCATTCAGGTACCACCATTCCGTCGTCGACGAAGCGTGTGGAAGGTCATGAATTGCAAGGTCAATCGGTCCGGGCTGCGGCCAATCGGCCGGAAAACGGGGCTCAGCCGGGGTGCTGGTCATCGAGAACTCCACAAGCAAACGGGGGGCGAGAAGCGGGCAGATCGGCAGACCCGCAGGGCTCTCCGTGTGCCACAGCCCGACGTTTCCGTCCACACCGCGGATGTCACGAGCGTGTGAAGATCCGCACGGCTACGGAGGAGGCGCCGTCGCCGCGATCGCCGGCAGCACCATCAGCCGCGCTTCCAGCGCTTGCAGCGCCCAAAATCGCCCGACCAGCACTTCCGGAGCGCGCAGGCGCACGTAACCCAGCGCCGCCACAAGCGCGAGATCCGCCAGCGTCATGGTCGCGCCCACCAGCCACGTCCGCTCGCTCAGGGTCGGCATACCGGACGGCCCCCGCCTTTCCACCGGTCCCGAGCGCTCCATCAGCGCCAGCTCACCGGCTTGCAACCCCGCTTCCACCTTGCTCATTTGCCGCGTCGACCACCCCGCGTCCTGCTTGTCCACGGCGCGCCGTTTCTCCATCGTCGCCAGCACCATCGCGTCGCTGACGCCGTCAAAAGTCGCTTCCCAGCGCAGGACTTCGATGCGCCGCATCGGGTCGCGCGGCAGCAATTCCGGCCCGCTTGGCGCCAGCAGGTCCAACAGCTGGACGATGACCCGCGAATCGAACACAGCCGAACCGTCGTCGCGCAGCAGCGTCGGCACCTTGCCCAGCGGATTCAGCGCCGCCACCCGGCTCCCCGGCGCATGCGGTGGCTCATCCGCGCACGGCAGGTCGATGCGCTTGATCGCGGCAAACATCCGGCACTTGCGCGCGTACGGGCTCGTCGGCGTCATCAAAAGGAGCATGAAAATCCTCCGCTGCGGCGAATGGCGTCGGTCCGATCGAATCCCCAGTCGCTGCGGGTGTCAAGCGAGCGGCCGCAACGCCGGCGGCATCGCGCCCAGCCACGCCAGGATCGCCGGATCCAGGTGCGGCACAACCAGCGGCAATTCCAGCGCGGCAGCCTGCGATCGCGCGCGCTCCAGCGCCACGTCGGCCAGCCAGGTCGCGCGCACCCGCCGCGCCTGCACCTCGCGATCGTCCACGCGCAGCGGCTCGGGCGGCTCCGGCAGCGGCCAGGGACCCGGCTGCGGCTCCAGCGGCTGCACGTCGGTCAGGCCCAGCCAGGCATCCGCACCGTCGAGCGACCAGAGCGCATCGGGCTGAGCCGCCGGCGCCAGCGGAACGTGCGCGGTCAGCCATACGCCCGCGCGATCAAGCGGTTGGGTGCGCAACAGCAGCGGCATCTCGCGCTGGCACGCCGCGACGGCTTCGGCCAAACGACGCGCGAGCCCGGCTTGCCAGATCTCCGGCGTCGGCGCATCCAGCTCGTCGGGCAGCGCGCGAAACCAGGCCCGGCCGTCCTGTTGCGTCGCCAGCGGCTGCCACTGTACCCCTGCCGGCCCGCAGATCGCCGCCATGCCCGGCGGCACAAGCCGCGGCGTCAGGCCCAGAACCCGCAGAGATTCAGCATTGTTGGCAAACAGCTGCCCCAGACCCAGCGGCGCCCAATACAGCCCGCCGACGCCCTGCCAGTCCCGCGCCACGATCGCCGTCCGCTGCGCTTGATGCAGGACCGCCAGCGTCCCGTGCCACCGCAGCGCGCCCAGGCCCTGCTGGCCCGACCAGCCCACCGCGTGCAGCACCAGGCTCGCGTCGTCCGCGATCGGCGCCCCCCGGCCGATCAGCGGTTGCGCGACTTGCCGGTGGTTGAAGACCACACCGTCAAAGATGCCGACCGCCTTCGCGTCCACCGTTTCGATCGGCCCGGCGTCGCCGATCAGCGCGACTGGCCCGCGCCGCACCGCGTGCCCCGGCAGCCGCTGGATCCAAGCGGTCAGCGCGGTCTCGTCGGGTTGCCAAAGGACTGTCCAGTTGCGGCGCATGCCCGGATGCTTGCACGATTTCACAGAAGAATCACGTCGGTTGCGCCGCCCAAGCGCTGACAATCCTTGAAAGCGCCGCAAAATGTCCGTAAAGTGTAGGAGCGCCGCCCAATGCGCCGCACCGGATTCCTTTTTTCACGAGGCACGTTATGCACGCTCGGAACTCCCTCCTCCTGCTCCTTGGCTCGCTGGCACTGCTGGCGTTCGTCGCACTCGCCGGCTGCGGGAGCACCACGAACACCTCCGGCGGTGCCACGGGCGCGACCTGCGCCATCGCCAACGACTGTCCGACCGGCCAGACCTGTACCAACGGCGTCTGCGTGGCCAAGACCATCGGCGGCGGCTTTGATGCGGGCCCGACCGACGGCGCCGTCGCCGACGCGGGCAGCGACACCGGCTCCGGCGGCCCCGACGGCACGACGCCCGGAACCGACGCCGTGACCCCAGCCGACGTCGCGACCGGTCCCAATCTGGCCTGCCAAGCGTGCAAGGTCGACGCCGACTGCGCCGACCCGGCGTACCAGTGCATCACGCTGCTGAACGGTACGTTCTGCGCCAAAAAGTGCGGCACCGCGTCCGAATGCCCGACGAGCTTCAAGTGCGACAAGGCGGACACAAAGGCCGCCAACAACAACTGCCTGCCGCCCAACTATTCGTGCGACGGCTGCCTCGTCAAGGCGTGCGACCCCGGCCAGTCCTGCGTGGCCGCCACCGGCCAGTGCGCCGTGGTCAAGCAGCAGTGCGACACCTGCAGCGCCCAGTTGGACTGCGCCGACGGCCTCACGTGCGTCCAGCTCGGCAGCGCCAAAGTCTGCGCGCCGACCTGCGAAAACGGCGCGGCGTGCCCGGACAACAGCACCTGCCAGAAGACGGTCGTCGGAAACGTCTGCTCGTTTGAAGCCGCGACCTGCTGCTACGGCGCGAGCTGCACCGTCGCCAGCGCGTGCTCAAGCTGCGCGGGCAAGTGCTTTGGCGGCGCCTGCGTCGGCTGCCTGACCGACGCGCAGTGCCCCGGCGGTACCTGCGACGCGAATTCGCACACTTGCGCCACGACCGGCGCATGCCAAGCGCCTACGCCGATCAAGATGGTCGACGGCACGTGCGTCGAGTGCACAAGCGACTCGAACTGCGGCGCCAGCACGGTTGGCCCGAAATGCGATCTGTCGACCCACAAGTGCGCCGCTTCCAGCGCGACCAACCAGTGCTCCGCATGCGTGGCGCCGTACCCGGGCTGCGTGCAGATCAACGGCACGTGGTCCTGCGTGGAGTGCACGACGGACGCCGACTGCGCGGCCAAGAACGCCGGCAAGTGCAACAGCACGACCTACACCTGCGCCGGCACCGTCTCCGGCGGCACTGGCCCGACGTCTGGCACCTGCAAGGCGGACACGGACTGCCAGAACGCCGGCACCACCACGTTCGTGCTCGCGTGCGACACCAGCAGCGGCCTGTGCTACGACACGACCGGCCAGTGCGACAACATCTCGGCGTTCTGCAACTCGGCCAAGGGCTCCAGCTGCGTGCAGGCCTCGTCGGTCGGCGGCCTTCCCGGCTTGCCCGGCGGCACCGGCGCCAACCCCGGCGTGGGCGTCTGCTCGTGCGCGAGCGGTTCCAGCAGCGGCGGTGGCACCAAGAGCCCGCTGTGCGCGCTGGATCCGTCCACCGCGGCGTGCGACTGCACCAACCCGAGCGACCCGTCCTGCACGTCCGCGCTGTTTGGCGCCTGCTGCGGCGGCGGCGGCACCGGCACCGGTACCGGCTTGCCCATCGACATGAGCTGCCTCACGCCCTCGCCCAACGCGCCCGACTGCTTCGGCGGCCTGTCCTGCACCTGCAACCTGCTCAGCTCGATCACGGGCGGCGGCAGCGGCACCCCGGCGCCCCACAACTGCGGCTCCGGCAGCGGCGGCCTGCCGTAGGGCGGAGCGCTCGGCGACCGCAAGGCGCGCGCGGAACCGGCCGGATCACGTCGCCGTGCTCTCCAGCGAGCGGTCCGTCAGACGTCAGCGTCCCGACGCGGACCCGCCCCAATCCCTAGCTATTTCATGATATTTCGTTGCTAGCGCGGCGCCAGCGGCGGTCCAACGCGGATCGTCCGCACCGTCGCGCCACCCGGCGACTTGTGCGTCACATCCACTGGCCCCGTCGCCGCAACTTCCGCCGTCCGGGCGTGCGCCGCGACGAGCGCCGCCTCAGCCGACTTCCCCTTGAGCTTCTTGAGTCGCCTGGCCAGCAGCTTCGCCGCCCGGGCGTCCGCCTCGGCCTTGGCTTTTGCCGCACGTTTCTCTTGTTCTTTCGCGAGCTTGGCTGCCCGTCGCTCCGTGCGCCGCGCCTCCCAGCCGTTCAGCAGATCCGCGGTTGTCTGGACGCGCAGCACCTGGCCGCGCTGCAAACCCGGCTCCTGAAGCTTGTTCATCGCCAGCAGCTCATCGACCGTCACACCCAATTGCCTAGCAATATCACCCATGTAGCGCTCATCGTCGACGACGATCGTGTGTTCCTCGGCGGCGGGCCGCGTCGGGATGACCGCCCGCATCGGCGCGCGCTCTGAGCTGCCCGCGCCCGCCGCGACGACCTGCTTGGTCATTTCCTGAATCTGCGGCGCACGGTCGCACGCGGCCGCCAGGAGCAGCAGCGCGGCACTTGCCGTCCGGTTCGCGTACAGCCATGCTGGTGAAGGGATCTGTGGGCGCATCGCAACCTCCCGCCGGCGCATCTGCGGACTCCCGGCGGCATGAGGCTCGCCCGGCGCGATTATCCGTCAAGTTTTTCGGCGAAAACGCCGTGCAAAGAGCTGATGAGCCCTACGCCTTTCCCCGCGAGTTCGCTCCGCAACGCCGCGCTGCTCTACGGTGGCATGACCGCGCTCGCCGTCGCGCTGGCGTTGCCGCTGCGCGCGGGGCTGGCCGTCTTCACGCTTCCAGACTTGCCGCTGGCCTGGCTTGCCGGACTGACGGGCGGGCTGCTGCTGCTGGCGATCTCGTGGCTGGCGGAGCGCGTGTGGCCGCGCTTTCGCGCGCTGGGCGACACGATGGCGGCGCTGCTCGGCCCGGTGACGCCCGGCCAGGCCGCGCTTCTCGCGCTCCTGAGTGGCATCGGCGAGGAGGCGCTGTTTCGCGGCCCCATTCAGATCGCGCTGGGTCCGCTGGCGGCGACGCTGTTGTTTGCGGGACTGCACGGCCTTGGCAACCGGCGGCTGTGGCCATGGCCGCTGTTTGCCCTGCTCGCCGGCGCGCTGTTTGCCGCACTGGCATGGCAGTTTCACTCGCTGTGGCCGGGCGCGGTGGCGCACGTCGTTGTCAACGCGGTGAACTTGCGTAGACTGGGCCTGCGTTACACGCCGCGGGCTGCGTCAGGAACCGATGTTTGAAGCGCATTTTCACTACGCCGGCTGGTTTGCGCTAGATGTCCGCGTACTCGGGACGATGCTGCTGTTCGCGGCCTCGCTGGCGGTTTTCGCGCTCGCGCTTTGGGGCAAGAACCGCCGCTGGGACGAATACGTCGTCGGCTTTTTCGCAGTCTTCGCGCTCGGTCTTGGTGCCGTCTGGTTCGTGACCGACGCGGCCGGGGCTCCGACGCCCATTCGCCTGGAGACCGTGTTTCCGGTGCCGTAACGCCCGCGCTGGCGCGCGCATTTTGTGTGACATTTTTCGCGGCGCCGCGGCAGAGCTTGGCGAGCCGCGAATATCCATGCCCACCCTCTCTGGCTACGGATTGATCGCATCTCATCGCAGCACCAGCCTTGCTCCCTCGGCGAGGTCCTCAAGGCGCCGCCATCCTGTATAGAGCGTTTGCCAGCCGGGTCTACCGTTACGCGGCAAGTGCCCACCAAGCTTGGCGATTGC
>CAIYWC010000136.1 GCA_903929795.1 uncultured Myxococcales bacterium | reverse complement strand
GAACACGCCGATGTCGCGGATTGATGAGCTGCTACCGCAGAATTGGCAACCTGCCGTAGCGTAGGCGCTTTACACCGTCCGCAACTTCTCCGACCGTGAGAACCAGCGCAAGGCGCGGTTCGTCAGGCGGTTACTGCGTATCACCTCGCGAAACTCGATTCCGTTGCATTCGGCCGCGGTGTTGATACGTTGAACCTGGCCTGTCACAGAGTCGACTGTTTCATCGTCGCCGCCATGAAAAGGCATCTCAATCCACGCAGGGGCTACAGCCTCTTGCGCTTCCGCGGCGCGCTCCGGCGCGTGGTCTATTTGCTTACTCATTGTGCTCCTCGTGGTACTCGGCCATTTTTTGGCGTTTCCGCTGCAGTTCTGTCGTCTTCTTCAATCTGGTAGTTGCCGCCTGGTAGACGGCCGTACCCCGTGCGTGTCCAATCCAGCAATTTGCCGGCTTGTGCACGCGACGGTGTAGTGGAACCCCGCCTTCAGTCGAAAGACTTGGAATTTCCTTTGTATATCGGCCAAGGCCGCAAAGGAAAAACACAAGCTCTATGCGAGCGGGATTCACGCGGTGCAGCAGAAAGGCAAACGCAGGTACGCGCAGCGCCGGCTGGCGAGCGGGTAAAAGCGAAAGACTACCGACTGCAATGTTGTATTTGGGGTCCCGCTATGTCTCGCGCCGGCAATATGCGCCGGTCAGGAGGGGAGCGGTGTACGGGCGGCAGGTCACATCGAGAACGATGGCGCTGCCTTTTAGTATGGTAATCAGCCCCGAGAACGGGGTTTGCTGTCCGCGGCAATCTTGCGCCGCTCGGCGACCTGCGCGCAGCCGGTCATCCGTGGCTGGAAAGTAAGCACGCTCGCCGGTTACTGTCAACCGCAATTCGCCACCAGGTCATTATCACGTGTTAAATCATAGGAGTCTCACGCAGGTCGCAGTACATGACCCGTGCCTCGTTCACCGACAACTTGCCGGTACGTCACGGACGCGACGCCAATGGCGGAAGCAGCCAGGCCCGGGTACGTCGCAAAAAGTCACTTGGAGTTCCGCCGCCACGCCACTACGCTTGTCCTCGATGCGCCGCAGACAACCTGCCACGCAGTCGGCGGTTTGACTCCGCCTCACGTTTGCACCCGCGAAGCTCCGCGCGTGCACCACGACGAGGCAGGCCTATGACCACCGCCAGCAACGCCGACAAGTCTTCTGAGCACCCGCAGCAACCGCCCGACGCCACCTGCGACGGTGCCAATAACGCTCTGTCCAAGGATTTTCCAGCCGCAGATGCCGCTGGACCAGCCGCAGTGACACCCGAGCGCAAAACGCCCGGCAGAATCGGGAATAAGGGCAGCGTTGCCGACTCAGTCAGCATCCACGCTGCCGCTGTCGCGTCGGCGTGCATCTCCAGCAACTCCACCAGCTACGCCACGGAGGCGACCAACATGCCCACATCCGCAAAACGCGCCAGCACATCCGGGCTCGCGGCGGTTGCTGCGGACCTTTCACCGATTCAGGAAGACGACACCAACACGACGGCACCGCTGCCACGCCATTCCCGTTTCTTGCAGCTCCTGACCGTTGCCCAAGCCGCACAGCGGCTGCACACGACGACCGAGGTCATCCTTGCCGCGGTGGCGAAGAACGACCTACAGCCGGACCTCAAAATCGGCAACTCCATGCGTTTTCGTGCGGAAGAGCTGGACGTGTACGTCGCCCGCTGCGTCGAGCGCGTTGCACTGGCACCAGCCAAGAGCGCTGATGCAGGCACTGCCGAATTGGTGGCGGTCCTGCGCGAATTAGCTCATAATATACAGAGGGGTATCCCATGCCAGCACCATACTGGAAGCAATCTGACAGCAAGTTCACCGTCAGCGTTTATGACCGTGGAGGCGGCCGCCCAGGCTACCTTGTCCGCGCCCGGTTCGCGTCTAATCCAGGGTCTTCGGAGAGCCATGCCGACCTTGAAAACGCCGTCAAGGCAGCGGAATCTGTCTGGAAAGCCTATGCCAGCGGTGCCCTCGACCAGCCAGCCGGTGACCCGGAAACGTGGCAAGAAGCAGTAAAGCTGTTCCTTGCCCGCGACGGCATGCAGCCCAAGACGAAGGCGTCGTACGAGCGGTCGCTCGTGCTCTTCGAGCGGCACATCGGCAAGGACCGGCGCGTCGGCAGCTTGACCAAGCGCGACGTGGAGTCGTGGCTGGCGGCGATGACGTGCAAGCCCATCAGCAAGAAGAGCTATCTGCGCACGCTGCAGGCGTGTGTGCGCTGGTGCGTCAAGCGGGGCTGGTGCAAGGCCGACGTAACCGAGGGCATTGTGGTCTTGGGCATCGTGCAGCAGGTGCGGCCGTGGCTGGACCCGTCGGAATGGCCGGCGTTTCTGGGCGTGCTCAAAGCCGAGCAGCGAGTGCGCTTCGGCTTTGCGCTGGAAACGGGCTTGCGTCGCGCAGAACTGCTGCAGGCGCGCTGGTCGTGGATTCGCACGACGCTGGGCCGCAATTCCATCAGCATCGAGCCCAGTGCGGACTTCATGCCCAAGTGGGGGCAATCACGCGCTATTCCGCTCAGCACGAAGGCGCAGGAGTACCTGGAACAGGCCGGCAAGCTCTGGAAGGGCGATGTCTTCATCTTCCAGGACGATGACGTACCGCTGCGTGACCCCAAGTGGGCACGTGACATAGGCGCTGCGTGCGGGAAGGCCAAAGTGACGCGCACGGACCTACACGGCCTGCGTCGGAGCTGCGGCGCCCGCTGGCTGCACGACGGCATGCAACTTCACTTGGTAAGTCGCCTACTTGGCCACCGGGATGTGTCGACAACTATGCGATATTACGGTGGAATTGCCGACGGCACGCTCACGGCAGCCATAGCGGCCATCGACGCGAAGGTAGTTCCGGACCAAGGCGGGGAAAAGCAGGCAGAAGGCGCCAAGGTATTGCTGCTCAAGCGGAAAGCTGGCCGGGGCGCAAGTTAGGCGGTGGTGCGGTGGTGACAGAAAAGCGGTGTCACCACCGTGTCACCATCGGCATTTTGCCACTTGGGCTGTTCTGTAAGTACTTGATATTTGGAGCCAACAGACGGACTTGAACCGTCGACCTGCTGATTACGAATCGCAGAATGTCGCGTATCCAGCGATTCCCGGAAATTCCAGACCATCCTACATTAGCCTTGCAATGCTAGCAAGTTGTCTGTAGCATCGTGTCCGGCGGTATCCAGTGATTCCGCCCGTTCCAAGGGGTCAAACGCAACCCCGATGCAACCCCGGCGAAACCCCGGACGGCAAGGCGGCGCGGCGATGTTCAACGACAAGCAGATCCAAAACCTGAAACCGACTGGGGCGCGGTACGAAGTGCGCGAGGGCAACGCGCACGGCAACGGCACGCTCGCGCTGCGGGTAGGTCCGACCGGGCAGAAGTCATGGCAATACCTCTACCGGTTTGACGGCAAGGTGCGGCGGATGACGTTGGGAGCCTATCCGGCCATGACGGTTGCGGAGGCGCACAAGGCCGCTGGCGACGCCATGCAACGCCGCGAGCGGGGAATTGACCCCGGTGCCGCGACCGTTGAAACCAACGCGGCGGCGCGCAAGGCTCCGACGTTCAAAGAGTTGGCGGATCGCTACATCGACGAATGGGCAACGCCGCGCAAAAAGTCCGCAGAACGCGACCGACGGGCACTGAAAACCGACTTGATACCGACATGGGGCACGCGCAAGGCGGAGTCGATTCAGAAAGCCGACGTGCGGGCGCTGCTGAAAACCATCGTTGACCGGGGCGCGCCGATTCAGGCCAACCGCACGCTCGCCTTGCTTCGCAAGCTGTTCAATTGGGCATGGCAGGATGCGGATCTGGTGCCGGGCAACCCGTGCCTCGGAATCAAGGCGCCGGGCGTGGAACACAAGCGCGAGCGAGCGCTGTCGGACTTGGAGATCCGCAAGGTCATCGCCAAGCTGCCGACAACGGCGATGGCGGACGAAACCAAGCTGGCTCTGTTGCTGGTGCTGCTGACGGCGCAACGCTGCGGCGAAGTGTTGGCAATGCGCTGGGACGAAGTTGACCTGAAAAGCGGCTGGTGGACGATTCCCGGCGGCAAGGCCAAGAACAAGCTGCCGCATCGCGTACCGCTGTCGCCGGAAGCCTTGGAAGTGTTGACGGTGGCGAAGCTGGTGAACCCGGACCGCGAGATCGTCTTTGCGTCGCCGCGCGGTGACAAGCCGATGGTGGAAACGGCGGTCGCGAGGGCGCTCGCGCGCAATCTGGATCACCTGGAAACGGCGCATTTCACGCCGCACGATTTGCGCCGGTCTGCGGCGACGGCGCTGGGGAGCATGGGCACGGCGCCGCATGTACTGGGGAAGATCCTGAATCACAAGGATCAAGGTCCGACGGCGATTTACAACCGCGCGACCTATGACGGCGAGAAGCGGGCGGCGCTGGACATTTGGGGCAAGCGAATTGCGGTGCTGGCGGCTGCGAAGGATGACGATGCGGCCGGGCCGGAAGTCGCGCCGACGGTTTCGCCGAAAGCCGCGCAAGTTCCCGGGACGGACGCTCCCCCGGCTATGCGCGCGGCGCGCGGACAGTCGCACCTGCGCGTTGTGCGGGGGGCGTGATGGACGCGGAGCACTTGAGCGTGGTCGGACTTGCTGAGAGCGTCGGGATGCCCGTGGAGGCATTCTGCCGACTGGCGATGCAGAACATCGTGCCGCTTGTTTTCAAGCTCTGCGGCGAGCCGGTTGCGTGGGGCATGGCCGACAGTCGCAAACCCGCCGACGGGAAGCCTGCGAACTTGGGTTCAGGCTTGGACTACGCCGCGCTCGCGCAAGTGCGAATCGACTTCGGTACCCTAGCGAAGACCGAGGCAGGCAGACGGGCGGAGCGGGAGACGCGAAGCGCGGCCGAAGGCGACGACGACGATTCAGAAGTTCAGAAGTTTGGCGTTCCGTCGACGGCCTGGGTCGAGATCGAGCCGCTGAGGTCCGACACGGTCCCCGGTGAACAGCTTCTCTGCGTGCTTCAATTGGGAAGCGGACTCGTTACCCGCGTCCGTGACCCGGCAACCGGCCGGAGTGGCGAAATCTTGGATCTGCCGGATGAGGTGCTTGGTCCAATCGGCTTCGTGTTGGCTCGCGACAGGCTGTGCATCACGGCGCGAGCTTGGCAGCGTCTGAAGGCCCAAGACGAGGGTTTGGCCGCCGTTGGGGATGCGCCTCCGCCGGGTTTGCGGCTACCCGATGGAGTGACGTGGGGGGCGCTCGCTGATCTGCTGAACTCCGCGCACCCCCGCCACGCGCCGGAACTCGCGACTGCCGTCCGCGCGTGGATCGAATGTTGGCATCCGCCTGAGATTGCGACCAACGCCGACGTCCGAGCGGTCGCAGCAGCGCGCGGGCATGGCGCAGATGCCCAGAAACGCATCGCGACAGTTGCCAACCCCGCCGCACGCAAGGATGGTGGGGCTCCTCCAAAACAGAACTGACCGCTGCACAAGACGTTGTGTTTACTGGTAATCTCCGGGAACCCCCAGCCGGTTAGCCCGGATCTCAAGGGCTGTTCGGCTGAATTCGCTGACCTTAGTGTGGACTCCAACGCGGCGCAGTGGCGCGCTGCCGGAGTCCAGCAATGTCCAGTCGAATCGTCCGATTGCCAGAAGTCTGCCGCATGGTCGGCCTGTCCCGTAGCAGCATCCTCCGCCTGGAAGGTGCCGGGAAGTTTCCAAAAAAGTTCAATTTGTCCGTTCACGCCGTCGGCTGGTACGAATCCGATGTCGCTGCATGGATCGCGGCGCGCGCCCCGGCGGCTCCTGCGGCGTGGGCGAAGTCGTGAACCCTGCGGCGTGGCTGGACCGCGCGAAAGCTGTCCCGGTGTTGGACGTGGCGGCAGCGCTCGGGCTATCGCTTGGCCGGGACGGCAAGAGTTTTGGCCCCTGTCCCGGCTGTGGCGCGGCGACGCGCGCGAATCCCGGACGGCGAGACTCGCGCGGCCGGTGCGCGATCTTGCCCGGCGGCTGGTGGCATTGCTACAGCAACGGTTCCGACGGCTGTGGCGCGACGGCCGACAGTCCGGGACTTGTCGCCTGGCAACTCACCGGCGAACGCTGGCAGAAAGGCGACGCAAGCACTTCTGCCAAGATCCGCGAGTGGTTCGCGCAGAACGGCTGGTGCGACGCGCCGGGGGCTGAGCGAAAGTCAGTCGTGGCGCCGCGCCGCTGGCCGGACGCGGCGGCCGAGGCGCCGCCGTCGCGCCCGAACGCGATGGAGGTCGCGCAGGTTTGGTTTCACGCGCCGGCCGTGACCGATGATGACGCCGTTGCCGAATGGCTTGAACGCGCGCGAGGCCTGCCCGCCGCGCGAATCGCCGAACTTGACCTCGCGCGGGCGCTGCCTGCTTCACCGTCGCCTGCGTGGGCGGGCTATGGCGCTCGGACTTGGCGAGAGTCCGGGCATCGTCTGATTGTGCCGCTTTGGGGGCCAGACCCCGATGGACGCTCTCGGCTGCGAATGGCATCGCTTCACGCGCGCTGCGTGCGCGCGTCCGGCGGCGGGCTGAAGGCGCTGTCGCCACGCGGGCACAGTCACAGAGGCCTCGTCATGGCGGTAAGCGAGGATTTTTTGGGGGACGGTGCGGAACAGCGTCTTCTGACGATTTGCGAGGGCGTGCCGGACTTTCTGGCGTTGGCGCTTCAACCGGCCACGGTGCGCGGGGCGCTCTTGGGTGGCATTTCCGGAAGCGCGAGCGCGGCGATTCTTGCGCTGGTCCCGCGAGGTTGGGACGTCGCGGTCGCGACTCACGCGGACGCAGGAGGCGACAATCAAGCGAACGCCTGGAGACGAGAGATCGAAGGACGCGGCTGTCGCTACCTTCGCTGTCGGCGGCAATTGGCCGCGTAAAGAGACCGACCCCGCGTTGTAGCGCGGGGCCGGTCCAGTCAACAGCGGCTGTGAGGGCCGCATGGAGTCAACATCATGGGTAATGTACTTGATTATGCTGATCGTTTCAAGGCGGGCACGATGCCACGCCACATTCTCGACGACGCCGTGCCAGACAAATTGGAGGGCGACCGAACGGGCGGCGGCGGGACGGATGTCGCGCAATCGTTTCAACGCGGCGACGAAGCTGAACTTGGCGCGCACCTCGCGGCGGAGCTTGGACCGAAAGGCGACGTCGTCTGCGCTGAGAATCGCGTTTGGCTGTTCAACGGTGCGAGTTGGGCGATGCTGGACGATGAAGACCTCACCCGCAGGGCGCTCACATACGCCGGCCAACGTGTGCGCATCGCCAAGCCCGGCGCGCCAGACACCTTTCGCCGCATCCGCCTCTCGTCCACCGCAGCGAAAGGAGTTGTCCAAATCTGCAAAGTCCACCTGCACGACCCGAACTTCTTCGCCGAAGCGCCCGCCGGGGCCGCGTTCGCGAATTGCTTTGCCAGAATCGACGGCAAGAGCGTCGCCGTGGAACCGCTGACCCGCGCGCATCGCGTGAAGCGTGAACACGCCGCGCCGTTCAATCTGCCGACAAATGCCGGCCGCCCGGAAAGCGTGGATCGCCTGCTGGCGCAAGCGTGGGCTGGTTGCGACGACCTGGATGAGCGCGTGCGCTACTTTTGGGAGTGGCTCGGTGCGGCGATCTGCGGCATCGCGACTCGGTACAAGGACACGCCGTTGCTTGTCGGACCGAAGGACACGGGCAAGAGTCAGATCCTGCACGCAATCTCTGTTTGCTTCCCCGCCGACAGCCGCAAGTCTGTGCCCCTGCAAGCGATGTCGAACGAGTACCAACGCGCCCATTTGTCCGACGGCCGGATCAACCGCGTGAATGAACTGCCGGCGCGAGAACTCTTGGACGGCGAGGCGCCCAAGGCGATTCTGTCCGGCGATCCCGTGGTCTGTCGCCGGCCGTGCGAAAAGCCGTTTGAATGGACTCCACGCTGCGCGCACGTCTTCGCGGCGAACGAACTGCCGCCGAGTCGCGACGCGGCGCTACTGGACCGTTTCGTGCTTCTGGCGTGCGCGAACGCCGTCCCGCGCGAGCAGCAAGACCGTGCGCTGCCTGACAAAATCGCCGCAGAAGCCCCGCAGATCGTCGCTGCGGCGGTGAGCGCACTGACCGACCTGCTGCTTCGGGGGCATCTTGTCCGGCCGCAGAGCGCGCACGCCGCCGCCAGCGACTGGAAGCTGAACGGCGACGCGGTCGCGACGTGGGCGCTGGAGTGTCTGGAGGTCAGCGACAAGTCGACGCCCGCGATGGAACTGTACGAACATTTTGACGAATGGCGCGAGCGCAACGGCCATACGCGGATGAACACGACCAACTTTGGCAGGCGGTTGGGCGCGCTTGGACTCGGTCATCTGCACAGCAACGGCAAGAGGTGGCGCGTCTTGATTCGACCGCACGCGCGCCGCGCCGGAAGTGCCGCGTGGTCTGGCGGTCAGCGCGCGAGCGAGTGACCTCGCAGGAGAGGCGGACGGGTATGCGGACCGGTCCGGGCCGGCTAATTGATTGAATCGACTGCGATTGGACGGGTTGGACGGGTTGAGGCGGGATGCCAGCGGTTGCAAAGGTCGTGGTTTCGCACCCGGTGATGACGCGAACTCAAACCCGTCCAGCCCGTCCGTACCCGGTAATTACAGAGACTTGCGCTCGCAAAGCCGGTCCGCGCCCCGTCCGGACGCTCGCCAGCAGTTCGTGGCTACCGGCCGACCAGCATCCTACTCGGGAGCACACACTTTCGAGCGTTGAGCAATGGTCGATGGCGCTTTGGCTGGTCCGGGTTCGTCTGGAAGCAGCAACCGCCCCGTGGGCACCTCAAGCGCGACGGCGAGTTTGTGAAGCGTGCTGAGCGTCGGACTCTGCGTCTTGCTCAGCACGTCGGACAGCGTGCCCCGCGCGACCCCGGCCGCGTCCGCCAGCCGATTCATGCTCAAACCACGTTTCTTGGCCAACCGCTTGACTTGTCGGATCAGGTTGTCATGCGGCGCGTCCATGTGGACAGCGTACGGCCTTGCGCCTATGCTAATGCTCGGACTTCCGAACAGTCCGAGACTGGCATGCACGTACAAAACATCGCTCTCGCCGCTACCCTCGCGCTGCTACCCGCGTGTGCGGGCGCGGACGCTCAACTGACTTGCGTCCTCACCGGACAGTGCGTGCGGAGTCCGGCGGAGCGTGCGGCAGACAACCGCGCAGAAGCGGCTGAACTTGCCGCACAGAAAGATGCTGCTGAGCGTCGGCGCTTGGTCGCGCGACAAGCGACGCTGCGAGACCAACTCGCCAATCAGCGGTTGACCGTCAACCGATTGCGGCGCGAGGTGGCTGAGCAGCAGGGCAGGCTTGGGGCGTCGGAGACGCGCTTGGCGGCAGTCAGCGCAGAATTGTCGCAAGTCGCAGTCGTCGAGCCTGAATTTCTCTTGATGGGCGAAGTGACCTGCATGGAACCCAGCGGCGCGATGTGCGTGCGCGGAAATGTGCTCCACACGGGCGGGCCGACGATTGATCGCCCGATGTTCCCGGCGTTCATCTTGCTCGACCCCCAGCCGGGCGACGTGCTCGGCGGGCGAATCGTCAGCGCGAAACACGTGCACTTTCGCGGCTACCACAAAGGCGTGAACGGGTTTGGCGGCCCAATCACGGGCGTCGTCGTTTCGCACGCCGTACCGACGCCAAAGCGTGGTGACGCGACAGCTCAACGCATTGCCAAGCTCCGCAGCGAGTTGTCGACGCTTGAGCCACGGGTCGCGCCGCTGACGCGGGCGAAGGCGTCGCTCGTGGCGTCGGAATCCGAGTTGCGCCGCCTTGAGGCGGAGGTCGAATCGACCGACGGCCGCCTCGCGCGTTTGCCGCCCGAAAGCGTCGGGCCATGAAAACTGGAGCGCTCCAACCTGGCAACTTCTGAACATTTTCGGTCCGGGATCCCGGCGGCTGCTGTGCCAGCGTCCCTGGCTTCTGAACGCGTTCGCGCGAATACTTGGGCGTCGACGCGGCAGATTCGCGGCACACGCCGGTCGGTTGGAGGTCTGTGATGCTGTTTTGGATGTGGGTTTTCGATCACGGTCCCGACGTGCCGATGGGTGTGACAACCGTCGCCGACCGGGAGGACATGTGGGACCCGGACTACGCGTTCCCACCGGGGCTTGCCCAAGGCCCCCGGACGACCGTCACCTACGAGGGCGTGACGTACCCAGCGATCGACTTCGGCGACAATTCATATTTGGTCTTGGGCTGTACCAGTTGCCCCGCACCGCAGTTCTCCCATGAGTTGCCGCCAGCACCCTACATTGGCAACCGCAAGGCCGACGACGCGGCGCGCGACCTGCACGGAAAGCTTTGTTCGCTCAAGAAGTTCAGAGAATGGGCAGAGGCCCACGAAGCGAAGCACCTTGTCTCGCAGCCATCGCTGAAGTCGTCCTCCGGCGCCAGAACCCGCTTGACCAAGCCGACTGCGAGCCGCGACTGAGCGACGGGCTCGCGGAATAGTATTTACACTTGTTCCTGTATGCTCTCGCGTATGCGGCGGTTTTGTTCGCCATCCACTTGCCCGGCGGATCGCGTTCAAGGCGCCGAAACGAGCGCGGCCACGACAAGTAGGCCTTTCGCCGCGATGCGGCTGCGAGTGCAACGACGCGGGCCGCGACGCGTCTACTGCAACTTGCCCTTGTCCAACGGTCCGATAACGTGCTTGGGCTTCTCGTGTGGGTACTCCGAGACCGTCCGCGCGATTGCTGCGGCGTCTTGCGTCAACGACGCACCGGGGTCTGTGAGTGCGGTGGGCGCGAGGTAGAACTCAGGTCCCGACAATCCGCCTCGAATGGTCAACGACATTTCGGGGCCGGTGTCACCGTCAAACGTGAACGGGTGTCCCGCCGTCCACGCCTTTGCGACTTGCACTGCGGATTCGTCCGCAAGGTAGAGGTGGAACTTGAGCGAACGAAACGACGCCTCGACAACGACGCCGGTGTTGGTCGACCTCACGCTCTCGACGGCAGCGGTCCATTTCCGGGCAGCGTATGCCTTGTCGAGAAACACCGCCGCGTTCGTTTCGGCCTGCGTGACGCGGAACTCGTTGGCGCTCGTTTGCGCGGCGTCGAGTGCGTCGTGAAGGCCCGCCGCCTCTGCAACGACGCCAACCTCGTCCGCTGGTGGCTCTGCGGCGACCGGACCCTTGCGCCCGCTTGTGGCGCACTCGTGAAACAACAGGATCGCCAGCGTTCCCAGCGTCGCGGCGGTGATCAACTTGTCTTTCCCGGTCATTGAGCCTGCCTGCATAGCGCCCCCGATGGCATGCCCCCGCCGCTTCGCCGCAGTTTCGGCGCCGCGCCGGTTCACCCCGCTGCGGGAGTGTTCCCGCGAGTCCAGGGTGTGTCAAGGCTAACACCTTGGCGACACATGCGGTTTGATAGCCAAACAACGATTCCGGGGGCGTCGCCTACGGCCGCGCTATGCCAAGCACGAGCCGAAACCCGGAGATGGCAGCGCGACTCGGGGTGCGCATCCGCGAGTTGCGGGAAGCGTCCGGCGCGAACCCCGATCAATCGCCTTTCCGGTTGCCGATCATCGCCGCAACGACGCCGCACAGAAGCCAGACGAACAGGTACATTGGACCCCCACATCGGTTGTCACGCAGGCTGCCACGCTGACCCGTGCCTCGCGGGAGTGTTCGCCACGTCTCGGGGAGTGTCAACGGGCGGTTGGGTGACACATGGGCGCGAGAACTGGCGTGACGATGCCGTCTCCGAGTCGTGAACTCTGCGCGTCTGCGGAAGGGTCTTCACACTTGTGCCTGTAGGCTCTGGCGATTGCGGCGGTTTTGTTCGCCATCCATTTGCGCGGCGGGCGGCTGCGTGTCCGCCGAATCGTGCGCCGCTTCGCCAAGAAAGGTCGCGCCATGCCGAGAGCGCGCCAAAACCCGGGGAGGGTAGCGCGAGTCCGGTTCGCCGGGCGGCCTTGCGGGGAAGCGCCCCCGGGATCGTCGCGAAAAGCGCACGTGTGCATCTAGCCTGCTAACCGTTGCCGGGCTTCGGCCCTTTCTTCTCAGCGTATTGAGCCGCAAGCCGACGCGCGGCCAATAACCGCAGCGCGCCCTCACTCAAGGGATTGACCGGCGCGTCTTTGGGTTGCGCGTCAAGCCACTCGCGCAGTTGTCCACCGTCGGGGGCAAAAGCGGTCCATTTCGCAGGCTCGGGAAGTTCTGTGAGGAAGAAGAATGTTTCGTTGCCAGCACGATTGTGAATCTGAAGCGCGACGGTCTCGAAATTAGCCTTGGTGGACAGCAGCCAAACGCCCGGAAGGACGCGTTTTAGCGCGCCAAGTTCGGACAACACGGCGAGTGTGAGCAGGTCCGGATCTCGGCTGCCACTCCGCATGTCCACCATGTAGATCACTCGCCCCTCCCTTCCGTTCCTTGAGCCGGGACCTGGTTGGTCGCCGCTTCAGACTCCGGCGCCGTTTCGCCTCCATTGTTTGTCTCCGGCTCCAACTCGTCTGTGGCCAGATCGGCACCCGACGACAGCGGCGACGCATCACCGTCCCCGATAGCCTCAATCTCCGACTCAGCGCCCGTCGAGGCCGGCGGGACTACACTCGGCGCCAGTCCCGACGGATTCGCCGGTGGGTTGACAAAGCTCGGTTCCTTCGTCTCAACAGGCATTCTGAGGATGTAGTTCAGCGTTTCGCGGTGTAGGTCAGCAGGGTGCGCGTTCATCCGGAGCCAGCCGTTCTCACCGGACCGTAACTCATTGAAGGCCTTTCTGAAAGCCGCGAGCCCAAACCAAGCCGCTACCAGAACAGAGATCCGGAACGCGAGCGTGGTCGCCGAATACACGCACTGAAGCTTACCCCACGACGGCGAGCGATAGGCGAAGAGATGGTCTATGTACCCGGACCCAAACGCGGCCACGGAGAGCAGAACGAGAATCAATAAGTAGCTGCGTCCCAGAACCTGAAGAGGTGTCGCGCGAGTCTTCGGGTCGGACTCGTCGACCAACTCCTTCAAGTCTTTGACGACCTTCAACGCCTCCGCGATGTTGGTGCTCGGCTCTGCCATCCTGCATGACCCCGCTACCGCCGGACTGGTCGCACTCGCAAAAGCAACCCCAAACGAAACCCCGGCAAGATCGCGCTGGTTCGTGCGCCGTCTAAGTTGCCGAAATTATTGGAGCCAACACTCGGACTTGAACCGAGGACCTGCTGATTACGAAT
>CAIYWC010000135.1 GCA_903929795.1 uncultured Myxococcales bacterium | reverse complement strand
CCAAGACCGTGTCCAACCTGCTGACGCTGCTGGGCACGATGCTCAACGCCGCGCTGGACCTCGGCTGGCTGGTCAAGGTGCCGCGCATCCGCAAGCCCAAGGTGCGGCTGTTCTCCAAGGACTTCCGCTATTTGCGCACCGACGACGAGATCGCCCGGTTTCTGACCGCAGCGCGCGCCGAAGGCATGGACGCCTACGTCCTGTATGCCACGGCGATCTGGACCGGGATGCGCGAGGGTGAGCTGGCGGCGCTGACTTGGCGCAACGTCGATCTGTGCGGACGGCGGATCACGGTGCAGGCGAGCTTTGACGGTCCGACCAAGGCCGATGAGGTCCGCTACGTGCCGATCCTCGACGTGCTGCTGCCGATCCTGACCGACTGGCGCGCGACAAACCCGTGCGAGCTTGTCTTCCCCAACCGCGTCGACAAGATGTTCGACCCGGGCGCGTGGATCTTCTCGGACCGGATGTACAAGGTGCTGGACGCCGCGGGTTTTGAGCGGCCCGAGCGCGAGAAGCCCGGCGAATACCGCCACGTCATCCACTTTCATTCGCTGCGCCACACGTTCGCCAGCCAGTGGATGAAGACGGGCGGCGACATTTTCAAGCTCGGCCAGATCCTCGGCCACAAGAGCACGGCGATGACGATGCGGTACGCGCACCTGGCACCGGACGCGTTCAGCGCCGACTACGGGCGGTTTGGGAGCCCTGCTCCGGCGCCGGCACCGGCCGCCGCGGCGGATTCCGCAACCGAAAAGTACGCGAAAGTCATTCCAATTACACGGAAATCCCGGGGTGGAACGATCTGACAGATCGTGGCTTTGTAGGTTCACACGGCCAAGCGCAAAGTTTGGGCATGAACGCGGCAATGGACGGCCGCGAAGGTGCTCACGGTGGACAAGAATCACGAAGTGGTCGGCGAAACGGGCAGCGCGCCCGGCGACATTGTCGGGTATGAGGCGGCAGCAGAACTCCTTGGTATTCCTATCAATACGCTCTACGGCTGGGTGCACGCCAAGCGCGTGCCGCACATCCGCCTGGGTTCGCGCTCGGTGCGCTTCAGCCGTCGCCGGCTCCTGGCGCATTTGGCTGCGCACGCGGTCGAGGTAGCGCCGTGAGTGCGTGGCTGGAAGACGCCAAGCGCGTGGCGGTGACCGTCATTGCCGCAGCCCTGGGCCTCACCATCGGCCGGGACGGCAAGAGCTTCGGCCCCTGCCCAAACTGCGGTGAATTGACGCGCGCGGGCAGCGGGCGGCGCGACGTCCGCGGTCGGTGCGCCGTGCTCGGCCTCGGCTGGCACTGCTACACCAACGGCAGCGCCGGCTGCGAGGCCAGCGGCAGCGGGCCGGGCTTGGTCGCGTTTGTGCTAACCGGCGGGCCGTGGCACAGCGGCGGCACGGCGACGGCGTCGCTTGTTCGGGACTGGTTTGCCCGTCACGGCTGGTGCGAGCCAGCCGCCGACGCTCGGTGCGCGTCGCCTCCGCGTCGCCACGTCCCGTCGGTGCTGCCCGAACCGCCGCCGTTGCGCCCGGATCGCTACGAGGTCGCGCAGGTCTGGTTCCACGCGCCCGCGGTGACGGCCGATCCCGAGGCCGCCGCCTACCTGGCGGGACGTGGCTTTGACCCGGAGCACGTGGCGGAGTTGGATCTCGCGAGGGCGCTGCCGGCGGATCTCTCGCCAGCTTGGGCGCGGCGCGGCTGGCGGACGTGGCAGGAGAGCGGTCACCGCTTGATTTTCGGCCTCTGGGAGCCCGATCCGACGATGCCGGGGCTGCTCCGCGTGGCATCGGTGCATGCGCGCTGCGTGGGCACATGTGACGACAGTGAAAAAGCATCCTCGCCGCAGGGTTGCAGCCACCGGAGGCTGGTCCTTACCGCGGGCGATGACTTCCTCGCCGACGGGCGAGCGCAACGGCTGCTGACGATCTGCGAGGGTCCGATCGACTTCTTGGCGCTGGCGCTGCAGCCGGCGGCCATGCGGGGCGCGTTGATTGGCGGGATCTCCGGGAGCGCGAGCGGCGAGATTCTGGCACTCGTCCCGACAGATTGGACGGTGGCCGTCGCAACCCACGCGGATGGCGGCGGCGACCAGCAAGCCATTGCATGGAAAAGGGAAATCGAACGGCGCGGCTGTCGCTACGTTCGCTGTCGGCGGCAATCGGCCGCGTGAAATAGCCGGCCCCGCGTTGGCGCGCGAGGCCGGTCGAACAACCGCGGCTGTAGGGCCGCTGGGAGTCAATGTCATGGCAAAGGTAAAGGATTTTGCGGATCGTTTCAAGGATGGCGCGTTGCCAAAGCACATCTTGGATGATGCGGTGCCGGAACCGGCGAACGATGACAAACCACCGGCCAAGCCGACGATTCACGTCCGGCCCGGCGAGCTGCCGGAACAAGTCGACGGGGCGGCGCTCGCGCTGTTGCAGTCCGGTTTGCCGATCTATGATTTCTCTGGCGGACTGGTCGTCGTGCAACGCCGCAAGCGGGCTAGTCGCGCGGCGGCGGTGCGGTTGCACGCCGAGCGCATCAAGCCCGGCCGTGCGAAGTTCCTGCTTGCGCTCGCCGCGAATTGGGAGAGGTCCGTCTGGGACAAGCGGGAGCAGGCCTGGGTGGACGTGCCGACGAATCCGCCCGGCGACGTCATCGAGGCCCTGCTTGACGGCGCGAGCCAAGCGTTTCCGGCGTTGGCGCGGATCGTCACAACCCCGTTTCTGTTGTCCGACGGCGAAGTTGTGACGGCGCCAGGCTACCACGAACCGAGCGGCATCTACTTTGATCCGTGCGGCGTCGACTTTCCGCCGATTCCGTCAAACCCGTCGCGCGAGGATGCGCTTGCCGCGTTGGCGGTCATTGACGATTTGGTCTGTGACTTCCCCTTCGCCAATGAGTCGACCAAGGCGGCGGCGTTGGCGGCCATTCTGACCCCGGTTGTTCGCAGCGCGATCGACGGCCCCGTGCCGCTGTTTCTGATTCACGCGCATGCCGCTGGCACGGGCAAGGGAAAACTGGTGAACGTCGCCGGCATCATCGCCACCGGCGCGGCAGTGCCCTGCATGTCGTCCGTCGAGGAGGCCGAGTTTGAGAAGCGCATCGTATCAGCCCTGCTGGGCGGCCAGCCCATGCTGCTGATCGACAACGTACGCGGCAAGATCGGCAGCGCGACGCTGGATGCGCTGCTGACGACGGATGGCGAGTGGTCGGGGCGGCTGCTGGGCAAAAGCGAGACCGTGAACCTGCCGATGCAGCTTGTTGTCTACGTCACCGGCAACAACCTCAAGATTGGCGGCGACTTGGCGCGGCGCTGCATCCCGGTGTTCCTCGACTCCAAGCTGGAGCGCCCCGAGCACCGCACAGACTTTCGCCACCCCAAGTTGGTGGCGCACGTGAAAGCGAATCGCGCACGCGCGGTCGCAGCGGTGCTGACCATCGTCAAGGCCTATCTCGCTGCCGGTGCGCCGGAAGTGGCACTAAAGCCGCTGGGATCGTTCGAGGCCTGGACGGCGATTGTTCGCGCGCCGCTGGTGTGGCTTGGCTGCGCCGATCCAGTGGCGGGTCAGGAGGTGCTGCGCGAAGACGCCGACGAAGCGTTGGCCGGCTGGCGCGATGCTCTCGCGGCGCTGGCGGGTCGTTTCAAGGGCGATTCGTTCACGGCGGCGGCCGTCGTGCGCGAACTGGAGCCCGGTTGCCAGATGCACGGGGCGCGGAATTTCTTCGCCCCGCTGGTGCACAAAGGCGAGCTGACCGGCCTGAACCTGGCGGCGGTGTTCAGGTCGCGGCACGGGCGGATCGTGAAAGGTCTGCGATTGCAGAAGTCCGCGGAAAAACGCCGCAATGATGGCTTCGCGTGGGTCGTGGCGCCGATGGTGTAGCAGTGTAGGACAAAGTCGGGCGCTGCTACACTTTGGTACGGAAGCCAAAATTCAGTCCAGCACTTTCAATGGGTTGCGCATCAAGCCGGCCAGTTTCGCGCTTGGAGTGTAGGACTGCGCTGCACTGCTACACCGGCGCCAGGGCAGATGGATGGGGAGCAAAATGAGAACAGCACTTTACGCCCGCGTCAGCACGCTCGACCGCGGCCAGGACCCCGAACTCCAGCTCGCCGAGCTGCGCCAGGTCGCGGTGCAGCGCGGCTGGACCATCGCCGGCGAATACGTCGACCACGGCGTCAGCGGCGCCGAGACCTCGCGCCCGTCCTTGGACCGCCTGCTGGCTGATTGCCACGCCGGCAAGCTCGACCTGCTGCTCGTCTGGAAGCTGGACCGGCTGGGCCGCTCGCTGGCGCACCTGTTGGCGATGCTGGACGCCCTGCGCACGATGGGCGTGGCGTTTGTTTCGCTGCGCGACAGCGGCATTGACACCACGACGCCGGCGGGCCGGCTGATGCTGCAGATGGTCGGCGCTTTCGCGGAGTTTGAGCGCGCGCTCATTCAGGAGCGCGTGCGCGCCGGCGTGGCGCGGGCGCAGACGGCTGGCAAGCACTGCGGCCGGCCGCGCCGGGAGCTGAACCTGCGCGCAGCGCGTCTGCTGCTCGATACCGGCAAGTCCGAGCGCGAGGTCGCCGACCTGCTGGGCCTGCCGCGCGCGACGTTGCAGCGGCGGCTGCGGGAGGGTGGCCCAAAAGTCGGCCTCGGTGAGCCCGGCTGAACCGCGCGCTGGCCCGGCCCGCAAGTCTGGACCGGAAGTGGCTCGAAAGCGGGTGGTTTTGAGCATGCCTCCGCGGCAAAACCCGCCAACGCACGAACACCTGCTGACTGCGCTCCCGCCGCTGCCAGGACCGCCCCGTGCCCGCCCGCAAGTTCCAGTACAAACGCCGCGAGCCCGAGCGCACCGACCTGCACCGGTTGGTTCGCACGTGGTTTCCGGCCATCCCCGGCATGTTGGCCGAGCGGTTCGGCCCGCGCGCCAAGCTCGCCAAGTTCCAGACGGCCGCGGTGGAGCGCTACGTCGACTGCGGCCAGCTCGCGAACGGCTTTTTGCGCGTGCGGTGTACCGGCTGCGGCGACGACCGGCTGGTGGCCTTCTCCTGCAAGGTCCGCGGCCTATGCCCGAGCTGCGACGGCAAGCGCATGGCGGAGGAAGCCGCGCACCTGGTCGATAACGTCCTGCCTGTGGCGCCGTACCGCCAGTGGGTCTTCACCTTCCCGTTTTGGCTCCGCTACGTCATGGCGTGGGACATCCGCCTGCGGGACGCCATCCACGGGATCGTCGCCGACTGCACGCGCCAATTCTACCTGCGGCACGCCACACTGAGCGGCGTGAAGCTGGCCAAGTGCGGTGGGCTGTCGGTCGAGCACCGCTTTGACTCCGCGATCAAGATCGACCTGCACTACCATTTGCTCATGGCTGACGGCGTCTTCGTGCGCACGCGGGCGCGAGCCGGTCAGCCGGCGCGGGTCAAGTTCCTGCCGGCGGAGCCGCTCAAGCCGCACGACGTGCCGGAGGTGCTGGCGCACGTGGAGTCGCGCGTGATGAAGCTCCTGAAACGCCGCGGAATGCTGCAGGAAACAGCCGATGGGCAGCCTCCGCCGGATGAGTTTGCCCGCAGGAATCCGGCGATGGCGGCGATCCTCCAGGCGTCGTTGTTTGATCGCTCGGTGCTGGATCCCGACCGCTCCGTGCCGCCGATCCGCGAGCGCGGCGCGCTACCGGACGACGTGAAGCCGCGCAGCAAAAACTGCACGCAGCACAACCAGTTCACGCTGCACGCAAATTCCCGCATCGCGCCGCTCGACCGCAAGGGCCTGGAGAAGATGATCTGCTATCTCTGCCGGCCGGCGTTGGCAACGGAGCGCGTGGAACTGCTGGAAGACGATACAGTTGTCCGGCTGCGCCTGAAGACGCCGTGGCGGGACGGCACGACGCATTTGCGAATGCCGGCAGCGGAGTTCGTCTTGCGCTTGCTCGCGCTGATTCCGGCGCCGCGCAAGAAGCAGTTTCGGTATCTGGGCGTTTTTGCTGCCAATGCGGCGTGGCGGCAGGACGTGGTGCGCCGGCCCAAGCAGCCCAAGCGGGCGAAAGAGCCAGAAGAAACAGCCGGTTGCTCACATGCCGAGCACAAGCACAAGCCCGACGATCAGCAGCCCGGGCATCACGTGTCGCGGCTCACGTGGGCGGCTGCTATGCAAAGGTCGTTCAAAATCGATGCCTTGCACTGCGACCGCTGCGGTGGACGGCGCGAGGTGATCGCCATGATCCCGTCCGGCGAGATCGCCACGAAGATCCTCGCGCACCTGAAGCTGCCCGTGGCCGCCGAGGGCTTCCTGCCGATCCGGGCGCCGCCATGGGCCGACGATTTCGGCCGGGCGGAGGCGGGCAGCGGTCGGACCAATGGTGCGCCGATAGCCGACCTCGACGACGCCCTGGACGCCGCCGCGTAGGCGCCGCCACGAGTGAAGCGAGCGCGTGTGGACCGGTAGGCGGCCGCGGGCGCACGGGTGCGTCTGAGTGGCACAAAACCAAACGCTTTTGGGCCTCGACAACGCGT
>CAIYWC010000134.1 GCA_903929795.1 uncultured Myxococcales bacterium | reverse complement strand
GCACTTGCCGCGTAACGGTAGACCCGGCTGGCAAACGCTCTATACAGGATGGCGGCGCCTTGAGGACCTCGCCGAGGGAGCAAGGCTGGTGCTGCGATGAGATGCGATCAATCCGTAGCCTCGAGGGCGGGCTTGCGGCGCTGCCCGCGGCCCGCAGGGTTTTGCCGCGGCGAACCGTGCAAATGTCACAAAATCCGCCGCACCGGCCGCGGCGCCAGGCGTGTTCCGAACCGCCGGTTCCGCGCCGTCTTCCGATGCAGGACGCGCGGCGCGCGTGGGGCAATTACTCGAGGTGCTCGAGCGGATCCCGGCCGGCAAAGTAGGCTTTGGTCGGCTTGTTGAACAGCGCCTTGGTCGTCAGCACCAGCAGGCCAAACGACACGAACAGCACGCGAACCGCGTACTTCGCCACCGCGTACAGCGGGTCTTCCTTCTCGAGATCATTCATGATTTTCCAGCGCCGGGCAAACCCGTCGACGACCGCGAATTCCTTCTTGGTCGCGCGCTTGAGCTCTTCGTCGGTCATCCGGTCGATGTCGCGGCGCTTCTTTTCCAGATCACGTTTGCGCGGCTCATAGCGGTCGCTGATCTTTTGCAGCTCGGCAAAGTGCCGGTCTGCGCCCGAGGACTCCGCCGTGCGGTTCGCCGCCGTCAGCCGATCGAGCTCCGCCTTGCGCTGCGTCTTGACCTCTTCCAGCTGGCTCTCCAGCGCTTCTTTCTCGTCGTGCAGCCGCCACCATTGCGGTCCCTGGCCAACCGCGCCGGAACGCCAGCCCTTTTCTTCCTGGCGCAAATCGATCGCGACGGCCTCAATCTTGGACTGCAACTCTTTGATTTGCGTATCAAATTTTGGCGTCGCCACGGCTTCCAGCTTGGCTTCGGGCGCTTCGTCTTTCAGGCGCTTGCGCGAGATGCCTTCCTCACTCTCCAAGTCTTCCAAATCCTTCTTGAAATCGCCGCGCAGCTGCTGGCGCGCCGTCTCGCGGATCCCCTGCACTTCGCCGTTCAGCCGGCCCTGGATCACGTCATTGAACACAAGCAGCTCGACCGGAATGGCCGTCACCGTCGCGAAAATGATGACCACGAGCACCCGCATCAGGATCGCCGGGCTCAGGAAAATCGGCGTCTTGCGGCTCTCGACGTCCGCGGTCACCACGAAGCGCTCAAAAATGATGATGATGCCGGAAATGAGAAACGCGAATAAAAACGTGAGGATCCAGCCCGACGGACCCAACGCGTTGACAAAAACCCAGCGAAATCCCAGCGTCCAAGCCAGGAAGTCCATGCAAAACTGCACGCCCATCAGCAGCGAGGCGAAGCCGACCTGCGCTTGAACGGTGCGCGGCATCGGGCCGTGCTCGTCCAAAATCATCAACTTGATCAGCGGGTTCAGCCACGTTGGCTTGTACAGGTCGACATACGGCGCGTATTGGCGGCGCTGATGGCGGCGCTGCGGCGGCTCGGGCGGAGCGGCCTCCGGCGGCGGCTCAGGCACCACGGCTTGCGCGACCTCCGGATCGCCAGCGGTGACGGCCGGCACGCCTTCCATGGGCGTGTCCGCGCGGTGCACGACTTCCAGCGGCGGGTGCTCACGGTGCGTTTCGGTGCCGAAAGGATGCTCGGTGCCGGGCTGCTTGAAAGGGGACGTGGCCATGCAATGGATTGACTGCAGCGCGTGATGCGCCGGTGCAACAGGATAAGGGCGGCGGCCGGGTGTGTCTAGGAGATTCGCGCCGATCCGCATGGGCAGCGGCCTCAACGGCAGCGGCGAGGCCTGTCACACGTCCGTGGCTTGCGCGTCACGGCCCCTGCCGGTAAAATCACCGTCATCATGCGCAGGTCCGCGCGGGGATTCTGGATTCCGATGAGCAGCCCGAAGCGCCGCAGCCTGTTCTTTGCCGCGCTGGCTTGCGCGACCGCTTGCAGCTCGCCGGCGAGCAGCCCGGCGGAGGTCGACATCAGCGGCGGCGACCTCGGCTTCACGGTGCCCAAGCTCGACGCGCTCGGCGACACCAGCAAGCCCGACAGCGCGACGCCCGGCGACGGTAGCACCGGCCCGACGACTTGCCCGTTTTCCGCCAACCCGGCCAGCGGCGAGCCCGGCGCGGCGTGCAAGGTCGCCAGCGACTGCCAGAGCGGCTTTTGCGTGGATTCCGCCGACGGCAAGATCTGCAGCACCGCGTGCGTCGACTGCTGCCCGGCCGGCATGGCGTGCAGCCATCTCTCGTCAGGCGCCGACTTCGCGTTGGTGTGCGTGCCGCAAATGCTCGCGCTCTGCCAGCCCTGCACGACGGATGCCCAGTGCGCGGCGTTGGACAAGAACGCGCTGTGCGTCGATCGCGGCGACACCGACCAGGGCAACAGCGGCAAATACTGCGGCGGCGGCTGCGTGGACTCAACCGATTGCCCGGACGGCTACACCTGCAAGACGGTCCAGGGCGAAAAAGGCGCCGGCAGCCAGTGCGTGCCCGATTCCGGTGTGTGCGCGTGCGGCAAGTCGGCGATCCTCGCGGGAGCGACCACGACGTGCAAAGTGACCAATGACGTCGGCTCGTGCGCCGGCACCCGCAAGTGCGCGCTGGACGGCCTGACGCTGTGCGACGCACCCAGCCCGACCGCGGAGAGCTGCAACGGCAAGGACGACAACTGCGACGGCGTCACCGATGAAGCCGGCGCCATCGGCTGCAAGCTGTACTACGGCGACGCCGACGACGACGGCTTTGGCGGCGGCGTAGGCGTGTGCCTGTGCGCGCCCGACCTGACGCACGCGCACAGCCAAGGCGCAGACTGCGACGACAGCGACCCGGCGATCCACCCCGGCGCCGCGGAGCTGTGCAACGGCAAAGACGACAACTGCAACGGCTTGACCGACGAGCCCGGGGCGCAGGGCTGCACGCCGTTTTACGCCGACCACGACGGCGACGGCTTCGGCGCCGGTCCAGCTTCCTGCCAATGCGCCGCCAGCCTCGCGTTTTCCGTCACCAGCGACACCGACTGCAACGACGACAGCGTCGCCATCAGCCCCGCCGCCAGCGAGACCTGCAACGGCATCGACGACAACTGCAACGGCCTGACCGACGAAGGCGGCGTCTCGTGCACGGTTTTCTACACCGACGCGGACGGCGACGGCTACGGCATGGGCGACGGCGCGTGCCTGTGCAAGGCCGACGCGAGCCACACCGCCAGCGTGGGCGGCGACTGCGACGACACGCTGGCGAGCGTACACCCCAAGGCGGTCGAGGCGTGCAACGGCATCGACGACAACTGCAACGGCTTGACTGACGAAGGCGCGGCGGCCGGCTGCACCGTTTTCTACCAGGACAAGGACGGCGACAAGTTCGGCGGCGGCGTCGGCGCGTGCCTGTGCGCCGCGGACGCAACCTTCACGACCAGCAAAGGCGGCGACTGCGACGACGCCGACAAGAGCATCAACCCCAAGGCCGACGAGGTGTGCAACGGCAAGGACGACAACTGCGACGGCGTCACCGACGAGGCCGGCGCGGAAGGCTGCCTCGCGTACTTTGTCGACAGCGACGGCGACGGCTTTGGCGGCGACGCGCTGGCGCCCAAGTGCCAGTGCGCGCCTTTGGGCGTCTACACCGCGCTTGTGGCCGGCGATTGCCTGGACAGCAGCAAGGCGGTCTACCCCGGCGCACCGGAGATCTGCGACACGCTGGACAACAACTGCGACGGCATCACCGATCCCGTCGGCTCCGGCGGCTGCCAGGCGCACTACTTCGACGGCGACGGCGACGGCTACGGCACTGGGGCGTCGGAGTGCTCCTGCGGCGCCGATGGCAGCTTCACCGCGGTGCTGGACGGGGATTGCGATGACACGGCGGCCAGCATCCACCCCGGCGCCGCGGAAATCTGCAACGGCAAGGACGACAACTGCAACGGCCAAACGGACGAGGGCGTCGCTGGCGGCACCTACTACCAGGACAGCGACGGCGACGGGTATGGCAACAGCACGGTCGTCGTGAACAGCTGCGTCGCGCCGGCGGGCTACGTGGCGTTGGGCGGCGACTGCAACGACAACAACTCGAACATCCACCCCGGCGCCGCGGAAATCTGCGACGGTCTCGACAACAACTGCAACGGCCAGACCGACGAAAACGGTGGAACGAGCTTGTTCTACGTCGACGGCGATGGCGACGGCTACGGCGCAGGCCCCAGCGTCGCGCTTTGCCAGGCCACCGGCGGCTACGCCAGCAAGAACGGCGACTGCAACGACCAGAACGCCGCCATCTACCCCGGCGCAACCGAAATCTGCAATGGAATCGATGACAACTGCAACGGCCAAACCGATGAAGGCCTGACGAAGACGACCTACTATCCGGACAAGGACGGCGACGGCTATCCGGCCTCAACCGGCTCGATCAAGGCCTGCGCGGCGCCAGCGGGCTACATGACCGGCGGCGGCCTGTTCGCGGTGTGGGATTGCAACGACAACGACCCGACGATTCACCCGTCCGGCCCTTGCTTTTTTGGCCAATGCATCGGCCCGAGCGAGACCAAATGCGACGGCATCGACAACGATTGCGACGGCCAAACCGACGAGGGCTTGACCAAGACGTACTACCAGGACAAGGATGGCGACGGCTACGGCAACCCTGCAATCTCAGAGACGATTTGCCCGCCTCAGCCCGCTGGCTACGTCAACAACAACGCCGATTGCAACGACAGCGACAAGACCATCCACCCCGGCGCGTTCGACGACCCGGCGCTATGCGACGCCATTGACCAGGACTGCACGAAATACAGCGCGTGCGGCACCTGCACGCCCGCCATGGCTTACAACTTTGACACCGACGCGTCGGGCTGGACCGGCTCCGGCTGGCAGCTGACCAACAGCCTCACCAGCAGCAACGCGATGGCGTACACCAACCTGGACGGCTTCGACTACACCGCCGGCTCGACGGCCAGCGCGGCGTTCGCAGTGCCCACGGGCGCCATTTACCTGCAATTCACGGTGTTTTTCGGCAACGAAACGGACGCGCCGAGCGACTCCAGCTACACCTACGACACCGGCGCGACGGTGACGGTCAGCATCGGCGCCGACCAGGTCGTCGTTGGCCCCTATGGCGGCCCAGGCACCTACACGGTCAAAGTTCCTGTCAATCCAGCGATTTACAACACAACGGCGACCGTCAGCGCCACAGTCAAGACCACAACGACCAGCTACACGTTCGGCAGCGGCTTCGCCATCGACAACATTCAGGTCGTCTGCAACTGACGATGGCGGCTCAGCTTTCGCTTTTCGCCGACGCGGCGCCGCCCAAGCCGGAGCTGCTCGCGCGCCTGCAGCCGCGCCTGCGCGCGTGGGCGGAGGACGGCATCTATTTTGGCACGTCGTCGTGGAAATATCCCGGCTGGCAGGGGCAGATTTACCACAAGGCCTACAAGTCCCAGCGCGCATTTGAGCAAACCTGCATCGCCGAATATGCCGAGACTTTTCCTACGGTTTGCGGGGATTTTGCCCTCTACGATTTTCCGCACCCGACCACGATGCGCCGCATCGCCGACGCGACGCCCGAGCATTTCACGCTGTCGCTCAAAGTCACCGATCGCATTACGATTTTCCGCTATCCAGCGCTGCCGCGCTATGGCAGCCACGCCGGGCGGGAAAATAACGATTTCCTCAATCCGGACCTGTTTCAAGCGGCGTTCCTGCAGCCGCTGGCGGAGCTACGCGGCAAGGTGGGCGCGATTATCTTTGAATTCTCCGAATTTGCCGCGAATTCCGCCATGGATCTCGGGCATTTTGCCCAGCGGCTCGACGCGTTCCTGACCCAGCTGCCTGTCGGTTTTCACTACGCCGTCGAGGTCCGCAACCGCGCGTTCCTGAACGCCGCGTACCTGGACGTGCTCAAGCGCCACAACGTCGCGCATGTGCTCAACAATTGGACCAAGATGCCGCCCATTGTCGATCAGCTGCAGGCGCCCGGTACGCTGCCGGCGGACTTTGCGGTGGTGCGCGCGCTGCTCAAGCCGGGGCGGCCGTATGCAGAGGCCGTGCAGCGGTTTGCGCCGTACGAGCGGATTCAGGAAGAAAATCAAGAGATTCGCGAGGGACTGGTGGAGAGCGTGGAGCGCGCGGTGGCGGAAGGTCGCCAGCTGTTCGCGTACGTGAACAACCGCGCGGAGGGCAACGCGCCGCTGACGATCGACGCCGTGCTGGAGAAGCTGGAGCCCGCGCGGCGGCGGAAACGGTAGCTAGGGACATGCGCCGGTGACTTGCAACTCATCGAGAACAAAGCCCATTTTCGCCTTGTTGGACGTGTCGTATTTCACCTGGTCAAACCAGACGTGGACTTGCGCGCTCTGGCCCGCCCACGGCGACAGATCGACCTGAAATGGCACCCAGGCCTGGCCGGTCGTTCCACCGTTCAAGTCCTTGATTTTGCTCCAAAGCGACGTGGTCACGCCGCCGGCGACGAGGTCGATGCCCGCCAAATGGACCGCGGTACCGGGCTCGACGTCGAGGTACAGCCAGCCCTTGAGCGCGCTCGGCGCGGGCGGGACGGTGAACGCGGGCGAGAGCGCGGCGCCCTTGTTGGCGTTGCCGGTCTCAAAGCTGACCTGATCCGGGATGCCGTAGCGCAACGCGCCGCCGCCGTTGACATCAATCAGGCCGGTCCGGTGCCAATACGCGGTCGGATGGGCCATGTCCGCGACCCAACCGTCCATGCTCGCGTCAAAACGCCACCATACGTGCGTGCCGGGGCCGCTGGAGACCGGCGCGTGGGCGCACACGTGCGCGACGCAGGCGTCGACCTGGCAGGCCTTGTTGAGCTGGCACGCGTCGTCGCTCGTGCAGCAGCCGGTGCCGGACGTGGCCGTGTAGCCGCATTTGCCGCCGACGCACTTGCCGCCCAGGCAGCTGTTGCCGGAGCAGTCGCCGTCCGCGCTGCATGTCGCCGGTAGGCCGCTCCACTGGTGGATGCACTGGTTCGCGGCGCAGAGGTCCAGGCTGGCGTCGTCGCCGTCGTCGCATTGGCCGGCGTTCAGGCAGCAGCCCGGGACGGCGCCGTAGCTGCACTGGCCGCCCGCGCAGCTGTCCGCCGTGCACGGATTGCCGTCGGAGCAGTCGCTCGCGCCTTGGCAGCAGTTGGCCTTCGACTGCCAGTTGCATTGCCCGGCTTTGCAGGATGCTGTCACGCACGCCGAGCCGCCCACGCAGTCGCCGTCGACCTTGCAGCACCCCGCGGCGAGCTTGTGCTGGCACTGGCCGCTGGGTACGTCGCAGGTGTCGTTGGTGCAGCCGTCCTTGTCGTCGCACATCGCGTCGTAGGTGCAGCCGGTCGCGGGGGTGTAGCAGCCGTAGGTCAGCGTGTTGCACTTTTGCGGTGCGGCGCAGTCGGCGTCCTTGGCGCACTGGTAGCCGGAGCACGCGCCGTGCAGGCAAAAGTACGGCGTGTCGGTGGCGCCGTCGGCCGGGATGCAGTCCGCGTCGGCCGCGCACGTCTTGGTCACGCATTGGGTGCCGGAGCAGACCTGGATGCCAAAGCAGCCGGGAATGCAGCCGATCACTTCCGCCGCATCCAGGACTTCCGCCGCAGCCGCGTCAACGTCCGCAACTGCATCTGTTGCCGGATCCGGGATCGGCGGCAACTCGCACGCGGTTGCGGTCGACAGCACCAGGAGCAGCAGAAAACGCATGGGACACCTCCGCCGGCGAGCGTAGCGGTTTGCGCGCCGGACGGGAATGATTGGCAACTATCAGAAAGCCACTTGATCCAGATCAAGGCGACGTGCAGGCTATCGCGGTATCGTCTGGGGCGGAGCTGGGCGGAACAGCTTTGACGCCTGCGGGCGCGGCGCATCGCCGGTCAGATTGCGGAAATAAACAAGAGAATCGAGAACATGGACAAGCTTACCGAGATGGAAAAGCCTTTGGAATCCGGGCACGCGCGCGCGCGGGTGGAGCTGCCGGAGCTGCCGTTGGACGTGCTGAAGCGCTACGCCGGTCGCGGTCCGCGCTATACGAGCTACCCGCCGGCGACGGCCTGGAGCGACGCCGTTGGCCCGGATGAATACCGCGCGGCGCTGGAGCACGCCCGCGATTTCGCGCCGAACCGTCCGCAGTCGGTGTACGTCCACATCCCCTTTTGCCCCAGCCACTGTTGGTTTTGCGCCTGCAACGTGCTCATCACCGACCGCACGGATCTCGCGGACGTCTACCTCGACCACGTCGAGATGGAGCTGAACCTGCTGCGGCCGTCGCTGTCCAAGGCGCCGGTCGCGCAGCTGCATTGGGGTGGCGGCTCGCCGAGCTACCTGACGCCTGTGCAGATGCAGCGGCTGCACGGGCTGCTGAAGTCGGCCTTCACTTTTGCCCCGGATGCGGAGCAGTCCATCGAAGTCGACCCGCGGATCACAAGCGACGAGCACCTGGCGATGCTGGCGCAGCTGGGCTTCAACCGGCTGAGCATGGGCGTCCAGGATTTTGACCCGCACGTGCAGCTGGCGATTCACCGGCTGCAGACGGCGACGCAGACTGCGGCGTTTGTCAAACGCTGCCGGGCGCATGGCTTCCAGAGCCTGAACGTGGACCTCGTGTATGGCTTGCCCAAGCAGGACCGCGAGAATTTCGCGCGGACGCTGGACCAGGTCTGCGAGATGTCGCCGGAGCGGCTGGCGGTGTACGGGTACGCGCACGTGCCGTGGGTCAAGCCGTCGCAAAAGAAGATCGACGAGGCGACGCTGCCGGGGCCCGATCTGCGCTTTGACCTGTTCCGCGATGCGCTGGAAGTGTTCCTGGGCGAGGGCTACAGCTACGTGGGCATGGACCATTTTGCCAAGCCGGACGATGAGTTGGCGATCGCCGCGCGCAACGGCACGCTGCACCGCAACTTCATGGGCTACACGACGCGCGCGGGCACGGACTTGGTGTCGCTCGGCATGACGGCGATCAGCTATGTCGACGGACTTTATGCGCAAAACCAGCACAAGCTGAACCCGTACTACCGGCAGGTCCAGTCGGGCCAGCTGCCGGTCACGCGCGGCTGGCGGCTGACGCGGGACGACGAGATTCGCTCGGCGCTGATCCAGGACCTGATGTGCCGCGGCGGCGTGCAAAAGCGGGAATTTGAAAAGAAATTCGCCATCGCGTTTGACAGCTATTTTGCCGACGCGCTGGCGACTCTGGCACCGCTGGCCAAGGACGGGCTGTGCACGCTGACGGCTGACCGCATCGAGGCGACTTTTGTCGGGCGCGTGCTCATCCGCACGCTGGCGATGGCCTTCGACGCGCATTTGCCCAAGGCAAATGATGGCTTGGCGCGGTTTTCAGCGACCGTCTAACCATCCTGGCCGGTGTTCCACACCACCCATCGTCGGCCAGACCTGTTGCATTTCGGACTTCGACCGCGAGCGAGCACCGCTGGTGGCACGCCGCGGATCGCGAGCGTTTGTTCCCGAACTTCGGTCGGAGTACATGGCCGCCGCGCCCTTGCTCCCGGCCGCCGTCGACCTAACTTCATGTCAGCGCTCTGATATGGAGGCGCGGAGGTTGCCATGAAGATTGCATTTCTTTTCCAGGTCTTGGCGTTCTGCGCGCTGGCCCTGGTTCCCCGCGCCGCGCAAGCGCAGGCGATGACGCCCTTTACCGACGTCATCGACGTCTGCCCGGTCGTCACGAACGCGACTTTTGACGAGATCAAGTTGAAGAACGGCACGGTCGTCTATGCGCGGATCGCCGCGGAGAACCCGACTTTCTTGTGCTTGGAGCGCTTTGGCGAGCAGCGCGCCGTCGGCCGCGATCAGGTCGCGAGCATGCAGCGCCGGACGGTGATGACCCAGGAGGAGCGCGCGTCGTTTGGCGACCAGATCCTCTTCACCGACGACAGCGTGCTGTGCGGCAAGATCACGGAGGACAACGTGCCGTTTCGTTGGTACGACATCCTCGTGCCGGGCGGCAACTTCATCCACACGGGCTTCAAGAGCCAAGTCAAGATCGCGTACCAGAACGGCAAACCGCTCGGCCCCGTCAGCAAGTAGACGCGCCGGCGCAATCTCAGGAACGCCGCGTGCGAAGCCGGGTTGGGCTCACGGGCGCGGCGGACGGCCTTTCGCAGCGCGAAATGGCACGGCGTTGTTGTCGACAAGCCAGTCAAACAACAGAGCGGCCAGCAGTTGGTGCCCGGTTGGATTGAGGTGGATGTGGTCCAGCTTGATGCGCGCAAGCGGGTACGTGGCGTAATCCGCAGCGGGATCCAGATAGGGGACCCGCGCCGCCCGCGCCCAGGGGCCCACTGTCGGGAATTCGCAGCGGGTGCTCGGCTGGAGCGGCACATCCAGCCGCGGAAAGCACACGATGGCCATGTGCGCGTTGCCGTTGCGCAGCCAGGTGAACATCCGCTGAATCGGCTGCTGCACAAAGTGGTCAGCGTCGACGTGCGCGCTGGACCAGTTCAGCGACACGCGCTCCAGAGCCAGCCACACCGAATTCACCAAGTACAGGTGGCGAAACGCCAATCCGGCCAGACCGCTGGCGGCCCGATGCGAGGCCGCGTCGTCCAGCAGCCTGGCCATGACCAGTTGGCCGTCGTGAACGGTGAACTCGTCCGCATCGTTCGGCGCGAGGCCGAGCAGCAGCAGATCCGGCTTGAGATCCAGGACGCCGGCGTACAGCTGCTGTTCTTCCTGCAGCGTCGCGTAGCCGCCTTCGGAAAGGTTCACAACTTCGTACGGACCGCCGTCCAGATAGCGGTTCAGGTGACTTTGCAGCAGCGCCACCGCCCCCTGCGCATCCGGGACACCCGCCGGCTGCACGATGGAATCGCCCAGCACGACGATGCGAAAGGGCGGCTTCTGGGCCGCTGGCGCCGCCCGCCCCGGATGGGCACGCCGCCACATGGGCACGCCGTCGCGCTCAAACTGCTCGGTGATGCCTTGTTCCGGCGAAGGCAAGAGCAGGTGGATTTGTCCGTCGCGCAGTTCAAACGGCGCGGTGCGCCTGGCCGCCCATTCGCCGAGCAGCAGGATCGCTGAAATCACGAACAGCATCGCCAGCGCGATCTTCCACCGCGCCGGCGACCGTTGCGTTGCCGCGACCGTCGGCGCCGGAGCCTGCGGCGTTGCAATCCGCCGGGCCCGGCGTCGCCACGTCGCCAGACCGAGGGCGAGGACGACGGCCAGGAGGCCAGCAACGATCCAACCACACGAAATCGATTCGGTTTCTTTCACAACTCCGCGTTTTCCGCCGGCAGGTTGCGACCACACGGATGGACCGTCGAGGGCGGCAAAGAGCACGGGCGCGTCGGAAGGCGCGCCACCGGGAAACTGAACACACCACGCCACAAGGCGCTGACCGGAACATGACGCAACCGGTGCCGTCAGCACGACCTGCAGGCACGAGCCGTCCGGACGGCAGACCTGGGCATCCACGCGTCGCACATGGACTTTCGCGTCCTGAAGCCGAAACGTTGGCAGTGCGCGGGCAAACGCGGCTTCGATCAGCGGTGCAGCGTGGGAGGCCAGGACCGGCTCAGGCGACGCAGGCTCGCCGTACACCGCTGCAGCCACCAAGCTCGCCACGAGCACAAGTCTGCAGGTGTTCCAACCCAAGCGTCGCCCCACGTACGGCGACAACCACACCGACCGAGGCAGTGTGACCTCGCTCGCCACCTGCGTCAAGCGCGGTATTTCGCCTGAATTCAGCTGCTTTGCGCCCGTTCACGCCGCGTCGTCCACGCGGCCCCGCAACGCGATCCGGCGAATCCAATTGGATCCACGCCCCGCATCCCCAACCACTGGACATCTGTTCAGCATCCGCTATTCTCGCCCTACCCCGCGCGGGGTCGCGAGCCTGCCATGCTGCCATCCGACGCTCGAAAGCTGCCACTTGCCCGCTTCCAGGACCGCATCATCGCCACGCGCGAGATCCCGCCGCGGCCGTCCCGCTACGCGCCGTTTCCAGCTGGGCTGCACCCGTCGCTGCAAAAAGCCATGGAGATGCGCGGGATTACTCAGCTCTACTGCCACCAGGCGGAGACGTTTGAGGCGGCCCAAGCCGGCGAAAACGCGGTGCTGACGACGGGCACTGCGTCCGGCAAATCACTGGCCTACCTGCTGCCGGTGATCCAGGCCGTGCTGGACGACCCGACGACCCGCGCGCTGCTGATTTTTCCCACCAAGGCGCTGTCCCAGGACCAGTTGCGCGGCGTGCTGGAACTGATCGACCAGCTGTCCGGCAAACGCATTGAGGCGGGCGTTTATGACGGCGACACGCCGCCGGCGGAGCGTACGCGCATCCGCGACCGCTGCCACCTCGTGCTGACCAACCCGGACATGCTCAATGCCGCGCTGCTGCCCAACCACGGCCGGCAAGGATACAGCCATATTTTCCGTAACTTGCGCTACGTCGTCATTGACGAACTCCACGCGTGGCGCGGGGCGGGCGGCTCGCACACGGCCAACTTGCTGCGTCGGCTCTGGCGGATCTGCCGACACTACGGCTCGCGGCCGCAAGTACTGGCCAGCTCCGCGACGATCGCCAACGCGCGCGAACATGCGGAAACAATTTGCCATTTGCCGTTCCGGCTTGTGGATCAGGACGGCTCGCCATCGGGCGGCAAGATCATTTACTTCTGGCAGCCGCCGCTGCTCGGCAACGATCAGCGCAAGCCGGTGACCACTGAAATGGCGCTGTTGGTGCCGTATTTGCTGGAGAAACGCATGCGGACCATCGCGTTTTGCCGGTCGCGCAAGGAGACCGAAATCGTGCTCAAGGAGTCGCGCGACCGCATGAAAGACGTCGCGGGCCACGACGAGGCGTACCTGCTGGCGGGCTATCGCGGCGGCTATACGCCCGAGGAGCGGCGCAAGGTCGAAAAGCAGCTGACGGACGGCCGGTTGCTGGGCGTGATTTCCACGAACGCGCTGGAGCTGGGCATCGACATCGGCGCGTTGGAGATCGTCGTGCAGGGCGGTTTTCCCGGCACGCGCGCGAGCTTTTGGCAGCAGATCGGCCGCGCGGGGCGGCGTGGCGACGTGTCGTACGCGATCGTGATGCTCGCGGTTTCGCCGTCGGACCAGTACATCGCGCAGAACCCGGATTGGCTGACCGGCCAAGCGGCGGAGCACGCGGTGGTGGACCGCGACAACCTGGCGATTCAGCTTGCGCACGTGCGCGCCGCCGCGGCGGAGCTGCCGCTGACGCTGGACGACGCCGCGACGTTCCCGGATCTGGGCGAGATCCTGCCGGTGCTGAAAAAAGCCGGTGAAATTCGTGATGTGCACGGCGCTTGGCACTGGGCGGGCGGGCCATTTCCGGCGGGCGATTTCAGTTTGCGCAACATCGATCCGGACCGCTTCAAGGTCGTCAACCGCTTGACTGGCAAGACGATCACCGAGATGGACCGGCCGCAGGTCTACCGCGAGGCGCATACGCGCGCCGTGTACCTGCACGACGGCGTGCAATACCAAGTGGAAACGCTGGATTTGGTGGCGCACGTCGCGACCGTCGTGCCGGTGGAGCAAAATTTCTACACGCAGCCGGACGTCCGGACGCACATCGAGGTGCTGCTGACTCAGGAGGACAAGGCGCTGGCGCCGACCTCGCCCGAGGTGCCGCGCAGTAGCGCGTATTTTGGCGACATTGCCGTGGACGACGCGATCGTGGGCTACAAGATGCTGGAATTCCACAACCACCAGAACCTGGGCTACGAGTCGCTGCACGAGCCGCTGCGGCTGCATCTGGAGACCGAGGCGCTGTGGATTTCCGTGCCGGAGCCGGTGCTGGCGGTGCTGGGCAAGCAAAAACAGGACGCGCTGGCGGGCATGGTGCAGGCGGTGCTGGCGTGCGCGCGGCTGCGGACGATGGCGGAACAGTCGGACATGCGCGGGACGAGCTTTCACTATGTTGATGAAATAACTGGTAAAACCGTGACGGCACTTGTGTTGTACGACAGCCATCCCGGCGGGCTGGGCTACGCGGCCAAGGCCTTTGATTTCCGCGACGCGGTGCTGGCAGACGCACGGGACCTCGTGGCGCATTGCCGCTGCAAAAACGGCTGCCCGGCGTGCGTGGGCGACTACACGCGCAATCGGCGGCTCATCCTGTGGGCGCTGCGCAACCTGACCGAGATCACGGCGCCGCCGGAAGACGCGCGGCTGGCCATGCCCGGTTCGCCGCCCCTGGCGCAGGTGCGTGCGCCGATCGCGTGGGCGGACCTGCGCGCGCGCTGGGCGGACGTGGTCGCGCGGCTACAGGAGGCGCAGGCGTTTGGCGCGGAGATCCTGGCGCAGGTACGCGATGTCAAGGCGTCCGACGACCTGCTGATCGTCGAGGTGGCGAGCCCCGGGCTGGCCGATTGGCTGGCGATGGAGCGCACCAAGCAGCGGGTCATGAACGCGATCGCGTCGCAGGTGGCGGTGCCGGTGCCGTGGCGGCTCCACGTCGAAGTGTCTTCCGAGGACCGCGAAAAGGCGCTGCTCAAGGCCATCAAGCTGCACCGCCGCCACGACGACTTGACGCGCGACGGCAGCCATACGGAGCGCGAAGGCAACGAAAATCTGGCCAGCGGCTTCATTTCGTCGTCCGATACGGCCGTGCCGCCGGGAACGATCGTGTTGCCGGGTGACGCGTCGATCAACTGACGCCCCGGCGCGAAGGAGGCTCGCCCATGCGACAGTCATCCATGCCCGGCGGCTGCGGTCTCGTCCTGAGCGGCGGTGGCGCGCGCGGAGCCTATCAAGCCGGCGTCCTGCGCGGGCTGGCGGACGTGCTCGGCGATGAAGCCAACCGCGGCCCTTTCCGCGTGCTCACGGGCATCTCCGCCGGCGCCATCAACGCGACCTACACCGCCGCGTCCGGCGCCCGCTTTGGCGACGCCGCCGCAGGACTCTGGGACGTGTGGCGCAACTTGCGCTTGGAAAACGTGATTCGCACGGACTTCGGCTCGCTCTCCAAGCTTGGCCTGCGCTGGGTCTTTGACCTCGGCCTGGGCGGCGGCGGCGGCGCCAAGCGCATGGCGACGCACCTGATCGACGCGACCCCGTTGCGCGATTTCCTGCGCGAACAGATCGACGCGGAGGCCATCCGTCACCACATCCACACCGGCACGTTGCGCGGTGTTGCGGTCACGGCGACTTCCTACGCCAGCGGTACGGCCATCACGTTTTTCGACGCGGCGCCCGACGTGCAGCCCTGGGCGCGGACGGCGCGCATGGGCCAGCGGACGCCGATCGAGCTGCAGCACGTCCTCGCGTCCGCGGCGATCCCGATCCTGTTTCCGCCGGTCCGCGTTGGCGCGTGCTGGTACGGCGACGGCGGCGTGCGGATGACGGCGCCGCTGAGCCCGGCGATCCACCTCGGCGCCTCAAGCGTGCTGGCAATTGGCGTGCGCTACCAGCGGCCCGACCAGCAAGTGCGCGAGCTGAACGAGGGCAACCGCATGCCCGGGGTCACGCTAGCCGACATCGGCGGCACGATGTTGAACGCCGCATTTTTGGACAGCCTGGAAGCCGACGCCGAGCGCATGACGCGCATCAACGGCACCGTCGGTCTGTTGACAGACGAGCAAAAGCGCCACCAAATCTCGCCGCTGCATGTCGTGCCGATCCTGATGATCCGGCCGTCGCGGGATCTCGGCGCGCTGGCGTCGGACCAGCTTGCGAATTTTCCAAGTTTTTTGAGGCACTTGCTGCGCGGAATCGGCGCATCAGACGACAGCGGCGGCGACCTGCTGTCTTACCTGTCGTTTGATCCGGCCTACACCGTGCCGCTGCTGGAGCTGGGCCGCGCCGACGCGCTCGCGCAACGTTCAGCCATTGAAGCGTTTTTTGCCGGCTGATCGCCGCGCCCGGAAGCCAGAATGTTGCGCGAGTTGCGACGAAACCTGCGCGATCACCAGCGCCAACGCCGGGCTGAGCCACAGCTGCCGCTCCCGGACGCGACGTCGCTTTTTGCGCCGCTGGACGTTTCGCCACCGGTGACGCCGTCCCCGTTGTCGGCGCACACACTGGCACGCCTGGACGCCACCGCGCAGACGCATCCGCGCCTGCACGCGAGCCTGCTTCGGCTGAATCCTGAGCAGCTGCAGGCAGTTTTGGGCGACGACTCGGCGGCGCTTGTCCGCGCGCAGGTCGGCAGCGGCAAGACCGCCGTGCTGGTGCACAAGGTCCTATGGCTGCACCTCGTGCAAGGCGTGCCGATGGAGCGGCTGGCGGTGCTGACGTTCACGCACAAGGCAGCGGGCGAGATTCGCGCGCGAATTGAGGCGCTTGCATCGGAGACAGGTGTGCCGCTGCCGCCCCAGGCGTTCTGGCTGACGGGCACGTTTCACGGCGTGGCGCGGGCGCTGCTGCGCGGGGCGCTGCCGGTGGCAGAGCTGGGCTGGCGGGCGGATTTTGCCGTACTGGACGAGACCGCGCGCGTGGCGCTGTGCCACAAGCTGATCGCCGAGCACAAGCTGACGATTCGCTACCTGAATCGGCTACCGCAGCGGTTCGAGGCGCTGCGCCAGGGCAAGCCGCGCATCGGCGCGATGAAGAGCGACGACGACCTCGCGGAGCTGGCCCGGCTGCTGACGGCGGCCAAAAAGCAGCATAATGTCCTTGATTTCAGCGACTTGTTGGAGGCGGCGACGTGGCTGCTGCAGGAGCATCCGCTGGCGGAGCCGCCGCTGTGGCTGGTCGTGGATGAGTTCCAGGACTGCGATCCGCGCGAGTTGGCCTTTCTCCTGGCGCTGCGCGACACCCAGCCTCATGCGGCGGCGCGGTTCTTCGCGGTCGGCGATCCGCATCAGGTCATCTACGCCTGGCGCGGGAGCTCGCCGCGGCTGTTTGACGACATCGAGGCGCGGCTGGCCTGCGTGCGCTACGAACTGCCGGTCAACTACCGGTCAACGCAGGAGATTTTGGCCGGAGCGCAGGCGATCCTCGGCTGGCAAGGCGCGCGATCGCCGCTGCTCAGCCAGCGCGGCGAGGGGCGCAAAATCGTCATTCGGCGGCACCACAACAGCCACATGGAAGGGCTGTATCTGGCGCAGCGGATCCGCCAGCTGCAGGCGGGTGGGGCGATGCTGCGCGAGATTGCGGTGCTGTTCCGGATGCGGCGCCAGGCGCAGGCGATGCACGAGACGCTGACGCGCGCAGGCGTGCCGTGCGTGGAGCCCGCGCGCGCGGGGCTGGACGAGCGGCCGGCGGTGGCGTGGCTGCTGGGCGTGCTGCGGCTGGCGCTGGGGACGCCGGAGCTGGACGCGGCGCGGGCGCTGCTTGTGCACCCGCAGTTCGGCGTGCTGGCCAATCGCCAATGGAACCAGGCGAGTTTTCGGGCCTTTGCCGCCAAGAAGGCGCTGACGGGGATGCCGGCGGTGCGGGCGTTTCTGCAGCAGAAGTCGGCGACGCGCGACCGGGCGTTCGCGCAGGTGCAGCTGGACCGGTGGCTGGCGCTGCCGGAATGGCTGACGGCGCAACCGCTGGACGGCCTGGAACCGCAGCTGTTTGACCACCTGGCGCTGGCGGAGCTGCTGCGGCCGACGTCAGCGCGCCACGAGAGCGATGTGGCGGACGCCCGGATGCTGCTGGACCGGCTGGTGCGCTGGCAGCTGGCGCACGGCCAGACCGGGCTGGAAGGCTGGCGCAGCGCGCTGGACCTGCTGGCGATGGGCGGGCTGAATGCGCTGGGCGAGACCGCGGACCCGGCGCTGGACGCGGTCGCGCTGCTGACGCTGCATGCGGCAAAAGGTCTTGAGTTTCGGCATGTTTTCGTCAGCGGAGTCAACCAGGGCGTGATTCCGATGCAGTCGGCGTGGGGCGACGCGGACGTGGAGGCCGAGGAGCGGCGGCTGCTGTTTGTCGGACTGACGCGCGCCAAGGATTCCGTGGAGTTGAGCTACCACAACCAGCCCGCGCACCCGCAGGCGGCGCCGGTGGCGAGCCCGTACCTCTACCAGCTGCCGCTGCACACGGTGGACTGGCAGGATGGGCCGCCCGCGCCGGAGCCGCCGTTGCAACCGCTTGACGCGGCGTGTGATTTGCCGTTTCCAGTGGGCCAGCGCGTGCGCCATCCGCGTTACGGGATGGGCACGGTGACGGCGAGCCTGTCGGGGCTGGTCGAGGTGAAATTCGACAAGCTCGGCGAGCGGTCGTTTGACCGGCAGCTCTGCCCGCTTGTTGTGGTGGCGCCGTAGCGGTCGCCGCCAGAAGCCACCCCCGATTTGCGCCCGGGCCGCCGATTCTGGATGCAGTTCAAGAAGCTATGCACTCCGACCGAAGTTCGAGATCAAAGCTCTTTCATCCGCGGCGTGCCCCCGGAGGTGCACGCTCGTGGATCCAGTCCGAAATGCAACAGGTCTGACCGGAAGAATTTGGTGTTGGACATAGGTCAGCATGTTTAGACGAAATTGACCCGAAGGCGACCTTCGCGGTCGTCGAGGGTCGATTTCGGCGCGGCGACGCCGAAATGCGCCAGAAGCGGCGGATCCGGGGCCGCCAAGTTGCTTGCGGCAAACGGGCTCGGCGGGTACGCTGCACACCGGCTGGGGAGGCGCGATGGTGTTGCCAATCGGCATCGATGACACACGGGTGGCGCGCTGGCCGCTCGTCACGTTCACGCTTGCGGTGTTGACGGTGGGAATCAGCGGCTCGGTGGCTTGGCACGATCACTTGACGCGCAACGGCACCTGGTTTGAGAACGTCAACGCGTACTGGCACGACCACCCGGATCTGGAGCCGACCGACGCCTGCGCGCAGTACCTGACGCCGCCGCCGGCCGATGACCCCAGGCTGCCGCACCCGGCGCGCGAGCCGGGCGATTCCCGCAAGTTGGCGACGCTGTGCATCGACGCGATGGCCGAGCGCGCGGTCAACCAGCCGCTGTGGCTTGAGCGCCCGGACAAGGGCCTGCTGCAAGTGGGCACGCTGACGCACGGCCTGGCATTTCCCAATATTCCCGCGGCGTTGGTTGGGCTGCTGCTGCTCGTGTTCGTGCTGGGTTCGTTCCTGGAGGACCGCTGGGGCCGCGACCGGTTTGCCGCGTTCTGGGTGTTCGCGTCGGTCATCGCCGCGGTGGCCTATCGCAAGAACGCGCTGGTTGGCGCCGAACCGCTGGCGGGCGGCAATGCGATTTCGGCGGCGTGTCTGGGCGCGTTCGCGGTGACGTTCGGCAAGCGGCACATCCAATACCTGTTCGTCAGCCTGGGCGGCCCGCGGCGATTTTCCGCGCCGGCGTGGAGCGTGGCGGTCTTTTGGCTGGTTGCCCACATCGCCGTTCTCGCGCTGACCGATGGCCGGACTCCTGCGGATTCCGCCGCGGAATTCGCAGGTTTTGGTGCTGGCATTGCCGTCGGAGCGCTGGCCCGCTGGCAAGGCTGGCGCGAGAATCAGCCCGAGGCGCCGACGCCGGTTGCCGCCGAGCCAAACTGGGTCAAGTCCGTGATCGCGCCGCCGGCCGCACCGCACGACGACCACGCGCCACAGCTGGACCTGTCGCGGCCGACGCCGACGCCGCACGCGCCGATGTTTGACGACGCACCTTCGGCGCCGCTACCGACCGATGATCTGCCGCGGTACGACGATCTACCGCGCTTTGACGACCTGCCGCCGCTCAAGCCGCTCTCTGCCGCGCTGCCCGAGCCGGTGCCGCTGGACGCCGACGGCGGCTGGGCGCGTTTTGCCAAGGATGAACCGGTGTTACCGGCCCGGGTGCCCGACGCGATCGCGCCGCTGCCCGCGCCATCGCCGGCCGCCGGACGGGCGGCCATCGCGCCGCGTCCGGAGCCGACCGTTGCGTTCACGCAGGCCGCCCAGGCACCCGTTGCGCCGCTGCCGGTGGACAGTTTTGCCTCGCTGCGCACGGAGATTCCGCATGACCCGGTGACGACGCCCTACTGGACGCTGGCTGGCCGCGACGCGCACGGGCTGCAGCTGCGCGACGAGGACGGCGTCGCGACGCGCCTGGACCCGCGGCAGCTGCTGGCGGTGGCGGTGGGCGTGGTGCAGACGGTGGACCAGGGGCCGCCGGGGCCGGCGCTGATCTTTGACTTGATCCTCGACGTGCGGCCGCCCCGCGCGTTGCGGCTGCGGCCGACACCGGACGTGCTCGCGGCCGGGTGGCCCGGGCTGACGCGCCAGGACGCGGTGGTCGCGCTGGCGCGGGAGCTGGCGGCGGGTGGCGCAATTCGCGTGCCGCAAGTGCCGGAATGGCCGGGGCCGCCGTGGACGACCTATCCGGACACGCGCACGCTGATGGCGGCGTGGCAGCTCGCGCTGGCGAAGCGCTGACCAGGGCTGGGTTTTCCGACTAAATTCGATAGGTTTCAGGCGCATTGCCGCCGATGACCGCAGCCACCAGCGCGTCCGGCAGGCGCCCGGTAGCCTGAAAGGCGCGCATGTGCAGGATCGGCACCGTGCCGCGCGCTGCCACAGGCTGGCCCGTCGCGTCCGGCGGGTTCGCTGTCGGCAGGAAGCCTGCCAGGTCGTCCGCTCCAGTGCCGATGCGGCGCACGACGTCGATCAGTCCGTCCAGGTGGTTCATCCGCATGTACGGACACGTCGCGCAGCCACCTTCCACCGAACAGCCTTCGCCTGACGCCCCCGGAACGATGCCCAGCGCGTCGTCGGTGCGCGTGATCGCCTCCGCCGCCACCGGAAAGACAATTTCCACCACCACATCCTCGCGGTGCGAGCGCGCCAGCCGGGCCTGCACGCCGCGAACAATCGACGTGATCATCCCGGCTTCCGTCCCCAGCAGCACCTGGATCTGCTGCGCGCCGGGTCGCAGCACGGCGCCGTCCACCTGCTGGCCGATGAATTCCAAGATGTTGGACGTCGAGCCCACCACGCCGCGGCCCTCGCGCTCCGCCTGCGCCGCCAGCGCGAACATCTCGCCCGGCACTTCCAGATGCGCGGTGTACAGCGCGTCCGGCAACTCCCGCCGCACCCGCGCCACCACTTCATGGCCAAACAGGTGGTGTACAATGCAATTGCCCTGCTCAAACGGGTGAAACCGGGCCGCCAGCGCCGTCAGCGTCGCCGCCGTGTGCGCGGGGTGCAGCGCGTGGATCGCATCCACGGGCATGCGCGCGTAGGCGGCCAGCAGCGTCTGGAGGTTGTGACCCATGTACGTGTCCGGGCCAAACCAGATGTGCACGCCATCGATTTGCGCCGCGGCCTGCAAGATCGTCTGCACCACGTTGCCGGACGTGCACGTCAGCGTCGGCACCAGCGCGTTCGCCTCAGCCTTGGTGCGCAGGCTCGTGTTGATGTAGACGACATGGAGCGAGCGCGGCGTCCGGGCGGCCCGCTGCAGGAACGCGCGGTACGCCGGCGTCTCTGCGGAAGCCGCCAGCGAACAGCCGATCGGCGCAACCGCCAGCCGATACACAGGAATCGCCGAAAAGCCACCGTAGTCCAGCACGGCGCGGACGTTCTCGGTCATGAAATCGACACCCGCGACGCAAATCGCCCGCACGCCTGATTGCGCCATCCGCAGCGCCCGATCCGCCATGACCAGCGAATCCGAGATGTGAATGTGCGGCCACGCGCAGGCAGACAGCACACCTTGCAGCTCCGGGTCCATGTAGAAATGCGCGACAACGCCGACGTTGTGCTGCCGCAGCAGGTCGTCCAGCTGGCGGACGGTCTGCGCATCCGGCCGCAGGAATGCCTCCTGGGCCTGGGCAAACGCGCCATGCGGAGTCAACGAATCGCGGCGGATTTCCAGGCTGGGAAAGGCCGTTTCGGCCATTAGGCACTCCGACCAAAGCGCGAGATCAAACGTTCTCGATCCGCGGCGTGCCAGCTTCGGAACACGCGCGCGGTCCTGATCCGAGCCACAACCGCTCTGACCGAACGCGTTTGATATCCGACCCGGGTCAGCACGTTCAGAAACACTTGGCCGGGACCGCACACCCCTGGACCTGGCCGAGCGTCAAGCCGGACTGGACGCTGGTCACGTTGCAATTCCAGATCTGCTTGCCGCCTTCCACGCAGGGCAGCGCGGCCAAGCACGCCGGGTCCTTGGCGCACGCGGCGTACTGCGTGGCGCACTTGGCCTGGACGCACTGGTCGGGCGTCGTCGTCGTGCCGCCGCCGCAGTCCGCCGGGCAGTTGGCCGCGGTCTCGCCTGTGTCGCATTTGCCGTTGCCGCACGTCGGCGTGGTCGTGGTGCCGCAGGCCGTCTGGTAATCGCTGCAGCAGTCGCCGGCTTGCACGCACCAGGACTGGCACTGGCAGCCGTTGATGCCGCCGCCGGTGTTGATCTGGCCGCATTTGCCGACGCAGGAGTTGGTGCCGCCGGTGCCGCTGTTGGTGCAGTCCTTGGGGCAGCTGGTCGCGGTCTCGCCGGGGTCGCAGGTGCCGTTGCCGCAGACCGGGTTGGTCGGACCGGTGCCGCCGCCAGCGAAGCACTTGGCGTTGTTGCCGCAGGTGTAGACGTCCTGCAAGCCGGCCGGCAGGTTGAAGCCGCCGCCGCCGACGCAGCCGAAGATGCAGTTCTGGTCGGCGCAGTTCTTGGCGCAGTCGAGCACCTTGGCGCAGGCAGCATCGGCCTCGCACGTGGCGACCTGGGTCGGGCACGCGGACTCAACGCACGTGATGATCGGCGCGACCGCCGTGTCCGGAATCACGCCAATATCCAACGGAACCGTCGTATCCGGGCCAGCGACGGCGTCGGTGCCAACTGCGGTGTCCGGGCCAACCGCCGAATCCGGAACGACGGTCACGTCCGGGCCAATCGTCGTGTCCACGCCGATCTGCACGTCGGTCGGGATCCCGGTGTCATCGCCGCCGCCGATGGCGACGTCCGATCCTGGGATAATCACGTCGATCGCCGGTCCACCGGTGTCGCCGGTGTCGCCAATCGCGGTCGCCGCATCGGAACCGCCGAGCGTGCCATCCAGCCCACCGCCTGTCGCGTCATCATCGGCGACCGTTGGGCCTCCGACGCTTGAATCGTCGCCGCACCCCGTCGCCGCACCGGCGAAGGTGACAGCTGCCAGCAGGGACAGGACGCGGGCACAGGGCGGGAACAACAACGACGCGATGGAGAGCTGCTTCATCTGGATCTCTCAAGCGCCCAGGAGGCGCAAAACTGAGTTGGAGCCGCGCCGAATCCACGGCCCAAGCGCACTCCATTTTTACGCGCCCAGCCCGTCGGATGCAAGTCCAAGACGCAGCGCTGCGCAACGGCCGTGTGACAACACCTTTCGCCTTGACCGACCGGGGCATTCCGGCTATCCCGCTGACGCCGGAGAAGTCGCTTCGTGCTCCGCCCAAGGCCGCCCATGACTGCGTTCGACCCGACGTTCACGCTTGCGCTCCATCAGCTGGCCGCGAATCCAACCGGCGCGGACTACCTCGATCGCGCGATCGCCAGCGTGCGCGCCGCGGCCGCGCAGGGCGCGAACATCTGTGTGCTGCCTGAGCTTTTTCGCAGCCCGTACTTTTGCCAGGAGATGGAGCCGCGCCATTTCGACCTTGCCGAGCCGGTGCCGGGCCCGACCACGGAGCGCCTGGGCAAGCTGGCGGCGGAGCTGGGCGTCGTCATCGTGGCCTCGCTTTTTGAGCGCGCGATGGCCGGGCTCCATTACAACACGACCGCGGTGCTGGACGCCGACGGCAAGCTGCTCGGCAAGTACCGCAAGGCGCATATCCCGGACGATCCGCTGTATTGCGAGAAATTTTATTTCGCGCCCGGCGACTCGGAATTCCCGGTCTTCCAGACGCGTTTTGCCAAGCTGGGCGTGCTCATCTGCTGGGACCAGTGGTTTCCGGAAGCGGCGCGGCTATGCGCGCTCAAGGGCGCGGAATTGCTGGTCTATCCCACCGCGATTGGTAAGATCGCCAGCGAGCCGGCGGACGAGCAAGCGCGGCAGCTGGACGCTTGGCGGACGGTGCAGCGCGGCCACGCGATTGCCAATGGGCTGTACGTCGCGGCGGTGAACCGGGTCGGCGTGGAGGCGGGAATTGATTTCTGGGGTCATACGTTTTGTGCGGGGCCGCAAGGCGAACTGCTGGCCGAAGCGGACGACCGGACGGAAGCGACGCTGCTGGTGCAGTGCAATCGCGCGCATGCGGCCGATGTCCGCAACATGTGGCCATTTTTTCGCGATCGACGCATCGACGCTTACGACGGCCTGACCACCCGGCAACTGCCGACGCCGGGCAAGCCAGAGGACTAACTCATGACAGCGCCAGTTGATTTGCGGCATTACAGCATGCCGGCGGAGTGGCAGCCGCACCGCGGGACCATCCTGACCTGGCCGCACCGGCCGGAAATTTGGCGCGGCATCCACGCCGACGTCGAGGCAGTTTTTGCCCGGCTGGCGACCGAGCTGAGCCGCGTGGAGGAGGTGCACATCAACGTGCCGCACGCCGCGTACCGCGATTACGCGACGCGGGTCCTGGCGCGGGCGGGCGCGCAGTTGGAGCACGTGACCTGGCATCTGGTGGACAGCGACGACGTCTGGGCGCGCGATCACGGGCCGATCTTTGTCGTCAAACGGGCGGACGCGCCGGCCGAGCTGCCGCCGATGGCGATGCTGGACTGGGAGTTCAACGCCTGGGGCGGCAAATTCGCATCGGCGTTGGACAATCTGATTCCGCGGCAGATCAACAACTACTTTTCGGTGCCGCTGGTGGCGCCTGGCTTGGTGATGGAAGGCGGGTCACTGGAGGTCAACGGCGTGGGCGACCTGCTGACGACCGAGGCTGTGCTGCTGAACACGAACCGCAATCCGCAGGCGGAGCGCGGTCAGATCGAGGCCGCGCTCCGCCTGTCGTTGGGCGTGCAGCGGTTGCACTGGCTGGGCGCGGGGCTGGAAGGCGATGACACGGATGGGCACATCGACGACATCGCGCGTTTTGTCGCCGAGGACGCGATCGTCGCGGTGGCGGCGCCGGTTGACCATCCCGACCACGAGGCGCTGTCGGCCAACCTCGCGCGGCTGCGGCAGATGCGCGGCGGCACCAAGGACCGGCCGTTTCGCGTGGGCACGTTGCCGTCTCCGGAGCCAATCGCCTTTCGCGGCGAACACTTGCCGGCGAGCTATGCGAATTTCTACATCGCCAATGGCATTGTGCTTGTGCCGATCTTCTTCCAGAAGGCGGACAACGAGGCGCTGGCGCTGCTGCAGGCCATGTTCCCGGACCGGCGGGTCATTGGGATCGACGGGCGGCCGCTGGTGACCCAGTACGGCAATATCCACTGCGTTACCCAGCAAATTCCGCTGGTTTAGGCTCGACACACGATGGCAAATCACGTTTTTGACGGCCAAACGGCTGCGACGCCCGCCAAGCCGGCGAAGAGCCTCGGGCCGCTGATGCAGCTGCTGCAGCTGGTCAAGCCGTACCAGGGCCGGTTTTGGCTGGCGGCGGTGGCGCTGTTTGTCAGCTCGGGCATGGGGCTTGTATATCCGTACGCGGCGCGTCAGGCGGTGGACGACGCGTTGGCGCACAAGTCCATGTCGGACCTCAATAAATTGGCGACGCTGCTGATTGTCGTGGCGGTCGTGCAGTCCGTCTTCATCTGGATTCGCCACTTTGAGATGAGCTGGCTGGGCGAGAAAGTCGTTGCGGATCTGCGGGTTTCCGTGTTCCAGCGCCTGCTGCAGCTGCCGCCGTCGTGGTTTCACGCGCGCCACACGGGCGAGATCATGTCGCGGCTGTCCTCGGACGTCACGGTCATCGACGGGCTGGTCGGCACGGAGCTGTCGCTCGCGCTGCGCCATGGCGTCACGCTGATCGGTGGCGTGGGTATGTTGTTCTATTCCAACTGGAAATTGACGCTGTACATGCTGGCGGTCGTGCCGCCGCTGATGGTGTTTGTCGTGCTTTTTGGCCGGCGCGTCCGGCAGATGAGCAAGGCGGTGCAGGATCGCCACGCGCAGACGTCCACGCGCGTGGAGGAGGTCGTGAGCGCGATGCAGACCGTCCAGGCGTTCGTGCGCGAGCCGACGGAAAACCTGACGTACCGCGACAACATTTCCGCGGCGTTCGGCGCGTCGCTGCACCTGATCCGCTGGCGCGCGACGATGTTCAGCGTCGTGATGCTGGCGGTGTCGGTGGCGATGGCGGTGATCCTGTGGATCGGCGGCAGCGCGGTGGTGCGCGGCGAACTGACGGGCGGCGAGCTGACGTCGTTTTTGCTGTACACGGTGATGGTTGCGGCGAGCGTGGGCGCGCTGGCGAGCCTGGCGGGGGCGCTGCAGCGGGCGGCGGGCGCGACGGAGCGGATTTTCGAGATCCTGCGCACGGAACCGACGATCCACGACGCGGAGGTCACGGTGCCGATGCCGGCGGGCAAAGGCGCGGTGCGGTTTGACAACGTGCAGTTCGTCTACCCGACGCGGCCGGACCAGCAAGTGCTGGCGGGTGTGACGCTGGACGTGCCGGCGGGTCAGGCGATCGCCCTGGTGGGATCGTCGGGCGCGGGCAAGACGACGCTGACGTCCCTGCTGCAGCGGTTTCACGACGTGACGGGCGGCGCGGTGCTTTTTGACGGCGTGGACGTGCGGCAGCTCAAGCTGGCGGAATTGCGGCGCCACATCGCGATTGTCTCCCAGGAGCCGGTGCTGTTTTCCGGAACGATTCGCGACAACATCGCGTACGGCCGGCCGGATGCCTCGGCGGCGGACGTGGAAGCAGCGGCAATGGACGCCCATGCCCATGAATTTATTACGCATTTTCCGGAAGGTTACGACACGCTTGTCGGCGAGCGCGGCGTGCAGCTGTCGGGCGGTCAGCGCCAGCGCGTGGCGATTGCCCGGGCGCTGCTGGCCAATCCGCGGGTGCTGATCCTGGACGAGGCGACGTCGAGCCTGGACGCGGAATCCGAGGCGCTTGTACAAAAGGCCCTGCAAAGGTTGATGAAAGGCCGAACGACGCTCATCATCGCGCATCGGCTGTCGACCGTGCGCGACGCCGATGCCATCGCCGTGCTGGAGCGCGGCCAGCTGGTGGAATTGGGCAAGCACGAAGCGCTGATGCAACAGGACGGCACCTACCGGCGGCTGGTGGAACACCAGGTGGTGGCGGGCGCGAAGGCGGCGTAGATGCGACTCCAGAGCGGTGCGCGCATTGCGGTGGTGGCCCCGGCGGGGCTGTTCGCGGCGGAAAGGCTGCAGCGCGGCATGGACGTGGTGCGCAGCTGGGGCTATGAACTCATTGAAGGTCAAGAGCTTTTTGCGAAAGCACGCTATACCGCGGGCTCGGTGGCGCAGCGCTCGGCGGACCTGAACTGGGCGCTGACGGCGCCGGATATCGACGCGGTGTGGTTTGCGCGCGGCGGCTTTGGCACGGCGCACCTGCTGCCGCTGGTCCCGTGGCAGCAGCTGGATGGCCGCCCGGTCATCGGCTTTTCGGACGCGACCGCGCTCCTGAACGGCCTGCGCCAGCGCGGCTTGCCGGCGATCCACGGCCCGGTGCTGCAGACGCTGTCCAACGACGCCTTTGGCGCGCCGGGCGCGGTGCTGGTGGACGACGCGAGCCGGCGCGCGCTGCAGGATCTGCTGGGCGCCGGGAAACTGCCTGATTTGCCTGGTGAACTGCTGTGCGGCCCGGCACGGCCGGTGCGCGGTCCGCTGGTGGGCGGCAACCTGACGGTGCTGGCCAGCTTGGCGGGCACGCCGTGGGCGCTGCGGGCGCAGGGCGCGATTCTGCTGCTGGAAGAGGTCGGCGAGGCGCCGTATCGCGTCGACCGCCTGGTGACGCAGCTGCAGCAGTCGGGGGCGCTGGCGGGCGTGCTGGGCGTGGCGCTGGGCGATTTCCTGGATCCGCGCACGGACGCCGCGGACATGCGCGCGGTGCTGCGTGAACTGCTCGCGCCGCTGGGCGTGCCCGTCGTCGTGGGGCTGCCCGTGGGTCATGGCGCGGGAAACGTCGCGTGGCGGGTGGGCGCGACGGCGGTGCTCGACCAGACGGGGGTGCATGGTGAGCAAGCGCTTGGTGCCTAGCGGCCTGTTCGCCGCGCTCGCGCTCGCGGGCTGCAACACCTGCGACTGCACGTTCACGCCCGTCCGCGTCTGGCTCGTCACGCCCGCCGGCAAGCCGCTCGCGACCACCCAGCTGGAGTTGATCCCCAGCCGTCAGGATCTCGTGCTGGAACCGCCGATTTGCGGTCAAACAGACCCGATTTCAGGCGGTTGCCTGCAATGGAACTGCACGATCCAGGCCAGCAGTGACTCAAACGACGGCGCGTTCGTGCTCGTCGGGCGCGCAACCTCGCTCGACGGCACCGGCCTGCCGGTCACCGTTCCGCTCAGCATCGGCAATTCCGGCGACGCGTGCTGCGGCGCGGTGTTCGATCCCGCGGATTCCACAATCGTCACAGGCAGTTAGCGCGGGCCCGCAACCGGATCCCCGCGCCACGCCTGGCGACTTACTGGCAGATGCCGGACATGCAAACGCCGGTGGCCCCGCCGGTGCACGCCGCGCCGTTGGGCAGGAAGACGTGCGTGCAGCCGGTGCCGACGCCGCAGCTGTCCATCGTGCACGAGTTGGCATCGTCACAAGTCGAGCTCGTTCCGCTGCACATGCCGTTGGCGCAGACGTCGTTGACGGTGCACACGTTGCCGTCGTCGCAGGGCGAGGTGATGAAGGTGTGCACGCAGCCCACGACCGCGTCGCAGCTGTCGGCGGTGCAGACGTTGCTGTCGTCACAGGAGACCGGCATGGTGCCAACGCAGGTCGCGGACTGGCAGCTGTCGCCCGCGGTGCACGGGTTGCCGTCGTCGCAGGCCGATCCGGGAGCGACCGGCGTGAAGACGCAGCCCATGACCGGGTCGCACGAGTCCGCCGTGCATGGCAAGCCGTCCGAGCACATCAGCGGGGCGCTGGAGATACAAGTGCCCGCGGAGCAGACGTCATTGGGCAGGCACGCGTTGGCCAAGCCGCACGATGCGGTATTGGGCGTCGCGACGCACTTGCCGGCCGAGCAGCTATCGTCCGTACACGCGTTGCCGTCGTTGCAATCCGTGTTCAAGACGCACGCAGCGCCACACGCCGGCATGTTCGTGTGAGAACACGTGCCGGTGGCGAGGTTGCAGCTGTCGACCGTGCAGGGCTGGCCGTCATCGCAAGCGGTGTCGGTCGTGCAGCCCGGCAGCGTGCAGGCGTTGGCGACGCTGACGCACGGGCCCACCCCGGTGATGACCGACTGGACACAGGCCGGAATGGCGGTCGGGCACTTGGGGGTGACGCAGGCAATGACCTGGTTGGCCTCCATGTCCGTCGTCGGGTTGCCGCTGCTGCCGCACTGACCCTGGCAGGTGGCCCACGGCGCGCCGGCCTCCGCGCAACTGAGCACGCAAGTCAACTGGGCGTCGCAGCTCTTGGTGCCGGGCTCGCAGTTCGGGATGATCGTGTGCGTGCAGGCGCCGGACATGCAGGCGTCCGTTGTGCAAGCGTTCGCGTCATCGCAGTCAATGGCCGTCTTGCAGCCCGGTGGCGTGGACGACGCGTTGCACGCCGAGAACTGCGGGCTGCACGAGGTCGACGCGGAGCTTTCGATGCACGCGATGTCCGTGTCCGCGCACGCCTTGGCCATGCAGCTGGTGACGCTTTGGAATGCGGTGGCGCCGGTCGGGTCCGTCGGCATGCACTTGGTGGTGCACAGCGCCAGGCCCAGGCCACCGGATCCGGACGCGTCGCCCGCGTCCCCGCCAGAAGAAGCGTCGGCCGAGCCAGATCCGGTGAGGCACGGCGCGAGGCAAGACAGCGCGGGCGCGCAGGTCGAAGTGCCCGTGGTGCAGCCCGGGACGGGGCTGTAGCTGCAGGCGCCGGTCACGCAAGTGTCCGTCGTGCAGGAATTGTTGTCATTGCACTGCGCGCTCGAGGTGCAGCCGGCCGGGCCGGTGGCGACGCCGCACATCTTGAGCTGGCCGCCGCACGGGCCGTTGGCCGCCGAACTGATGCACGCGGCGTCCGTGTCCGTGCAGCCGCTGGTCTGGATGCAGCTGACGATGGCCGACAGCTCGCTCGCCGACTGCTGTTCAGCCGGCGCGCATTTCGCCGCACAGCTCGACAGGCCCATCGCGGGTCCACCAGCATCCAGCGCACCGCCGTCACCGGTCGCAGCGTCGCTGGAACCGGCGTCCGCGCCGCTGCTGGAACCGATGCAGCCGATCATGCACGAGTACGCCGGCGGGCACAGCGAGCCGGGCGTCACGCAGTTGGCAATTGCCGTGTGCTGGCAGTTGCCCCCGGCGCACGCGTCCGTCGTGCACGCGTTGCCGTCATCGCATTGCGCGGAAGTCGTGCAGCCGGCCGCCTGCGTTGTGCACAGCTGCTCCATCGGCAAGCAACCGGTGTTCAACTGGCTGGTCATGCACGCGATGTCCGTATCCGCGCAGGCCTTCGCGAGGCAAGCATGCAGGTTGGACCAAGCCGCGCCGCCGGTCGGGTCGGGCATGGCGCAGCTGGCCGCGCACGCCGTCAAGCCCAGCGTCGGGCCGCTCGAGCCGCCGTCGCCGGTCGCGGCGTCGGGAACGGTCGCGTCAGAGGCGCTGGCGTCCGCGGGTTCGTTCTTGCCCACGCAGCTGAGCGTGCAGCTCAGCTCGGACGAGCACACGGAACCGGTCGGACCGCAGCCGTTGACGGGCGTGTACATGCAGGCGCCCGCTTGGCAGGTGTCGGTCGTGCAGCTGTTGCCGTCGTTGCATTGGGCGTCGGCGGTGCAGCCGGGGCTGCCCCCCTGGCATTGCTGCATCTGCGCAGTGCACTTGGTGCCGAGAGCGCTGGAAAGACAGGCGAAGTCCGTGTCAGCGCAGCCGGTGGCCAGCGCGCAGCTCGCCAAAGTCTGTAACTCCTTGGTCGCGACCGGGTCGGCCGGCACGCACTGCGCGACGCAGGATTCCAGGCCTGGGTTTGCCCCGCCGCTGCCGTCGGGCGCCAATACGCCGCCGTCGGTGGTGCCGGCGTCGGGGCCGCCCGTGTTGGCGTCGGGGCCGCCCGTGTTGGCGTCGAACGCGCCAACGCTGCCGTCGGACGCGCCACCGCTGGCGTCCACAGGGCCGCTGCTCCCGTCGGGGGCGCTGCCACCGGCGTCCGCGCCGCTGCTGCCGCCTTGCATGCACGTCGCCACGCAATTCAGCGCGGTCGAGCAAGTGCCGGCGTTCTGGCAGCCCGGCGATGGCGTGAAGCTGCAGTTCCCGCCGCTGCAGGTGTCTACCGTGCAGGAATTACCGTCGTTGCACTCGGCATCGGTGGTGCAGCCGGGCTGGCCGCTGCCGACGCAGGCGCTAAGCGGCGTCGTGCAGTTGGTGTTCATCGCGGACTGCAAGCACGTCATACCGCCGGCGGGGCACGCCTTGATCAGGCATTGCGTCAAGCCATCCGCTTGAGAATCAGCAGGTTGCGCGTTCATGTGGCATTGCGCCGCGCACGCTGTCGGGTTCCACGGTGTCACGCTGCCATCGCCGCTGGCGCTGCCGTCCATGCTGATGCCCGCGTCCGCGGCACCGGCGTCGTCAATGGGCCCGCCACCTGCGTCTGCAGAGCCGCCAGAGCTTGCGTCAGGAGTGCCGGTCGAGCCGCCGTCGGCACCGCCGCCGCCGCCAGGCGCGCCGCCGGTGGCACAGGTGAGAAAGCACGAGAGTTCCGCGCTGCACTGCCCAGAATTGGTCGATCCACCCGACGAGTGGCTGCACTGACCGTTGGCGCACGTGTCCACCGTGCACGAAATGTTGTCGTCGCAGTCGGCGGCTGTCGCGCAGGCAGGGACCAAGCTCTCGCAGGTCTTGACTTGTGTCGCGCAGGTGCTGGCCATCGCCGATTGCAGGCAGCTCACCGCGCTCGTGGGGCACGCGGTCTTGGCGCAGGTCAGCAACGCGCTGATCGCGGCGTCGTCGGCGGGCAAGCCGGTGGTGCCGCAGCCCGTCGCGCAGGAGCTGAGGGTGCCGCCGCCCGTGATGCACGTCCCGATGCAGTTGAACACGCCCGGGCAGTTTTGCGGAGGCTTGCAGCCGGAAATCTGCGTCGTAGTGCAGCCTTGCGCGGTGCAGGTGTTGGTCGTGCACGGGTCGCCGTCTTCGCAGTTGCAGTCGGTGGTGCACGCCTGGCCGCCGCTGGTGCAGCCCGGCGCGCCGGAATTCACGCTGTGCGTGCAGATGGCGTTTTGGCAGGCGTCCACCGAGCAGGGGTTGCCGTCGTTGCAGTCCGTGTCCGTCGCGCAGCCGCCGAGGCAGACCGGCGTGGCCACAACCGTCGTGATGCAGCTGTGCGCGGCCGAGCAGACCTGGGTCTGGCACTTGTCCGGCGGCGTCGGGCAGTCGGCGTCGACCGCGCATGCCGTGCAGCCGCCGATGTCCTGATGGCTGCACGAGCCGTTCGGGTTGCAGATGTCCGTGGTGCACAGCTTGCCGTCGTCGCACGCGCTGTTGACCTGGCAGCCGCCGGCCGTCGAAGTCGCGCACGCGCCCGCGATGCATGCCATGCCGGTGCCGCAGCCGGTGTCGCCTTCATCGGTGATACCGTTGCAGTTGTCGTCCAAGCCGTTGCAAATTTCCGGCGCGCCGGGGTGGATCGCCTTGTTCGTGGGCGCGCAGTCGTACGCGTCGGGCGTGCCGTCGCCGTCGCTGTCGGTGCCGGAGCACACGGCTTCAGGACCGGCGCACGCGGCGTTGCCCTGGGTCGCGCAGGTGATGGGGTCGGCTTGGCCCTGGCACGTGGGCGCCATGCAGGCGACAAGCGCGGTGAATTCCGCCTGGGCCAACGGCGCACCGCTGGCGCGGCAGTTGCCGATGCAGCTCGCGCTGCCCTGGCAGGCCGCGATGCACGATTCGATGCCGGAACAGGCCTGGCCGACGATGCACGCCGGGATGGCGGTGAACGCGCACATGCCGGTCGTGGCGTCGCAGCTGTTGTTGGTGCAGACGTTGCCGTCGTCGCAGGTGGCGGGGACGCCGGAGCACTTGCCGCCGATGCAGATGTCGCCAACGGTGCAGGCGTTATTGTCGGTGCACGGCGAGCCGTCGGGCGCGCTGGCGCAGCCGACGCCGGTGGCGACGGTGGCCGCGGACGGCAGCACGAGCGGCACTTCCGTGCAGCCGGAGCCGCCGCACGTGGCCGCGGCGTTGGGCGCGGCGGCGTTGGTCACGGGCGACATCAAGCCGCCGTTGGCCGCGAACACCTGGAGCGAGACGCCGAGCGGGGATGCAATGCACGTGTCGCCGGTCGCGGAGGTGGCGGCCGAGCCGTTGAGCGAGTCGCTGGCGAAGTAGACGGTCGACGGCGCCGGGTTGCCCGCAGCGTCCTTGACCGTGATGTGGACGCAAGCGCTCTGCGATTTGAGGTCAATGCTGACGGCCGAGCAGGTGCCGCCGCACGCGCCCGCACCGACCGAGCCGGTGACCGTGGCGACCTGGGATGCGCCGCCAAAGTCGGCCTTGAAGGCCGCGGTGCCGCCGGCAACGCCGGTCAAGCAGACCGCGCCCGTGGCGTCCGTCAAGCCGCCGCCGACGCCCGCGTAGCTGGTGCCGATCGCGGTGACGTTCGCGCCGCCGACGGGCTTGCCGTCGACGGTGACGGTCACGTTGGCGCAGCCCGGGTTAGCGACGACCTGGCCGGCCATCCACCACGTGAAGTGGTCGGCTGCGAACGAGACGCTGGTCGCGCCGCCGCTGACCGCGATCGTGCCGACGCCGCTCTTTTTCCAGGTGCCGCTCAGCGTGTCAAACCAGTACGTGTCGACCGAATCGCCGTCTTTGTACGTGGTGCCGCTGGACGCTGGGACCGCCATGCTGACCTGCGCGGATTTGCCAGCGCCGAGCTGGACTTTTTGGCCCCACGCCGTAAAGGAAATGTCCGCCATGGCGGCCGCTTGCAGGTTGACGGCGTTGCCGCCGCCGGCGTCCGTGGCGACCAGCGGGCCCGGCGCGGCGGCGAGCTGGCCGGTGGAGACGTCGACGCTCGAGACCGCGACCTGGATCGGCGCGGTAACGGGCGAGCCATCGGCGTTGACGAACGACGCCGCGGGCGCCTGGACGCTGACCGACGGGCTGGTGACGGTGATGGCCTGCGCGGGGTCGACGACGGTGACCGAATCGTAGGAGCTGAGCGTCACGGTCCGGACGGTCGCGCCACCGGCGCTGATGGTCAGCTGCGCGGCCGCCTCGGCGTAGCCCTTCGCTATCACGTGCGCGACCTGCGCGCCCGCCAGCAGCCCGTCAAAAGTCGCCAGACCGTCCGCACCGGTCGTCTGGGAAACCGCTTGCGGCGTGCCCACCGCGAACGTCACGACAGCTTGCGGAATCGACAAGCCATTGGCGCCTTGAATGCGCAGCACGGCGGAGCCGATAGCGGGAGCCACGTCCGGAGCGACGTCGGGAGCCACGTCCGGAGCGACGTCGGGAGCCACGTCCGGCGCAGCGTCAACGATGGCATCCGGCACGGCATCAGGCGCGGCGTCGGGCAGCACGTCGCTGGGTGGCGGCGCGTCCGGTGCGGTATCCACGGCCGCGTCCTGGGCAGCGTCAGGCGCAGCCGCATCCGCAGCGGCGTCGGGGCTCGCGTCGAGCGCGACAAGCGTGTCGGTCTGTGCGGTGTCGTCAGGGGAAGGTGTCGGCGTAGCCGCCGTTCCGCACGCGGACGTCAGCGCCACGGCCAACAGCGTGAAAATCGCAAAACGCCAGTCATTACAACCAACTTCAGCGCCACCGACGCCGACCACACCCACAGAGCTCACCGTCTTCTGTCTTCATCACGACCCCCGAATTCTTGTAGGTATCGTATGCGTGTTGCGTCAAACGTCAATGTGCAAATATGACGAAGTGCAAACACATTCCGGCGGGCGATCGGTGAATCCTCTGCGATTTTGCTGAGTCCCCGTCCATGCGCGCGTAGCTCAAAAGGCCTGCTTGGACCACGGAATCGTCACATCCGCGCGCCCTGCCCCACCACTTCTCCCAAGGTCCGGACACCTTCGCGGGCCATGATGTCCAGCAGCCCTTCGTGCAGCGCTTTTGCCAGGCCGGGACCCTCAAAAATCAGCGCGCTGTAGACCTGCAGCAGGTCCGCCCCGGCCAGGATCTTCTCCCACGCGTCGTCAGCCGTCGCGATCCCGCCGACGCCGATCACCGGCACGCGCCCCTGTGTGCGCGCATACACGCGGCGGACCATCGCGGTCGCCAGCGGTTTCAGCGGCGCCCCCGACAGGCCGCCAACCTCCGCCGCCCGCACCGTGTCGCGCAAATTCGGCCGCGTCAGCGTGGTGTTGCTGGCCATCACGCCCGCCGCACCGCCTTCCAGCACGGCGTCCACCGTCTGTTCCAGCGCCTCGTCGACAAAATCCGGCGCCAGCTTCACCAGCACCGGCGTTGCGCCTGCCGCCGCCACCGACTGCGCCACCAGCGCGCGCATCGCCGCTGGCTCTTGCAACTTGCGCAAATCAGGCGTGTTCGGCGAGCTGACGTTGAGCGTGAACCAGTCGCACAGGCCGCGCAGTTGCTCAATCGCGGCGACGTAGTCGTCCACCGCCGCATCATTGGGCGTGTCCTTGTTCTTGCCGACGTTTGCGCCGATCGGAATCGCAAAAGGCCTTGTCGCGTAAAGATTTTCCGCCACTTTCGCCGCACCGACACTGTTGAAGCCCATGCGGTTGATGAGCGCCTCGTCCGCCGGCAGCCGGAACAGCCGCGGCCGCGGATTGCCGGGCTGCGGCCGCGGCGTGATCGTGCCCAACTCCGCGTGGCCAAAGCCCAACCAGCCCCAAGCGTGCGCCGCCTCCGCGTGCTTGTCCAAGCCCGCTGCCAGACCCACCGGCAGCTGAAAATCCAGGCCCAGCGCGCGCACGTGCAGGCGCGCGTCCGTCACATGCAGCAGCGTCTGCGCGCAGTACGCCGCGAACGGCCACTGGTGCCACTGCTGCCAGAGCGCCAGCAGCCGCAGCACGCCCAGGTGCGCCTCTTCGGCGTCCCGGCGAAACAGCAGCGGCCGAGCAATTTCGCGGTACAGGGACATGCGCGTCGGCCTCAGTTTCCGTCGACGCAGCGGCCGCCGATGCAGGTCGTGGCGACGGGCGCCTTGTCGTTGAGCGCACGCGCCGTGTTCACGTAGTCGCGCTTGCCGGCGCAATCGGCGTCGGTCTGGCAGGTGCACTGCGCGTATTCCGGCGCGTCGTAGCACAGCCAGCCGTCGGCGCAGAGCCGCGAGCCGCTGGTGCCACACGCGGCGAGTGTGCCGTCCGCGCTGCTGCACGTCTGGCCATTGCCAAAGGATGTCAGCGAGGTGCACGGCGGCGGCTGAATCGCCGTGCTCGGGCTGAGCGCGACGCTCTGGCCGCAGCCGATCACGCTGAGCGCGATCCATAATTGAGCGAATCTAATCGCCATTTTGCGCCGTCACCATCGCCTGGACGCTCTCGCCGCGCGGCTGCTCGGACAGCACAAGCGTCACCTGGCCGTCGCGCGCGGTCAGCAGGACCTCCATGCCGGTGTGCAACTGGCCGTCCAGAATGCAATCCGTCACGAACGCCTCCACCAGCGACTCCACGCGCGACCGCAGTGAGCGCGCGCCATGGGCCGGGTCCAGCCCGCCGTCCAGCACCAGGTCCACCACGGAATCGTCCGCGCGGTAGCGAATCAGTCGCGCCTCGAACAGCCGCTGCGCGCCCACCTGCAGGTGGCGAATCGCGATTTCCCGCGCCGCCGCCAGCGCCAATGGCCGAAAAACGATCGGCTCGTCGATGCGGCTCCAGAATTCCGCCGGCAGCGCGCTCTTGGCCCGCTCAATGACCGCCGCCTCCACCGCCGGGTCCGCGTCCAGGCGCTCCGGCGGCGGCGCGTCGTATTGGCCAAAACCGACCTTGCGGCGCACGCCTTGCACCAGCAATTCCGCGCCTAAATTGGAGGTCATCACCACAATACAATTGCGCACGTCGACGATTTGGCCATGTGCATCCTTGATTTTTCCGGCGTCCAAGAGTTGCAACAAAAGACTCAATACCTCCGGCGCTGCGCGATCAATTTCGTCGAACAAAAGCACGCGGTACGGCCGCTTTTGCAGCGCGTGCGCCAGCTGACCCGCCTGGGCGTGGCCGACATACCCGGGCGGCGAACCGATCAGCTTGGCGACGCTGTGTGCCTCGGAAAACTCAGTCATATCAAAGCGTACTAGCGCATCTTCGGCGACAAACAGGCACTGCGCCAGCGCGCGCGCCGTCTCGGTCTTGCCCACACCCGGCGCGCCGACAAACAGCAGCGACGCCAGCGGCCGATCGCCGGAAAATCCCGCGTAATTGCGCTGAATGCGCCGCGCGACACGCTGCATGGCGGCGTCATGACCGACGATGTGCGCCTGCAAATCCGCCGCCAGATCGCGAATTCGCCCGCGTTCGTCGGCCAAAAGGCGATCCATGGGGACCGCTGTCAGCTGGTGCACCGCGCGCGCCACGTCATCCACCAGCACCTGCGGCCGCCCCGCGCGCCGCGTCTGCGCGCCCGCGCGATCGAGCACGGCAATGGCCTTGTCCGGCAAGCAGCGGTCAGTGATGAAGCGCTTGGACAGGTGCACCGCGCTCTGGATCGCCTCATGGCTGTAGAGAACGTGATGATGCTTGGCATAAACCGGCGCGACACCACTCAAAATCGCAATGGCTTCCGCCGCACTCGGTTCCGGGACGTCGACGGTCTGAAAACGCCGCTCCATCGCCGGATCTTTTTCAATATGTCGCTCGTATTCCGTTCGCGTCGTCGCGCCAATTAACGGAAACTTGCCACGGCTCAGCGCCGATTTCAGGTCGTTGGCGGCATCCAGCGGCCCGTCGCCCGTGCCAGCGCCCATGATCGTGTGGATTTCATCCATAAACACAATCACTTGGCCGTCAGCTTTGGCGACCTCGTCGCGCAGCTTGCGCATCCGCTCCGAGAACGCGCCGCGCAGCGCCGTACCCGCCAAAAGCGAGGACGTCTGGATTTCCATAATCACCGCGCTGCCCAGCCGTCCATACTGCGCGACGTTCCCCGCCAACCGCAGTGCCAAGCCTTCCACCACGGCGGTTTTGCCCACGCCCGCCTCGCCGATAAGGCACGGATTGTTGACCTGTTTCATCAGAAGCACGTCGATCACGGCGTCGATAATCCCGTCGCGGCCGAAAATCGGGTCAATTTCGCCGTTCAGCGCCGCGAGCGTCAAGTTGCGGCCGGTCTCGTTAAGCGTCGGAAACTGCGCGAGATCCAAGGAGAAAACCCCGCGCAGGCTGAGTTGCGACGGCAGAGGCTTGGGCGCCGGCTTGGGCGGCTCCGGCGCGGGCTTGGGCGGCGACACCGCCTCCAGCAGGCGCGGCGTCGGGTTCTGCGGCGTCAGGTTCGCGGGCGGCGTCGGCGACTCACCGGTGCGGGGGATTTCCGGCAGCCGCTGCTGTTCGCCCGTCCGCGGCGGCGCCACACGCGGCGGATCGCGCTCGCGCAGCAGGTGCTCAATCGGCGCTTGCATCGGCAGCTGCAGCCGGCGGGACTGCATGGGCTCCGGCGACGGCGCGCGCAGGTCCAGGCGGCTCAGACCGCTCTGCGCGCTCATTTCCGGCCGCGGCGGCGCCTGGCGCTGACCGGTGATGCCCGCGCGGTCGTTGGCGAGCGTCACGTGGCCGATCAGCTTGGCGCGCAGCCCCGGCACGTTCACGCCCGCCGCGTCGAGCACCTTGCTCGCCAGCGCGTTGCGCACCCGCAGCATGGACGCCAGCAGCACGGTCGATGTCACCTCGCGCGAGCCGACATTCTCCGCCAGCCCGTCCGCCAAGCGATGGATTTCCTTCAAGACTTCCGCGCCGTCCTCGCGGTCGCCTGGATCGTCGAGCCGCTCGTAGACGTCCAGCGCCGTCGCCTCGTCGATGCCGGCTTCCAGCAGCAGCTCGCGCGCCGGGCTCTCCACAAGCAGCGTGCCGATGAGGTAATGCACGGAATTGCACTGCCGCTGCGTCCCGCGCGCCACGGACTCGGCCTGGCTGCGAATCGCCCGCACCTCGCGCGACAACGCGACGCCGCCCGGCGCTGTCGTGCGCAGTGCGGGATCCGGGCGCGGCGGCGGCTGGTCAGGCATGGGCGTGGACGTCCGCGTGGGCTGGGAAGGCGGTCCCGGCGGCCGCCCAAATGGCGGAGTGAGGGCCAGCGGATAGGTATGCTGGTGGCGACTATCTGTCAACTTTTTTGGGCAATGCGGCGCTGCGGAGGCGCGCACGTCCGGCGCGAAGCCCGCGTCAGGCCGGCACCAGTCGATACCCGACGGTTGGCGTCGTCAGCAGGTGTCGCGGATGCGCCGGGTCGGCCTCCACCTTCTTGCGCAGCTCCGCGACTTGCACGCGGATGTAGTGGGTGCGCTTCAGCGCCGTCAATCCCCACACTTCCTTGAGAATCTGCTGGTGGGTCACGATGCTCCCCGCGTGGGACGCCAGGACCTGCAGGAGCTTGTACTCGACCGGCGTCAGGTGAAGCGCGACGCCATCGCGCGTCACGCGATGACGCGCCAGATCGACACACAGCGAGCCAAACTGCCGCGTAGGCTCATCCGGCCTCACAAGCGAACGGCGCATACACCGGCGCAGCCGGGCGAGCAGTACGTTCAAGTCAAACGGCCGCACGACATAGTCGTCCGCGCCCGCGTCCAGGCACGCCACGACGTCGTCCTCGTGGCTGCTGGGGGACAGGACCACAATCGGCATCGACGTCCACGCCCGCAGCCCTTGCGTCAAGCGGATTTGTCCGGGAAGTCCGTCGCGCAGTTCCATGAGCATCATCAGCGGCTTCTGGTCGAGGGCCAGCGCCAGCGCGTGGTCTGGATCCTACGCTTCCAGCACGTGATAGCCATGCGCCGCCAGGCCGACGCGCAGCTGAATCCGCGCCCGCGCGTCATCGGAGAGCACGAGCACCCGCGGCGCGGCAGCCCGGCCAAGCGCCGCCGACAGCTTGCAGGTGTTCGGTTCGGCGGGAACCGGCCAGTTTGCTTGCACGGCGCTTCTCCTTTCACCGGACTGGCTCCGGTCGTGGTCGTTCATCCGCAACGCTGCTCCAACCCCGCGAAGCGCCACCGCAAGCTCAAGCCGGCTGCAGGGCATCGCGCCCCAACCAGTCGAGCCCGGCGTTTACCGAACGCGCGTGCGAGCACTCGCGGTCGTTTTGGAGGTGCTCATCCAGCCGCTCGGGCGTGCCCAGGTCCGACCAGCCGCATTCCGCTGCGCGCAGCACGAGCAGCCGCCGCGGCACGTTCGCCAGCACGTCCGCCGAGAAATCGACCGCGGGAATGTGCTCCAGGAACTGGGCGATCCGCCGAGGCAGCCACGTGTACGGCCCGACGAATTGGGTCCGCGCGAGCGCGAGCAGCCATGGCACCGCTGACTCGAACAGCCCCAGCAGATCCGCGACGCGGCCGGCCACGACAAACGTGCTGACCAGCGCGCCGGACTCGCGCAAGGCCCGGGCGATCATGGGCTCCGGTTTCTCCACAAAAGTCCCCACTTGCGCGATGTCTGACCCAAACGGCTCCGTCGGCACGATCCACCCGTACGCGTCGTCCAGCGTGTCGCCCGGCACGCCGATCAGCGTCGCACGGCCCGCCGCCGCCCAGGTCGTCGCCCGCGCCAGCGCTCGATTCCAGTGGTCAGGCCGGCGAATTCCGTGATCGGCGGGCGTGATGACCACCAGCGCGTCCGGATTTTCCGCCTGGATGTGCAGCAGCCCGAGCAGCGCCGCGAGCCCCGTGCCGCGCGAATGCGGCTGGATGAGCCAATGGTCCGCCACGCGCGCCCGCACGAGCGGCGCCCAGTACGGCCGGTGGTGCTCGGACACGACGACCACGGTGTTGCGGGCCGGTGTCAGCGGCGCCAATCGCGCGAGCGTGCTCTCCAGCGGGGTCTGCGCACCTTCGAGCAACGGGAAGAACTGCTTGGGCACCGCGACGCCGTCGTGGCGCCGCGTGCGCGCGTGCAGCCGCGTGCCCTCGCCACCCGCGAGGACCAGGGACCAAATGGGTTGCGGCGTCGGCGATGGAGCAGCGGATGGCATGGCGGTTTCTCCCGGATGTGCAGAGTGACGTCTCAGAACGCCCCGTCACAGCCGGAAACAAATCCCGTGCCAAGTTGACAATCTTATTTTTGCCTTGAAATTGCGGTGGATCCCGGGTCGCGGTTGCCGCTTGCGCCAGCCGTCGGGGATATTTCCCGGTTCAGTGGGGCCAATTCCCCAGCGACGGCGACCTGTGCCGCGCGATCCGGAAGATCACACATTTCTGGCGGAATTTCGCAGATTCAGGGGCGGAATTGCGCGAACGCTTGTGGACGCGTTCGTCGAGCAAGGCCGCGTCAGCAGCAGCGCGCCGACCGGTTGACGCACCCACTGGAAGGGTCACACTGCGCCGAGATGCGCCACGCGCGTGTCGTTTGACTGGAGGCGCGATCGGGCGCGGCGCTCCTGTGCTTGCTATCCCACAATCCGCCCGCAGGAGACCGCCCATGGCAACCACACACTGTTCACTGCTTCGATTTTTGCCCGCCGCCGCTTTGGTTGCGGGCTGTGGCACAACCGCCAGTGCAGCGGGTGATGCCGGCTCGACCGACGCGGCCGCCAGCGCGCTGCCCTTTCAGCCCTCCAACATCGCGTCGGCCGACATCAACGCCCAGCGTGCGGCTGCAGCGGCGGAGTCCATCTCCAGCGACTGCGTGGTCAAGACCGACAAGACGGCGCCGATCCAGGACTGCTTTGCCAGCCCAATCGCGGTTGTGGCGCAAGCGGACGGCACGACAGTCAACCTCATCGTCGTGGCGTCGTTGCAGGTCGCAGCCAGCGCAACGGTTCGGGTCACCGGCGCCGTGCCGCTCATCGTCGTCTCGCTGGGCGACGTGACACTGGCCGGCGCGTTCGATGGCCATTCCGCCAGCCTTAACGTCGGCCCCGGCGGCGCAGTCGGCGCACAAAGCAACAGCGCCGGATCCGGTCCAAGCGGCGGCACCGCGGCGGTGGCCACGGCAGCGGTCGGCGGTTCCGGCGGCACTTTTTGCGGCATCGGCGGTCTCGGCGGCGGCCAAACGCTGGCGGGCACCAGCGCCGGCGCGGCAGACCTGCGACCGCTCAAGGGCGGCTCATCCGGTGGCGGCGGCAGCGTCGGCAGCGGCGCGGGCGGCGGCGCGATCCAGATCTCCGCAGCGGGCACGCTGACGATTGCCAGCAGCGGCGCGATCTCGGTCGGCGGCCAGGGCGGGCCCATCGGCGGCATCGCTGCGAACCAGAACGCAGGCGGCGGCGGCAGCGGCGGCGGGATCCTTTTGGAAGCCACGGACGTCGCACTTGCGGGCACCTTGGCTGCCAACGGCGGCGGCGGCGGCGGCGACTATTCCGGGACCGGCGGCGCGGATGCGACGGCCAACGCGACGCCGGCGGCGGGCGGTGCGGCAGGCAGTTCGGACGGCGCGGGCGGCACGGGCGCGGCGGCGGCCGCGAGTGCCGGTTCAGCCGGAACAGTCCCGGGCGGGCTGAACGCAGGCGGCGGAGGCGGCGGTGCCGGCTGGATCCGCGTGAACACGGCGAGCGGCGCCGCGGTCCTGGGTGCAACGGTCTCGCCAGCGGCGGCGACGGCTTGCGCGTCAGTCGGCAAGGTACGCGCCGCCAACACCGCGCCCTGAAATGGGAATTCTGCGGCTGCTCACGCCAGGCTCAGCGCGCCGCGGCATCTGACCGCTGGGGCTGCAGCACGTCGAGGAACAGCAACGCCGCAGGCTGGTGGTTTGGCGGGCCCGGGTCGGCGTGCGAAGTCACGCTCCGGCGATTCCACAGCTCCAGCGGCGCCTGCCAAACGCGCTGCCGGGCGAACTTCGCTTCGATGGCGGCACAATTCCCCAAGCGATCCAGAGGCTTGCCCGAGACGGCGAGCATGCAATCGGTGCCGTGAAACCAATACGAGGGTCCCGGGCCCGACGGTAGCTTGCCGTCCAAAAGCGCTTGCGCACAGACTACTTGCAGCGGCTTGGCCTGTCCCGTCGCGGCCAGGTGCGCCAGCACCGTAGCGTAGCGCAGACACGGGTCCAGGCCGTCGTCGCGCGCCTCACCGGGCACCACCAGCGTCGTGCCCGCCGGCAGCCCGGAGACCGCCTGGCGCAGCAGCGGCTCCTCGGCGGTGGAATCGTAGTGGCGGCCCAGGTAGCCGTGCAGCGCAATCGGCAGCGCGAGCAGCCCCACCGCCAGCAGCGCCACCGCGGGGGCGCGCGTCGCCGGCGGAAGGCGATTGGCCAGCGCCGTCCAGCCCAGCGCCGCCAGCACGGACAGCCAGGGAACCGCCGGCATTGCGAATCGGCAAAACTCCAGCGGAGATGCGGGGTTGCTCCGCGCCGCAGCCAACCCCAGCGCGACGCAGGCGCCCAGAACCGCCACCCCCAGCACGCCCCGTTGACGCCGCCACGCCAGCGGCGCAGCCAGCCCGCCGAGCGCCACGAACCACGGCAGAAGCGCGGAGTCGGCCCACGGCGAATGCGAAAGGTGACTGAGCATTGCGCCGATCCCAAGCGTCGATCGGCTGAACAAGCCCATCAATTGCATGGAGTTCCAGCGAATTACCAGAATCGCCAACAGCGCCAGCGTGCCCGCGAGCACCGGCCAGTGACCCCTCCGCCGGCGCGGCGCGATCCAGGCGACCGCGGCAAACGGCAGCAGCGTCAGCGCCAGCTCCGGCCGAGCCCAGACGGCAAAACCCAGCGTCAAAAAACCGAGAAACTGCTGCGCGTCCGCGGTGCTCCGGAGCTGCACGACGCCCAGCGCGACGAGCGTCAGGACCGGGCCCTGCAGCACGTCGCTGGCGGAAATCGCGGCGTGCAGCGGCCAGACCGCCAGCGTGAGGCCCGCCAGCCCCGCGCCCAGCGTGCCCATGCCGAGCCGGTACGCCGCCACGACGAGCAGCGGCGGCGCGAGCGTCGACAGCGCGCGGATGCCCGCCATATGTGCAGTCATGTCGCCGCTCACGCGGTCGGGCAAGAGGTAGTATAGCAGGACGTGATCTGCGCCATAACCGCTGAAATAAACTAGCAATCTTCCGTATCCGGCGGCGCCATCGGACAGCAGGTTCAGATCGGTCAAGCCATAGCGAATCGCCGCCGACACCAGCCCGACGCCGACACTCGCCAGCGCCACGCGGACGTGGGCGCGCGACGCCCGCACGCCCCGCAGCGCGCGGAGGCCGCGGACGATGAGCCCCAGCCAGCCCAGCCCGACGACCGCCAACAGCACGGAGAGCGCGAGAAATTCGCGGCGCGTATACTCGTGAATCTGCTCAGGAATTCCTCCAGTCGTAGCCGGCGCCAGGTACTGCCAGAGCCACGCCGGCAGCCCGACCAGCGTCACCGCCACCAGCGCAACCGCCGAGGGCCGCATCCGCCGCCGCAGCGCCCACGCCGCGCAGAGCGCACACGCCACGGCCGCGCCGGTCAGCCAGACGGGCGGAGGGCGCGCGGCGTCGACGCACTCGGTCAAGGAAAAACGCTGAAAAGTCAATTGGCTGGGCGTGCCCATGGGCCGTACTTCGGGCTCCACCCACCGCAGCACGTCGCGCGGCAGCACGGTCGGCGCGCGCAGCTGCAAACGGGCGCGCAGGGTCTCTGCGGCATCGCGCAGCCGCTGGGACCCGCCCTTGGGCGCTTGGACCGCGACCGCCACGTGGGGCTGCTGCCGCTGGCCGGGCTCCCAGGTCACGGCGACTTCGATCGGCGGCGCACCCGCTTCCACGAGGCCAAAAACCAGCGCGTCCTGGCGGATAGCGACCGCGCGCCACGTCACGCCGGGCACGACCTCCGCGTCCATTTGCCACGGCTCGGCGAGGCGCAAGATGGCAGCCTCCTGCGCCGGCGGCACGATCCAGGTCGCGAAGGCGTCCGCGCCCGGCAACCCCAGCAGCGCGACCGCCAGCAGCGTGCCGCACACCGTCCACCGCCGATTCCGCGCCACATTGCACCCCACCGCCAGCCGCCCGACAGACCGCCGAGTGTGACCAGCGGCGAAAAGGGGGTCAAGCGCCGCTACCGCCGCCCCAGGCGCCTGGCCACGAGGTGCGTCAGGTTCAGCCAGCCGTCGCGCCAGCGCTGCAGCTTCACCTCGCCGAGCCGCTCGCCGTAGCCGACGTGGGACTCGCCAAAGCGCGCTTTGCACAGAATCGCCTCCAGCTTGATTTCCTGGCTGAACGCCATGCCGTCCGCGGACAGCTGCAGCCGCGCCAGCAGCTCGCGGCGAAAGACCCACATGCCGGACTGGCTGTCGCGAATCGGCAGCAAAAACAGCACCTGCGTCACCGCTGTCAGGACGTGGTTGCCGACCTGGTTGGTCACGCCCATCGCGCGGGCATTGTGCAGCGGAAAGCGCGCCGCGGACAGGAAATCCCACTGTTTTTCCAGCAGTTCCGCGACCAGCCGGCCGATTTCTTCTGGCGGATACGTCGCGTCGCCGTCCATCGTAATGATCACGTCGCCGGTCGCCGCTGCGAGCCCCGCCTTGTACGCCGCGCCATAGCCGGGCCGCGATTCCGCAACGACGCGCGCGCCCAGGGCCGTCGCCACTTCCGCGGTGCGGTCGGTCGAGTTGTTGTCCACGACGATGACCTCGTCGACGATCGCCGGCATGCGCTCCAGGATTTCCCGGACGCCGGATTCTTCATTGAAGCACGGGATCACGACGCTTAGCTTCAGGTCCAAGTGCATCGTTCAGCGCGTCCTCGGTCGGAAGGGGCGGAGCACTGCCGGGCGCGCAACGGGTCGCCGGCGTGGCGGATCGAGGCAGACCGGTAGGTATGTCGCCAGCCGCGGCGTGTCAACCTTTTTCAGAGGCCGCGCGTGCGGTTGACGGACCTCCGACGGCGGCTATCTTGCCAGCGCGGTGGGCTGTCGCGTCGTGTGGATGCGCGGCTGGCCGCAGGTTCGATGTCGGCGCGCGCAAGCGTGGCCGGGTGGTTTGCTCATGCACCGCCGGATCGTCAGTCTCGGGTTCGCGTTGCTGGTCGCCGGTTTCGAGGCGTCCGCGCACGGCCAATGCGGCGCTACCGTTTCCGGCTGTCGGCAATGCCATGAGATCGACCAGCAGGCGCCGGTCCTCGCTGACGGTCGCCCATGGCACCGGGACCACGCGTTCGGCGATTTCTGCGCCGAATGCCACGGCGGCGAACGAACGGCGACGGACAGCACAGCGGCGCATCAGACGCTGGTCGACCCGCTTGGCGATTTCACCATCGGTTGTGGCGCACAAATGTGCCATGGCGCCAAGGCAACCGCGTTGGCCGATGGGTACCGCCGCACAGCGCGCCCCAGGGCCGTGGCCCAGCCAGCCGGCCAGCCCGTCGCTCCGTACGCGTCCGGGCGCCCGAAGCCACGCGCAGCGCAGCGCCCGCCACCGGCAAAGCCTGACCACAACGCCACGGCGGCCGCGGTCGCCGTTGCCCTTGCCGTCGCGGGCGGCGCGTACGTGTGGCGCACGGAACGCCGTCGTCGCGCACTGGAGGCCAAGCCATGAATCCGCTGAAGCGCCCCGCCTGGTCACCCTGCCTCGCCGGCGCTGGCTTGGGCTTGGTCGTCGCGGTCAGCATGGCGCTGTTTGGCCACCGGCTGAGCGGCGCGGGCGCGTGGTTGCAGCTCTCCGGCTACGTCGGCCGCTGGCTGATCCCCGACAGCCTGTTCTGGACGCGCGTCGTCCCCGCCGGCATCGGCTGGGACGTCTTCGTGCTGCTCGGCGGCATCGGTGGCGCGTTCGTCTCGGCGCGACTTTCCGGCACGTTTCGCCTGCGCCTGATGCCCGACCGCCAGTGGCAAGATGTCTTTGGCCCGCGCGTCGCCGTCCGCTTCGCCCTCGCCTTCCTCGGCAGCATGCTCACGGAGATCGCCGGCGGCATCGCCGGAGGCTGCACCGCCAGCTTGGCCGTCTCCGGAGGCGCCGCGCTCGTTCCTGCAGCATTTCTCTTTATGTTCGGGATGTTCGCCGGTGGAATTCCGACGGCATGGCTGATCTACCGGAGGCGCCCATGGAAGTCCTGAAGCCGCTGGCGATCGGTTTTTGCTTTGGCTGGCTGCTGCAGCGCGCCGGGCTGTCGCGCTACGACCGGATCGTCAACGTCTACCGGCTGCGCGACCTGGCCGTCATCCAGTTCATGCTCAGCGCGCTGGTCGTGGGCGCGCTTGCGCTGCGGGTGCTGGCGGCGCTGGGGCTGGCGGGCACGTTCGCGCTGCCGACGACGTACGTCTGGGGCGTACTACTTGGCGGCGTCGTGTTCGGCGTCGGGATGGCGCTCTCGGGCTTTTGTCCAGGCACGGTCGCGGCGGGCGCGGGCGAGGGCCGAATCGACTACCTCGTGCCCGGTTTTTTGGGCCTCTTCGCCGGTGCGCTTGTGTTTGGCTGGCTGTATCCAGCCGTGATGCCGCGCCTGCAGGCGCTGGGCAATTTGGGGCCGGTGACCATCGCCGATGCGCTGGGCGTTCAGCCCTGGCTCGTGCTGCTGATTCTGGCGGAGCTCGTGCTGTGGCTGTTTTACGCGCTGGAACGCGGCCGTCCGGTTGGGCCACCGGCTGCAACGAAACTGCGCGCCCACGATCCCAGCTCATGTCAAGCATAAACATCACAAATGCCCACGGAAACCTGTTTCTACGCTTGACGGTGACCGGACTGGCGCCCAAACTCCCTGCCGCTGAGCGCTGGACGCCGCCTGAACAGGCGCAGCGCAACGTGCGGGGAGGAGCCATGGCCAAGCTGAATGTTGTTACGGGCGCGACGGGACATCTGGGCAACGTGCTGGTGCGGCAGTTGCTCGCGCAGGGCCAGCGCGTGCGCGCGGTGGTGCAGCCGGGCGACGACCTGACGCCGCTGGCTGGTCTGGCGGTGGAGGTCGCGCATGCGGATGTCACGGATGCCGCGGCGGTGAGCGAGGCAGTGCGCGACGCCGACGTCGTCTTTCATCTGGCCGGGCTGGTGAGCATCACGCTGGGCCAGCACGAGCGGTTGTGGCAGGTCAACGTCGGCGGGACCCGCAACGTCGTGGCGGCCTGCCGGGAGCGCAGCGTCGGTCGGCTTGTGCACGTGAGCTCGGTCCATGCGCTGGTCGAGCCGCGCGGCGGACAATTGAATGAAAACGCTGGATTTGCCACAACCGGCGAGGATTACACGCGGACCAAGGCCGAGGCGTCGCGGTTTGTTGCAGCCGCGGCGCACGACGGGCTCGACGCCGTGCAGGTGCTGCCGACCGGCGTACTCGGTCCGTGGGATTTTCGGCTGTCGGAGATGGGGCAGTTCGTGGCCCGCGTGGGTCGCCACGGGATGCCGGTGGCGATCAGCGGCGGCTATGACTGGGTTGATGTCCGCGACGTGGCGGACGGCCTGCTGCTGGCGGCCGAAAAGGGGCGCCGCGGCGAGGCCTACGTGCTGAACGGCGAATGGATGTCGGTCTCGAACCTCGCCACTTCGGTCGCACAGGCGGCCGGGCTCCACCCGCCGTGGCTGACTGTGCCGCTGGCGCTGGTCTGGCCGTTCGCGTGGGTCGCGCGTGCGTGGGAGCTGCTGACGCACCGGCGGGCGCTGCTGACGCCATACGCGCTGCGGCAGCTGTCGGCGGACTACCGCGTCGACGATTCCAAGGCGCGGCGCGAGCTGGGCTACACCTCGCGGCCAGTGGCGGTCGCGATCGCGGACGCCTGGCGCTTTCTGGCTTCAGACCCGGCGAGCCCCATCCATCGCGCGGTCGTCGTCCAGCCCGGGCGCGCGACCATTTCCGGCATCCATGGCGCTGCGACACCGACCAGCACCGGGGCACGGCGGTAGCGCGGCGGGCACCTTGCCGCCGGCATCCCGCGCCCTATCCTGCCAAACGGGGAGCGGCTGGGACCGCCGATGCAGGCTTTGAATCGCCAAAGGCTGGGGAACGAGCCGTCGGCGCGGTGGCGAAATACGTTGCTGTTCGCAGTGTTGGCACAGTTGTGCGGGACTGCGGCGGCCCACGCAGCCGAGCCGGCCCAGCCGTTGGCCGAGGCCGCGACGCCGGATGCAGATCGCGGTTTGTATTGGCATCCCAATGACTTGGGCAGCGAGTCGCAGTTCAATCCGCTGACGGCGTGGCTCAATGCGTCGTTCGATATCCTGCGCAATCCGTCGTATCAGGACAGCTTGACCGGAATCGACTACCAAGCGGGCGCAGTCAACGTGTGGCGCAACGTGACGCAGCCCGGGGACGCGGGCAGTCATTTTGGCTGGAACCAATTCGTGGCCCACGAGATTTTTCCAGTCCGCGGATTTGATCGACAATACGGCCAGTTCATTCCCAATTGGACGATGCACGCGCTGGGCGAAGGCATGCTCTACCGCAAGCTGGACGACTGGTACGCGTTCCACGACGTCCGTCACCCGCGGCTGCTGGCGCTGCTGACCATGGTGGCAATCGAATTTACCAATGAAGTCACCGAGAATGGCTCGTTTCGCGGGCCAAACCAGGATCCGATCGCCGACATGTTGATTTGGAATCCGCTGGGACTTGTGCTGTTTTCAATCGACCCCGTGGCGCGGTTTTTTCGCGGACCGGTGACGCTCGATTTCTGGCCAGGACAACCGGTGCTGGCCAACGGGATGCGGCTGGCGAATCAGGGCGAAAATTATGCCTTTAAAGTCAAACTTGGACTGCCCTTTGACGCGCGATTTTTCGCGTACATCGGCAAGGAAGGGCTCGCGGGCGCGAGCGTGCCCGTCAGCGCGCATGACCACGTGAGCGTGGCGGTGGGCGCGTCGCTGAACCGCCTGGAGCAGGTTGCCACCGGCGATGGCACGGCGCGGGTCATGAACGCGGATGGCTCACTGGTCGTGGAGACCGCCGTGTTCTGGGATCGCGACGAGTCGCTGCTGATGTCGCTTGTCGCCGGGCTGACCTACCAGCCGTCGCTGCACCTCAACGTGTATCCGGGGCTATGGGCCTGGAATGGCTGGGCTTTTGGCGGTTTTGCCCGCTGGGCATCGGGCGAAGGCGCTTCGGCGGGTCTGACGCTGCGCGGCTCGCCGCTGGGTCTGGGCTGGATCCAGGCGGCCAACGACCACCCGGCAGCGTTTCTGCACTGAGCCCGCCGGCTTGACGCGCGCCGCGCGCCGCCTAACTTGCAGCATGGGAAGGGTGGAATGGTGGTCGAAAGTGGTCATCTATTTTTCGGCAATTTTACCGGTTTTTCGCTTGATAGCCTTGGCGTGCCTGACCGTGGCGTGCACGACGACGACACCGCTTGCCGCTGGCGTTTGGCCGCTGGAAGACAACACCGCGCCGCTGCCGACCTCGGCCACGGACACTTTCCCGGAGACACTTTCCGTGGTGACGGGCGCACAATCCGCTTATAGCTGGGCACATGGCAAGGCGTATGTCCGTGCGGCGCCGGCAGATGTCTGGCGCGCTTTTCAGGACCCGGAAGTGGTCGTGGACCGCCACGGCACCGATTCCCACACCGTCGCGCTCAACAACGAGCCCGAATATGCCTTCAGTTTCCTGATTCATTATGACAAAAGCATCGTAAATTGGGACGAGCAGTGGCGCTACGGCGTGCCCGACGGCACATTTTCGGACCCGCAACTGGCGCTGATCCGCTACCAGAAAGTCGACGGCACCAGCTTCATCACGTTGCTGGAAGGCTCGATAACCGTGCGGGAAGTGGCCGGCGAGCCGGCGGTGGCCATCGTCGAATTTATCAACCACATCAACGCCGCGGACTCGGATACCAGCACGGCGGTGCGGACGCTGAACAATCAGTATTCCAGCGTGTTGGCGAAAGTGAAGGGCCAGCCGCTGCCGTAGCGCATCCGGCGGCGCGCGCCCTGCCCGGCCTTGGGGCCTGGGATAAATGGTCAATCGAGTTCATCCCGTGTCGCCGCATGTAGCGCCGAGGACGGGCGTGGTTGGCGCTGCAGCTGGCAGCAGGCGGACTTGTGACAGTTTTTCGGTCACGCGTCCTTGGGCAAGCGGCCCTGGGCGCGGGCGCTGAGCCAGGACGCGACGAGAAAGCCGCGGGCGAAGCTTGGGCGGAAAACGTGGCGGTAGAACCAGCCGGAGATGGGCAACGCGGCGATCATGTCGGCCAGGCTCCACATCTCCTCGTGCGCGAAGATCCGCAGCTGCGGCGTCGGCGATGCCAGGTCCGAGAGCGTGAAGTCGTACACCAGGATCGTCCGCAGCGGATAGGTGAAAACCCGGCCCAGCGGCTGCAGGTTCATGATGCCATCGGTGATCGCCCGACCGCTCGCACCATCGGCCGCCAATTGGACGTTCAACTGGGTAATCTCCAGCTTGAAGCGAAACATCGCGTGAAACCCTGCGATTCCAAGGCGATATTTTCCGCGCCCCGTCCCCTGCTGCCACGGATCGGTGAACCGCACGTTCTCGTCCAGCAGCGGCGCCACGGCCGCATCCGCCAGCGCGGAATCCACGCTCGTGTCGTACAACAGCTCGGAAAGCAAGCGAAAACGGTTCTCCAGGTCGCGAATCAGCTCAGCACGGTCGGTCATGGCGCCCTCCAGCGGTTGGCGGCGTGCTGTGTACTCCTCGCGGAGCGCAAATGCCACTGGCACACTTCTTCAGCAGTCATTTCAAGTGATTCACCCAGTCCGGCTTGAGCGCCGCGACAGGCGGCGGCGACGGACGGCGCGTGGATTTCGCCCGTGAGACGGCGTGAAACCCGCTTGCCCAGCGGCGCCGGCGCCAGTAGTCTCTGGCGGGCCGCGCGATGCGGCGGGAGAACGGGCCATGCGCGCATTCACAGCAATTTCACATCGTTGGCCGACCCTGTGCGGTCTGGCATTCGCCGGCGCGGGAGTCCTGGGCTTGGTGGCCTGCGGGACAACGACGGCCGGCGGTGGCGGCGTGGCAGTTTCCACCGCGGACAGCAGCGGCGACGCGGCGTTGGGCGCCGAAGACGGGACGACGGCCGCGGACAGCGCGGGGGCCGACGCGGTGGGCCCGGACAGCACCGGCGCCGACGCGAACGGCGCCGACGCGAACGGCTCCGACGCAGCAGCGGCGGACACAGCTGCGGACACAGCGGCGGACACAGGCGGCGGACCGTTTGTCACGGCGAGCCACCTGCCGCAGTCACAAGTCATCAATAGCAAAGGCAATTTGCTGACCAACCCTACTGTGGTGCCGATCTTCTACGCCAACGATGCCCTGCAGTCTGAGATTGAGGCGCTGGCAGCGGCGATGAGCACGCAGCCGTGGTGGAACCAGGTCGTGGGCGAGTACGGAATCGGCGCGCTGCAGGTTGGCAAGTCGCTGATGATGACGACGGCGGCGACGGCAAATGCCACGGAAAACAATGTCTTGGGCGCGCTCAAGGCCAACCTGGGCAACGGCAAGGTGTGGGGGCCGATCGTCGACGGCGCGGTGTACGTGTTCGTCATCCCGGACGGCACCACGTACACGGACAGCTCCGGCGGCGTCTGCTGCAACGACTACGACGGCTACCACGATTCGGAAATGGTCGGCAGCGTGGAAGTCGCGTACGCGGTCGTCTGCGAGTGCGCCAATGAGGCGACCGGCGGCGTGACGATCGCGCAGGCGTTCGCGGGCGCGTTCTCGCACGAGGTCGTTGAAGCGGCGACCGATCCGGATCCCAACACCGAGCCAGCCTATGCTGACGTCGACACCAACAGCACCGCGTGGAGCGTGGCAAATGGCGGTGAAATCGCGGACATGTGCGAGTACGAGCCCGACGTGAACATCCAACCCGACGGCTTCGCGCTGCCGGTCGTCCGCGTGTGGTCCAACGCCGCCGCCGCCGCCGGTCAGGACCCCTGCGTGCCCGCGCCCGCCGGTGAGGTCTACTTCAACGCAATGCCGATATCGCTCAGTTCCGTACACATTATCGACAATTACGGCTCCACGGTTCTGACCAAGGGCATCGCCGCGCCGTCGGGCCAGACCGTCGTCGTGCCGATTGGCCTGTTCTCCACGGGCGAGATGAGCGTGCCGATCACGGTGCAGTTCTACGATTTCAGCGCGTACATGGGCACGACAGCGCTGCTGACCGGCACGTTCGACACGGCGACGGGCGGCAATGGCGACACGCTGAACCTGACGATTCACGTCAAAAAGTACGACTCGCAGCTCGCCGGAGCGCTGTTCATTTTGGAGTCGACCGACGGCACGCACAGCCACCAATGGACTGGATTTGTTGGGAAATAGCCGCCGGGCGCGCGGAAGACCACCAGCCTGTCAATGCGTCCCAGGCGGCGCGGGATTGACGCACGCGCCCTTGCCAGCAGCCGGCGGCGCCTCGACCGTCAGGTCACGCGTGCAGGAAAAATCGAACAAGTCCAGCAGCGCGTCCGCGTTGGCATCGCGTGCGGTGAGCGCCGGCAGGCCGAAGAGCACTTCGATGAACCGGGTGATTGCCGTGTGATCCTGCACAACGTGCGAGACGTAATGCCGCTTGGCCCATGGCGAAATCGCCACAAACGGCACGCGCGTGCCCAGCGAATGGAACGGTGAATCCGCGGTCGGCGAGCACGCGTCCGGCGGTGGAATGTGGTCAAAGAAGGCGCCGCCTTCGTCGTACGTCCACAGCATCGCCAGCCGCGGCCACTGCGGGCTCTTCACGACGTGCGTGTAAATGTTGCGGGTCCACGCCTCGCCGGCCTGCAGATCCGCGTCAGGGTGGTCGTCGGTCAGGTATTCCTCGGCGTCGACAAAGGCCACGTTCGGCAGCGTGCCCTGGTCCACCGCGGCCAAAAAGTCGCTGAGCGTGTGCACGCCCGGGTCGCCCTGGTGCCAATCCATCGCGCCGCTGAACACCTCGCTGTCCGAGTAGGCGCCCCAAGTAAAACCAGCATTCATCAGCAGTTGCAAGACCGATGGCGTGTTGGGCGGCGGATAGACGATGCCGGTGTCGACGACCGTCGCGTTGCTGCCAAAAAGCAGGAAGTTGCGGTTGCCATACGTGCCACCCGCCATCGCGGAAAAATGCCGGTCGCTGAGCGCAAAAGTCCGCGCCAGCCAGTTGTTGAACGGCAGCTCCGGCTCCTCGTACACGCCCATCGCCCACCGACCATCCGAGGCGGTCGTCTGCGCCGCGCTGACCACGAAGCCGTCCATCAGCCCGCCGTCCAGGCACAGCGCCATGTCCGCCGCCTGGTGACCGGGATCTTCGGCCAGGCACGTGTTGGTCTGGTGAAACGGCCCCACCGGCACGCCGTCCATGTCCGGATTGGTGAACCGCGCCGGGATCACCTCCACGTCAGTCTGGCCCTGGTCGTGCAGGCGGCCGAGCAGGTGGTCAAAGCTGCGATTCTCCTTCATCAGCACAATCACGTGGCGGATGGGGATCGCCGCCGCCGTCGTTGCCGCCACGCCCAGCGAGGCCGCGGCCGGCGTCCCCGTCGCAAAAGTGCACGCCGCGCGCTGGTCCGCCAGCGTGTCCACGGGCAGCACGACACCGCACGCCAGCTTCGGGTCATCCGGCGGCGTCTGCATCGTCGCGATGGCGCCCAGGCCCCAATCCGCGTGCTGCGGATCGCACGCCAACGGCAAAAGCAGCAGCAGCAGCGACATCAGGCGCTTCATGGCCACTCCTGTTTGCCGAGCGCAAAGCCGTACAACACGGTCAAGCCGATCGTCGGCGCGGTGCGGGCGTTGTAGGTCATGCTCGGGTAGCGGAGCGTGTCGGCCTGCGTGCTGTACGACACCGCTCCGCTGAGCCACATGCCGTTGGCGAAGACTTTGCGACAGTCGAATTCCACCTGCGCGTGCGTGGTCACGTCCGTGAGCGCGAGCGCGGCGTTGGTCTTGCCCGGCGTCGTGCCCCAGAGGGCCTCCATCGACAGCGCCAGCGACCGTGCGACGTCATAGCGCGCCGCGAGGCCGAGATCGATAAACCCGGCGCTCGGCTGGTTGGCCTCCGCCGCGCGCGCCCAGCCTTGCACAAAGCCGGAAAGCAGCAGCGCCCGATCGCCGGCAATGTAGGATTCGCCACCCGCCAGCCGCACCAGCCAGCTGACGTTGACATCGCCCACGCCGTCGATATTGTTGACGGTATTCAATTGGTTGGGCGCCACCGTGAACGGCAGCAGGACTTGCACGTCGCCGCCCAAGCGCACGCCGGCGTAAGGACTCCACGGCTGTTCCGCGGCGAACCGGTAGCCCGACTCCAGCAGGGCCTTCGCGCGCCCGCCCAGCAGCGGCGTGTACGGGTGTGCGGCGGCCAGCTCGCCGCCTTTCACCGCCAGAAAGCCTTGCCACTGATGCAGAAACCGCCCGTCCTGGGACGTCATCACGCCCAGCGACTGGACGCCCAACTCGCCCATCAGCAGGTCGCCCACGGGCGTTGTACCCACGCTGACGTCGGCGATGGCGCCGTGGGAAAGGCTTTCGAACGGCGTCGCATGGGCGACCGCGGGCGCGAGCAGGGCCAGGACTGTCAACAAGCTGCGGCGCACATCCACCTTCCAGCCCAGCAGCATGGCGACCGTACCGGGCACCGTCAAGCGCGGCTGACGCAAGTCAGCAGTTGACTGCCGCCGATGTCGCGTGCAAAGTTGGGGACAATCAGCCTGCACCGGCGGGTTCTGCGGCGCTCGTTGGGTCGCGACCAGCGGGTCGAGCCAGCTGCACATTTTACGCAACCGCAACCGGCGTTGGGCAACATGACGCGCTTTCCGGATCCGCCAATGCAACTACCACAGACTGTCGAATATGCCCTGCGCGCGATGGCCTACATCGCCAACTTGCCGACGACCCAGCCGGTGCGCGCCCACGATCTCGCCGCGGCGACCAACGTGCCCCCGCACTACCTGTCCAAGCTCATGCGACGGCTGGTGGTGGCGGGGCTGCTGAAATCGCAAAAAGGCCACCACGGCGGCTTCGTGCTGGCGCTGCCGCCGCGCTACATCCGCGCGCTGGACATCATGATCGCCGCTGACTATCGGCCCGATCCGACGCACTGCGCGTTTGGCTGGGGTAACTGCCGGCCGGCTGAGCCCTGCCCGCTGCATCCCGCCTGGAGCAAGCTGAACGAGGCGATCTGCACCTGGGCGGCGATGACGACACTGTCCGACATGCTGGTGGAAGGCGGGCTGCCGGCGCCGATCGAGCTGATCGCCGCGTCACCGCATCCGGAGGACGGCGAGGTGCTCCGCAACGCCCGCAAGCGCATCGTCGAGGCAACCGGCAAGGGTCGCCGCGTGCGCGCGAAGTCGCTGTCGATCGGCGCCGAGTAGCCCGGAGCGCGCCGGGCTTGTTCACGCCGCGGACCGGGCGCATTCTGGAGCGGACCGCGCGACCGCGTGACTCAAGCGAGGCACTGGAGCGCCGGCGCCCTCGATGCGGAGCGGACATGCGCGATCGACTTCGGCTCGCAGCCATTTCCAGCATCGGCCTGATCTGTTCCACCGCGGCTTGGGCGGCATTGCCGGCGGTTCAGCTGCCAGCGGGCGCGACGGTCACCCTGGACACCGGCGTGTTCTGTCCGCCGCTCCCCACGGGCTGGCGCGCCGCCACCGATGACCGCGCCGTGTCCGTCGATCCCGCCGCCGCAATCGGTGCGCGTGCGGAGGTGCGGACAGCCGCTGACCTGGGAGCCTGTGCATCAGCCGCAGCGCAAACCTGGACCGTCACGGGACGCCTGGCGACGCTTGACCCTTCCGGCACCACGCTCTGGACCGATGAAGGCCGGCTGGAGCTGCGCGGCAAGGGGCTGGCCGGCACGACGGTCGCCTGGCAAGCCGGGGCGCAGTCCGGGCGCGATACCTGCCAGCTGCCGGAAACTGCGGACAAGGGCGAGCGCTGCACCGTCGCTGTCGGGCGCGGCGTGCCGGTCGACGTGCTGCTGCGCCAATGGCCGGCGGGGGCGCGCGCTGACGCCGAGCCGCACCTGCTGGACAGCCGCGGCGAGCCGATTCCCGACGCCGAGCTGACGCTGCATCCGGCGCGCATCGTCGTGAACCGCGTGCTGCCGCCGATGCCGGCGCTGGACCTGTCGGACGGCCTGGGACGCCTCGCGCTGAGCCATCCGGAAGCGGTGGTCGGCGTGGATTGCGGCCTGGCGCGCTGCGAGCTGGCGGATGGCGCGGTGCTGGTCCGCGGCGTGCCGGCGCAGGCGACGGCCGTCACGGTCAAGCTGCGCCTGGCGCCGCACGTGGTAGTGCCGCACGGCGAGGCGTTCGAGTCGACGGTGCAGGCCACCGTGCCGCTGAGCCACTGCGCGCTGACGCTGCTGAGCGGCGCGCCGATGCGCGATGTCGACGACGTACGCGTGGTGCTGCGCATGGACGGACGGTGCACGAAGGCGCCGAAAACGCTGCGCTGGAGCGCAGACGCCGACGCGGCGGACGTTGTGCGGGTGGAGAAGGAGCCCGGCGGCGACTGGCTGCTTGTGCTGCGGGTCGGCCGGCTGGACGACGATATCGCGACGATCCAGGCGAGCCGACCGGAGCCGGACGCGCCGGTGCTGGCAACGCTGGCGGAGAAGACGCGGCCGGCGGGGCAGCCGCGCGCGGTGCTGGAGCTGGCGGGCCTGGGGCCGATCGATTTTGTGCCGGTCAACCGCGACGCCGTGCTGCGCGTGCTGCCGCTGGATGACCACACGCGCCTGGTGCCGCTGTCGGTGGCGGGCGCGGTGAAAGTGCAGACCGACAAGACCGGCGTGCTGGTCCACGGCGAGGAAGGCGCGGGCGGCAGCGTGACCCTGCGCTTCGCCGTGCGCTCGGATACGGTGCCGGCGGTGTTGGCGGACACGAACCTGGCGGTGCTGGCGGATCCGGTGCAGCGGCTGCTGCGGGAAGCGCGCGTGGCCGTGCCGCTGACGGGCGCCCCGGATCGCCAGGCGGTCGTCGAATTCCTGTGCGAGGACGGCAGCGGCCAGGCGACCCCGATCGCGGCGGGCAAGTCGCCCAACCTGCCGTTTGAACATCGGGATTCGTGCCGGCTGGTCGTGCACCGCGACCGGCTGAAGGCCGAGGACGGCACGCAGGATTTGACCGTGGACATCGACGTCCAGGCGCTGGACGGCACCTCGCGCTCGGGCGCGCACGTGACCGAGCACGTGGTGGTGCGCACGGGCGCGGGCGATCGCGTGCTGTGGGTGCATGGCGTCAGGTCGCCGTTTGACCGCATCGTGGTGCGCGTTTCGCACCAGATGGACGACCTGCATTTTGCCGCGAGCTCGGACGCCAAGACCGGGACCGCGGCGGCGCAGTGGACGGTGATTCTCGGGACCGGGCGGCTGCGGTTCTACGCGACCGCGGCGTTTCCGACCGGGCTGTACCGCGTCAACAATCCGCAGGGCGTGCTGTCGCTGAATTTTGGCGTGCTGACGCGCCTGGCGCTGCTGGACAAGGAAGGCAAGGAGAGCCTGCTGGGCCTGGAGCTTGGCGCAATTGGCGTTGGGCTGGTGGGGACGGCCAACTTTCCGAACTACCCGCCGACGCTGGCGGTCGTGGCCGGGCTGGGCGTGAGCATCCCGCTGGGCAACGCCGGGCAGACAACGCAGGCCGCGCTGAACCTGCACGCGTGGGTGGCGTACGAACTCCGCAATGATTTCAATTACTATCCGACCGCGACCGACGCGACAAACGGCACCAACGGCCAGGTCGCGCCGCACTGGACGTTCATTTTTGGCCCAAGCCTGTCGATCGGCAATATCGGCACGATCCTCTGAGCGCCGCCGCGGGTTTGACAAGCTCCACGTTCCGCGCGACCGTGCGCCCCGCGCCGCCGGCAGCGAGTGGGCGCACGCGAATCGCCGCGCGCACGCTTCGTCGAGCGCGCCTCAACATTTTGTATTTGCTGATTATTTGCCGCGAACCGCCGCAGTTCCAGCCTCGAGGTTTCATGTCGGACGGACGCGCGCAGCCCGGATCTACGCAGGCGACGGCGAATCGCCAGACTTCCGCCAGCGCGAGCCCGACGTCGCTGCAGAATTGGCAGGCGGTCTGGAATCGCAAGGGCGCGGACCCGGCGGTCAACCTGCGCGGCGAGTCGCTGCTCTCGCAGCTGCTTGTCGTCGACGGATTCACCTCGGCGTTTGGCCACATGGGCGACACGCAGATCTGGCTGGATTACGTCGCCGCGCAGGCGCGTCGCCTCGACGTCTGTCCCGGCGACACGCTGTTCGAGGTCGGCTGCGGCGGCGGCGCATTTCTCTACCCGTTCTGGTCTGCGGGACACGCGGTCGCCGGGTGCGATTACGCCGCGAACCTCGTGACCATTGCGCAACAAGCCATGCCAGACGCGAAGTTACACATCGCCGAGGCCATCGAGCTGCCAGCTGCAGCGCGCGCCGATGTCGTCGTGTCGAACGGCGTCTTCCTGTACTTCCCTTCGGAAGCGTACGCCGCGCTGGTCCTGCGCAAGATGGTCGCCATGGCCCAGAAAAGCTTGGGGATTTTTGACGTCTGCGATCTCGCCCGGCGCGACGAGGCCATCGCCGCGCGCAAGGCCGTCTTGGGAGAAGCCGAATACGCGGAACGCTACCGCGGCCTGGACCAGCTCTACCTGGAACGCGCCTGGTTCGGCCATATTTTGGCGGATCTGCCGGTCCGCGTCGAAGTCGACGATCAGGCCATGCAGGGCTACGGCAACGCCGCCTATCGGTTCAACGTCTACATCCACCGCACGTGAGCCCCCGTGTCTCGGCGCGGTCCATGCCGGGCCTGCCTGGTCTCGCCCACAGGCGATCGCGTCTCGCGCTTGACGGCGGGGCCGGGGCGAACCAAAGTCAGTTGCGCACTGCGCGCGGCAGGTCGACGGAGGAGTCCGGTGGGCGCTAAGGTCAGTTTCGACTTCGACGGCGTCCTCTCGCGACCGGTCGTCCAAGCGCTGGCCGCTGAGCTGCTCGCGGCCGGTCACGACGTCTGGGTCGTCACGATGCGCTACGCCTCCGCGCGCGACATGGCCCAAGGCGAGGCCGACTGCGCCGCGGTCTGGGAAGGCAACGACGACCTGTTCGCGGTCGTGGATCGCTTGGGAATCCCGAGGGAAAACGTGATCTTCACCAACTACGACTGGAAAACTGCGGCGATCGCCCGGCAGGCGTTTGTCTGGCACCTGGACGATTGCGCCGAGACGCTGCAGCACTTGCAGGCGCACTGCCGCACGACCCGCGCCATCAGCGCTTGGAACACGAGCGGCTGGCGGAACAAGTGCCTGAAACTCATTGCGTATCCAGCCGATCGCGCGCGAGAGCCTTGTCCGTGAGCGACCGCACCTTCGTCATCGTGTTCTCGCCGGATTTCAGCGACGACGACATCGCGGTCCACGTCGCGCTGTGTCGCGAGCATTCGCCAGATCTGCTTGTTTTCTTTCATGTTTTGCGTACCATGGCCGACGTCGACACGCTGCGTCATACCTACGACACTACGCGCGCGCTGGCCGTGTGGAACCTGTACATGGAGGTCGACGCGATCAGCGAGCGCCTGCTCGCGGTGTTTGGCCGGCAGCTGGTCGGAGTCAATCACGAGATCACCTCTAAAACCTATCGCAAATCAATCACTTACCGCGCGCTGGAGAAGTTCAACCTGCCGCGGCTATGGTCGGTCAGCCTGACGACGCCGGCCGAAATCGCTGCGCTGTGTCAACAGCCTGGGATCCCGTTTCCGGTCATCGTCAAGGTCGACCAGGGCTACAACTGCCTGGGCTTGACGGCGGAGTGTATCTGCGGCGACTCGCCGTCGCTTGGCCGCCAAGCTATTAAGATTATGGATGAATTTGGCCAGATCGTCGTGCAGCAGTTCCTGCCCGGGCGCGAGTTCACGGTCGCCGTGGCCAATGGTCGCGCGTTCAAGCCGGTCGAAAAAGTCTTTCAGCCCGGCCAGTTGGTCTACCTGCCCGACGTGCCCTATCAGCAGCGCGACTGCCCGGAATCCGCGCTCGACGCACAGCTGCGGGTCCTGGCCGAGCGCACGGCGCGGGCGTTTGGCGTCGGCAAGACCGAGTACTGCCGCATCGACTTTCGCCAGAATCCGCAAGACGGTCTGATTTTCCCAATTGATATCAATGATATGTGCAGCGTATGGCCAAACAGTCAGTTCGAGCGCAGCCTGAGCGGCGATGGCGCCCGGCGTTCCGACCTCATCGGCTGGCTGGCGACGCCGGCGAGCTACGTCGCGGCCCGCTCCCGGATCACGGTGTTTCTCATCTGGCACGCCGATCTCTCACAACTTGAGAATATCTTACCATTTCTTCAAATGTTCGACTGCAAGGTCTTCCTCTACGCTTGGAGCGAGAGCCGCGACGTCATGGCCGACTACTTTGCCAGCCAGCTGGGCCTCACGACTTTGCTATTCAACATCGACACTTTCATGGACGCGCTCGAGCGCGAGACGCGCCGCGTGGTCGTGCTGTTCACAAGCTCGCTGAATTACCCGTTTGGCGGCTGGATGAAACAAGTCTTCACGACGATCCAAGCGCACCAACCCAAAATCCTCGATGTCGCGTCCGTCGGGCACTGCGTCGACCATTCTTCGTGCTCGTCGTGCCGGTCGGACATGGGCCGAATTCCGCTGAAGATGACAGCCTGGATGAGCGGGCGCTTGCCGTATGGCGATCGCGAAGTGGCTGAACAATATCAGCTTTCTCCCAAAACCATTCTGGTCTCGCCGACCACGGGCGACGACGACATCGTGCTGGCGGACCTGGAGCTGCTGCACACGCTGAAGCGCCTGCAGGACGCCGGCCGCTTTGAATTCCTGTTCAAGCTGCATCCGTCGACCGTGATGATGCAGTTCGACGGTGTGTACTTCCAGCGCGAGAAGGCCGGATACGACTTTGTTCGGGCGCATTTTCGCATTGTATCCATGGAACATTTTTCGATTTTTCCATTCGCCGGACAGATCGCCGTTCACATCACAGACCTGTTCTCGTCGATGCCGGCGGTGCTGACCTACCTGGGCGACCGGGTCATTTTGGCCAAGGATAATCCAGCGGTTGCGGCCGATCACCCGATCCGGCCGTTCCTGCACGTCTTTCAATCTGCGGTCGACCTGGAGGCGCTGCTCGACCGCGTGGCGACGCTCGGTGCGCTGAACAACGGCGCGTTTCAGGACCTGAGCTCCCTGCCGGCGCGCGGCGACGAGGACATGCAGGTCGCGGCCGAGCGCGGTTGGCTGGCTCCCGACGTGCATGTGCACGCGCCACCGGCGCCGGGGTGGCGCGACGCCGTGCACGCCGAGCTGGCGCAGTTTCGCGCAGAAATTGAGGAAAAACATGGTGCTGGCGAGATCGACGACGAAGGTCTGGCCGACGCCCTGAGCGCGCTTGGCGTGTGGATGCCCGCCGATGCCGCGTGACCGGGCGATGGGCCTCGGCCACTTCATCCGCCTACTGGCGCCGTATTTCCGGCCCTATCCGCGGCTGGTGGCGACCATCGTCGCCGTGATGTTGCTGGACCTCGGCGGCGACATGTTCGTGCGCCTCGGCTTCAAGTTCCTGATCGACAATGCGATTATTCCAGGCGACCGCGTCATGCTGCTGCGGCTGATCCTCGCGCTGAGCGCGGCGGCGATTGCCAGTGGCGCGGCGGCGATTGCCAGCGACACGCTGTACTCGCGGCTGGGCGCGCAGGTCGTGGGCGACATCCGCGAGCGCGTGTTCCGCCACCTGCAGGGCCTGTCGGCGCAGTATTTCCGCAAGAGCCAGGTCGGCGACCTGATGGCGCGGTTTTCCACGGACGTCTCTTACGTCGAGACGGCGGTCTACTACGGTTTTGGCCAAGGTCTCGCGGGGTTGCTGGGCGTGACTTTCGCTATCGTGCCGCTGTTCGTGCTGGCGTGGCCGCTCGCGCTTGTCGTGACGGCGCTGTTGCCGCTGGCGCTGATCGGCCCGCTGTGGATTGGTCCACGCGCGTCAGCGGCGAGCTATGCCGCCAAGGAAGGCCTGGGCGCGCTGCAAGGCGCCGTCGCCGAGAACCTGCTCTCGCAGGACGTCATCCGTGCGTTTCGCCTGCAAAATTGGACGCTTCAGCACTTTCGGCGCCTGCAAGCTGACGTGCTGCGCGCGTCGGTGCGCTTCAACATCCTCAGCTACCTCTCGGACCGGCTGCCGACGGTGCTGATGTCGCTTGTCAACCTGGTCATCCTCGCGGTCGGCGCGTTCGAGGTGTTCCACGGCCACCTGACCATCGGCACGCTGATGGCGTTCCAGGTGCTGTTTCTCGGCGTCGTGACCCAAGTGCAACTGCTGATGAGCGTGACGGTTTACATGCTGCAGGCGACCGGCGGCATGCGCCGCGTGCAAGAGGTGCTGGAGACGGCGCCGACGGTGCAGGACACGGGGACCGCGCTGCTGAGCCGGCCGGAACACGCAATCACCTTGGATCACGTGACGTTCGACTACGGCGACGGCATCGACCGCCTCATCGACCTGAGCCTGCGGATCCCCGTGGGCGCGCGCGTGGCGATCGTCGGCCCGAGCGGGAGCGGCAAAAGCACGGTGCTGAGCCTGCTGCTGCGGTTCTGGGACCCGGTGCGCGGGAGCGTGCAGTTTGACGGCGTCCCGGCGCGGACGTTGACGCTGGATTCCCTGCGCGCCCACATCGGAATCGTCTTTCAGGACAGCATGTTGTTTGACACGACGATCGCGGAGAACATCCGGATGGGCCACCTCCAGGCCAGCGACGCCGAGGTCGAGCAGGCAGCGCGGCGGGCGGAGCTGCACGACTACATCTTGCGGCTGCCGGATGGCTACCAGACGCGTGTCGGCGAGCGCGGCACCAGCATTTCTGGCGGCCAGCGGCAGCGGATCGCGATTGCGCGGGCGATTCTGGGCGATCCGCCGCTGCTGCTGCTGGACGAAGCGACGGCGGCGCTGGACCCGACGACCGCGGCGGCGGTGTGGCGAACGATGTGGCAGCTCGGCCAGAGCCGCACGCTGGTGTACGTGACCCACCATGTGGCGCAGGCCGCGGCGGCGGACCTCATCGTGGTGCTCGATCACGGCCGCTGCGTGGAACAGGGGACGCACGCGGAGCTGCTGGCTGCGCACGGGCTGTACGCGTCGCTGGTGGCCGAACAGGGCGCCGGCGGGCTGGCCGGGCCGGCGGATTGACCGCGGCCCAGGGCTACTTCCGCCACAGGGGCACGCTGAGCACGACCGCCAACGCCCCCATGGCCGCCAGCGCGTTCCAGGCACCCGCCCAACCTGCGCGGTCGACGATCGCCGCAATGCCCACGCCGGCAAGGCTGGCGCCGAGGTAGCCCACACCGTCCAGCAAGCCAGCGGCAGTGGCCGCGGCGTGTCGCCCGCCAAAATCGAGGGCGATGACGCCGCCGCCGACCATCGAATACGGTCCCAGCAGGCAAAAGCCGGCGAGCCCCGTGAGCGGGACAGCCAGCGTTGCCGCAGCGATGCCGAGCCGCGACGCCAGCGCCGGCAGGTGCGCCAGCGCCAGCAGGCTGAGCACGAGGCAACCCAGCAGCACAGCGATGACCGGGCCGCGCCTGCCGTTCGAGAAGCGGTCCGAGAACCAGCCAGCCAGCAGCGTTCCCGCGAGGCCGAGCAGCGGAAAAGCAGTGGACTTGAAGACCGCGGCCGCGTCGCCTGCGCCCAGATCGGAAAAGTAGCGTGGCATCCAGAGGTTGAACGTCTCCCGCACCACCGTGAGCGCCAGCGACAGCCCGAGCACAATCCAAAACGCCCGACGCGAAAGCAGCGCCCGCATCGGTTCGTGCCACGGCGGCTTGGCCTCCGCTGCGACTGGCTCCGGTTGATCCGCGGGCAGCTCGTCCAGCCCGACATCTGCCGGCGTCTGCACAACCAGGCCGCGCACCAGATCGCCGATGGCGATGAGCAAGGCCGCCGGCGCCCAGAACAGCGCCTGCCACCCCGACGTGATGCTGAGCACGCCAGCGAGCAGCATCGGCGTAAAGACGCCGCCGAATTGATAACTTGTTGAAATTGCGCCCATGGCCGTGCCGTAGCGCGACGTCTGAAACCAGCGCGGCATGATTTGCACAAGCCCGGCCCAGCCGAGCGACTGGAAGGTGCGGCTCAAGCCCCACAAGACGACAAAAAGCCAGAGCGGGCCGCCGATTCCGATGAACAGGTTGGCGATCGCCGACGCGTACAGGCCAAAGAAGAACACGCGGCGGCCGCCGATGCGGTCCGCGATCGGCCCAGCCACGACCTTGCCGACGGCGTAGCAGACCGTGCCGATGGACGCGATCTCGCCGAAAGTGGTTTTGTCGATGCCATGGCCGGTTTCGAGGATTTTGGCGGCGGCGGAGAGGTTGTTGCGGCACAGGTAGAACGCGGCGTAGCCGATCAGCAGGCCCCAAAATGTCCGCGTGCGGGCGCGGGTGAAGGCGCGCGCTTGGGAGATCACGGACGTTCCCCGGCCGCCAATCGCGCGTCGATGTCGGAGACGATCCCCGGGATTTCCACCCAAGAATCAGCGAGATAGTGCGCTCCAGCACGGCCAAGCGCGCCACGGGCCAGCGCAACAAGCCCATCGCGCTCGCCGGCGTCGAGCTTGGCGTATTCGGCTTCTGAGAGACCGACTTCGTTGCCGCACGCCGTGAGCGCCACCGTCCAGCAGCCGGCGTTGCGGCCTTCATCGATGTCCGCAGCTGTGTCGCCGATCTTGACGACCGCGGCGGGAGGCCAGACGCCAAGCTGCTGTAAATTCTGCCAAATCATCCAAGGCGCAGGTCGGCCCGCCGGCGTCTCATCGCCCGCGACCATCGCGTCCGGCTGATAGCCCTGGCTCGCCGCCGACCGCGCGACGATGTCGAGCATGGCCTTGGTGTAACCGGTCGTCGAACCGATGCGGATGCCGGCCGCGCGCCACTGCGCCATGACGTCCAGAATCCCAGGAATCGGCTTGGCGAATTCACCCAGCACCGCGAGCTGGGTCGGCACAAACGTGCCATAGACCGCGTCGATGTCGGCCTCCGTGGGCGCGCGGCCAAAGCGGTGCTGCCACTGCGCGGCGACGTGCGGCAGGGCAAAAAGGGCGCCCAAATGGTCGCGCTTGGCTCGACCCATAGGACCGCGCGCGTCGGCCGTGCTGATGTGGATGTCGAGGCCGGAGAACACGCTGAGGAAGGCCTCCACGGGCGCGCGCGAGCCAAAGTCAACCGCCGTTCCCGCCCAATCGAGGATTGCCGCGCGGATCTGCAGGGTTTCGTGCGAAAAGTGCTGATTGCGCATGGATTTCCTCAAGGCGTCGCGACGCCGTGCGCGCTGAGCACGTCGCCCATGGCAGCGCAGAGTGCGGTGAAATCGGCGGGGAACAAACGGCCGATGGTGCCAACTCGGAAACAGTTGGCGCTGCTGACCTTGCCGGGGTAGAGCGTGAAGCCGCGCTCGGCAAGGGCTTGATAAAACGCCGGAAAGTCGAAGCGCGGATCCTCGGGATAGCGCACCGACGTGATGATCGGCCCTTGCAGCTCCGTCGGCAGCCACGCGCGCAGGCCCAGGCGGGCGAGGCCAGCCAGCAGTTCCGCGCGGTTGGCCTGATAGCGGGCGTGGCGCGCGGTGATGCCACCCTCGTCCGCAAGTTCGCGCAGCGCTTGGTGAAACGCCGCGAGCACGTGGGTCGGCGGCGTGAAGCGGAACTGCCCGGACCGGTCGAGTTCGGCGGCCTGCGCGTACAAATCCAAGCTCACGCTGCGGGCACGACCGGCGCACTGGGCCAGCACGTCGCGGCGCACGAGCGCGAACGAAAAGCCCGGCACGCCTTCGATGCACTTGTTGGCCGACGAGACCAGCGCGTCGATGCCGGCGGCGTCGAGATCCAGCGGCACGCCGCCAAAGCTCGACATCGCATCGACGAGGAACAGCTTGCCACGGCGCTGGACGACGGCGCCGACGTCTGCGATCGGATTGAGGATTCCCGAAGTCGTTTCCGAATGGACACACGCGACCACATCGATTTCCGGACGGGCGGTCAAGGCCGCGTCGATCGCCGCCGCGTCGACCTGCGCGTGCTCCGGCGCATCCACGACCACGGTCTCGATGCCAAGCCGCCGGGCGATCTCCGCGATCCGCTTGCCGTACGCGCCGTTTTGCGCCACCAGCAGCTTGCCACCGCGCGGCACCAGCGCGCCGAGCGTCGCCTCCACGCCAAAGGTGCCGCTCCCCTGCATCGGCACGCAGGTCCAGCGCGTGGAAATCTGGGTGCCGAGCGCCACCAGCTGTTGGCGGATGTCCGCGATCAGCTGGATGAACCGTGCGTCGCGCGAACCGAAATCGCGCAGCATCGCGGCCTTGACGGTCGCGCTGGTGGTCAACGGCCCAGGGGTGAAAAGCAGCGTGCGCTCGGTCATGGCGGCCTCCTGGCGGCGCAGAGTCTGGACGGCAGGCGCAACAAGCACATGACACAGGCGCGACGAATTGACTGGAGCTGGCAACCGTGTGCGGCACCGTGACAGTGACCTGACATCCGCCACGGCGCGCTGCCTACGTTTGTCACGGGGGAACAGAGCAGGTTTGCAGCGGAGGGTTCTCATGCCGACACCCGCATTTCACGCCGCCGCGCCGCACGCTGCGACGCGCGCTGTCGTTCGGGTTCTGAATCTGCGCAAGCAGTACCGGGCGTTCTACCAGCCATCGGCCCAGCACCCGGAGATCGTCGATGTGCCCGAGTTGACGTTTCTCGCGATCGACGGCCGCATCGAGCCCGGCGAGGCGCCCGCGACGTCGGCCGCGTTCCAGAACGCCGTCCAAGCGCTGTACGGCGCGGCCTACACGCTGAAATTCATTTCCAAGCTGCGGCCGGTCGATCCCATCGACTATCCGGTGATGGCCTTGGAAGCGCTGTGGTGGGTCGACGACGGACGGTTTGAGCTGGCGAAGCCGGACAACTGGCGCTGGCGGGCGATGATCCTCCAGCCGCCGCACATCACACCGGCGCTACTGGCGGAGGCGCTGGCGAGCCTGCGGACGAAAAAGCCCACGCTGGTGACCGATGGCCTGCGCCTCGAGACGTATCGCGAAGGCCTGTGCGTGCAGATGCTGCACGTGGGGCCGTACGCGACCGAGCCGGCGACCGTCGCGACGATGCGCGCGTTTGCCGCCGGACGCGGGCTGCGTGAGCGGTTCAGCCAGGCGCAGACCGGCGCGATCTGCGGCCATCATGAAATTTACTTGAGCGATCCGCGCCGCGCCGCGCCCGACAAGCTCAAGACCATCGTCCGGCATCCGGTGGCGTAGGTTCCAAATTCACCGCATTACAGGCGGTTGCAGTTCTGGTCGATGGTATTCAGGGGCACGACGTTGAGGTATGGTTCGACGTTCGCCGCAGAGCTTGGCCGTGGATGTCGCAGAACACGCCCGCTGCGAGGACGCGCCAGCGTGACCTGCCGGCGTCGTAGGCCGCAAGCTGCCACCCGCCGGTTTGCATCGAGGCATTGCCCCAATCCTGCGCGGAGAAGAGGTCGCTCGGCGCCAGCGTCGTCGCCGCACGCGAACACGGCGCGCTTGCTCGGATCGCTCAGGGAATGCCGGCGAGCGCGGTCAAGGAGCCGGTTGCCACAGGCCCGGCGACGCAACGTTCATGGCGACGCCAGCGCTGGGTTGCGCTGCCAGCGGGCTGACCCCACACGCAAGCACCTGTACACGCAGTGTTTTGTCGATTGTCAGCATCGCCGGCTGACCGCCCAGCCCGGTCAGGACGGGCTCCGTGGCGAGGACCTTGTTCCTGCCCAGCGCGGCGTCCTTCGCCCCGGTCGAATTGCGCGCGCGGACAGCGGAAATGGCCGCCCTAGGCGAGCTCTGCGGCCGAGACGGGCTTGAGCTCGCCCGCGCCGTACAGCTCAACGTAACTTTGCCGCACTCCCCAGCATTTGCCCACGAGCGCGCAGGACCGGCAGACCTCCGGGTGGACAAACGCCTTGTCGGGCGGGCGGTCGAGCTTGCTCAGGGCGCGCTGCGCGTCGCGTGGCAGCAGGCACAGCGGAATCCCACACATCGTGTCGAGCCCACCGACCGAGAGTCCGAGCCGCTGCGCGTCGCCGAAAGCGGCCACGATCAGCGGCGCGACGTCCGTAAAGCGCGGCAACAGGTCCTTCTCATGCGGCACGATCTCCGTCGCGGGCGCCACGAACGAGATGGCCAGGGTCGATCGCGGCCAGCGCGCGCCAACGTAGCGCACATAGTCGACGATGGTCCGGTAATTTGCTTGGCAGATCACGAAGTTGATGCTCAAGTGGACGCCGGCGCGAAACAGGTTATCCAGGCCCTGTACCGTCTGCACCCAGGTCCCCGGCGATTCGGTAATCGCGTCGGAGAGCTCCGGCGTGTGCGCGTGCAGCGACACCGTCGCGCGATCGACGCCAGCCGCCAGGATTTGTTCGACCAGCCTCGCGTCGGCGAGCTTGATGGCGTTGGACTGCAGCCCGACGCCGTGTTGGCTCTCCGCCTTGGCCAGCGCGATGTACGCCAGCAGCCGCGGATTCAGCGTCGGCTCGCCGCCCGTCAAGGTCACCCGCGAACCGCGCCGTGCGGCCGCGCTGATCGCCGCGCGGACCGCTTCGTCGCTGGCCGGAGGCAAGTGCGTGTAAACAAAACAGAATCGACATGACTGGTTGCAGTGATAGTGGATGCGGACCAGTTCCTCAATCGCCGGGCGCATCGCGCCGTTGCCTGCGCCGTCCGGCACCTCCGTGTGACTGATGGAGACAAGGTCGCGCAACGCCTGCCGCTGCGGCGTCCCCATGCCGCTGAGACGTCGCCGGGTGCGCGCGTGGGTGATCGGCTTCACCGCATCGGTCGGGATCCGGGCGAGCAGCGCCTTGGCAAACCCTGGACAGCGATCGTTGACGTTGCAGCCGGAGCAGGCCGCAACCTGCTCAAATCCCTCGCGATGCCGCGTCGAGCGAGACAGAGCGTAGAGCGGAGCGAGGCGCTGCGGGTCGTCCAGCGTGCAGGGCGGCAGGCTCGCGCCGTCAGGAATGCGCAGCGTCAGGCTCAGCGCACGCGCCCGCGTTTCGGTTTGCGCCACGACCTGCGCGGCGCGTGAGAGGTCGAGTACGCCACCCGTCGCGTCCGGATGCACCGCCAGCAGCAGTTCCAGCGCCTCGAGGCGCGCCACGCCGCCCAGCGCCGCCGCGAGCCGGTCTGGCAGTTCCGGGACCAGGTCCGCGGTCTGCGGCGTGAGCGCGACCGACACGACGACCGGGGGACCGCCGTCGCCGACCAACCGGACCAGCGGCTGCAGCGCTGCGCCAGTCCCCGCGGCGTCTCCCGCGGCCAGCGCAACGACGTCCTCGGGCTGCAGCGCCACGCGCCGCAAGCCCTCATGGTGCGTCACGGGCGCCAGCGTCGGCACGCCAAAGCGCCGCACCCGGTCGGCGCGAACACCCGGGCAATGTTCGCGCAGCACGCAATGCACACACGCCGGCGCCGTCACGAAGTCCCTGAAATGCTTGGACTCACTGGTCAACGTCGCGAGCGGCAACCGGCCAACCGCCTGCAGCGCGCACGGCGGCAGGCCGTGCTGTGCGGACAAGCGCAGCGGCAAGCCATGGACCTCGCACGCGGCCGCCACCGCCGCAACGACGGCCAGTGCTTCGGGCAAGTCGAGGACTTCACGGGGATCCGGTGAGTCGCTCGCCACCGAAAGTTCAAGTGCGTCCGCGAGCGCGAGCCCCACGTCGGTCGACTCCGCCAGCGCTGCAGCCAACGCGCCCGGCACGCGGGGAAGCGACTGCGCGGTGGACGCCGCGACCGTCGCCGTCAGCGTCACCGGAATGCCCGCGGCATGTAGCGCGCGCAGCCCCACCAGCAGGCGCACGCCCGCCTCCGGGTCCTGGGTCGCCGCATCGGCGTCCGCACCCACGCCCGGCACGTGCACGCGCGCGCGCAGGAGCCCCGCCGCCTTGAACCGCACCGCGCGATCCGCGTCAATCAGCGTCGCATTCGTCTCCAGCGTCACCCGAACGCCGTCCCGCGCCGCCGCCGCGATCAGCTGCTCGAGGTCGCGCCGCATGGTCGGCTCCCCGCCGCTCAGCACGATGTCCCGCGCGCCAGAGACCCGCGCCGCCTCGATGCGTGCCAGCACCGCGTCCGTCTGGATGGCCCGCAAATCGTCGCGCTCCCGCCGCACCGTGCAAAAGCGGCACGCCTGGTTGCAGCGCAAGTGGGTGTCGATTCGGGCGGTATCCATGCTTGTGCGCGTCGAAATGGAGCGTCGAGGCAGTGAATATCGGCGCCATTCGGGTCGCGGTCCAGTGATGAAATGTGTGCGTCCCGCGGTTTCAGGGCACACAACGCCAAACCCGGGCGACTTCAAGCGAGCAATTCACATGTATCATCAGACGGTTGCGCTCGTTCGCAACCGCTGCAGGGAGACTCCTTCAAGCTGGTTGCCCACGTGCGCGGTCACGCTAACCAGGCCGACGCCAAAGCGGGTCGCGACGCCAGAAACACCGGCAAAACGCAAGTCCACCAGAACCCGGAACCCGCGACTGCGGGCACGATGATGGAACTCTGCCCGTCCGTGTCGCGTAAGTACCGGCGCGCCCAGAAGGATTCGAACCTTCGACAACCGGCTTAGAAGGGCTAAAAAGCCGGGGCAACGCCGCGTAACCGTTCAGCTTTTGTAAGCGTTACGCGGCCTTGCGGCGGGGCCGTAACCGGCCCGTACGCGCCCCGTAAGCCCCCGCTAGGGCCGCCGCTAGGGGCAAACCCGGCGCCGTTGTTCGACTTTTTGGCGGCACTTCGGTTTGCCGTCCTGGCGCGCCGAATGTGACACTCGCGTGTCGTTTTGCCGCCACCATGATCGGACATCACTTTTTTGTAAGTCCATGTCCGGGCTCACGATTACCCTGCCCGGCCGACGCCCGTTTGTAACTACACGTATCCTCCGCGTATCCGCAACACAGCGTAATCATTCGCGATTGTCTTGACGCCGGCGAGCACGTGTCCTTAGCTACGGATCAGGAAGGCGGCGCCACGATGGCACGCCGGTCACCAAGGCAGCAATCGGGCAAATGGCGGCACGGCAGGTGCCATCGCCGCCGCTTTGGCCAAAGGATACGTATGCGTAAGAACTTCATGGATTTGCAGAACACCCGGAACGCGCTCGCGTACTGGCTCGGGCAGGCCGCGGATCAGGCCCGCGGCCACGAGGCCGTCGACGGCGAGCAGTACGACAAGGATGACCGCGATGACGTCGATTCCGTAATCAATCTGGTCACCCGCGCGCTGGATGGCGTCCGCGCGTTGCCCCGGTGCCGGTCGCGTGGCACATCGCGCCAGCGCCGCATCTACGCGACGATCCAGTCCGCCCGAGCTTCCCTGCCGGCGATTTCAGGCCAGAGCGCGCGGGCTGCGCTGATCTGCTCCCAGGCTATGGCCGCGCGCCTGATCTGGCAAGACGGTTTGCCCCGCCGGGTCCAGCAGGAGATCGCCACCGGCGAGGTGATCATCGCCGGGCAGGAGGTGGTGTGATGGCGAAGGCAACTCATCGATGCCCGCACGCGTGGGGCAAACCCGACGGGCGCCACTACCGTCATTGCCACAAGTGCAAGGGCTCCCAGGTGTTCACGGTCGACGCCTTCCCGCCGGGGAACTTCTCCAAGGCCGCCGACGCGGTCGGCATCGACGCCGAGCGGGCGTGGAGCATCCGCCGCGGCGATGAAGTGCGGTACGGCGGCAAGCACTTTGAAGACAGCGATTTCCCGCCCCACTGGTTTGGCCAGATGTTGCCGGATCCTGCTGACGTGGTGGCGGTCCGCGCGGCGTGGGCTGTGTGGAACGACGCGCTGGCTGGGCAGAAGATCCCGCCGACGCCAGACAACCCGGAGCCGCCCCGCACGCCCAGGCCAAAGCCACGCCGGGTCGAGGCGGAGTGGAGCCTGCTGTTGACGGCGTCCCAAAACCGCGTCTTTCCGGCGAAACGCGCCACCTCCGCCGCCTTGCAACCTCCCCTCATCCCGCGACGGCGCAGCCGCGCAAGTATCCAG
>CAIYWC010000133.1 GCA_903929795.1 uncultured Myxococcales bacterium | reverse complement strand
GCTCCGCGAGCGCTTCGGCCCACGCGCCAAGCTGGCGAAGCCCCAGATGCAGGCGCTGCTTCCCTGCCGCGCCCGCCGCTTCATCGCTCCAAGCATTTGCGCGCGGCGGGCTTGCCTGTCGACTGCGGCCAGCAGCTCGCGAACGGCTTCGCGCGCGTGCTGCGCCAGTAGCTGACCTCGACGCCCTGGATGACGCAGCGTGGGCGCGCTCAGGCGCGAGCGCGAGCGGGCGTGTGGACCGGCAGATGCCGGCCGCGGCTGGACGGATGCGTCCGCTGGGCCGAAAATGCCAAGAGTTTGGCGCTTGACGCGCCGATCCGAGGGCGTACGATGCGGCTGCGGTGCGCGCATCGTTCTGGCGCGCCGCCCTTGATCCGCCTCCAGGTATTCGGCGGCGGGCGGCTTGCCGGTCCGGGGCTGCGGAGGCGGTGAATGTGGACGGCGGAAGGCGGGGCGAGACGTGCTTGGACTTCTTCACCGGTCTCGAACCAGAACCAGGGGGTGACCGCGCCACACGTGGCGCTTGCCAAGGTGATTGAACCTCGCTCCCATTTCCCGCCGCTCCCTGTCGGCTATGCGCCCGCCGCGCCCGAAGCCAGCTTCCTTCCAGGCGGCGCTCTCGATTCGTTCCGAGCGCCGCCAGCCAGCCCAGCGCAACCCCGCACCGTAAAAAAGCGCCGCTCGAACGCCGCGGACGCCTCCCGAGTACGCTGGCGAAGAAGATCCAACATCCGATCCGTCCCAACTGCCCCCTGAGGCACGCTCTTGCCCCGCCACCGCTCCCACCATGACCTTCCCATGACAAAATCGTGCGCTGGCGCTCTTGACGCCCGCCGCCAACTTCGCCAAAAAACCTCTGAAAGTGCGCATTCCTCCCCGTGCACAGGAGCCACCGGCCATGACCAAGCCCGCAACGCCCACGACCGCCCCACAGCTCATCGACGCCACCGGCCTGCATGCCGGCAACCTGCTGGACGCTATCTCGCTCTACAACGGCATCGAGACCAACGCCATGCAGGCCCAGCTCTTCTCGCCGGACATGACCGAGGCGTTCGTCTTCGCGCACCTGACCAAACACCTCGCGGCGACCAAGGAGCTCGGCGCGTCGCGTGAGGAGGTCAGCGCGGCGGTGGAAGTGCGTGCGGATGCCATCAAGCGCGGCAAGGAGGCGCACGTGCAGCTGATGCGGCTTGTCAACGGCTCGTTTCCGCAGGGCAGGCCCGGGCGCGTCGACTTCTTCCCCAAGTCCGAGACCGATCCGACGCTGGGCGACCTGCTCGCGGCCATCGGCCATGGCGCGGCGAAGCACAAGCGTGAGCTGCCGCCGCCCTACAACGCGGCGTCGCTCGCGGCGCTGGGCGCGGAGGTGAATACGGCGCTGGACAAGCGGGCGAAGTCCGGCGCGCAGCGCTCTGGGCAATCCAAAGCGGCGGCGACGCTGGAAAGGACGACGACCGAGATTCGCCGGCGCTTGCGCGACAACGTCACGGGCTGGTATGGGCTGTTTGACGCCAAGCTGCTCGACTTTGGCGTGCAGCCGCAGAAGCCGCGCGTCGGCCGGCCGCGCAAGGGGACGCCGGAGCCAGCGCCGAGCGCGCCGGAACCCGCCGGGATGTGAACCATGGCCGATGCGACGAATGCTGAAGACGCGCAACCCGCGCCGGCGGAACTGCCCCCGGACACCTGGAGCGCGGGCGACTATTTGCACTGCGATAGCGACGGCGCGTTCCTGGGTCGCGCGGCCGAACTGCCAGTCGTGCGCCACGCCCTGACGACCCCCGGCAGTTTGCTTGTCATTTCTGGCCCGCCGGGCATCGGCAAGCAATCGCTGATCGCCGAAGCGCGCGACCTGGATCGCGCGGAGCATGGCAGGACGCGTTACACCGGCGGCCTGTGGCACTTGAAGGTCCAGAGCGGACGAACGGGCGATGCGGTGCGGGCCTTCCTGCTGCGCCACAAGCTGCCGCTGCCCGCGCCGAACATGACGGAGCTGTGTCTGCTCGCGCTTGACGCCGCGCTGCACGAACGCGACGCAGTCCTGGTGGTCAGCAACGTGCTGCGGCGTGAAGTCGAGGCGGAGCACGTGCCGATTGTGCGCGATGCTGCGCGGACGATCCTGCTGACGACGGATCCGACGGTGGCGGACGCCGTGCGCAGCCTCGGACATCGCGACGTCGTCCATCTCGCGCTGGGGCCGCTGGCCGATCAGGACCTTGCCGCGCTGGACGACCGGACGGACTGCGAGCGCGACATCGATGAGCCGTCCGAAGACGTGACGGAGCTCATCCACCTCGCGCTGCTGCTGGGCGGGCTGCCCTGGGGGATCGAGCTGCTGCGGCGCATCCTGGCTCCCTACGAGGATGGGTCGCGCTTTGAGTCCGCGCAGCTGCAGCGGCGCTTGCTCCAGGTTGGCGCGGCTCCGGATACCGCCGGCATCCCGGCGTCCGTGCGCTATCTGGTGCGCTTTGCCCTGCACCAGATGCCGCCGCCGGCCCGCGAGATGTTGGCCATCTGGACCGCAATCGAAACGCCGCGACCGAGCTTCATGGACGATGGCGGCGACATCGAAGGCGCGGAGGACGTGAGCCCGTGGGGGCTGGATCTCGGTGCCGACCCGTTGTTGCACCCGGCGGTCGTTGACCAGGTGCGCGCCTGGCCGGAATACCGCGCGGCGGCTGCGATCTCGGCGGCAGGAACGCTGCTCAAGCTGCTTGGGTTGCTGTCGATCGACTACCTGGAGCTGTACCCGCTCGATTGGCCGGAGCTGCACGCAGCGCTGGCGATCCTGCTGGAACGCAGCCACTTTGACCTCGCTGCCCGCACGCTGCGCGCCCTCTGGCCGGTGTTGGAGGCCAATCACCTCGCGGAATGGCTGGTCGATTGGGCGACGCAGATCCTGCCGCACCTGAGCGCGGGTCGCGAGCGCGCGGCGCTGCGCGCGTACCTGGGCAAGGCCTATCTGCGGCTGGAGCGACCGGATCTGGCGCAAGCGCACTTGCGTCGCGCGATCGTTGAGCTGCAACAGTTGCCGCCGGAAGCGTTGGAGCCAGTGAGCCGCGACTATGGTCGCGTTCACGTCCAAGGCTGGTCGCGCGACGTGCCTTATCCGCCGCAGCTGATGGAGCGCGTCAGCATGATGGACCCGCTGCGTCCCTTCCATGCCGAGGAGGACATCCGGGCCGAAGACGCGGACCTCGCGCTGGAGTACGAGACGGAGAGTCACGAACAATATGTGCCGAACGTCGACTTGCTCGCGCTGGCACAGCTCGACCTGGCGCTGGCGCGTATGGCGATGCTTGAGCCGACGCGCGCGTGGCGAGAGCTGCAGCCGGCGCTGCATGCGCTGGCCAACGTGACGCGTCTGGACTGGCGCGAGGCGGCGCTGCGGGATGTGGAAGCGCTGCGGGCGACAGTCGCAGAAGCAGACCGAGAGTGAGCATCAAGCGCGTTGTGGCACACGCGTGGTGTTGGCAACTGCCGCCCCGCAGCTTGACTCCCCACCGACCGCGCCAGACACTGCGCCGCCGCCGCAACCGGCCGGACTGCCCATGACGACCCCCGCCTTGCCCCGTGACCCGCCGTGCCGCCTTGGGCACATCGCGGGCGGTCCCTTCAGCTACACGGACGAAGGCGTGGGCCCGGTGCTTGTCGCGGTCCATGGCCTGCCGGGCAGCGTGCGCGACTTCCGCTGGCTGGGCGCCGCGCTCCCGGACTCCGTGCGGTTTGTGCGGCTGGATCTGCCCGGCTTTGGCGGCACGCCGCTGGCGACCGCGCCGGATCCGGGCATCGATGCGCGCGGGGCATTCCTCGTCGAGGTCCTCCAAGCGCTGAACATCGCCCGCTGCGTCGTTATCGGCCACTCGATGGGCGGCGCCGTCGCGCTGTCGGCGGCTGTCCAGGCGCCGGGACGCGTCACCGCGCTGGGGCTCATCGCGTCCATCGGCCTGCGCCCGCACCATGTGCTGCGCCGCTTCGCCGGGCCGCCGCTGCTGGCCCGCGCCGTGGACATGCCGGTGCTCGCGCGGCCGACGCGGCTGCTGTTTCGCGCGATGCTGCGCCAGCTCGGCTTTGCCACGCCGCAGCTGACCGACGATGCAGTCGCCCACACGCTGCGCTGTGTCGCCGCGCTGGATTTCAAGCTGCAAGGGCGCAATAGCGCGCAGCTCGCGGTGCCAACGCTGGTGGCGTGGGCTCAGGACGATGCGCTGATCGAGCGCGCGGTCTCCGAGGAGCACGCCGCCGCGCTGCCACCCGGGCCGCGGCTCGTGTTTGCAGCCGGCGGCCACAATCTCCAGAAGAGCCAAGCCATGGAGCTGGCGACAGCGCTGGTGGAGCTGGCACACAAGACGACGGAGTAGGGCGCGCAGGCGATTGCGCTGCGGAATTTTGCCACTCCACAGCCGCTCTGCCGCCCAAGCCTCGACGCGAAATGGCTGGTCGAGCCACTCAACCAGCCACAGCAGACACCGCCCTCACCAGCAATAGCTGCCGTGATTCTGGCCGTGGCAGGTGCCGTTGCATTGCACGGTCTTGCAGCCGGTTGCGGGGCGGCTGCTTGTCACGCTGCCGGTGAGCGGCGCGCCGCTGATGGTCGTGAGCACGTCGCGTAGGCCGTTGACATGCGTGGCGGTATTGGCGGCGGGGTGGCAGTTCGTGCAGGCGACAACGAAGCCCTCCCCGCCGAGATGCGTGTTGTGGTGGCCGGTCGTCGGCGTCGCTGCATGGCAGTTGGCGCAGCTGCCGGCGGTCCAGGTGCCGCCCGCCCAGTACGGCGTCACCGCGGGCGCGCCGCCGCGGCCGTTGGAGTGGCACGCGCCCATGCAGGTCCCGCGTTCCGTCACCGGCGCACCGAGCACCGCCGTCACGTCCCACAGCATCGCGCCAGTCGAATTCACGGCCGCCGACGGCGCCGGAAACGTCACATCGCCGTGATGCCCCGCCGTCGTCAAGTCCGCGGTCGGCACGTACTGCTGGGTATGCGCCACGTCGCCCGCCACCGGCACGATGTGGCACTGCGTGCATGGAATCGCCGTATGCGTCGTCGCGCTGGCCGTCACGTGCGCCATGTGCCGGCCCACCGCCAGCGTCAGGTTCGTCGACTCGTTGGCCACGCCCTGCGGCGGATTGTTCTGCGTCGCCTCGCCGTGGCAGAAGTTGCAGCTGTGCCAGTCGCCGCCGGTGCCGTTGGTCGCCGCGTTGGCGCCATGGCAGTTGATGGTGCTGTTGTTGCAGGAGACCGCGACGACGCCGCCGCTGTAGTCCGCGCCGTGGCAAACGGTGCACGCGGTGCCCTTGTCGTCGACGCCGTGGTTGGCGAGGAAGAAGCCAAAGCCGTGGTGGTCGGTGCTGGCGCTGCCGTTGGCGAGGAATTTCGGCGAGACCCAGCCGGGGAGCGTGTGGTACGCGTTCGACTCGACGACGCCGTCGATGTGCAGCGTCGCGTTGGCCCACGTCACCGCGCCGGAGCCCGGGTTGACCGCCGATACGACCGCAGCGTGGCACAGCGCGCAGTTTGTGTCGGTCGGGTGCGGGCCTCCCGGCGGCGTCATGTGGCACGCGGCGCCGCACGAGTTGAACGTCCCGTCGACCTGCGTCCACACCGGCTTGGTCTTGGCCGTCGCCGCGTCGAACAGCGTGCCGCCGTGGCAGTACGCGCCGCTGCAAGTGGCTGTTCCGGAATCGAAAGTTGGCGTGCTGGCCATGGCCGTGGCGACGCTGCTCCAGGCAAAGTCGATGACGCCGTTGGCATGGCTCGTCGACACCGGCACCGCGTGGCAGTCGGTGCAGACGACGTCGCGGTGCCACGCGCTCGCGGCCAGGTGCTGCTGGTGCGCGCCGACCGCCGGCTG
>CAIYWC010000132.1 GCA_903929795.1 uncultured Myxococcales bacterium | reverse complement strand
GGGACCATGGAATCCCAACGGGCGGTCGAAGGTTGGGCCGGGCAGCGAAAGCTGGGACCCGGGTGTGGATAGGTACGCCTGGCGACAGCCAGGCCCCTTTCGGCGGGGCGGCAAATGTTGGGGCAGGCGGCCCCGGCGCGAAGGGTGAAATGCGGCCCTGGACCCTTCGCGCACGACGAGCTAACCTCCCCCGACAAAGAACGTCCGCATGACGGCGACCATCGCCGCCAGATCTTGCACACCGAGCGTCTCCGCAGCGGAGTGCATCGCCCACATCGGGCAGCCAACGTCGACCACGCGCGCGGCGAGCGAGGCGGCGACGAGCGGGCCGATCGTGGTACCGCATGCCAGGTCCTGGCGCATCACGAACGCCTGAAGCGGGACGTGCGCCACCTCGCATAGCCCAGCCAACAGCGCCGCAGTCTCGCCAGTGGTCGCGTAGCGATCCGCGGTGTTGGATTTGACGACAATGCCCTGATTGATGAGTGGAGCATGGTGTTTATCGTGCAATTCCGGGAAGTTCGGGTGTTGCGCGTGGGCCATGTCCGCCGACAACACAACCGTCTGCGCAAACGCGCTCTCGGCGTCCTTTCCCTGGCTGTCTGGATGGCGCCGCGCAACCCGCAGCAATACGTCGCGCAAGAAGTTGGAGGCCGCGCCGGACGCGGTCGTCGATCCCGTCTCCTCAGCGTCAAAGAATGCCGCCACGCGCGTGCGCACGGGCGCCGCATCCGCGTGCACAGACTGCACGAGCGCGTCCAGTCCGCAAAACACCATCGCCAAGTCGTCGTGCCGCGCGCCAGTCACCAGCGAGCCGTCGACGCCAGTACGCAACGGTTTTTGCAGCGGAATCAGGTGCAGGTCGAAGCCATCCGCCGCGTCCAACGCCACACCCGCCTTATCCGACAGCAGCCGCAGCATTGCATTGGGATCTGCGCCGGTCGCCAGCACCGCGTTCAGCGCGTTCTGCGGATTCACCGCGCCCTTGTCGTTTTTCTCGCGGTCGAGGTGAATCGCCAAATCCGGAATAATCGCAATGGGTTCATCCACACGGATCAGCTGCCGTGTCAGTAGCGGCTGACCCGTCAGCCGGTTGAATTGCGGCACGCCGCGTCTGTTGCGCACGACCTGATACACGCTGCCCGCGAGGCCAAGCGGGCGATCCAGCCAGGAGCGGCGAATCAGCCCGCCGTGGAATTGGGTCGTCAGCTGCGTCGTACCCGCTGAAGATTGCAGCGGATTCAGCCGAAGCCGCAGATCCGGGCTGTCCGTGTGCGCGCCGACAATCGCGTAGCCGGTCACGACCGGTGAACGCTCGCCAATGACCAGGGCTATCAAGGACTTGCCATCCGGATGTCGCACATAGAGCCGCTCGCCCGGCGCCGTCGGCAGGTCGTCGGCGTAGTCGCGCTCGGCAAAACCGGCGGCTTGGAGGACCGCCTCAGTCGCCGCGACGGCGTGGTGCGGCGTGCACGCCTGGTGCAGCCAGTCGATGTAGCGATCCGCCGGAGCCTCTTGCAACAGTTTGGATTTCTTACTCATTTCCCCATACTCCCGGACAAGATGCCCCACGCGATGATGCAGACCGCCATCAGCGTTTCCCCGGCGATGAAGCCTGAGGCGACGACGACGGTGAAGCGCTCGGCCAGCTTGGGCCGGGCTTTCTCGAACAGCCACGCCAGCACGGCGCCAAGAAACATCGAGAAACTGTTGGCAAAAGGCACCGTCATCGCGATGCCCACGCCGTTCACGGACGGCAGCCAGCGCCGGACCCGCGCCGGCAACCAGGGCTCGACCAGCGCAAGCGCCGCGCCGATCGCTGCCGCGACTTCCAGCGCCCGCAGCTTGTGCCATTCCATGTTGCCCAAGCCCTTGCTCAGCAGCTCCGCCACGGATTTCCAGACAACCGCCGCCGGCGCCGGCCATTGCTCGCCGCCCAGCTGGCCGGGCTGGACCAGCACGCTGTAGCCGATCGACGCGAAGACCGCGCCGACCAGCACGCCAAAGACCTGTGCCACGACCTGATACCGCGGCCGCGCGCCCACCAGATACCCGGCCTTCATGTCCGTCAGCAGGTCGCCCGCGTGGCTCGCCGAGCCCGCCGTGACGTTTGCCGCCAGCAGGTTCGCGTAGATCTGCCCCGGCATCACCGCGCCAAACGTCAGCTGCGTCACTTTGCCCATCGCGCCGACCGGATTGGTGTCCGTCTCGCCGGTCGAGCGCGCGGCCACGAACGCCAGCACAAGCGAGAGCGCCACGGCCAGCACACCCAACGCAATGGGGATCTGGAACCAAACGTACTGCAGCGTCACACACGCTGTCCCGACCACCGCCAGACCGGCAAAGAACCAGGACGTCGGCACTTCCACCGCCGCCAGTTCCGCCAGTTCCGGCTCTTCGCCGCGCTTCGCCGACAGCGTCTTGGCAAAACCAGCAAGCATTTTCGGTGCTTGCAACGCCAGCGCCACGAGCGAATGGGTGACCATGAGCGCGACGCCCGGCCAGAGCGTCCACTTGTTGATCACGCTGTACGGAATCGCGGCCGCCGTACAGACCGCGCCAGGCGCCAGCTTGCCGCAGTCGATGAAGCCGGCGTTGAACAGCCAATCGGCGGCGAAATAGCGGGAAATCAGGCCGGTCGCCGCCATCCAGAACGTGACGCGCAGGCCCATCAGCGCGCCGGCGCCGATCATCACGAGCGACGGGTCAAAGTACGCGGACCGCTTGAGCGCCACGGCACCGAACGCCGCGAACTTGTCGGGAAACAGCTTGAGCCCGTCGCGCGCCAGGGCCAACGCGCCGCCGATCGCGCCGCTGATCGCCAGTGAGCGGCCCTTGATCAGACCCTCCTCGCCCTCGCCGTGGAGCGATCGCAGCGTCTCGGCCGCGGCAATTCCCGATGGAAATCGCAGCCTTTCCTGGTTGATCAACTTGCGCTTCACCGGAATTGCCGCGACGATGCCGAGCAGCGAGATCGCCGCCAGCCAGACGATCGTCTGCGGCAGCGTCAGCACGAACTTGCCGTCCGACACCATCGCCAGCGCCGGAATCGCCGACACCAGCCCCGCCGACGACATGTAGCCCGCCGCCGACGCCGCGGTCTGCATCGTGTTGTTCTCCAGCAGCGTGAAGTGGCGCTCCGGCGACGTGCCAAACAGCTTCTCAATGGCCGTGAAAAAGGCGAACGCCAGCACTGCCGCCGTGATCGCCACGCCGAGGCCCCAGCCGATCTTCAGGCCGACGTACAAGTTGGAGATCGACATGACGCCGCCGATGAGGCAGCCGGTCGCCAGCGCGCGCACCGTCAATTGCCGTTGCCGATTGCCCTGGTAGACGTATTTCAGCCAGTAGCGGTCGTGGTCGATGGCCGGCGCATCGTCGGCCGGCGGCGGGGGAATCTCACGGTCTGGGTCGGTCGTCACGGGGTCTCCGGTCGGCGGTCAGGCCGGAGGTTTGTGCCACGGCTGAACCTAACCGGCAAGCCGGACCTGCAGCCGGGGACCGAACAGCCGCACCGCGTTCTCGTCGGTCGCGCGCTCGAGTTCGGCCAGCGACAAACCCTTGATTTCCGCGATCTTCGCCAGCGTCAGCGCCACGTACGCCGGCTCGTTTTGCTTGCCGCGGTGCGGAATCGGCGCCAGGAACGGGCTGTCCGTCTCTACCAGCAGCCGGTCAAGCGGCGCCTTTTGCACGGTCTCGACGATCTCACCGGCCTTCTTGAACGTTACAATCCCCGGAATCGACAGGTAAAAACCGAAATCCAGCGCCGCCAGGCCAAAAGCACATGTGCCCGAAAAGCAATGGATCACGCCGCCAACCGCGTCCGCGCCCTCCTCGCGCAGCACCCGCAGCGTCAGTTCCTCCGCGTCGCGCGTATGGATGCACAGCGGCTTGCGCAGCTGCCGGGCCAGCTGGATATGCCGGCGAAAGATGGCGTCTTGCACGTCGCGCGGCGAAGAATCGTAGTGAAAATCCAGACCTGTCTCGCCCACCGCCACGACTTCCGGCAGCGCGCACGTCTGCACCACGGCTTGCCACAGCGCGGCGTCCACGTTCTTCGCGTCGTGCGGATGGATGCCCGTGATCGCGCTCACGCCCGGGTGCGCCCGCGCGCAAGCGACCGCCGCCGCCATTTCTGCTGCGTCACCGCCAGCGCCCACGCAAACCACATGCGCCACGCCCGCCGCTGCCGCCCGCGCGAGCACGCCAACCGTCCCGCCGGGATACGCCGCGCCTTCCCAAGTCGCCGCGATGTGGGCGTGTGTGTCGATCATGCCGGGCGCGCTTCCACCGTTTTCTTGCGCTCCGCGATCTTCTGGCTCGTGCCGCGCCGGTCCTTTTTCACCTGGCCCAAGTCCTTGTCGCCGCTCTCCTTGGCGTACCGCTCGGTGTCCGCGGCAATCAGCGCGTCCATCTGCGTGATGACCCGCGACAGCATGTCCTGCCGCGTCCGGTAGCTCTGAAACGCCGACTTGAAGCCGTTGATGATGACCTCGCGCACGTCGCGGATGCTGGCGCCGAACGTCTCGATCCACAACATGTATTCGTCGGTCACGGTCGTGTTGGTGATGAGACGGTTGTCGGTGTTGATCGTCACCCGGCAGCCGAATTCGTAATAAAATTGAATGGGATGCGCCGCGATGCTGTCCACCGCGCCAGTTTGGACGTTCGATTTGGGGCAAATCTCCAGCGGAATCCGGTGATCTGCGACGAAATTCAGCAGGTCGCCGTCCTCGCGCAACCGTGTCCCATGGCCGATGCGGTGCGCGCCGCAATCGTGCAGCGCCTGGTGGATCGACTCCGGGCCGAACGCCTCGCCCGCGTGTGCCGTGCAATTGACGTTGTTGCTGCGGATCAAGTGAAACGCCGCTGCGTGCTTGCGCGCCTGGAAGCCGTCCTCCGCGCCCGCCAGATCGTACCCGACTACGCCCTTGTTCTTGTACGCCACCGCCAGCTCCGCCAGCCGCAGCGACCATTTCGGGTCCGCGTGGCGCAGCGCCGAGATGATCAGCCCCGACCGCGTGCCAAAGCGCGCCTTGCCATCGCGCAGCCCGGCCAGCACGGCCTCGACAATCGTGGTCATTGGCAGGCCTTTTTCGATGTGCAGCATCGGGCAATACCGCACTTCCATGTACTGGACGTTCTCCTTGGACGCGTCCTCCACCAGCTCGTAGGCCGCGCGGTACAGCGATTCCTCGGTCTGCAGCACCGAGCACGTGATGTCGAACGTCCGCAGGTAATCCTTGAGCGACTTGCACACGTCGCCCACCTGCACAAACGGCGCCAGCGTCTCCGGCGAGTTGCCCGGCAGCTTCACGCCCTGCTCTTCTGCGAGCTGCAGAATCGTCTCCAGGCGCAACGAGCCGTCCAAATGCACGTGCAGGTCGGTCTTGGGCAGGCTTTTGATGAGTTCGTACGAGGGCTTGTACATGATGTCCTGAAGGCGGGGAGCGCGCGCTGGCCAAGAAGTTGCTGGTCGCGCGACACTCATTTGTCACAGTGTAGCCGTCCAGTCGCGTTCGGTCCAGAAGCGCCGACCGAAGTTCGAGATCAAACGCCCGCGTTCGGCGGCGTGCCCTCGGCGGCGCACACGCGCGGTCCCGGTCCGAAATGCATCAGGTCTGGGCGACGAACGAGGGGGTCGGAGTTGGGTCCGCCTGTTGAGAGCCGCGCACGGCGCGCTTGCACCGCGCCCACATGAACCGTTACAATCTGCAGCCATGCTGACCTGCCGGATCGTCCTTGCCGCTGCCCTCGTTGCCTCGCTCGCGACGGCCTGCTCAGGCGCCAACGGCAATTCTGGCCGCGGTGACCGCGATCGCGGCCTGCCGGACGCGCCGATTCGCGGCGACGTGGAGACCGAGCCGATGCTCGGCGATCTGGCGTTGGGCGTCGCCGCCTACCGCGACGAAGAGCTGGACGACGCAGAAGCGGCGCTCAAGCGACACCTCAAGAAGAACGCGAAATCCTCGCTGGCGGTGTACTACCTCGGCCTGTGTGCGATGCAGCGCGGGCAGGCGATTGCGGCGCGCAAGCTGTTTCAGCAGGCGGTGGAGCTCAATCCGCAGCTGCACGGCGCGCTGGACAACCTCGGCGTGCTGTATTTGGAGGCGGGCGAGGACATCGCCGCGCTCAAAGTGCTGGAACAGGCGCGGGATTTGGCGCCGGATGACCCGCGCGTGCAGGCGAACCTCGGCGCTGCGCTGCTGCGGCGCAAGATGTGGTCGGAGGCGGTGGAGGCATACAAACTGGCCAACAAGCTGGCGCCGGCGCACGGGACGCTGCAGTACGATCTGGCGCTGGCGCTGATGGTGCGGCAGGAGTGGCAGCCGGCGCTGGATGCGCTGGAACTGGCGCTGCAGGTGCGGCCGAAATTTGCCCTGGCGCACGCCGCCAAGGTCGCATGCCTGCAAGGGCTGGGCCGGTTTGCGGAAGCGCTGGAAGCGGCGAATGTGGCGCTGGACGAGTGCGATCCGGTGGCCGACAACTATCTGGTGCTGGCGCGCGTGTTGATTGCCCAGGGCGCGCCGGGCGACGCGGAGAAGGCGCTGAACAAGGCGCTCAAGCTGAGCCCGGACAACGCCAACGTACAGCTGGACATGGCGGAACTGCTCGACGCACGCGGCGACAAGCCCGGCGCGCTCGAGTGGTACCAGAAATTCCTGAAGAACAAAGCGCCGTTGCAAGAAGACACGCGGCGCGTGCGCGAGCGGATGCGGCTGCTCAAAGAGCCCGCGGGGGATTCCTAGCGTCCGCTGCAGCGTGGCGCGCGGCGGCAGCTTCTACCGCAGCCACTTCGCCTTGACCCGTGCCAGCTGATCCGCCACAACCTGCGGAATCTGCTTCACAACCTGTTTGCGCAGCCGGTAGCGCAGCGGCGACACGTCGGGAATCGGCGCGTGTGGCGGAATGTGCGTCTGACGGATCGCCTCCGGCAGCTGCGCCAGGTGGTCGCGGCGCGCATACAGGAAGATGTTGTAGCGATACCACGGCTGAACGTTGCGGTCCTGCGCGATGCGCGGGCGAATGCAGTCAAACAGCTCAAAGCCATGGGCCGCCATGCGTTCGCGCCACCAGGCGTACGGCTGCTCATTGACGTGGTGCTCGCCGCCCTGGCCCGGTGGCGCCGCGGAAAACAGCAGCACGTCGCCGTGGCGGGTCAACGTGTCGACCAGCTGAGCGGCAGCGTCCGGCGCGATATGCTCCGCGACTTCCAGGCACTCGACCAGATCAAAGCGCCGGTGCAGGTCGATCGGCCGCGCCAGGTCGGTCGCCAGGAACTGCGCCGGCGGGATGCACAGCGCCGCGCGATCGACGTAGTCGCCGTCCACGCCCTGCACGTCCGCCACGCCCGCGGCATGCCACGCGCCCGGCCAGATGCCTTGGCCGCAGCCGAAATCGACCACACTCTGCGGATGGAGCCAGTCCTGCACCAGCGCCACGATGCGCCGCGCGGACGCCTCGTTGGAAGCAGTCGTGTAAGCCTGAAAGGTCGTGGAATACTGATACTGCGCCATGGCGGAACTGATGATACACTGCGCGCGTTCCGTCTGGCGAGGCCCCATGGCACTGCAAGCTCCGAAGAAAGGCACACCTATCAAGCGTTCCGGCCCGGCGATTGCCGCGAGCCCGACGCTGCCAGCCGGAAATGCCCGCTTCGTTGCGATTGCCGGGAACATCGGCGCGGGCAAGTCGACGCTGACGGGTTTTTTGGAAAAACGCTTCGCGATCAAGCCGTTTTACGAACCGAATGACGCCAATCCGTACCTCAAGGATTTTTACGGCGACATGAAGCGCTACGCGTTTCACAGCCAAATGTACTTTCTTTCCGCGAAGTTTCGGGCACATCTCGATCTCGCCCGGCTGATCGCCGCAGAGCCGGGCAGCGTTTTTGTCCAGGACCGCACGATCTATGAGGACGCCGAGATCTTCGCCCGGACGCTGCACACGCTTGGGGTGCTGAGCGAGCGCGATTATGCCACGTATTCAGGGATGTACGCGGCGATTCGCGACTCGTTGCCGCGACCTGACCTGCTGATCTACCTGCGCTGCAGCCTGCCGGGCATCAAGCGGCGAATTCGCCAACGCGGACGGCCGGAGGAGCAGGCGATGAAGCCGCGCTACCTGTCGGCGCTGCACGCGGCGTATGAGGACTGGTTCGCGCGCTACGACCTGGGGCCGACGCTGGTGATCGAGACCGAGAAGCTCGACTATTGGGAAAATCTGGTCGACCGCGTGGAGCTGGTCACCGCGCTGGAAGGCGTGCTCACAGGCCGCGGGGCATGGGCGATTCCCCAAGCATGACTGCTACTTCGACGGATCGCGCGCGGCGGCCACCTTCTGGGTCTCGCGCCCATTGGGCGCCGGAATCTGCGGCGAGCTCGGCTGGGACGCCGTGATCGCGAAGCTGCTGGGCGGGGGCAGGTTCACCAGGCCGCTGATGGGCGTGTGCTTGGGCGTCGCCGTCAACGGCGTGACGGACTCGACCATGGCGATGGTCCCCTCCGGCTCGTCCGGCCAAAACGTGTCGCGCACGGCCTCCAGGGCCTTGCGCATGTCCACGGCGCGCGCGAACCGGTCGCTCGGCCGCTTGGCCATCGCGCGCTGCAGCACGGCGTTGAACGCGTCCGTCACCGGCGACAGCGCCTCCTTGCGCACGTCCGGCACCGGCGCGCGCAGGTGCGACTGCATGATCGCCACCGCCGACGCCTGGCGAAACGGCACGTCGCCGGTCAGGCAGCGGTACAGCAGGATACCAAACGCGTAAAGGTCGCTGCGCCCGTCCAAATCGCCGGCTTCGCACTGTTCCGGGCTCATGTACGCCGGCGTTCCCAGCGCCATGCCGGTCGTCGTCAGCGACGAGCCGCGCATCCACGCGATGCCAAAATCCACAAGCTTGACAACCGGTTCACCGTCGCCAAAGTCCGCCAGGATGATGTTCGACGGCTTCATGTCGCGGTGCACAAGGCCCAGCGCGTGCGCCTCGCCCAGGCTGCGCAGAACCGGCACCGCGAGGTCGATCGTCTCCGCCTCCGTCAGCGCGCGGTGGTGGCTCAGGCGCTCCGTGAGGATCTGCTCCAGCGTCGGACCCTTGAGCATCTCCATCGCCAGAAAAAACGCGCCGCCCGGCGCTTGGCCCACGTCGAAAACACGAATTGTATTCGGATGTTTCAGCGAAGCCGTGACGCGCGCCTCGCGAAAGAACCGCCGAATCGTGGCGTCGTCCGGCCCGCCGAAATCGGTCTTCAGGAGCTTGATCGCCACTTCCTGGCCGGTCACGATGTGCTCGCCGGCGTAGATGGCGCCGTAGCCCCCCTTGGCGATCTGCGCCGTCAGCCGGTAGCGCCCCGCCAGCACGTCGCCGGGGCGGATGATGACCTGCGGGTCGAATTTCACCGCAGGAACAGTCACATGGCCGTCGTAGGTGCACTCCGTCGCCTTGCCGCGGCTGCCGCAGTGGGGACAAAACCGCAGGCCTTCGACCCATTCCGGCTCCAGGCTCCTGTCCGCCGTCATGCTGCCGCCTCAAGCGCCGCCGGTGGCGCGTCGTCCCAGCGGTTGGCGCGCCGTATCACCGCAAAATCATTGACGCGCGCGCCCGACGCCTCCAACGCCTGCCACGCTTGGTGCCGAATCAGGTGCCGCACGTAGAACGGCTGCGTCACGACGTAGTGGTGGATGATGTGCGTCGCGCCGAAGTCCATGGAAAACAACTGGAAAGACCACAGAATCGGATGGCGCAGGATCTGGTTCTGGTGCGAGACGTCGTGGCGGCCAATCTCGTAGTAGTGGCTGTACGACGACATCAGCGCGATGCAGCCGTGGCGCAGCACGTTGGGCGCGATCCAGCAGAGGTAAAGCTCGCGCGCGTGCGGCACGCCCGCCACCCACGCCAGAGGCAGCAGGATCGGCAGGCCAAAAAACAGCAGATCCAGTCGCTGGATCTGCCGCGGCAGCGACCAGAACGGCCCGCGAATGACTTGCCAATCGGGTGCATCGCGGCGGATGCCCGGCAGCAGCACCACCGCTGTGGCCGGCAAGAATGCGATCAGCAGCCGCAGCGGCACCGACCGCACGCCCAGGCCAATCAACCGCTCCTCCACGTCGCCGGGCTGCCCCGACAGGCGGTGGTGGCGCAAGTGAATGTCCGCGCGCGCCCACGGGTTCAAGCTCGCTTTGGCCAGCCAGATGCCGGTGAACAGCAGATTCTGCAGGCCCGGCCGCGGCTTGAAATACAGGTCGTGGATCAGGTCGTGTTCCAGCTCGTGCAGGACCGACAGCGGCAGCGCCGCGAGCGGCACCAGGAGCCACGGCGACAGCGCCCCGCGCAGGAACAGCAGCACGAGAAGCCCCCAGGTCGCCAGCGCGCCGAGCCAGAGCGTCAGGCCAATCGCGTCCTGCCGGTGCAGCCACGGGTGGCGCGCGCGGAGCTGCTGCTCGGCCGCACCGATCGCGCGGTTGACCGCACGCACGCGCGCGGAAGCACCCTGAGCCGACTCGAGACTATCCGCGTGTGTCACGCCCACCTGCAATCGCGACTTTGGCCGCAGCCGCTGTGGAATCGTACGCGATCGCACCCGCACTCGACAAACTGCAGTTCAAAGTTCTTCACACTTACGGCAGATCGCGCGAGGCAACGTTGCTTTGTCAAACCGTGACGAAGTTCTGATGATTCCGGCTGCGGTTTTTGCCCGTTCTGCCGTTGCATGATGGCGCGGTAGCGGTACCCTATGCGTCACTGCCGGCTGGCCGCATCAGACCGAGGAACCATGCCACTACCGCCGCCGATCAAACCCACGCGCGTTGAAGTTATTGGAATTCATCCGCAATATGCCAGGCTGCTGATCATTGAGGTCGAACTCGACCAGCTGCCCTCCGAGCGTTGGAATGCGTTTTTCGCCGCGGCAGGCAAGGAACTGCCCTGGACGGACATGCACCCGCCGCAGCTGCAAGGTAGCAAAATTATTCTGTATCCGACCGATGCGGACATCGAGCAGGAGGTCGCGTATACCGAAGAGCGCATCCTGCTGGCCAATCAGCGCTGGCTGGCTGCGCTCGAGGCGGAACGGCCGCCGGTCGTGCCGCGCGCGGAAGAATCGGACCAGTTTTCCGCGGACGTGCGTGAGCGCATCGCGGCGGCGAGGCAGCGGACCCGCCCGATGTCAGAAGCCTTTGGGATCCAAGGGTTCTGGCGATTGGACGCCTGGGTCACCGAAGACTTGCTTTCGCTCGAGGGCGTGACGCGCAATTGACGACGTGACGCGCCCGTGACAGTGCGTCGCGCGACGAGCGAACCGCTCTTGGCGACTGGCTGGGGCCCCAAGCGCGCAACTTCGTTGATGCGCACCGCCAGGGAGCGGAATCGGCTTGGCCCGAATCGACCGTGACCAGGACGCCCGGCGATGGCCCGATCAGAGCGCGCCGCGCGATTCAGCCGGCCCGTCTGGTGATTGCCCCGGGTCGGGCGCCGCGGGCGCATCCGCCGCCGCACGCAGCGCCGCCGGCAGATTGCGGCGGATGGCCGCCAGCAACCCCGCGCGGCTCAACGGTTTTGCCACATAATCGCTGCAGCCCGCGGCAAGGCAATGCTCGCGGTCTCCGGCCATCGCGTGCGCGGTCAACGCCACAATCGGCTGGTCAAAACCCTCGGAGCGCAGCAGCCGGGTCGCTTCGTAGCCGTCCAGGACCGGCATCTGCATGTCCATCAGCACCAGCGCGAACGGCGTGCCCGCCGCCTGCGCCCTCGCCACTTCCGACACCGCGGTCCGCCCGTCATCTGCGACGGTCACGTCGATGCCGGCATGGCGCAGGTAGGTCGTGATAAGCAGCTGATTATCCACGCCATCTTCAGCCAGCAGCACGCGCACGCGCGACCGGAAGCCGTCGCTCTTGACGCGAACTGGCTCCATCGCGCCGCTGATCAGCTGTTCGGGCAGCGTCTCGAGCGGCGAATCGTCGATCACGCCCGGGTCAATGCGCAGCGTAAACGCCGACCCCTGCCCCGCCACGCTCTCCGCCGTCAGCGCGCCGCCCATGAGCGTCGCCAAGCGCCGCGAGATCGCCAGCCCCAGCCCGGAACCGCCAAAGCGCCGCGTCGTCGACGAATCAGCCTGGGCAAATGGCTGGAACAGGCGCATCATCGCCTCGAAATCAATACCAATTCCCGTGTCCAGCACGGAGATCAGCACCTGCGGCCGCGCGTTCTCGGCGGTCTGCATCGCGACGATCACGGTCACCTCGCCCTGCTCCGTGAATTTCACGGCATTCCCCACGAGATTCAATAGGATTTGCCGCAGCCGCAGCGGGTCCACCACGATCCACACCGGCACCGCGGTCGCAAGCCGCAGCCGCAGCGTCAGACCCTTGCTCGCCGCGCGCGCCTGCATCAGCTCCAGCACGTCCTGCAGCAGAGGCACCAGCGGCGTCCGCTCCACCGCCAGCTGCATCCGGTCCGCCTCGATGCGCGACAAGTCCAACACGTCGTCCAGCAGCCGCAGGAGGTGATCGCTGTTGCGGCGAATCGTGTTCGCATACGCGCGGCGGTCCGCGTCGGGCAGCTCCGGGTCCTGCATCAGCTCGGCAAAGCCCTGAATCGCCGTCATCGGCGTCCGGATCTCGTGGCTTATGTTGGCGAGGAACTGGCTCTTGGCGCGGTTCGCCGACTCCGCCGTGTCCTTGGCCGCCGACAGCAGGTCGTTGGCCCGCGCCAGCTGGTCCGTGCGCTGTTGGACCCGCAGTTCCAGCTCATCGCGGGCCGTCGCCAGCTCGCGTTCCGCGGCCTTTTGCTGCGTCATGTCGAGCACAAACGCCACGCCGTGCAACTGCTCGCGGTTCAACCGCACGCCGGCGATCAGCACCGGCACGGTTCCGCCCGCGTGGTTTGTCAACATCATCTCGCGCAGCAGGAACCGCCCGGACTCGTCCATCTCGCGGCGAATCGCCTTGAGCGTCGCCGGGGATTCCGCCGCCAGCAGCCACGACATCCGCAGGTCGGTCGAGGTCAGCGCGTCGCGGGAATAGCCGATCATCGCCAGGAACGCGTCATTGGCGTCCGTCCAGCGATCGCCGTCCCAAAACACCACGCCGATGACGTTGGCGTGCAGCACCGCGTTCAGGTCTTTTTCCAGCCGCTTGGTCTCGCGCAGGTCCAGCACGAAGCTGACGCCGATATTGGCGCCCTCCACCGCCGCGCTCCCGCGCAACACCTGAATCCGCGAGCCGTCCTTGCGCACGTACTCTTTCTCGATCGGCGCCGCGACACCGCGATGGCGGATCTCCAGCAGCGTCGAATTCGTCACCGGCCGCCACTCCGGCGGCGTCAGGGTCTCGTGCTGCAGCAGCCCGCTTTCCAGATCGCGGCGGTCATAGCCCAGCAGCGTCAGGTACGCGTCATTGGCATCGACGACCTGACCGGTCTGGTCCCAAAAACAGATACCGATCAGGTTGGAATCCACGACGCGCCGGTACCGCGCCGCCGTCTCCCGCAGCTCCTGGGCGATCATCTTGCGCCGCTCCGTCTCCAGCTCCAGCTGCGCCTCGTGCTCGGCCACGTCGCGCTGTTCACGGCGATCCCACGCGACGTACAAGCCGCTTGCCACGATCGCCGCAAAAGTCTCCGCGACGAACGCCGGCCAGGTCACAGGCTGCGGATTGCCATACGCCGAGACAAGCGCGTAGCCGACCGAGTCAAACAGCGCCATCAGCCCCATCGCGGTGATCATGACCGGCGTGTCGTGATACAGCGAGAGCAGCGCCAGCGAGACGTATTCGTGGACCTGCATCTGCACGGGCCCACCGCCGGCGATCTGGACCACGCCGTACATCGCGAATTGGCAGATCGCCACGCCGATGCGGGAGTCGCGTTCGCCGCTGGAATATGCGGTGATCCAGCCGCCGATGAGCGCCACAATCGGCGCGAGGATGCCGACAATCATCCAGCGGCGCAGGCCAAAGGCGATGATGTCGTCCGGGCCGGTGGTCCAGGCGGAGCCGACCGCGACCAGCGCCTGCAGCGGAATCAGCCACGCCATCGTCGCGTGCACGCGGATCGCGCGCGCGCGCAGGCGGCGGATGTCAACCTCGACCGCCCGCTGTGCCAAGCGGCGTTCCATCGCGTCGCTCGGAACGTTTTGGTCGTCGACGGCAACAGTTCCCATGGCGCCGAAGATACCAGAGTGCGCTGGCGTGCGGAAGGATTCTCGACAATTGCCGATTTCGGCTAGTGATCCGTCGCAAATTTGACGACCGCGTGGCGATCGCCGGCATCAAATTCCACCTGCAACGCGCGACCGGCGCCGGTGACGTATTGGTCAAAGTCGGCGACGCGCATCATCCAGCGCACTTCACAGCCTTCCTCGCAGCTGCCGGGCGTGTCCGCGCCATACAGCGCCTTGACGAACGCCGCCGGAACGTTGGCGCGCGCCTGCACAATCCCATCGTTCACATGCAGCCCCACCGCCGTCACCCGCCCGCCGTCCGTTGGCACGAGGAACGCCGTCCACTGGCCACGTTCGGCCGGCAGCAGCGCCATCCGCGCGCCCTTGAACGCCCACACGCCCAGCAGCCAGTCCACGGACCGCAGCCGCGGCAGAACGCCCAATATCTTCAGCTCCGGCGTCACGCCTGCGGGCACGTCCAGCTTCATCTCGCCGGTCTGGCCGTGCGGGATAATCAGCCGCTGTTCCTTGCCAGTGCCCACATCGAACACGACCGTCGCGTCATGCGGCGAAGCGTTGCGCACGGTCGCGAGGGCTGCCGTCGGCGCGTCGGGATTGGTCTTGTGCTGCGTCGCCAGCCGGCCCTGAAAATCGCCCAGCGCGTCGGTACGGCGGCGCATCACTTCATCGATCATCGCCAGGTACTGCGACGTCAGCGCCGTGGCCGGCAGCGCCTGCCAGATGCGCGCCATCACGTCCAGCGGCACTTCCGCGTCGGCCGCGCGCTTGTCCAGCAGCAGCTCGCGCTCCACCGGCCGCACGGCGACGATCCGCGCCTGGTTGTCCGCGTTGCACTCGAAATGGTATTCCAGGACGCCGTTTTCCAGCCGCTTGGTCACCGCGCCATGCGCGATGCATGGCACCGTCGCCTGCGCCACGACCTGCTGCCCGGGCGCCAGCACCCGCCGCATGCGCTGGCCGGGCAAGTCGACGTCCAGGGAGACCGGCCGCGCTGCTGGATTGCGCAGCGTGTACCGGTAGCTGTACTCGCGCGGCGTCAGGAACTTGCTGCCCGTCGCGTGCGCCTCCTCCACGTCCTTCGCGACCGCATCGGCATCGAATTTCGGCCCGCGCTCGTCCTCCACGGTCGACACGACTACGCCTTCCACCGTGACCCATTCCGCCGTCGTCTCCGCGACGCGCTTGTCCAGCGCCGCCGTCACCCGCGCATCCGTGTCGTTGCGCAGCGCCAGATGCGCCAGCAGCGCGTTGACCGAGCCATCCTTCAGCGCCAGATCCGCGTCGGTTACCGCGGGCGGCGCCGGCTCCTTGGCCTTGCGTTTCTTCTCCGCCGCTTCCGCCTTGCGTCGCTCCGCTTCCTGGCGTTTCAGCTCGGCGTCCAGGCGCTTCTTCTCGGCGTCCTGGCGCTTTTTCTCGGCGACAATCGCGGCCTTGGCCTCTTTCTCGGCCCGAGCCGCTGCCGCCCGATCCACGACAACGGGCACCGCTGCCGGCACGGGCGCCGCACCCGGCGTCGCCGCAGCCTTGCGGTCCGCTTCCTCCTTGGCCTTGGCATCCGCCTCTTCCTTGGCCTTGCGGTCAGCGTCCTCTTTCGCCTTGCGTTCCGCCTCTTCCTTGGCCTTGCGTTCGCGCTCCAGCGCCTCGGCCCGCGCCTTCTCGTTGTCCAGCGACTTTGCCTTCTCCGCCGCCGTCTCGCTCGCCTTGCGCGCGTCCTTGTCGGCCTGCTCCGCCGCTGCCTTGAGCTTTTCGGCGTTCTCCGTCGCCACGCGCACTTTCTCGCCGGCTTCGGCCACGGCCTTAAAATTCGCCGGCGTCGGCGCCTCCGCGATCAGCTTGGCCTTCTCGGACGCCTCCGCCACCAGCTTTTTGCGGTCCTTTTCAGCCGAATCCGCCGCCGCGTGCGCTTTTTCCGCGGCTTTTTCCGCCGCGCGGGCCTTGTCCGCCGACTCGCTCGCCGCCCGCAGCTTGTCCTTTTCGGCCTGCTCTTTCTCGCGCTTTTGCCGCTCGGCCTCGGCCGCCGCGTGCTTTTTCTTCTCTTTCTCCGCGTTTTCCGCGTACTCGCGCAGTTGGTCTTCCTTGTCCTGGGCCAGCTTCGCCGCTTTCTTCGCGGCCTCCTTGGCCGCCGCAACTTCCGCTTGCAGGCGCGCTTGCTCGTTCTTGTATTTCGGCTCGTCTTTTTCCTTTTCTTTCGCCGCGAGCGGCGGCGCGGGCGCGGGCGCAACCGCGACGGGCGCGGGCGTGGGCGCAGCGGCCGCTTCTGCCGCGATGGCCGTGCGGATGCACCGCGCCTGCCACTCAAATTCATCAATCGTTCCGCCACTTTTGCGCGGCGCGCCGTCGAACCGCTGCTCATGGACGTCCGCCAGCAGATCGCAGCCCTTGGGCGCCGCCGCCGCCTGCAGCTGCTTTTCCGCCAGCGCACGGACAAACCGCTCCTGCGTCCGGCGCGTGCGCAGCAGGCCCAGCGTCTGGCTGCCCGACGGCACCTCCTTCATCGATCCGACGACCAGCACCTCCGCGCCCGTCGGCAGCGGGGTCAGCCGATCCACGCCCGGCTCACGGTCGAATTGCACGCCGCCGCACGCGGAAAGCGCCAGAGCGCAGCACGTCAAGATGGCCCGCTGTTTTGCCAAGTTCGCAAGAATACGCCGCATCGCTTGCCCGTCCAGCCAAAATCCAGCGTGGAGAATAGGCTGGAGCCGGGCATCGTGGCAACCGGTCAGCGGCGCATTCGCCGACGCCGCAGCAGCATCCCGATCGCCGCCAGCAGAATGCCGAGCGTACCCGCCAGACTGCCCACGCGCGCCGCCATACAGCCGCTTTTCGGCGCCGGCGGCGGGGTATCCGTGCCGATCCCCAGCTGGTACGCCACCAACGGCCACAGCTGGCCGCACAGCACCGTCGTCCGGCTCGTGTCTGGACAGGCCAGCTGCTGCAGGTCCTGCCGGTGGTGCACCACCGCAAAGTGGTCGCCATTGTCCGTGGACAGGCCAATTGTCATCCCGTCCAGCACCTCGTCCGCGCAGACGTAGAGCCCGTCGTCCAGCCACTTCAGGCAGTACGTGCTCAGCTGATTCAGCTGTTTGAACTGCAAATCCGAGGTGTTGGCCCGCCACATACCCGGCTGCGGGTTCGTCGCGCCCACGGCCACCTGCTTGCCGTCCGGCGACAGCGCAAAGCCAAACAGCTTGCCGTTGGGCGACTGAAACGCCTGCTGCCACGTCTGCCCGCCGTCTTGCGTGCGCCAAAGCTGGTCCGGATTGAAGCTCCGCCGCACGCGCAGCCACACCGTATCGGGCTGGGTCGGGTCCACCGCGCCGATGAACGTGTCCAGCACCTGCGTCTGGTCGGCCGGCAGCGGCACGCCGTTGGCGTCGAGCATCGTCGGGTTGAACGGCAGCGTCACCCAGGTCAAGCCGCCGTCATCGCTGCGCAAAAGCGCGTGCTGGTCCTGGTTGGGCCCCACGCGCGCGCTCACGTACAGGCGCGAGAGGCGCGACGGCGCGATCTCCAGCGTGAGCCCCTCGGCGTTGTCCGGCAGCGGTTGGCCCAGCTGCGTCCACGTCTGGCCGTTGTCGTGCGTCGCCATCAGCTGGTCGTGCTGCTGGTCTTGCGTCACGTCGAGGACAATCGCGTGCGTGGGGTCCTGCGGGTCGACGATCAGGTCGATCGCCGGCCACTCGCCCAGGTACGCGGGAACGGTCATCTTGTGCCAGCCACAGCCGCGGTCCGGGCTGATCGCCAGGCCCTGCGTGGTCGCCGCGAGGATGCTGCCGTTGCCGAGAATGCCGATGAACGGGTCCTCCTGACCGTCGTAACCGATTGAAACTTCACAGATCCAATGCCAGGTCGCGCCGCCGTCGACGGTTTGCAAAAAGCCGTACGTCGTCTGCGCGACGAGGTGCGTGCGGTCGGATGGGTCGCGTACAAGCTGCGACGCCGACGGATAGCGTCCGTTGGCGTGACACGGCCAAGCCGCCAGCAGCAGGAGCGGGACCAGCAGCCGATTCAGCACGCGCGCCTCCGGGGGCCGAAACGGCCGGGTATCCGGCAGAATATCTTTGCAAATCCGCGAACTTATGTGTTCCTGGCGCCCACGCGTTCAGCGCGTCGGGTGCCGCGAATGCCACGGGTGCTCGTGCAACTTGTCAGGCGCCTGCACCAGCCCGCGGACGTCGCAGCTGTGGTGCACTTCCTCGGGCTGGAAGCCAAAGCGGCTGGTGCGCAGCAAATCCGCAATACAAATCGTCAGTTCGCCATTGCGCGCGCCGTCAACTTCCGCCCGGACCGCGTCGATCTGCCCAACGGTGGTGACCGAGAAGTGCACCTGAACCGGCGAGCCCTTGGCAAACCGCACGGAACAGGCCTGCATGTCGAGCGTCCGCGTGTGGCACAGCGCGTCCAGCTGCTTGCGATTCACCGGCTCCAGCGCCGAACCCGCCGCCGTCGCCTCCCGCGCTGGCGGCACCACGCCCGGCGTGCCGTCGCGCTGCGGCGCTTCCGTCGGCCGCAGCCGCCCCGCGCGCGCGTCGCGCATCACGCCGTGCAGGTGCTCGCCCAGCTGGGACGCATTCGGCATCGCCGCTGAACCTGCCCCGGCGGTCGCGTCAGGCGTCCACGTCGTCGCGGCGGCCAACGTCGTGTCCGTCTCGGCCACTGCCGCCTGCTTGCCGACATACCACCACACGCCAAAGCCCACGCCGCCAGCCGCCGCCAGCGCGAACAGCACGAGGCCGATCGTCGCGCCCCAGCTGCGCGTCGCCGCCTGGCGAAACATGACGCTGAATTCCCGCAGCATTTCCGCGTCCCGGGACCGCTGCGGCACCGCGCGTCGCTGGCTGCCCGTATCGGCAAGTGCAGCCGCCGAGCCGTGGAAGAACGAATCGGACGCGCTCGACGCCGGCCGCCGCTGCTGCGGCGCCAGGTTGGCCGTGACGATGCCGTTAGGCCCTTGGCGCAATTCCACCGCGGTGCGGCACCGGGGGCACAGCACCGGCACGGGCGCCTCCAGCGGTCCGAGCGCGAAAATCGGAACAGGAATCGGTGCTTGGCAACTTGGGCAAGGGACTTGCATGAGCGGGCGCTCCGGTCAGAAGAAGAATCGGGTCAGTTCGGCCGCAACAGGATCTTCCACGCGGTGCGCACATGCTGCATCGCGGTCGCGTCGGTCGGCAGCGCGCCGTCCACGGCAATTGCCGCGTGCGGATCTGGCACATTCCCCGCCGTCGTCAACAATTGCACTGTGATTCCCGGCTGCTGGTTGCCGTCCACGCTCGCGGCAGCGTCGCTGCTGCCCAAGCCCAGCGCAGTCCAAGCCGCGGCAACGATTGCAAAATCCGGGTCCTGGGTGTGGCTGAACGCGCGCCAGGCGGTCGCATCGGTCGGACCGGTACCTGCGAGCCAGGACGCCGCCTGTCCGCTCGCGCCGTCGGTCGGACCAGCCAGCAGTGCGACGCGCCAAACCGCCTGATGCAGCGCGACCATCGCCGCTTCGCTCGCGCCCTCGCCGTGGCCCGCGATGGCGATCTGCGACCAGACCGGCGTGCTGCCGCTGTAAAACGTGCCCCAGTTTTCGCCCGGGCGGTTCTTGTCCAGCCACGCCAGCGCCTTGACCAGGCGATTTTGCAGGCAATCTGCTGAAGTTACAGTCACTTTCGCCGTGCGGTCCTGACCGTCCAGCAGCTCCTGGCGCGCCAGATCCAGGCACGTATCGTCGCCCGCGCAGGCCGCCAGCGCGCTCACCGGCGTCGCGAGCACAAGCACGCGGTGGCCCTGCTCCGCCAGCGCGCTCGCCAGCGCCTGGTATTGCGTCGGCGCCATGCCCGTATCCGGCAGCAGCACCGCCAGCTCGCCCGTGGCCAACACGGCCGTCGCGACCGCCGCCAGGTGCACGCCACCGCCCACTGCGGCGTCGACCGCGGAATCGGTCGCCGTCGCGGTCACATGGACCAGCGAAACCGCGGCCTGCGCGTCACCGGACGCATCGGGCGCAGCCTGCGCGTCCGTGCCAGCTGCGGCGTCGCCCAATGCCACATCGCCCGGAATGAACGTCGAGGCCGAGCCCGGTGTCGGCACTGGATTGACCAGGCACGACGGCAGGAGCAGCGCCGACGCGACGAGCACCAAACCCAACTGCATTTTCGTCCAATTGCGCACGTCCACCGTCCATGCCCCCGAGTGCTAGGGTGCCCGATTTGCGGCGTTGGTGCAATTCTGTGAAGAAGCGGCCACATCGCGCGGCGCCGACCGGGCCGGGTGGGCTTGCAACTGCACGCGCAAGTGCCGTGGCTACGTCAGCGTGTGGCCTTCCCGGTCCGCCACGGCCTGCGCGACGTGGTCAGCGAGCGCCATGATGGTCAGGTACGGATTGATCTCCAGCGCCGTGGGAAACAATGACCCGTCCGCGACGAACAACCAATCGTGGCCGTGCACCTGGCCGCGGACACTTGTGACTGAATCTCGCGGGGATACGCCCATGCGGCAGCCGCCCATGAAGTGCGCGGCGGACACGCTGATGGTCCCCGGCAGGAACTGGCTCGTGGTGATGCGCGTGTTCAAGTCCGCGTTTTCCGTGCGTTCGATCAATGTGGGCCGCGCGGACGGCGCATGGACCGCGCTCGCCCCCGCGGCAAAAAAGATCTCGGCCGCCGCCCGCGTCCCGCGCACCATCGCCTCAATCGTCTTGGGCATCAGCTTGTAACGCACGATCGGCTGGCCGCCGCCGTCGATGTCGATCCGCTGCTCCGGCAGCGCGTCGTCGCACGCCAGCACCAGAATCATCTGCAGCCGCTCGTAGGCCGCCATCAGGCGCTCATGGTCCGGGCCAAATCCGGTCAGGTTCTTGGCGGTGATGAACGGAAAATACATACAGCTTTCAAGGAAGTAGCGCTCCGCTTCGACCCGCTCTTCCCAGACGAAGCTCTTGGGATGGCCGACGAAACCGTCGATCGCGCGGTCGTGCTCGCCGGCGAGGATGTGCGCCGGGTGGCAGGTCCAGAAGCGGCCGATCGCCGGCAGTTCCGCGGTCAAGCCCGAGCGCAGCAGCAGCGCCGGCGAATGGATCGCGCCCGCCGCGAGGACAACGCTGTTGGCGTGGACGACGTAACGCCCTGCCGTCCATGCACTTTTGCTGCCATGCGGATGCGGCGCACCATCCACTTGCACGTCCAGGATGCCACCGCGGCCGCCCACGCGCAGCGCGGTCACCTGCGCGTGCGTCACGACCTCCACGCCCTGGGCCATCGCCGCCGGGATCTGCACCTGCGCCGTGCCCTGCTTGGCATTGTTCGGGCAGCCGAGATTGCACAGGCTGGAGCCCTTGCAGCCGCGCACGTTGATCGGGAACTGCCGCGCTTCCCGACCGAGCGCTTCGCAGCCCTTCTGAAATAACCAATTGTTTTCGTTTATTAATTCGTCCGGAATAAACGCGGCGCCATTTTGCGCAGCGAATTTCTCCGTCCGCTTCACGACGTCGGCGTGGCTCAGCCCGGGCAAGTTCCAACCGGCGATCACGCGTTCGGGCGGTGTCATCGACGTGCCGGTGTAGACGAGCGTGGAGCCGCCGAGGCCTTCCGCATAGGCCAGCGTCACTGTGCGGTCGACGGTCGGATGCGCGCCGCCGTGGGCATAATGCAGCGCCGCCGACTCGACCTCCGCGCCGGTCAGCTGCTTGGGATCGATCCGTCCGCCTTTCTCCAGCAAAAGCACGCGCTTGCCGGCTGCGACAAGCGGCGCCAGACTGGCTGCAACCGTGCCGCCGCCCGCGCCCGAACCAATGATGACGACGTCCACGTGAATCGCTGGGTGCATCTCAATCGCCTCGCTTGCGCGCATTCCACGCGTCCCAGCCGGCGACGTTGGGCCGATAGCCGAGCTTGGCCTGCACCGCCGGATCGCCGTACCAACCGAGAAACAGCAGCGTCCGCAGGCCCCACAGCCCCAGCCGCAGCTTGGTCACGCCGCAGTCCTGCAGCCAGTTCAGCGTGCGCAGACGCTGCGCCGGCGTTAGCGTGCCCATCGTCCGCAGGTGCGTAAGCAGCGGCAACCACCAGAGAATACGCACAAACAGCCGCAGCTGCCGCTGCAACGCCACCGGCTCCTGCGCCAGGCGCTCGTCCACGCGCGCCAGCACGGGCGCCAGCTGCGCGAGCGTCAGCCCCTCGGTCGCCGGGATGAACGCCGCGAGAACCGGCTGGATCTGCCGCGCCAGCGGCCCCAAGACCTGTTGCTTGTCCATGAGAATGCGCCTCCGTGCCTGCGACAGGATCGCGCGGAGATTCCCCATTGACCACCGCGGTTTGTCATGCGGTTGTCACGCACGCGCGCGGATTTGCCCTTGCGCGCGCGCGGCAAAAGCCGTACACCGCGGCGGCGATTTTGCGGTCCGTTCGAGGGTGTGATGTTGACTGTTGCTAATGTTTCCAAGAGTTACTCCGGCAAGAAGCTGTTCATCGACGTGACGACTTCCTTTGCGCCGGGCAACCGCTACGGCCTGTCGGGACCCAACGGCGCGGGCAAGTCGACGTTCATGAAGATCCTGGAAGGCGCGCTGGAGCCCGACGATGGCACCGTGTCGCGGCCGCGCAAGACCGCGTATTTGAAGCAGGATCAGTCGGCGTACAACGAGCACACTGTGCTGGATACGGTGATGATGGGCAACGCGGCGCTGTGGGAGGCGATGGTCGAGCGCAATGCGATCTACGAGTCCGGCGACGAAAGCGACGAGGCGGGCATGCGCCTGGCCGAGCTGGAAGGCGTCGTCGCGGAAGAGAACGGCTACATGGCGGAGAGCGAGGCCGAGGAGCTCCTGCAAGGACTCGGAATTGCTGCGGAAAACTACCAGACGCTGATGTCCGAGATGTCCGGCGGCAACAAGGTCCGCGTGCTGCTGGCCCAGGCGCTGTTCGGCAACCCCGACTGCCTGCTGCTGGACGAGCCGACCAATCACCTGGATCTGGACACGATCGAGTGGCTGGAAGAATTCCTCTACAGCTACGGTGGTGTTTTGATTGTGATTTCGCACGATCGACGCTTCCTGAACGACGTGTGCACGCACATCGCGGACATCGACTTCGAGACCATCATCACCTACCCCGGCAACTACGACGACATGGTGCGCACCAAGGGCGCCGTGCGCGAACGGCAGGTCGTGCAAAACAATGCGCGGGAGAAAAAGATCAAGGATCTCCAAGACTTTATCTCCAAATTCTCGGCCGGCACGCGCGCCACGCAGGTGCAGTCGCGCAAGAAGATGGTCGAGAAGCTGGCGCCGGCGGACGTCAAGCGCTCGAACATCGCGCGGCCGTTCATCCGCTTCGACATTGCCCGCGAATCGGGCAAACATGTCGTCGACATTCAGGATTTGGCCAAGGACTGGGGCGAAGGCCCGCTGTTCAAGCACTTCCGCAGCCATGTGAACCGCGGCGATCGCATCGGCTTGATCGGCAAGGACGGCATGGGCAAGACCACGCTGATCAAGATGCTGCTGGGCGAATACCCGGTCGAGACCGGCAAGATCGAGTGGGGTCACGAGACGAACATCGGCAACTTGCCGCAGGAACACGAGGGCACGATCGAGGCGGGCAAGAGCATCGACCGCTGGCTGCACGACTACAAGCCGCAGGCGGATCTGGAAGAGATTCGCGGACTTCTGGGGCGCATGCTGTTCCGCGGCGACGAGGGCTTGAAGGCCACGGCGACGCTTTCCGGCGGTGAGCGCGTCCGGATGCTGTTCTGCAAGCTCATGCTGCTCAAGCACAATGTGCTGATCCTCGACGAGCCGACGAATCACCTGGACCTGGAAGGCTGCTCGGCGCTGGCGGAAGGCCTGGCGGAGTACAAGGGCACGCTGATCGTCGCGACGCACGACCGCAATTTGCTGAGCGAGTCGTGCAACCGCATCTGGCGCATTCGCGACGGCGAAATCCTCGACTTTTCCGGCACTTACGACAACTTCGTCGAGCGCTACGGCCACTAGGCTGACGGCGCGCCATTGACCGGGGCCCGCCGCGTCGGCAGACTCAGCGCGGGGGCACGATGGCCGCGGACACGCCGACAAACGCGCACGAGCTGGAGACGCTGGTCGCGACCGTCGTGCGGCAGATTCTGGCTGAGCAGCGCCGGGATCCCGTTGATTTGGCGACACATGCGCGGGCGCCGCAGTCGCAGCACCGGCCGCTGCCGGGCCTCGATCGCTTGGCTTTTCCGGAGCGCGTCGCACGCCTGACGGAGTCAACCCCAGCGCGCATCGGCGTGGGCCGCGCGGGGCTGCGCTATCCTACAGCGACCTACCTGACCCTGCGCGCCGACCACGCTTTTGCCAAGGACGCGGTGGTCAGCGAGCCGACCCCGGCGTTCCTCGCGTCGCTGGGCGCGATCGAGCTGCACACCCAAGCCGCTGATTTGGATACATTTTTGCTGTATCCGGACCAGGGTCGGGTGCTGGATGAGGCGTCGCTGCTGCGGCTGCGCAACGAGGGCACGCGCGGCGTGGACGTGCAGATTATCCTGGCGGATGGCCTGTCGGCGTGGGCGGCGGAGATCAACACAGGCCTGCTGCCGGAGCTGCAGCGGGCGCTGAGCGCGGCGAATTTCAACCATGGCAAGCCGATTTGGGTGCACCGCGCGCGCATCGCCGTGGCCGACCAGATCGGCGTGGAGCTGGGTGCCAAAGCGACGCTGATCTGCTTGGGCGAGCGCCCGGGCCTCGGAACCGGCGATTCTCTCTCGATTTACCTCGCCTGGGGACCGAAAATCGGCCAGGACAACGCGGAGAAGAACTGCATCTCCAACATCCGACCGCGCGGCTTCAGCGTACAGGACGCGGCGGCGCAGGCGGCTGACATCCTGAGCAAAGCCCGGGAGATCGGCGCCGGCGGACTGGCCATTGGCCGCATCCCCACGCGGACGTGGTGAAAAACGTGCCCGATCGCATCGACATTCCGCACTGGCTGCCCGACGGCTTGGAGGCGCTGCCGCCGACGCTGCTGTCTTGCCGCGCGATTCCCTTCGCCCACATGGCGCTGCGCCGCGAGCTGGGCTGCGCGATCACGCACACGTCGCTGGGCCTGGTCACCGCCGATCAGGACGACGCGCTGTACGCGGCGCTGGACCATGCGACCAAGTTTGCCCGCGTCGATGTCGTCTATGCCAAGAGCTTTTACGCCGGGTCAGCGCACGCTTCCGGGCCGCTGTCCGGCGAGATCCTCGGCGTGCTGGCGGCCGCCGATCCGCAAGAAATCGCTGAGGCGCTGAACGCGCTGCGCACTTACCTGGCCGAACACGCGCATTTCTACAAGCCGCGCGCGCAGTTTGCCGCGAACCAGCCGGCGTTTTTTCCGCACGTCATCGCAGAGACCGGCCACTACCTGTCGGCGGCTGCGGGCATCGCGCCGGGCCAGCCGCTGGCGTACCTGATTGCCCCCCCGGTGGAGTCTGTGGTGGCCGTGGACGCTGCACTCAAGGCTGCGGACGTCCGCTTGTGCCGCTATTTTGGCCCGCCGACCGAGACCAACTTTGGCGGCGCCTATCTGACCGGTGACCTGGCTGCGCTGGAAGCTGCCGCGGCGGCGTTTGCCCAGGCAGTCCTGGATGTTGCCCGCGCACCACTTGCAGCGGCGCGGCGCGACGATCGCGGTTGACCCAGGAGGCGCTCGCGTGTGTGCATCCGGTCCGCATCTGCCCGCCCATCGGCCCGAGCTGACGCCGCCCGGTGTGGCGCAAATCTACCTGGAACGGCTGGGCGTGCGGCTGGAAGGCCAGAGCGTCGCGGGCGTGGAGACCTGGCTGCGCGTGCCGGAGTGGAGCTTGGGCATCGACGTCGGGCGCTCGCCGGAGCCGATTGTGCGCTGCAAGCACCTGGCGCTGACCCACGCGCACATGGATCACGCGGGCGGGCTGGCGCAGTACCTGGCGCTGCGGCAGCTGTACACGTTCGAGCCGCCGACGGTGTACGCGCCGGCGGAGTCCTGCGCCGATCTGGCAGCGATTGTCGATTGCTGGGGCAAGCTGCACCGCCGCGCGTTTGGCTGGACGCTGGTCGGGCTGCGGCCGGGCGACGAGGTGGCGCTGGGCGGCGGTCGCTGGCTACGCGCCCTGCCCGCGGATCACGTGGTGCCCGCGCTGGGCTACGCGGTGCTGGAGCGGCCTCACAGGCGCAAGCCGGAATTCGCGGCGGCCGCGCCCGGAGAGCTGCGGCGTCTGGCCGAAAGTGGCGTCATCATTGCCGAACCGACGGAGCGCGTGCTGCTGGCCATCTCCGGCGACACGCTGCCCACCGTGCTGGACCGCGTCGCCGAACTGCACACGGCCGAGGTCATGGTCATGGAGACGACTTTTCTGGACGGGCGCCGCACGGTCGCGGACGCACGCGTGGGCGGGCACACGCACTTGGACGACATTCTCGCGCGCGCCGATACCCTGCGGCCGCACGTGTTCATTCCTTACCACATCAGCCAGATCTACACGCCGGCTGCGGCGCGCGCGGCGCTGGCGGAACGCCTGCCGCCGGAGCTCCTGACGCGCTGCCGGCCGCTGCTGCCGTGAATCCGCGCAGCGGTCGATAATTGTAAAGAATTGCAAATCAAGTCCCCGGCTGGCGCTGCGCTGTGTCCAACAATGCAACAGGTCTGACCGCAAGAGTTTGGGGTTGGACAGAGGTCAGCAGGTCTAGAGTGGGGGTTCCATGAACTGTAGTTGGACACGCGCCGTGGCGCTGGGCGCCGTAGTTTGGCTTTTTGCCGCTTGTGGACAGGACGCCACCGTTCCGAGCACGGGCGCGCAGGCCGATGGCGCCGATGACACCGGCGTGAATTCGGGCTTGGACGACGCTGACAGTGCTGCGGACAGCGCTCCGCTGGATGCCGTCGCCCCGGACACGGCGGGCACGGACGCGGCCGCGGATGCGGCTGACGCAGGGTCGACCGACGCAGTTTCACCCGCCGATTCGGTGACCGGCGATGTCCAGGTCCTCGCGCCCGCGCATTTGTGCGACCCGTGCACGGCGTCCAAGGACTGCGGCACCGGCGGCCTGTGCGTCACCCACGGCACCGACGGCAGCTACTGCGCCACACCGGCCGCGAACTGCCCGGACGGCTACGTCGTCAGCACGCAAAAGAGCGTTGAAGGCACTTCGGGCGCGGTTTGCGTGCCCGCCACGCCCAAGAACGCCGCGGATGGCACGATTGGCCCGTGCGCGTGCTCGGAATCCGCAATCGCCGCAGCGCTGTGGACGACATGCAGCAACGCCAACCTGGAAGGCACCTGCCCCGGCAAGCGGCTGTGCAGCACCGACGGCCTGACGCTCTGCGACGCCATCACGCCGACCGCGGAGAGCTGCGACGGCGTCGACGAAAACTGCAACGGCTTGACCGACGAAGGCACGACGGCGGGCAGCACGGTCGACTGCTCGGACGGCAGCGCGTGCACCGAGGGCGACGGCTGCACCGGCGGCAAATGCGTGGGCACCGCCATCAACTGCGACGACGGCAACCCGTGCACGACCGACGGCTGCGATCCGACCGGCGGCTGCACGCACGCGGCCGCGCTCAACGGCACGCCGTGCGAGGACGGCAACAAGTGCACGACGCCCGACACCTGCCAAAGCGGTGCGTGCGTGACGGGACCGGCCGTCGTCTGCGCCAGCACCAACCCGTGCCAACCGGCGAGCTGCGACCCGGTGAGTGGCAGCTGCCTCGCCGGTTTGGCCACCGATGGCACGCCCTGCGACGACGGGAACGCGTGCACGCAGGGCGAAACCTGCGCCGTCGGCCTCTGCACCGGCCCGACGCTCAGCTGCAACGACGGCAACCCGTGCACGGACGACAGCTGCGACCCGAAAACCGGCTGCGTCAACGCCGCCAACCAGAGCGACTGCAGCGACGGCGACGCCTGCACCGGCCCGGACATCTGCGGCGGCGGCGTCTGCGTGCCCGGCTCCGCCAAAGCCTGCGACGACGGCAGCGCGTGCACAGCGGACGGCTGCGACAGCGGCACCGGCAGCTGCACGCACAGCCCAATCGACGGCGTCTGCGACGACGGCCTGAAGTGCACCGGCGGCGACGCGTGCGTGTCCGGCGTGTGCGTCGGCACCCCGCTGAGCTGCGACGACAGCAACCCGTGCACGGACGACAGCTGCGACCCGGTGAGCGGCTGCACGCACGCGCCCACAAGCGCGAGCGGCGTGGCATGCGACGACGGCTCGGCATGCACCATCGGCGACGCGTGCGGCGGCGGCACCTGCAAGGGCGCGACCGCGCTGACCTGCGACGACGGCAACCCATGCACCGACAACACGTGCAACCCGGCGAGCGGCTGCGACTTCAAGGCCAACACCTCGGCGTGCGATGATGGCAACGCGTGCACCGCAGGCGACACATGCGCCAACGGCAGCTGCCAGAGCGGCGCGTCGACCTGCCAGTGCCAAAAGGACGCGGATTGCGCGGCGTTCGCCGACAGCAACCTGTGCAACGGCACGCTGATTTGCACGGCGAACACGTGCACGGTCAAGCCCGGCAGCATTGTCGTCTGCGCCGCCAGCACCACGACCTGCATGGACAACGTCTGCAACCCGGCGACTGGCGTGTGCGCGCTGAAGACCAGCACCGACGGCACCGGCTGCAACGACGGCAGCGCCTGCACTCAGGGCGAAGCCTGCGCCACCGGCATCTGCAAGGGTATCGCCACGACCTGCGACGACAACAACCCGTGCACCACGGACAGCTGCAATAGCGCGACGGGCTGCGTCTTCGCGCCCAACACCAACACCTGCGACGACGGCAGCAGCTGCACGACGGGCGACACGTGTGCGGGCGGTTTGTGCGTCGGCGTGGGCGTGAACTGCGACGACGGCAACGCCTGCACCACCGACAGCTGCGACCAGACTGGCGGCTGCGCGCACGCCAACAACACCGCGGCTTGCGAGGACGGCAACCTGTGCACCGTCGGCGACGCGTGCGCGGGCGGCGCATGCCAAGCCGGCGCGGCCAAAAGCTGCGACGACAGCAACACCTGCACCGCGGACAGCTGCGATCCGACCAGCGGCTGCATCCACACCGACTTGACGCAAGCCTGCGACGACGGCAACGCCTGCACGGCCAACGACGCGTGCTTGAACGGCAAATGTCAGGGCGGCATGCTCGCGGTGGTCTGCAACGACAAGAACCCATGCACCGCTGACAGCTGCGACCCGACAACCGCCGCGTGCGTGTTCACGCCCATCGCCGGCTGCGGCGGCAATTGCTTGAAGGACGCGGATTGCCCATCCACCGCCGGCGGCTGCCAGACCGGCGCGTGCGACCTGACCAGCCTGAAATGCACGACCAAGCCCGCGGCCAACGGCACAAGCTGCACCGACAAGAACGCGTGCACCACCGGCGAAACGTGCACTGCGGGCGCATGCGCGGGCGGCATGGCGGTCCTTTGCAACGATGGCAACCCATGTACGGCCGACGTGTGCGACAAGGTCACTGGCGCGTGCACCTCGGCGGGATTGAGCAAAATTCCGTGCGACGACGGGAACCCGTGCACCACCGGCGACGCCTGCTTCGCTGGCGTCTGCACGCCGGGAATCCTGAAGGATTGCAATGATTTCGATCCATGCACGGCAGATGCCTGCGCCGCGGGCAGCTGCACGCACACTGCGATTTCCGGCTGCACCAGCACCTGCACGACGACGGCGGATTGCGCGGTGTCGACCGACGCGTGCCTTATCAATTACTGCGACACGGCGGCCAAAAAGTGCGCCAGCAAAGCCGCCGCCAACCTGACCGCATGCAGCGACGGCAACGCCTGCACGACCGTCGATGGCTGCCTGAACGGCACCTGCTCGGGCAGCCAGCCGGTCTTTTGCAAGGACAGCAACGGCTGCACGGACGACACCTGCAACCCGGCGACCGGCGCATGCGTCCACACGCCCAACACGCTGCCGTGCAGCGACGCGAACCCGTGCACCAGCGGCGACCAGTGCAGCGGCGGGACGTGCGTCGGCGGCGCGGTCAAGGTCTGCAACGACAACAACCCGTGTACTGCGGACAGCTGCGACGTCAAGACCGGCGCGTGCGCATTCAAGGGCATCCCCGGCTGCGGCGGCGTTTGCAAGGTGGACAGCGACTGCCCGGCGGTCAAAAATGCATGCACAATCAGCTATTGCGACACGACGACCGACCAGTGCGCGTCCAAGCTCGCCGCCGATGGCACCACATGCGACGACGGCAGCGCCTGCACCGCGAACAGCGCGTGCACGGGCGGGACCTGCACAGGCGCCATCACCGTGATTTGCAACGACCTGAACAACTGTACGACCGACAGCTGCCTGCCCGCGACCGGCAAGTGCTTGTACACCAACCAAAATGGCACGACCTGCGGCGATGGCAATCCATGCACCGTCGGCGACTTGTGCCAGGGCGGCAAGTGCCAGAGCGGCGCGCAGAAGGTCTGCAATGACGGCGTCACGTGCACCGCGGACGCGTGCAACACCTTGACCGGCGCGTGCACGTTCACGCCCATCCCCGGCTGCGGCAGCAACTGCAACACGGACGCCGACTGCGCCGCCACCGGCAGCACCTGCAGCACGGCGACCTGCAACAAGCAGACCAAGCTGTGCACCGTCAGCGCGGTGCCCAACGGCACAAGCTGCACTGACAACCTGGCATGCACGCTGGGCGACGTGTGCAAGAACGGCGTCTGCGAATCGGGCGTGGTCAAGACGTGCAATGACGGGAATCCCTGCACGATTGACGCCTGCACCGCCGCCGATGGCACGTGCACGCATGCGCCCGCGAGCAATGTCGCGTGCGCCGACGGCGACCCCTGCACTGCCACCGATACCTGCACCGCTGGCGTCTGCGCGGGCACGCCGATCAGCTGCGGCGACGGCAATTCCTGCACCGAAGACACATGCGCGGCGGGCAAGTGCGTCCACACCGCGCTGACTGGCTGCGGTGCCGCGTGCAAGCTGGACAGCGATTGCCCGGCGAGCGGGTCGACCTGCCAAGTCTCGGTCTGCGCCGCCAAGGTCTGCGCGGTCAAACCCGCGGTCAACGGCGCCGCGTGCGACGACGGCGACGCCTGCACCGACAAGGACGCGTGCGAGAACGGCACGTGCCTGGGCGTGCTCGCGGTGGCGTGCGACGACAACAACGCTTGCACGACAGACTTCTGTGCGCCCAAGACCGGCAAGTGCGACCACACCCCGCTGAGCGGCACCGCGTGCAACGACGGCAACCCGTGCACTGCGACCGATACATGCACCGCGGGCGCCTGCGCCGGGACCGCCAAGACGTGCGACGACAACAACCCCTGCACGACGGACGCGTGCAACCCGAACAACGGCTACTGCGTGTTCACGCCGATCGCCAAGTGCAAATAGCATTCACTTGACGGTGCACCAAGCGGCGGAGCCCACCCGAAGCGGCTACGGATCCCGCACAATTCTCGCACTTTATGAATTCTGCTACAAAATCCTCCAGGGCGAGTCCCCGGAGGCGATATGCAGGACGATACCTTGAAGGCGCGTGGATGGATCGAGTCGAAGGCGATGCGCGCGGAGT
>CAIYWC010000131.1 GCA_903929795.1 uncultured Myxococcales bacterium | reverse complement strand
GCAATCGCCAAGCTTGGTGGGCACTTGCCGCGTAACGGTAGACCCGGCTGGCAAACGCTCTATACAGGATGGCGGCGCCTTGAGGACCTCGCCGAGGGAGCAAGGCTGGTGCTGCGATGAGATGCGATCAATCCGTAGCCACGCCGGGGTGGGCACCAGCCCGCGCCGCCTGATCGCGCAGGGTCAGGGATTTCGATCGGTTGCCGTGACCGGCAGTGACAGTTGGGCGAGGCCAATCCGCTCCACGCCGTCCACCCAGCCGTCGCGGGCGTTGAAGTACAGCCGTAGCGTGTCGCCGGTGCGCGCCGTGTCAAAGGCGTAGACAAGCGCCGCTTCCCAGCCCGTCCCGTGCGGCGCGAGCACCGGCGCCGGGCAGACTTCCGTCCAAACCACACCATCCGGGCTCGCCAACACCGCGATCGCGCTGCGGGAATGGCCCGCGGCGTCCAGATAGATGCCGTTTTGCAGGGCGATTCGCTGGCCGCCGAGCTCATCGTCCAGCAGCTTCATCGACCCCGCGCCGAGATTGCGCCACGCCACCTGCGGATTCGGCCCGGAAATCGGCTGCGGCTGCTTCTGCCACGGCCCGGCCAGCGTCGCCGCGCGTGCCACGCCGATGTAGCGCGGCTCGTCGAAGCCCGCGTCGTCCAGGTGCACCGTCGAGGCGCTGTAGTACAGCCACCAGCCATCGCGCCGCAGCGTCACGTACGGGTTGCCCACGGTCGCCAGGGCCTCCCGCTCCCACGGCAAGCTCGGCTCCAGCGCCGTCGTCGGCGTGCTCCAGGTCGCCAAATCCGCGCTTGTCACGTGCTGAATCGTCGAGTGCGTCGCGCTGTCGTACTGCTCGAAAAACAGGTGGTACAGCCCGCCGTCGCGCAGCACGAACGGCCGAATCGCGCCCAGGCCAAACAGCGTCAGCCCGAGCGGCTGCCAGGACAGGCCGTCGGCGGAATCGTAGGCGTGAATGCCCGCGAGGCTGTTGGCGAACAGGTGCCACTGGCCGTCGGGCGTCTCCGACGGCGCGAGCACGGTTGGATCGCCGATCAGCGTCTCGCCATCGGGCGGCTGGATCAGCGGATTGCCCGGGAATTCCTGCCAGTTGCACAGCTGCGCCGCCAAAGTTGGCGGCGGTTGCGGCGCTCCGGCGTGATCGCAGGCAACCAGCAGCAGGGCGGCGAGCAGCGGGCGAAAACGCATCGGAACCTCGCGGCGCGCGGGCATGCGCGGCCGCGCGCGGGGCAGTGTGCGCGCGCGCAGCGGCCGGGTCAAAAGGCCGAGGAAGAGCGGAAATGGCCGGACGTCGCCGCCCGGTTGGCGCGTGGCGACGCGATCCAAGCCAAACGCGTACCTGAAGTAATACGCCTTTGCCCGTGCGGCGATTGCGCGTAGGCTCAGCAGGTGTGCGCAGGAGTGTCCGATGGGTCGTCAGTGGGTGGCAATCCTCGCAAGTCTCGCGACCGCATGCGGCGTCGCCGCGCCCAGCGCGCCCGTCAGCACCTTTGCCCGCAAATTCTATGCCATCGAAGCCGTCACCGCGTTTCCGGCGCAGATCGACGGCAGCGGCAAGCTCGTCGGCCGCGTCTGCGGCGCCGCGCTGGACCCGAGCGATCCCAGCTTGCCGGTCGAGCCGTCGCCCAGCACCGCCAACGGCTTTGAAGTCACGGCGAATTTCGTCGCCAGCAGCCTCCCGCACCCGGCCTGCGCCGACGATCAGGACACCGCCATCCAGGACGGCGAGCTGATCGACCTGCGGCCAGTGAGCGCGTCCGGCGCCAACGCCTTGCCGCTCAGCGACTTCACGTTCGCGCTCCGCTGCAGCGGCACCGCCACCGACTTGTCCGGCTGCCCGACGCCGGCGCAAAATCTGGCGGCGACCGGCATCAGCTACCACCGCTTCGTAAAACGCTGCGATCCCAATGACTTGCCCGGATCCGCGGTCAACGTCGCGCTGATCCTCGACAACTCCGGCTCGATGAAGGGCAACGTCGACAAGGCGACGTTCAAGGAAGGCCCCGACGGCGGCTACGACCCCGCACCGGCGCCGCTGACGTTCGTCGCTTCCGACTGGAACGGCGTGCGCTTCGACGCCGCGCAAATGTTGATCAGCGGCCTGAACACCCACGACCGCGTCGTCGGCTATCTTTTTGACGAGAACGGCCCGCACATCGCCTCGTCGGATGCGTGGCGCTGCAGGTCCGACGATCCCGCGTTTGACGGCGCCTGGTGCCATCCCGACGATCCCAAGACCTGCCCGGCGCCCGGCAGTTGCGACCAGGATCCGACGGAGGCCAACGACAGCTACGCCGGCAGCCTGGACGACGCGCAGTGCAAGGCGTTCGGCGCCAGCAGCGCCCAGCGCGCCGACCTCGCCAACGGCATCGGGCTCAAACGCTATGGCGCCACCGGACGCGCGTCGCTCTGGCAGGCCGTCAGCACCGCGTTCGAATTCCTCAGCAGCGGCGGCAGCGGTTGTCCGGACGCAGCGTTCGGCGCGCTCCCGGCCAGGCACATCGTCGTCATCACCGACGGCCCGGACACCTGCGTGGACAGCGACGACTTCAGCTATCAGTCGCTCAAAGACAGCGACACTTCAGGCAAATGCCGCGTGCCGTGCGCCGGCAGCACCGTTGCATGGCACGCCTTGCTCGTCAAAATGGCCAAGGCCGGCTACCCGGTGCACGTGCACTTCATCCAGTTCCAGGCGCCGGGCTACAAGGATCCCGACCCGCGGATGCTGGAGATGGCGTGCCGGACCGACGGCACGTACCACTTCATCAACTCGGAAAACTTCAACAAATCCAACGTTTCCGCCTTCGCCGACGCGCTCGCCCGCGCCGAGAATCGCGTGCGCAATGGCCTGGCGGGCACGTGGCGCGTCGGCTTCAAGTGGCCACCACAAACCGAGCCGCTGTTGGCGACCGGCCAGCTGGCGGCCATCGACGGCGACTTCGTCTTTGCCGACAGCAAGTTCGCCAGCCTCGCCCCGGCCGTGCACGAGCTCTTCCCGGACAGCTGGCGCTTCACCGTCAACGGCGTGGAGGACCGCCGCGCGCTGCTCCGCACGCCTTGCACCAACGACGGCGACTGCGGCGGCACCGACACGTGCAGCGCCCACCACTGCGGCGAAGGCGGCGTCTGCCAGGGCGCCCCGGCGCCCAACGGCAAGCCCTGCGGCCAAGCCGGCGCGTGCCGCAACGGCGCGTGCGAGGAAGGCGCGACGTGCGCGGCGGCCATCAAGCCTTGAGTGGGGAGGCGCTTGGCCTTGGCTGTTTCGGGCGCAAAATGCCTGCGTCGTGCCGGGAAGAACACCGGTCGGGCCGTGAACTGCACCAGTCGCGCCGGAAAGAGCGCCGGTCGTTCCGGGAGCTACATCGGTCGCGCCGGGAAGAACGCCGGTCGTTCCATGAACCATGTCGGGCGCGCCGGGATCTACATTGGTCGCTTCATGAACTACACCGGTCGTTTCGTGAACGCCATCGGTCGCGCCCTGAACTACGCCGGTCGCTCCGTGACGTGCAGCGGTCGCAGCAGGAACTGCATCGGCGCCGCTGAAACCACGATGCAAGCACCCGCTCACGCGCGCGCCGGCCAATCCGAACCACTCAGCGCGATGTCCGGACCGATACACCCGACCGGATCGCCAGTCCGCCCACCGCAAGCAGCACCACGCCAAAGGCCAGGAACGCGGCGTCGTAGATGGATACGCCCAGCCGCTCGACGACGTGGTGCATGTTCAGGATGTGGTGGTCGAGGATGCCTTCCACCACGTGAAACAGCCCCCAGCCCAGGGCAAGCGCGCCGCCGAACGCGCGCCCGGAGAGTCGACCTTCGCGCCGCTGCGCGAGCCGAAACAGCAGCCAGACGCCGAGCGCGGTGGTCAGCCAGGTCAGCGTGTGGAACAGCCCGTCCCAAAACATGTTGATCTCGAGGTTCACGACCGAGTCCTTGGGCACCCGCGCGGAAATCATCCCGTGAATCTGCAGGATTTGATGGAACAGGATGCCGTCGACAAAGCCGCCCAAGCCGATGCCGAGCACCGTGCCGGCGGTGACCAAATGGCGTTGTTCAGCGGTCATCGGTGTTTCCTGGGACGTTGTGAGCAGTTGGGTTGCATGGGCGGTCATGCCGCGCGCGGTTGCGCATCCATGCCGCCGGATGCCAGCCGAAGTGGAACGCGGCAACAACGCCCAGCAGCACCGGAAAGGGCGCCGCGGTGGCCAGCGCTGTGGCGAGGAATGGCCCGTCAAAGATGCCGGCATGGATGGCAACGCCAGTCGCGGTATGGCAGAACGGGCAAGCCCAGACGGTTGTGGACGCGAGCAAGCTGACGCAGGCGCTTGGAATCCAAAGGTTTTTCTTCACAAGCACGCTCCAGCGGTCACAGCACCCGCAAGAAGGCTACCAGATCGCGCTTCTCGCCGTCGTCCAATTTCAGCCCGAGCACCAGATTGAAGAATTCAACGGTGTCATCCAATGTCAGCAGGCGGTCATCGTGCAAATACGGCGGCGAATCTTGGATGCCCCGCAGCGCAAACGTCTTGATGGGTCCGTCCGCCGACGCCGTTCGGCCGTTGACAGTGGACGGCGTAAAGAAACGCTCGACCTGCAAATTGTGCATTGAATTGTCCGTGTAGTACGGCGGTGCGTGGCAGGCCGCGCATTGGCCCTTGCCAAAGAACACAATCTCGCCACGCAGCTCGCTTGCGCTGGCCTTGGCGGGATCAAGCCTGCCGAGCAGGTTGAGCTTGACGGCCGGCGGAAAATCGAGCAACGCTTGAAACTCCGCCATGAAATGCACCTGGCTGCCGCGGTCCAGGACGTTCACGCCCTTGCGCGCCGCATCCGCCGGAATCCCATCAAAATACGCGCCGCGTTGCTCGAATTCAGTAAAATCCTCGATCGTCTTCATCGCCCGTTGCGAGCCAAACAACCGCTGGATATTCACACCGCGCAGCGACGGCGTGTCGATGCGTCGGCGGTGGTCATTGGGTCGCACATCGCCGACGGTGTGCGTCGACGCGTTGGTGTGACCGTTGGCGTGACAGTCAAAGCACGCCACGCCGAGATGCGGCTTCAAGCTACGGCGATCCGCGGTCGCGTTGAATTGCTGCTGCGGAAAGGGCGTGAGCAAAAGCCGCAGTCCTTCCAGCTGTTTGGGGTTGAGAATATCGGCAAAAATCTCCGTGTAATTCGCCAGCGTCACCAGCTTGCCTTGCGACACGTCGCCCAGATCCGGCCGCGTCGTCAGGAAAATCGCCGGCGGAAAGTCCGGCAGCAGGTGGTCGGGCAGGTCAAAATCGAGATCGAAGCGCCGCAAATCGCGGTCCGTTTGCCGCTGGGTCTCGTCGATCAGGAACTGCGGAAAGACCATGCCGCCGACCTCGTGGTGCGGATGCGGCAGCGGCAGGAAACCCGCCGGCCAGAGACCCTGCAGCTTGATTTCCTCGGGCGTCAGCGCCGCCAGCTTGGCCCAGGTCGCGTGCGCGGGCAGCCGCACCCGCACGCCGTCCTGTACCGGCTTGCCGCGCGACATCAGCGCGCCGGAGCTGTGGCGGTCGGCGAGGTCATAGCGCAAAGCCAGCAGCAGTTTTTGGCGCTGGGCGAAGTGCGGCTTCTCGGCCTCCGAGCGTTGGACAAGCGCCGGAAATGCCTCGTCCGCGGTGGCAAGAACCGGCGTTGAAAGGGCCGCGAAGAGCGCCGCACACCCACAAACCAAACGCATCCGCACCATGTGAAGTCTCCCCGCAAGAACCGCCGCCCGCACCGGCAACGTCTTCAAGGTAGGCCGTCCCGCCAGCACGTCGATGAGGAAAACCGGTGGCGCCACGCTCGAAAAGCGCTGCGCCAAAGGGCCTGTGGCGCAGCGCGGCGAAACGCCTACCTTGACAAGCGCCCAGGCGTGGTCCGTCCACGGCTGATGCGGCAGTTGCCGTGCGTTGGATCCCATGCGCCCCCATCCCCGCCACCGCGAATCGCACCGCACGGACCGCATCGGCTGGCTGCGCGCCGCTGTGTTGGGCGCCAATGACGGCATTGTCTCCACTGCCAGCCTCGTCGTCGGCGTGGCCGCCGCGCATGCCAACCACGGCGGTGTGCTGTTGACCGGCGTCGCCGGCGTTGTCGCGGGTGCGATGTCCATGGCCGCTGGCGAGTATGTTTCCGTCTGTTCGCAAGCTGACACGGAGCACGCTGACCTGGCCCGCGAAAAGCTTGAATTGCAAGCGAATCCCGCAGCCGAGCACCGCGAACTCGCCGCCATCTACGTCCGCCGCGGCGTCGCACCTGCGCTGGCGGCCAAGGTCGCTGAGCAGCTGATGGAGCGGGACGCGCTCGGCGCCCACGCCCGCGATGAGCTCGGCGTCTCCGCCTCCTTGACCGCCCGACCGCTCCAAGCGGCGGCTGCGTCGGCTGGCAGCTTTACGGTGGGCGCCCTCTTGCCGCTTGCAGCCGCGGTTGTCGCGCCGGAGCGTGGTCTGCTTGTCGCGGTCGCCGCAAGCGCGCTTGTCTTTCTCGCCGTCCTCGGCGCGGTCGCCGCCCGCGTCGGTGGCGCGTCCGTCTGGACCGGCGCGGCGCGCGTCACGTTCTGGGGCGCGCTGGCCATGGCCATTACCGCCGGCGTCGGCGCGCTTTTTGGCGCAGCGGCTTGAGGCGGATCCGTGGCTGCGCTGACCGGGGCATCCCGCGCGCCTGCCCTACGGGTAATCGCTCTGCGGCGCAGCGCCTTCCAGACGCCGCTGCACCAACGGCCACAGCCGCCGCGCTGCCTCGCGCGTGCCGGCGGCGCTCAGGTGCGGGTCGCCGTCCAGCCGCGCCAACGTCTCTGCGTGAAGCGCGCGCACTTCGGCGCCAAAGCGCGCGGCGATGGCGCTCAGCTCGGCATTCTGCCGCTCCGGCACGCCCTCGGGCCAGATGAGCACCGGCACGCCCGCGTCCCGCGCCGTCTGCAAGTACGCCGCCAGCGCCGCCGCGTAGCCCGAATGGTCGGTGCCCCGGTTGAACCGCAGGATCATGTACGCCCGCGCCAGACCGGACACCCGCAGCAGCCCGAGGAACACCGGCGACAGCGCCATCGGCACCAGGCTGTCATTGCGGCTCAGCTGTAGCACGAGCAGATCTGGCTGCAGCGGCAGCACCTGGCTCGGCAGCTGCCCGGCAAAATCGGCCATCGCGTAGCCCGGCACGCCGGCGTTCCAGACCTCCACGGCCGTCGCCGTCACCGCCGTCTGCAGCTGAACGCCCAGCGCGTCGGCATCGTCCACGCCGGCGCCAAACGTGATCGAGTCGCCCATCAGCACGACCCGCCGCACGCCTGGCGGCTTGGCCAACGGTCGCTCCGGCGCGCGCAAGCCCAGAGAATTCGTGTGGATTTTCGTCACGGCCTCGGGTCGCCACAGCGTCCACGGCACCGCCAGGTTCGGCTGCAGGCGGTAGTACGGCGGCGTCGTGCGGCCGGTCAGCGCAATCAAGCTGCGCAGGCTCGCCGCCGGCTGGGTCAGCAGCGTCCAAAACAGCAGCTGGTCCAAAAGCACCAGGGAAAACAGCAGCTTGGCAACCAGTTTCCAATGCCGCGCCATCTAAGCACGCCAACCGAAGTCCGAGCTCATCGGTCCCCGTTCCGCGGCGTGCCACCAGAGGTGCGCGCTCGCGGATCCAGTCCGAAATGCAACAGGGATCGCTGGAAGAATTCGGCGTTGGACATAGGTCAGCATGTCTAGAGGTTTGACCCCGAGCGCAGGATCGCGCGGTTGAAGTCGGCCTTGGGCTGGATCAGCGTCGCGCGCGCCGGCGTCGGGTTCGCCGTCACGGGTTGCTGTGCGTGTTCGATGGCGGCCTCGACCTTGGTCGCCTCCAACTGCACCGTCTTCGCCGGCCGCGACGCTCTCGCCGACCGCGACGGCTTGGTCGTACGCACCACTTTGCCGACCGGCTTGGCCGGCTTTGGCGGCGGATTGGCCTGCACTGCCAGTGGCAGCGCAAGCAGCAAGAGGATCAGCAGCGATTGCGTGGTCATGAGTGCTCCGCGCCGGTGCAGCGCCCGTTCATGGTGCCGGTGCCGGCGCGGCACGGCAAGCGCGATTTGCGGCGCGTGACGGGTTCGCGGCAGCTGCCAGCCATCCGGCAACGTCGCGCGGCTGCGACAAACCGCCATCCTGGTGTCCGTGACCGGCCTTCACCGCGGCGCGCCCGTAACGCCAAAGAGCTGCAGCGTAACCGCGTCGTCCTTGAAGCTCATCGCGCTGAATGTGTGCGCCGGCACCACCGCGCTGGCTACTGGCTGCAGCGCAAGCTGCGCGTGCACCCGGTTGTCGAGCGCGCGCAGGGCCGCCACATGCGCGCGCTGGCGTTCGCGCCGCGTGGGGTCCGGTGCCACCACCTTGGCATACCGCCCTTCCAGACTTGTGGGATCCAATTGCAGCATCGCGCCGGGATAATAGTAGTCAAAATGCCGATCGCGCAGCGATTCTCGGTTCGCGTCGGCAAGCGTCAGTACGACCCAGTGGAGGTCGGGACGAGCAGCCATCAGCGACGGATAGGGCAACACAAGGCAGCAGTCCAGATCGCCGCCATGGGTCGACGGGTCCCAGAGAACGAGGATCGTCGCCGGTTTTCGTGGCAAGGTCTCCAGCAAAAAATGGTATTCCTCTTGCCACGCATAGGTGTAGGTGTACGGCTTGAGCGCAAACAGCCAGGCGCATGGCACCAACGCCAGCGCCGCGGCGATTTGCCAGCGCCGCCGCGTCGCCAGCGCAGCATGGACGCGGTCCCACAGCCCGTCGATGGCCAGGGCGATGGCCAGCACGGAGAACACGAGCCCGACCAGGTAATAACCGCCGATGGGCAGGCTGACGAACGCGCCGTCGACAAACAGCAGCGGCAGCGCGCAGGCGAAAATCGGCGCGTATAGCACCGCCAGCGCTGTCCACGCGCGGATCCTGGCGAGCGCGGCGACATGCAGCCACACCGGCACCGCCAGCAGCGGCGGAAAAAAGAACACGCCCACGGGGTTGACCAGCAGCGTGGCTTGGCTGAGCACCACGAACGCCGCGCTGAGCAGGTGCGCCGCCACGCGCAGCCGCAGCGATGGCCCGTGAAACTGCCACAGCGACATCCCGCCAACCGCCCAGCCCAGCAGCAGCGCTACCGCCAACGGCGCGTGGTTCCGGAGCGCGCGCGGCTGCCAGCCTCCACGCCACGCGAACAGCGGCACGGCAAAAAAGAGCACGCCGGACTCGAGGCGTATCGGCATGCCCAGGGCCAGTGCGGCGCTCAAGCCCGCGAAGTCGAGCGGCGTCGCCGCGCGCCGCCAGATCCGCAGGAACGTCACGGCAGCCAGCGCAAACAGCAGCAGCTGCGTCGTGTGGCCCGTGTCGGTTGCAGCATAGCGAACATACAGCGGAACCGTGGCAAAAAGCCCCGCGAACACAAGCGCCGCGCGCCGCGGGTTGCCGCCAGGGTCGCGACGTACCAGAACAGCGCAATCCCGGCCAGACTCGCAAGCCCATTGAACACACGCGCGCCCGGCAGCCAATCCCGCGCGAGCGCGCGCAGCGGCAGGGGCGCCAGCGCGGTCGGGCGCGCGAACGCAAGCGGCGATTCACCAGAGCCGACGCTGAGGTACCAGTTTGCCGGGCCAAAAGGCACCAGCAGCCGCAGCACCCCTGCCAGCACCAGTACCCCGAGCAGCGCGCCCAGCTGCCGCTGCTGCCGCGCCGACCGCACCAGGGCGAAGCTGTTCTGCGCCAGCGTTGCCGCGAGGATAAGCCAGAGCGCAAGTTCGAGTGCGGAATGCATCAATCCTGCTCCGTCGATTGGACCGGTGGGATCAACAGGGCGCTGGAAGCCCGCGCGCCACTTGCACCCAAGCGCTGCCTATTGGCGAGCGTAGCAGGCGGGATCGGCGGCGGCAATTCGACGGTTGGCGCGGGTGCGGACGGAGTCCCTTCGGAGGCGCAGGCGCGTCACGTCGGCCACGCGCCGGTCCATGCCATTCGCAGCGTGTGGCGCTTCGCCGCATCGCGCGGCAGGTACTCCAACGCAGCTGCCGTCTGGTCACGTGCAAACCAGTGCGCAAGCCTGACATTCTGTCGCGTAAATCCAATCCGAATGCCCCGCCTCGTCGCAGTTTTGCCACTCACGCCCACGCTCACCCGCACTTCCCGCTCGTGCACCACAGTGTCCCCGTCACGCAGTCGGCGCAGCCTGCGCCCGGGCCGCAGTTCGTCCAGTCCACGAACGGTGCGTGCGTGCATTGGCCGCCGACGCATGCGTCGCCGGAGCACGGGTTGGCGTCACTGCACGCGTCCTGGCCCATCGCCGCGCAGCCCGCGGACTGTGTGCACGAAGTGTTGGCCCACGGGTCGGTGTTGACGAGCGCTTGGCTTGTGCCGCCCGCTGGATACGCGGTGACAAACGCCATGCCGTTCGCAGTCGCGACAAGTGGTGCGGCGGCGTTGCCAGCGAGCGGAGCGGTCCAGCGCAGCGCGCCGGTGCTGGTCAGACGCTGCAGCTGCCAAGTGGTCGTGCTGTCGAGCAGGGCGAACTCGCCGCCGGGCAGCGCGACAATCGATGCAACGAAGCCAGTGGGCATCGTGCCTGCGCCGGGCACCGGCGGGGTGGCCACCCGGCTCCACGTGACGGCGCCGGCGGCGTCCAGGCGGTAGATCCGCCCGGAGAGGCTGTTGGCCGCCGTGACGACCGCGCCGTTTGCGTCGGCGGCGATTGCGTCGCCACCGTCATGCGCCCAGAGCTTGGTGCCATTGCTGTCGACGCGCACGACCTCGTGCAGCCAGGTGCCGGCGCCAGTGTGGACGGTGTGGCCAAAGGCGAAGCCGCCGTCCGACGTAGCGGCAAAGCCGGTCAGGTTGCTGGATTCGTCGGGGCCAGCGCCGGGAAAGTCATGCTCCCACAGTGGCTTGCCGGCGTCGTCCAGTCGCCACAGCCACGGCGCAAGTTGCGCCTGCGCCTCCCGCGTGCCAGCCACAACGTAGCCTCCGTCCAGCGTGGCGGCGACGCGCGCTGGGACGCCGTGGCCCGGCCCGGCGGCGGGCACCCAACTGCTGACTCCGACCGTCGCGCCGGTGGCATCGGTGCGCCACACCCAGCCGTGCGTGTTGTCGCCGCCGGTGACGGCGAGGCCGCCGCCCGTGAGCACGGCGACATCCAAGGCGCCGCCGGTCACCGTGTCCAGCGTGCGCTGCCACAGAAAATGGCCCAGCGCGTCCGTCTGTCCGAGCCACGCGACACCGCCGCGCGTGCCCGCGAGCGCAAAGCCGCCGTCCGCCACCTTCGCCAGCGTCGCGATCTGCAAGTCCGCGCACGGCCAGCTTTTGCGATAGAACGGGCAGCTCGGCGACGCCGCATCCATCAGATCCACAGGCGTCGGGTCGCAAGGCCCCGGGCTGACGGTCACGTCCATGTCGGTCGTCACATCCGGCGCGGCGTCAGCGCTGACGGTATCGGCCACCGCGGCATCCGTGCCGTCGGCGAGGCCATCGACTTCCGCCGCGTCCGCCGCGATCGTGTCGTCCGCAGCATCGGTCGCCGACGTGTCGGTGGGAGTTGTGCCGCAACCCACGAGCATCCCCAAAATCAGCATGAATTTGTGGTGCATCAGACTCCCCCTCCGTTGTGTATCCGGTGCGATTTGCCCGCGTGCCGAAGCTTTCGTTGGTATCCGCCGCTCCAACCTTCCGGCCACATCCAGCGCCTTGGTAGTCTCGGTCCGGCGAGCCGCAGGCCGCCAAACACGTGGAGATCGGTTCAGGGCGGTGCGGCAGGAGCGGTTTGCCGCATTCCCGGCAGTTTTGCCGCTCCAGGCAACCACGTCAAGCCCCCAAAAAGCGTGAATTTGCTCTGTTCAAAGGCACCTTTTCAGCCGCGACGCAGGCGCCAATGCCCGCCCATCGCGTCGACGAACGCGTGCCGCGGCGGCAGATGCCGGGGATGGACAGCCAGGATGCCGTGCGGAGTCGTTGCGGTCCGGATCCAGCGCGAAAACATCCCGATCGCGGGAGTTGCGATCCCGTTCACGCGGAAAAAAAAGTGCACCCGCCAGGAAAACCCGTCAACGACCTCCTGAAGCTGGCTGCGCAAACGAGTAACCCGATTGACCTGTTTCCCGACGCCCTGACCCTGCAGACCCGCCGCGCGCTGCGCCTGAACATCCCAACCGCCGTCCAACGCCGAACCTCGTCGCGCAGCGTTGTTGAATTTCGGACTGAAATCAGGAACGTGCACCCCCGGTGCGACCCCATGAATCGGGAACCGATACGCTCGAACCTCGGTCGGAGCGTTTAATCCACCAAAACCACTTCCACGCCTTCTTGCACCGGCGGCTCCGTCGTCGGGTCCACAAACAGCCAGCGCAGCAGCGCGCGATAGAAACCAAACAGCGGGTTACGCGCGGCAATCTCGTCGCGCACGCGCTCGCGCGTGGACTTGAACGACGTGTGGCTCTCGCGCGTCAGGCGCTCGCGCTCATGCAGGAAATTGGACAGCGGCTGCACTTGCACCTCAAAAGTCCGCCCACCCCAAGCCACCACGCTCTTCATCGCCGTCCAGCCGGAGCGCTTGCGCGAGTTGTGGTCCAGATAATTCTTGACTTCAATAAAGCGAAGCGCGCGGTGCTCGTCGTCCACTGGCACCTGACGCGCCGCCAACTGCGCGTCGCCAAACTGCAGCGCCTGCAGCGCGGCGTGCAGCCGCTCCGCGTCTTCCACTGTTCCGACAACCACTTTCACGCCAAATACGTCCTTGACGTACCGGCCCAGGTGCCGCAGCTGCTTGTCCTTGAGCACGAGCTGGTCGAGCTCGAAGATTTCATCCGCGACTTTATTCCAGATCTCCTCTTCGGCTTTGATGCGTGTTAACAAACGATACACGGAAAACGGATTGGGCGCGTCCGCCTCATATTCCACGACGTTGCTGATGAGCCCGGCGCGCAGCCAGCCGCGCTGGTCGGCGATCGCCAGGCGCGCCAGCACGCGGTTGCCCAGATCGATGTCCGTGCTGCCGATGACTTCCGCCTCGGTCACGTCGACGGTCAGCGTAAAGCGTTCGCGCGTGCGCTCGATTTCGCCGATGACGACGCTGCGGCGCTGCACGGCGCCCAGAAAATGCTCCGCCAGCAGGTTGGCCAGCAAATGCAGGTCGCGCTCGCCGTGGCGGATCATGTCGCCGAATTCGCCGCGCGCCTGCGCGACTTCCGCGCGCGAAAACTGCAGCCGCTCACCGCCCAGACCGGCATCCAGCGCCTGACGATGGCGCTGCAAGGCGACGACAAGCGCGTTCAGACACGGCGCGCGCGACACCATCCACAGCGGCGAATCGACGGTCAGCACAGGCTCAAGCGCGTCGGTCGCGTCAGCAGAAGTCGGGTTGCGGGGCGAAGCGACCACGGCGGACCTCGTTGGGAAAGGCTCGGCGGCCGGCGCGGGCAGGGCGCGCTGGAAGCCTGGGAAGCTGGGCAGTTGGGAGAAAGTGCAAGCTCGGGCGATGAAGTCGGGCGCTTCACGCCGGCTGAGTGTGCCGCGTTGCGACTGCGCGTCAAGGGCGTCCGTCGTGCGAACGCCGCGACTGGCGCGCATCCGCAGCTGCGTCGCTGCATCTGACCGGACCGGATGAAAATCCGCCACCGTCCGCTCTTCTGAATCGACCGACCCAGGAGTCCCCATGCGCTCGCTTCACCGCCCGCTCGTCCGCCTTGCCACTGTCCTCGCGCTGCTGCATCCGCTCGCCGCGATGGCCCAGGAGCCGCCCGCGCCGGCGCTCCACGGCCGCGACGTCGGCTCTTCGCTCAACGCGCCGGACGCGCCCCTGCAAGTGCGGCCGATCGCCGAGGTCGGGATGCTCGCGGTGGTGGCGCACTCCTACCAGGGCGGCCGGGATGGCACGTTGTTCAACCTGCAGCGCGACGGCGGCCAGGCCTCGGCCGCGCTGACGTGGCGGCTGTCGGCGGAGCTGGAAATCAACAAGCGCCACACGGTCGTTCTGCTCTACCAGCCGATCGATTTGCGCACCCGCGCGACGCTCACTGACGACCTGCGCGTCAACGGCTTGACTTTCCCGTCGGGCACGCCGATGCAGTTCCGCTACGGGTTTGACTTCTACCGCGTGAGCTACCTCTACAATCTGCTTGCGGATTCACGCCACGAGCTGTCCGTCGGCGGTTCGCTGCAGCTCCGCGTCGCCGACATCGAGTTCGCCTCGCTGGATGGCCGCCTGCAGCGCACGAACCAGAACCTGGGCCCGGTGCCGATCCTCAAGGTGCGCGGCCGTTACACATTTGCCAACAACGCGTTCATCGGCACGGAAATCGACGGCATCGGCATTCAATTTCCCAGCGAGCTGGGCTCCGTGCTCGGCGTCTTCGTCGACGCATCGGTACGCGCCGGGTTCTCGCCGACGCAATTCCTCGAGACGTTCGTCAACCTGCGCTACGTGGGCGGCGGCGCGCGTGGGCCCGGGTCCAAGCCGCTCTCACCGGCGTTTGGCGATGGCTATGTCGACAATTTCATCCACGCGATGACACTTTCGGTCGGCTTTGCGCTCAAGTAGCCCAACCCACCCGCGATGCGCGAAGCGCAAAGCCAGCTCTCCCCCTCAAACCGTGGCCCATCGCCGCGTCCCCCGCGATGCGCGAAGCGCAGAGCCAGTTCTTTCCACCAAACCGCGTCCCACCGACCAGTCGGCCCCACGTCTCCCTGAAGCGAGCATCCGGCCGCCGCGGCCGGCGCGCAGCCACCGGTAGTCACAGCCGACCAATCGGGCGACGTGCAAGGGCGAGGACCGGCAAGTGCGCTTGCCGACCGCAGCCCCCCCCGATTCCTTCCGACTTCCCCACCAACAGGTGCCCGAAGCCAAGGAAGATGAGGGTCTGGGAGAAGAAACCTGCGGCAGCTGGTTTCTTCTCCCAGCAAGCGCCATTGCCATCCCCCGCCCACACAGCCTACGCTCGCGCCGCCGCGGCCCACGCCGCACCGTCCAAGGCAGTCGATGCGTTTGCTCCACTCCGCTGACTGGCACCTCGGCCGCGTCTACCACGGCGTCTCGCTGCTGGCAGAGCAGGCCGACGTGCTGCACCAGTTCATCGACCACGCCGCGCTGCACCGCCCGGACGCGATCCTGCTGGCCGGCGACATCTACGACCGCGCGATGCCGCCCGCCGACGCGGTGCGCCTGCTGGACCAGACGCTGACGGCGCTGGTGGTGGACCTGGAGATTCCGGTGATCGTCATCGCCGGCAACCACGACGGCGCGGATCGCCTGGCTTTTGGCGCGCAGTTGCTGGCGCGCGCGGGGCTGACGGTGCGCGGCCCGGCGCTGGCGGAAGTGACGCCGGTCCGCCTGCACGACGCGCACGGGCCTGTCGCGATTTTCCCGCTGCCGTACGCCGATCCGCCGACGGTGCGCCACGCGCTGGGTGACGAGGCGCTGGCGGATCACCACGCGGCGCTGGCGGCGCAGCTGGCCGGCATCCGCGCGCAGGTGCAGCCCGGCGAGCGGTCGGTGCTTGTCGCCCACGCGTTTGTCCGCGGCGCCAAGGAGAGCGAGTCCGAGCGCGATCTCAGCGTCGGCGGCACGGGCGCGGTGGGCGCGGAGCTGTTTGCCGGCTTTGATTTCGTCGCGCTGGGCCACCTGCACCGTCCGCAGCAGATCGGTCAGCTGCCGGTGCAATACGCCGGGTCGCTGCTGAAGTACTCGTTTTCAGAGCTGGATCAGGCCAAGTCCGCGACGCTCATCGAGCTGGGCGCGAACGGCGTGGTCAGCACGCAGCGGCTGCCGCTGCGGCCGCGGCGGGATCTGCGCGCGCTGGGCGGCACGCTGGCGGATATTCTGGCCCAGGGCCGCATCGATCCGCGCAACCAGGATTACGTGCTGGCGCGGCTGACCGATGAGGGCGGGCTGCTGGACGCGATGGCGCGGCTGCGCGCGGTGTATCCCAACGCGCTGGCGATCGAGCGCGTGACGCTGGCGGGCGATGCCCAGGCCGAGGCGCCGCGGCGCGACTTCCGCAAGGTGCGCGTGACCGAGCTGTTCGGCGATTTCTACCGGGAAGTGACTGGCAAGGCGCTGGACGCGGCGGGCGAGGACGCGCTGGCGGCCGTGGTGACCGATTTGGCGCGGCGCGAGGTGACCGCGTGAAGCCGCTGCAGCTCAAGCTTCAGGCGTTCGGGCCGTTTGCCGGCGCGGAGTTGCTCGATTTCACGGCGCTGCCGGCGGGTGCGCTGTACTTGATTTCCGGGCCGACTGGCGCGGGCAAGACCTCGATTCTGGATGGGATTTGTTTCGCGCTGTACGGCCAAAGCTCGGGCGCTGAGCGCAAGGGCGCGGAGCTGCGCAGCCACCACGCCGCGCCGGACCTGCCGACCGAGGTGACGCTGGCGTTCGCGCTGGGCACGCGGCATTTTCAGGTGACGCGCAGCCCGCAGCAGGATCGGCCGGCCAAGCGCGGCACGGGCGTGACGAGCGAGCCCAACAAGGCCGAGCTGTTCGAGTGGGTCGCCGGCGCCAAGCAGCTGCTCGCGACGGGTTTTGACGCGGTGACGGCGCAAATCCAGCGCCTGATGGGCTTTGATGCCCAGCAATTTCGCCAGGTTGTCGTGTTGCCGCAGGGCCAGTTTCGCCAGCTGCTGAGCGCCGGGACGGCGGATCGCGAGGCGATCCTGAAGACGCTGTTTGGCACGGCGATTTACCAGCGCGTGCAGGACGAGCTGAAGGCGCGCGCGGCGGCGCTGGAGGCCAAGGGCAAGGAGGCGCGCGCGGGCCAGGAGGTGCTGCTGAAGTCGGCGGACGCGGGATCGGTCGCGCAGTTGGTGGACCGCGCGGCGGCGTGGACGGCGCAACTGGCGGAGCTGGCGACGGCGCAGGCGGCGGCCCAGGCGCTGGAGACCCGGGCGGCGGCGCGGCTGGCGGCGGGGCGCGCGGAGGCGGCGCAGTTTGCCGAACTCGCGGCGGCGCAGGTTCAGCTGGCCGGGCTGGAGCAGCGCGCGGAGGCCCATGCGCGCGAGCAAGCGCAGCTGCAGGCCGGCGTGCAGGCGGATCGGGCGATCCCGGCGCACGTGGCGCGGACCCAGGCGCGGTCGGCGCTGGCGACGGCACAGGAAGCGGCGACGGCGGCGGCCGCGCACCAGCAGCAGGCGGCGGCCCAGGCGCTGGCGGCAGAGCAGGGGCTGGCGGCGCAGACGGCGCGGCAGACGGAGCGGGCGGCGGCACAGACGGCGGTGCTGGAGCTGCGCGCTCAGGCCGATCGGGTGGCGCAGCTGCATCTGGCGTCGGCGGTGGCGCACGCGGCGCGGCAACGGGCGCAGGCGCAGCAGGAGCGGCTGCGCGCGGCGGACACCGCGCTGCAGGCGGCGCGGCAGCAGCAGGCTGACGCGGTGGCCCAGGTCGACACGCTGGCGCCGTTGGCGACGAGCTTGGAGGCGGCCCAGTTGCGGCTGCAGCAGGCGCTGCGCGTGGCGGTCGTGCGGGCGGAGGTTCAGCGGCTGCACGCCCAGCGCGCGGAGACGCAGACGCAGGCGCAGCACGCGATTCAGCAGCAGGCGGAGGCGCAGGCGACTTGGCTGGCGGCGCGCGACGAGTTGCAAGGCCTGGATCGCCAGTGGCGCGAGGGTCAGGCGGCCGTGCTGGCGCGGCACCTGCACGACGGCGAGCCGTGTCCGGTTTGCGGCAGCGCGGCGCACCCGCAGCGGGCAATGGCGCAGCAGCCGGTGCCGTCGGATGGGCAGCTGACGGCGGCGCGTCAGGCGCTGGAGACGGCCGAGGCGGGACGGCAGCGGGCGCAGCAAGCGCAGGCGGCGGCGGAGCAGGCGATAGCGGTGCAGGCGGCGACGCTGGCGGCGGCCGAGGCGCGGCTGGCGGCGGAGGCGACCGGCGGCGACGTTGCGGAGGCGCGCGCGGCGGTGGCGCAAGCGGAAGCGGCCCGCGCGGCGTGGACGACGACGCGTGAGGCGGCGCAGGCAAGTGCGACAAAAGCCGAGAATTTACAGGCAGATCTGGAAGTACTGCGACCGCTGGCGAGCGAGGCGTCGGAGCAGGCGGCCAGCGAAGATGGCAAGCTGGCGGAGCTGCGCAAGCAGGTGCCCGAGGCGCTGCGGCCGCCCGGCGCGGTGACGGCGGCGCTCGCGGCGGCCCAGGCGCGCGCGGATGCGCTGGAACGCGCGCTGCAGCATGCGCAGGACGCGGATGGGCGGGCGCGCACGGCGCTGGCGGTTGCGGCGGAGCGGGTGGCGAGCCAGCGTGCGGTGCTGGGCTCGGCGGCGGACACGGCGGCGGCGGCGGAGCTGGCCTGGACCGCCGCGTTGGCGCAGACCGGCTTGGCGGATGAGGTGGCGTTCCTGGCGGCGCGGCTTGCGGCGCCGGCGCTCGAGGCGCTGCGGACGCGCATCGCCCAGCACGCGGACCTGCTGACGGCGGCCCGGGCGCGGCTGCAGCGGGCAACCGAGGCCGTGGCGGCGCTGCAGCCGCCGGATCTGCCGGCGCTGGAGGCGGACGTCGCGGCGGCGCGCGCGCAGGTGGACAGCGCGCTGCGGCAGGCGCAGGCGCTGCAGGAACGGCGCGACTGGACCGGGGAAATCCTGCGACAGATTATGGAGTTGCAGCAGCACCTGGGCGCCATCGAGGCGGAGTTCCGCGTGACCGGCGCGCTGGCGCAGATCGCCAATGGCGGCACCGCGAGCCGGCTGACGTTCCAGCGGTTCGTGCTCGCCACGCTGCTGGACGAGGTGCTGGAGGCGGCGACGGCGCGGCTGGCGATCATGACGCGCAACCGCTACGCGCTGGTGCGGCGGCTGGACCCGACCGACCGGCGGATGGCTGCGGGGCTGGACCTCGACGTCAGCGATGCGCACACGGGGCGCGCGCGGCCGGCGCATTCGCTGTCGGGCGGCGAGGGTTTCCTGGCGTCGCTGGCGCTGGCGCTCGGGCTGTCCGACGTCGTGCAGCGCCACGCGGGCGGCATCCAGCTGGACACGCTGTTTATTGACGAGGGCTTTGGCAGCCTCGATAACGAGGCGCTGGAGCTGGCGATCGATACGCTGATGGCGCTCCAGAACAGCGGCCGCAGCGTCGGAATCATCTCGCATGTCGACGAGTTGAAGCAGCAGGTCCGCGCCGGAATCCGCGTGGAAGCCGGGCTCGCCGGCAGCACGGTCCAGGTCATCGGAGGGTCATGAGCAACGGTCACCACCATCCCTGCCACTGCCAAAATGTCCACCCGCGGCGGCGCATTGTGCTGACGGGCGGTCCGGGCGCGGGCAAGACCGCGGTGCTGGAGCTGGCGCGCAAGTACTTTTGCCGCCATGTGCACGTGCTGCCGGAGTCGGCCAGCCTGCTGTTTGGCGGCGGCTTTCCGCGTTCGCCCAGCGACGCCGGGCGGATGGCGGCGCAGCGGGCGATTTTCTACGTGCAGCGCGAGCTGGAGCGCGCAATCGACGACGAGGTCGAGCCGGCGATTACGCTGTGCGACCGCGGCACGCTGGACGGGATCGCGTATTGGCCGCACGACAAGGCGTCTTTTCTGGACGCCGTGGGCACGACCGCGGCCGACCAGCTCGCGCGCTACGACGCCGTGATTCACCTGCGAACACCGCTGGTTGGCTTTGACCACTCGAACCCGCTGCGCATCGAGAGCGCGGCGGAGGCGGTCGCGCTGGACCGTCGGATCGAGGAAGCGTGGGCGGGACATCCGCGGCGGATTTTTGTGGAAGCTTCCACGGATTTTCTGGAAAAAGCCATGCGGACGCTGCAGATTTTGCGAGACGAGCTGCCGCCCTGCTGTGGCGCGCACATGCCGCATTTCCGGCCGCTGGCGCTGGGTTCAGGCGGCCAATGACCGTGCCAGCCGGACGCGCTGCAGGCCCGGCGAGCCGAACAGGCTTTCGAGCGCCCAGGCGTCGCGGAACAAGCGTTCGACAATGAATTCACGGGTATAGCCGTAGCCGCCATGCAGCTGGATCGCGCGGTCGGTCACGCGCGTCGCCGTCTCCGCGGCCGTCAGCCGGGCCATCGCCACCAGCGGATCCGCGTTTTTCGCATGATCCAGCGCCCACGCCGCGCGATGCAGCAGCAGGCGCGCCACGTCGATCTCGACCGCGGAATTCGCCACCTGCCACTGGATCGGCTGGAAAGTCGCGATGGGCTTGCCGAACTGCGCGCGATCATTGGCGTATCGCCCGGACAGCCGCAGCGCTTCCCGCGCCACGCCCACCGAGATCGCCGCCACGCCCAGGCGCGCGAGCTGCAGTGCCTTGTCGACCGCCACGCCCGCCTGACCTGCCGGGCCAAACAGCGCCGCCGCGCCCACCCGCACGTTGTCAAAGGCAAGATCCGCGATGCCCGCCGAACGCAGGCCCAGCGGCTCGCTCGACTGCTGGCGCGTGACGCCCGGCACGGAAAACATCACGCCAAACGCGCACAGGCCCTCGGGCGCCAGCGCCGTCACGATCGCCACGTCCGCGATGCCGGCGCCAAACACGTTGGGTTTCAAGCCGTTCAGCACCCAGCCGTCGCCGTCGCGCTCCGCTCGCAGCGTCACCGTGTCGGCATCGCGGTGCAGCGCGTCCTCGCCGTGCGCCCAAACGCAGACCGCGTTGCCCGCCGCCATGTACGTCAGCCAGCCGCGCTGTTCAGGAAGTAAATCAACGGCTTGCATGTGACCGATCGACAGCGCCACGTGCTGCAGCACCAGCAGCGCCAGGCCAGCGTCGGCCGCCGCCAGCTCTTCCAGCGCCAAGGCCAGCGCCACGCGGTCCAGGCCCAAGCCACCGTCGGCTTCCGCAACCGTCAGGCCAAAAACGCCCAATTCCGCAAGCTGTTTGAGCACTTCCGGCGCCGTCGTTCCCGCTGCATCGCGCGCCGCCGCGCCCGACTTCAGCGTGCCTTCCGCGAATTTGCGCACGCCGCTCTGGATCATCGCCTGCTGTTCATTGGCCAAAAACTGCATGGAAAACCTATACTTGTTCGGCAATCAGATTGACGCCGCGCTCGGCCAGAATGGCCCGCACGCCGGTGGTGATGGACTCCAGCGACGCGCCGGGCGTAAACACGTCCGCGACGCCCAGCGCCTTGAGGGTCACGATGTCGGCATCCGGGATGATCCCGCCGACGAACACCGCGATATCGCTGGCATCTTTGGCCTTCAGCAGCGCCAGCACCTTGGGCACCAGCGTGTTGTGCGCGCCGGACAGGATGGAAATACCAATCAAATCGACGTCTTCCTGAATTGCCGCGTTGACGAGCATGTCCGGCGTCTGGTGCAGCCCGGTGTAAATGACCTCAAAACCGGCGTCGCGCAGCGCCCGCGCCACGACCTTGGCGCCGCGATCGTGCCCGTCCAGGCCAATCTTGCCCACGAGCACCCGGCCGCGCCGCGCTTGATTCGTCTCCGCCATCTGCAACTCCTCCTCAACGTGCTGACCGAATCCCAAAGTTCGTCAGTCAGACCTGTTGCATTTCGGACCGGCACCACGAGCGCGCACGTTCGGTGCCACGCCGCGGATCGCGGACCCCTGATCCCGAATTTCGGTCAGCGTGCATGGCTGACGCTCGCCGCCAAATGGCGCGCAATCACCAACCGCTGAATTTCGCTGGTGCCTTCGTAAATCCGGCTCACGCGCACGTCGCGCAGCAGCCGCGCCGCCGGCGAGTGGCGGTCGAGCGCCGCGCCCTGGCACAGCGCCACGGCTTGCTGGCAGGCGAAGTTGCCCGCTTCCGTGGCGAAAACCTTGGCCATCGCCGCCTCTTTCGTCATCTTTTTGCCGGCATCGCGCAAAGACGCCGCACGCAGCACCAGCAGCCACGCCGCGTCCAGCCGGGTCGCCACGTCCGCCACGCGAAACTGCGCGCCCTGATCGGTGCCCAGCGCGCGATCGCCCTTCTTGCGGGCCTCAACGGCCTGCGCGATCGCGTTCAGCGCCGCTTCGCCCATGCCCACGGCCTGCGCGCCGATGCCGCAGCGGCCACCGTCCAGCGCGACCATCGCCACCTCGAAGCCGATGCCTTCCGGGCCCAGGCGGTTGGCGTCGGGGACAAACATGTCGGAAAAAGCCAAGGAAACCGTGGAGCTGCCGAGCAGGCCCAGCTTCTCCTCGTGGCGGCCGACGCTGAAGCCGGGCATCGCGGGCTCGACAAGGAAAGTCGAGATGCCGCGCGCACCGGCGCTCGGGTCGGTCTTGGCCATGACGAGGATGACGCCGGCGACATCGCCGCTGGTAATCCATAGCTTTTCGCCGTTCAACCGGTAGCCGCCGTCGACTTTCTCCGCGCGCGTGCGCAGGCTCGCCGCGTCCGATCCCGCAGACGGCTCCGACAGCGCAAACGAGCCCGCCAGCCAGGTGCCGCTGCACAGCTTGGGCAAGAACTTCTGGTGCTGCTCCGGGCCGCCAAAGCGCAGGATCATGTCAGCGACCATGTTGGTCACCGCGACCGTCACCGCCGTCGACGGGCAGCTGCGGGCCAGCGCGCGAATCGCGTGAACCGCCGCCACGTTCGAGCCCGCCAAGCCGCCGAATTCCGCGGGGATCTTTACGCCCAGTAGCCCGGTCGGCCCCAGCTCGGCGATGTTGTGCGCGGGAAATGCGCCGTGATCGGCGGCCGCCGCGTGCTTGGCCAGCACATCGGTGGCGATCCGCTCCGCCAGCTCCACGATCCGGGTTTCCGCTTTAGTCAGGCTAAGTTCCATGAGCTACGCCCCCGCCTGCGCCAGTTCCGTCAGCGTCTCGCGGGCAATCACCAGCCGCTGGATTTCGGAGGTGCCCTCGTAGATCTCGGTGATTCGCGCGTCGCGCAAGTGCCGTTCCGCATTGTATTCTTTGACGTAACCGTAGCCGCCGTGGATCTGCAGCGCCTTTGTGCACACGCGCGCCGCCATCTCGCTCGCGTACAGCTTGGCCATCGCCGACAGCTTGCCGAACTTCTCCTTGTTGTCCTTGGCGATCGCCGAGCGCCAAATCAGCAGCCGCGCTGCGTCGATCTCGGTCGCCATGTCCGCAAGCATCTCCTGAATCGCGCCAAAGTCGCCGATATACTTGCCAAAAGCCTGGCGCTCGCGCGAGTAGATCAGCGCCTCGTCAAAGGCCGACCGCGCGATACCCAGCGCCTGCGCGGCGATGCCGATGCGCCCGCCGTCCAGCGTGCTCATGGCGACTTTGAAGCCGTCGCCCTCATTGCCCAGGCGATTCGCTACTGGAATCCGCACGTTCTCGAACACAAGGCTTGTCGTGGAGCTGCCCTTGATGCCCAGCTTGTCCTCGACTTTGCCGATGCCATACGGCGTGTCGCGGCGGTCGACGATGAACGCGCTGATGCCCTTGTGACGCTCGCTCGGGTCAGAATGGGCAATCAAAACGCAGATGTCGGCTTCCTTGCCGTTGGTGATCCAGTTCTTGGTGCCGTTCAATACGTAGCTGTCACCGTCGCGGATCGCCGTGCAGCGCATGCCGGCGGCGTCGGAGCCGGAGCCGGGCTCAGACAGCGCGAAGCAGCCGAGAATCTTGCCTTCTGCCAAGGGTTTGAGGAACTTGCGCTTTTGCTCGTCGTTGCCGAACTTGCCAATGGGGTCGCAGACAAGCGAGTTGTTCACCGACATGATGACGCCGGTGGACGCGCAGCCCGCGGAGATTTCTTCCATGGCGATGGCATAGCTCAGGTGGTCCAGGCCGGCGCCGCCCCATTTCTCATCGACGGCGATGCCCAAAAAGCCCAGCTCTGCCAACTGTTTGATTTGCTTGGCAGGAAACTGGCCGGCCTTGTCGGTCTGGTGGGCAATCGGCGTCAGCTCGTCTTTGGCGAACCGCCGCGCGGTGTCCAGAATCATCTGCTGCGTTTCATTGAGCGCGAAGTCCATGGCAATCCCGGGCGGCAGAGCGTGCCGCAGCGCGCGGGATTCTACACGCAGTCGTCGGACTTGGCCACGCACCGGCGCGTGCGCGGTCGGGTGAGCGGGGCGCGGGGCTTGGCGCGCGCGCTGGCGCATGGATAAGTGGAGGGCCCGCCCTCAAGAGGCTACGGATCCCGCACAATTCTCGCACTTTATGAATTCTGCTACAAAATCCTCCAGGGCGAGTCCCCGGAGGCGATATGCAGGACGATACCTTGAAGGCGCGTGGATGGATCGAGTCGAAGGCGATGCGCGCGGAGT
>CAIYWC010000130.1 GCA_903929795.1 uncultured Myxococcales bacterium | reverse complement strand
TGCCGTCCTGGTGCCGCCGTCGCTGTTTTTGCGGCCTAATGCCGCCTGTGAAGCGGCAAACTCGTCTTGAAGCGGCGATTCGGCCGTTCCGAGGCTGTGTCTTGCCCCAGCCGAATCGTGACAGACCTCACCGCCGTGGTACTCACACGGTCAGGAGGTTCCGATGTCGCGTCGTCCCCGTCGTCAGTTCAGCGCCGAGCAGAAGGCCGCGCTGGTCAAGAAGCACCTGATCGAGAAGGTGCCAATCTCGCAGATTTGCAACGAAAACGACCTTCAGCCCAGCCAGATGTACGATTGGGTGCGGCAGTTCCAGGAGCACGCTCACGCGGCGTTTGCGGCGCCGCAGCATGTGTCGAGCCGGGAGCGCGAGCTCGAGGCGAAGATTGCGATTCTGCAGGCTAAACTTGCCAAGAAAGACGAGGTCATCGCCTGGGTCGCGCAGGAGCATGCCGAGCTAAAAAAAACACTTGGCGAGACCTGAAGGGCGCTTGGGTCCCACACGATACGCGCGATCAAGTAGTTGACTTCGTGCGTGATTTTGGAGAGCGAACCGGCGTGCCCAGCCAACGTCTCGTGCGGTGGCTGGGCATTGCCCGTGGCAAGTTCTACGACTGGCAAAAGCGCTACGGCAAGGCCAATGAGCACAACGCGCTGATTCCGCGCGACCACTGGATTACGCCGGAGGAACGTCGACGGATCATCGATTTTCAGCAGCAATTTCCGCTGGAAGGCTATCGGCGGCTGACGTTCATGATGCTGGATCGGGACGTGGTGGCGGTCAGTCCGACCACGACCTGGCGGGTGCTGACGCGCGCGGGCCTGCTGGCGCGGTGGAACAAGGGGCCGACGAAAAAGGGCACGGGCTTTGTGCAACCGACAAAGCCGCATGAACATTGGCATATTGACGTGGCGTACTTGAATTTGGCCGGGACGTTTTTCTACCTGTGCTCGGTGCTGGACGGAGCGAGCCGGGCGATTGTCCACTGGGAACTGCGCGAACGCATGACGGAATCCGACGTCGAGTGCATCCTCCAGCGCGCGCGCGAGCGGCATCCGGAAGCAAAGCCGCGGGTGATCTCGGACAACGGCCCGCAGTTTGTCGCCAAGGATTTCAAGGAGTTCATTCGGCTGTGTGGGATGACGCACGTGCGGACCTCTCCCTACTATCCGCAGTCCAACGGCAAGATTGAACGCTGGCACAAGACCATCAAATCAGAGGCGATTCGCCCGGCCGCGCCGTCCACGCCCGAGCAGGCGCGCGCGGTCGTGGAGCGGCATGTGGCGCACTACAACGGCGTGCGGCTGCACAGCGCCATCGGCTACGTGACGCCCAACGACGTGCTGGGGGGGCCGCGCCCAAGCCATTTTCGCCGAGCGAGACCGCAAACTGGAGGTCGCACGCCAGCGCAGAGCGGAACTACGTGCGCAGACTGCGGAAGTCGCGACAGCGTGAGCCAAACCCCCGCGGGTTTCCAAAGGGGAAAGTCCCCTTTGGCGCCGGCCGCGCAGGCCAAAACCGGGCTTGACCGGGCAACCGATTGGTTTATGATCGCTAACGGTTTGTCCGGTTTACGCTGGGGCGGCACAGCTGCGGAGCCGGTCCCTGTGGACGGGAAGTACAGCAAGTGGATGTGGCC
>CAIYWC010000129.1 GCA_903929795.1 uncultured Myxococcales bacterium | reverse complement strand
CTCAGACGCACCCGTGCGCCCGCGGCCGCCTACCGGTCCACACGCGCTCGCTTCACTCGTGGCGGCGCCTACGCGGCGGCGTCCAGGGCGTCGTCGAGGTCGGCTATCGGCGCAGTCTTGCCGTTACAGTCGTTGTCGATGCTGTCGCCGCACGTTTCAGTTTGTCCCGGGTGAACCGCCGCATTCGCGTCGTCGCAATCGGTTGGCGTCAGGCTGGTGTAGAGGCCATTCGGCTGGCAGGCGGCGACGGACGAGCCAAGCACGCCGTAGCCGTCGCCATCGCTGTCCATGTACCAGGACGAGGGTGGTGCGCCGCTTTGGCACGATGCGACACAGGCGCCGCCGACGCACCACTTGCCGAGCGACTGGCAATCCGCGGCGCCATCAATCAGGGCGCTGCCGTCGGCGTTGCAGGTCGCGGGCTTGGTGCCGTCGCAAAGCGCCTTGCCCGGCTCGCAGACGATGGGTTGGCAGCCCGCGTCGCCGAGTTTGCCCAAGCCACAGTAGGTGCCGGCGCCGCAAGGTTGTGCCGCCACGACGCTGAAGCCGTCGGGGCTGCAGGTCTTGAGCGTCGCAGCATCACAGTAGAGCGTCGCTGGCTTGCACAGCGCCGGTTTGCACGTGCCAGAGGAACATTTCTGAGCACTGACGGCGCAGTCGGTGGTGTCGATTACGGTCAGCCCGTCGTCGCTGCAATGGACCAGCTTGTCGGTGTCGCAGTTCACGCCCGGTTGACACAACCAGGGCTTGCAGGCCGGCTGGCCACCCGGTGCCACGCACGTCGTCTTTTCCGGGCACGCCTCTGGGCTGCCGAAGCTGTCACCTGAGGCGTCGCAAAAGACCTTTTGCCCGCCGACGCACGCACCCTGTCCCGCGATGCACGCGTCCAGCACGCACTCGCCGGTGCCCGACACGCCGACTTTCTGGCAGTTGTACACGCTGGGGCAATCCTTGTTCTGAAGACATTGCCCGCACTTGCCTTTGCTCGTGTCACACAGCATGCCCAATGGCGTGCATTGCTTGTCGCTGACGCATGCCACGAAAGGCTTGCAGGTTCCCGCTTCGCAGAGGGTGTTCGCACCGCAGTCGCTGGTGGTCAGGCATTGGGTGCAGCGGTTGCTCATCGGGTCACAGACCTGATCGACACCGCAGTCGTTCGAATTCTGGCAGGGCTTGAACGGCACGCATTTCTTGGCGCTGCAGTCGCTGTTCGCCGGGCAGTCGTCGCTCGCCAGGCACGCCGTGCATGTGCCGGCCGTCTGGTCGCAGATTGGCTGCGCGGAGCCATCGGCGTTCATGACGCCGACACAACTTAACGAGTTGACGCACGCGGTCGCAGACTCACAGATGTAGGCGACGCAATGCTGGTTGGCGGCGCAATTCAAATCGGTCAGGCAGGCCACGCAGACCTTCTTCAGGGGATCGCAGACCTGACCGGCACCACTGCAGTCCTTGTCCGATTGGCATTTCGCCGGGCCAACGACTGCATCCTGCGGCGTTCCCGCGTCCGTTGTGTCGGCGGGCATCACCTCTTGCGCGACCTCAACCGCCGCGTCCTCCGGCACGTCGAGTAGCGCGTCCTCAAGCGCGTCCGCGCCCTTCATTCCGTCGAGAAGCGCGTCGGTAAGCACAGCATCGCCAGCAACCGTATCGCCAGCCACGCCATCGCCAGTCGCGGCAACATCCGGTCCTGCAACCACGTCGACCTCTACTTCAGAGTCGTCGAGAAGGACGGCATCGGTCCCCGCTGCATCGTCAGGAGTTCCCGAAGTGCCCTGAATCGCTCCTTCACCGCCGCAGGCTGTAAGTGCAGCGAGTGCGGCCAAGAGGCCAACCAGGCACGCCGTTCGAGCAGATTGATTCGCAGTTGCCATGGTTCGCTCCAGTCTGGCCGTCGCCGGTGTGAACGGTCCACTACCACGATCCAAGACGGTGGCGCAATCGAGTGACTCTCACGCCCATGCCGGTCGACGACCCCGCGCTCACGGCCGGCGGTGGGCGACCCGAAGCAAGGGAGGCGGGATCGGACGATCAGCAGCGGGAAGGTCTCGGACTTCATCGTATCAGCAGGGCGTCGGGGCCGGGATCGGGCAACCGGTTTCGGCCCAAAACGAACGGCCGTTTGAGCCGCAGTAGTTGTTGCGCCGCCCGGAAGCGCGGGGGATTTTGCGCCGCAGACTCCACTCCCGATGACTTGCTTGACGCTGGATCTGACGCAGGTTACACCGCTTTCTTCCTTGCGGACCTGCTGCGCACCGACTCACTGAGAGCTCGGCGTTTTCCACGCATGTGCACGCGAAGCGAACTGCGAGCCAGTTCCGGGTGATTCGACCATGACGGTACTTCGAGGAAGATGGTTCCTATTCGCCGGCCGACTGCCGGATCAGCGGCCGTTCCATCTCCCGACGGGCTTCGCAGTCGTCTTGCTCATCCTCTTCGCGCAAGGCTGCGGGGCGAACACCGACACGCCAATCCAAGTCGTACTTGGACCGGAAGACGCGGATGCCACCGCTCAGCTCTCTGACCTGCTCGATGACTCGCCCTCGGCGACGGACACTGTCGCGATCGATGCTGACGACTCTGGGGACGGCACAATCTCACCCGGCGATGAGGTCGACGTCCCGCCTGACATAGGTCTCGATGCGCTCGTGACCGATGTGGCTGCGGTGTCGTGCACGAGTGACGCGAGCTGTGCAAACGGCACCGTCTGCGACCCTTGGACCCAGAAGTGCGCACAATGCGTGGTGAACTGGCAATGTCCGGTCGGCAATGTCTGCGTCGAAAAGTCCTGCACGGTCGTGAAGACATGCGCACTTGACGCTGACTGCGCGGGCGCCACCTCCCCACAAGGCTTGTCCTTGCCCGTTTGTGCGACGGCGACCCAGCAGTGCATCGAGTGCGCCACGACTGCGGACTGCGGCGCCAACCAGACCTGCAAAGGCGGCAAATGCGAGCTTGTCCTCATCTGCAAGTCCACGAACCAGTGCCCGGGCAACCTGATTTGCGATCCGATCCTCGGCAAGTGCGCTGAGTGCGGCGCCGCCAGCGACTGCAAGCCCGGCGAGACGTGTGATGGCGGCAAATGCAAGGCGTTTACGGCATGCAGCTCTGACAAGGACTGCAAACCGCTCGGCTTGGTGTGCGACAAGGCCAAGGGCGTGTGCGCGGACTGCGTGACGGACTTCGACTGTCCAGAGATCTACCATTGCGGCGACGGCGGTGTCAGCGGCACAGGCGCGTGCGTTCCGGACGTGTGCAAGGCGCAACAGGTGCAGTGTCAGGGCAACGCGCTGGCGATTTGCAACGACGCCGGCTCCGGTTTCGCGAAGTCCAGTCCGTGTGGTGGACAAACGACCTGCCTCCAGAGCGAAGGGGGCGCGAGCTGTTCACCGTGGACGTGCCAGCCAGGTACCCATTGCGACGGTGGCGCGCTTTTGACGTGCAGCGCAAGCGGGCTGAGCGTGCTTGGTAAGGTCGATTGTGCTGGCCAGGGCGCGGCTTGCGTGGCCGACGCCTGCGTCCCGATGGTCTGCACACCCAGCGCGCTGTTTTGCGATGGACAATTGGCCAAGGCGTGCTCGGCCGACGGCACGATCGCCTACAACGCTGGCGTCTGCACCGAGGGCACCTACTGCAGCAGCGGCTCCTGCTTGCCGCAAGTGTGCCAGCCCAACACGCCCGCGTGCGTCGGTACACAAGTCGCAAACTGCAACGCCGTCGGCAGTGCGCTGGTGCTTTGGGAAGACTGCACACCGACCGGCCTGGTATGCGTCGACGGGGGCTGCGCCAAGCCGATCTGCCTGGCGAACGATGTGACCTGTGCGGGCAACGACGTCATGGTCTGCAGCGCCAACGGCATGGCCTGGGATGTCACGCAGACGTGCGACGCGGCGAGCCATTGCGCGGGCGGGGCGTGCGTGGCCAACGTCTGTGCGCCCAACACGGCGTTTTGCGACGGCTTTGTGGTCGAGCAATGCAACGGAGTGGGCAGCGATTTCACGAACGGGACCGACTGCAGCGCGACCGGACTCACCTGCGACAGCGGTGCGTGTGCGCCCGTTGTTTGCGCCGCGAACGCTTTGTTCTGCGACAGCAACGAGGTGAAGAAATGCTCGGCGTCGGGCGCTACGTCATCGTTGGTGCAGGCTTGCGACGCCAATTCTGTGTGCGAGAGCGGCGCCTGCAAGGTCATGGCGTGCTCACCGGGACTACCAAGCTGTATCGGCTCAGTCGCCGGCAAGTGCAACGCCGCGGGGACAGCGCTCAACCCGGGGGCCATTGATTGCAGCGATGGCGGGGACACGTGTGTCGCCGGCGCCTGCAAAGCCTTGTTTTGCACGCCGAACACGAGCGCTTGTGACGGCGCTGGCACGAAGATTTGCGACCCCACGGGTACGGGCTACTTACCCACCGTCGCGTGTGGACCCGGCAAAGGCTGCGTCGCGGGTGTCTGCGAGGCCGCGATCTGCCTCCCCAACACGCCCACGTGCGTCGACTCGGTGGCGACGGTCTGCAAGTTGGACGGCTCGGGAATCGTAAGCAATGGCGGCACGGACTGCGCGGCCATTGGCAAGGCGTGCGTTCTCGGCACTTGCGAAACGAAAGTCTGCACGCCGAACGCGCTCTCGTGCGTGGGGCCGTCCGTCTATCTCTGCAACGCTACGGGCACGCAAATGACCGCGCAGCCGAAATGCGCAAGTGGCACCACGTGCGATGGTGGCACTTGCCAAGCGATTACTTGCAAGACGGGAGTCAAGTCCTGCAGTGGTGCCGTCTTGGAGGTTTGCAACGCCGAAGGTACCGCGCTCATCGCAGGCAAAACCTGCGCGACGACGGGCGGCTGTGCAAACGGTGTGTGCGTGGCAACTTCCGCGACGGGCGATTCGGACGGAGACGGGTACACCACAACCGCCAGCGCTAACGTCGACTGCAACGATGGCAACGCGTTTATCCACCCCGGCCAGACCGAAGTCTGCAATGGCCTGGATGACGACTGCGACGGCGCGACCGACCCTGCGGGTGCGGACGGATGCATCAATTCGTATCTGGACAACGACGGCGACCACTACGGTGACCCCAAAACGCTCACGTGCACCTGCGCAGCGCCCGCGGCCGGACGCGTGTACCTCGCTGGCGATTGCAGCGACACCAACGCGACGATCCACCCGCAAGTAGCCGAGATCTGCGATGGCATCGACAACGACTGCGATGGCATCACGGACCCGGACGGCTCAAAGGGCTGCAGCCCGCTCTATCGCGACGTCGATGGCGACGGCTTCGGCATCATGAACTGGGCGCGATGCTCGTGTGCTCCGAGCGCGGGCTGGTCCCCGTTGGCGACGGACTGCGACGACAACCCGGTGAGCGGTGCCAAGACGTACCCAGGCAACAAGGAGATCTGCGACGGGATCGACAACGACTGCGATGGCGTCGTCGACCCGATATCGACGCTCGGCTGCATCCCATACTACGCGGACAACGACCACGACGGCTTTGGCGCCACCGGCGCGCAGCCCGAGTGCCTCTGTGCCGCCCTGCTGACGCTCAGTGCGACAGCCGCGGGAGATTGCAACGACACGAATCCGCTGATCCGGCCCGGGGTCAGCGACACGTGCAACGGCCTCGACGACAACTGCAACGGCTCGACCGACGAAAACGGCACTGCGAGCTGTGGCGCAGGCGCGACCTGTGCAGGCGGCAAGTGTTCCAGCGGCCTTTGCCCGGCGGGCTTCCTGGACCTGAACGGCAAGACGTCGGACGGATGCGAGTGCGCGATTCTGCCAGCGCCAGGAGGTGCGGGCGACAAATGCAGTGCTGCAGTGGATTTGGGCTCCATCGCCGAGTTCGCGGCGCCCAAGGAAGCTGTCGGTACCGACCCGCAGGCCGGCAATGGCGCGTGGTATCACGTACACGCGACTGACACCGCGGACACCGACAAGACGGGCGACTGCGACCGCTTCAACTTCCAAGCCTTCTTCATCACCAATCCGCAAGATGCATTCGTTTTTGACGTCTACCGTGGGTCATGCGCCTCTGCGTCGCTGCTCTGCACCGGTGTCACCGACCACTCCTGGGCCACTGACTTCTACGGCAGCGTACCGTCCGGACCAGGCGCGTTGAAGAACCCGTCACCTGGCGGCATCACCTCGGTCTCGCCGGTGCCGGAGATGGGCGGCGAATGCAACTGCATTGGCAACGGGAGCGGCCTGCCGGGCATGAACATCTGTACGGACAATTCAGCGGATTTCTACATTCACGTCTACAGGACAGTCGGACCGGCGGTGGACTGCCAGCCCTACGTCCTCAGCCTGCGCAATGGCAAGACGCCGTGAGTTTGCGTTCACGTACAACACGTTGAAGCTGTCGGAGCCGATGGTTTCCGACGGTCGCGGTCCGGCCGCATCACGGGGCCAGCGCGGAACCGATTACGCTCCCGGCGGAAACGTGGCTACGCCGTCATCGGCAGCTGCCGCCGGACCTGTGCCGCCGTCGGCACTTCGCACAGCGGGCACCAGACGAACGCGATGGTGTAGTCGTCGCACCATTCGTACGTGAAGTCCGAAGCCATGAATTCGTCAGAAGAAAAGGCCCAGCCAACCGCACGGCGCCTCGCGGACGCAGCACAGCCAACCCGCCGTCTTCTGCTCACGCGGCTGCGGGCACGTCCTGCATCGCCGTCGTGGCGGGCACCGGACCAGCCGCTGGCAAGTCTCAGTTCGGACACCAGCTCAGCAAGACCGCGCCGTCACCGAACCGCGCCCTCGACGCTTTGGGGCGACGCCGCGTAGACGCTGACGCACGCGGAAAGGGGCGCCGCGTGGACCTGCGAACGCCGCGACGGACGGTTTTTTCCGACGTCAGAATGGACGCGACCAAGTGCTTGGCGCTGCGGTGCTGGCGCGACCGTCAACCGCGAGACTGCAGGGACGCGGCAAAGACCGGTCTCCCGGATTGCCGCGTTGCGTCCGTCGGCGGTCAGAAAATTCCATTCACGTTATCACTACTGATACGACATTCGAAAATCAAGATCGCATCAGCAGTTGTCGAGTCGGCACCTTGCAGCACAACAACCTGAATCGTAAGAAGACGGCGAGTCCGGCGGGCACTGTCCACGTGGACGGTGCTCAGCGGGCTTGTCGTCTCTCCCGGCGACCTACGCGGCGACCTGCACGTCCTGTACGCGCGCCATCTTCGGCACGCCGCATTGCGGGCACCAGTTCACCAAAATCGCTCCGTCGTCGAACGCGATGGCGGCAAAGCCCGCGGCGCGCAGGCGGTGTCGCCCGAGGTCGTTCACGAGGTAATTCACGTCCCAGCCGTGGTGGCAGGTCGCGCACGGAACGTGTTTGTGTTCGCCAGGAATACCGATGAGCCGCATGGCCG
>CAIYWC010000128.1 GCA_903929795.1 uncultured Myxococcales bacterium | reverse complement strand
CTTTACTTGGCTGAACGGCAACAACCGCCAGAAAACGGCGTTGCTCGACAGCAAGTACTTCACCGGCAGCTTCCTGCTCGACGTGAACTACACGACGTCGACCAACCGGCCAATCGATCACTCGGTCGTCGGCTCGACCACTTTGTCGCGCGACAACGAATTGGCCTTGCAATTCCTGGGGTTTGGTGGCGATTTCCACTCCGGAACGGCCCGCGGCCGCCTGATGACCCAATTTGGCGAACGCGCGACCGTTGTGCCGCGCAACGACGGCAGCGCCATGAAAGGCCAGTTTGATTTCATGACGGCCCTGCGCTACGTGAGCGAAGCGTATGGCGGCGTGCACCTCGACGTCATGCACGGCATCAACATCGACGCGGGGATTTTCATGTCCTACGTCGGTCTGTTTTCGTACGACAACTTCGAAAACTGGATGTACCTGCCGTCGTACACCTCGGACAACACGCCGTGGTTCTTCAATGGCATGCGCATCCAAATGTTCCCCACGGACAAGTTGAAGATCGAGGCGTGGATCATCAATGGCTGGCAGACCTACGGCAAGTTCAATGAACTTCCAGGCTTTGGCGGCCAGTTCCTGTACCGGCCGGTGGAGTCGGTGTCCATGCTGTCCAACGACTACGTCGGCTGGGACACGGCCAACAATCCGGGACGGATGCGCTTTCACAGCGACAACAGCTTGATGGTGCGGTACTACAACAACCCGACCAGCCGCATCATCTCCAAGATGGCCTTCTCCTTCACGGGCGACATCGGCTTTGAGTCCGGCGACGGCGTTGTGGGCTTTGGCGGCACCGGCACGGAAGGCCACTGCACCACGGCGACGCCGTGCACCCAGAACTTCCTGTCGTGGATGGCGTACAACCGCATCTGGTTCGCGGAGGACAAGTTTGCGTTCACCGTCGGCGGCGGCCAGATGCACAATCCGGGCCGCTACCTGGTGCTCGCCCCGACCGGTCAGGCCTCGCCTTTCGCGCAGCCGCTCAGCACCCAGGGCGTCAGCTACAGCCCGGCCACGTCGCCGTTTGACATGAACTCGGGCACGAGCTTTGACGCGTGGGACGTCGCCGCCGGCGTTCAGTACATGCCGACTGAACAAATCACGTTCGACCTCGAGTTCAGCCGCCGCTCGGCCAGCGTCCCGTATTTCGCCGGCCACGGCGGTGTCACCTCACCTGACGGCTACGTGACCACGCCGACGCCCGCCGGCTGGCAGGCCGATTTGGTCCCCACCGACACGCGCCTCATCGCCGCTGTCTTGACGCGGTTCTGAGCGCAACGCCAACCACCGAGGAAACATCATGAAGTTCTCCAATTTTTCAAACCTGTCTGTTCTGTCGCGCCTGCTTGCGGCGAGCGTGCTCGTTCTCCTGTCCGCCTGCGCTGGCGGCAACGAAGGCGAGCGGTGCAACCCGAACGTGCCTGCGAACGAGAGCGAGTGCAACGCCGGCCTGACCTGCCAGCAACCGCTACCGTGCGTGGAAAACTACTGCTGCCCGGCGACACTCAGCTCAAGCAGCGACCCGCACTGCAACGGTTCTGCGTGCGCCGCCGCCAGCCAAACCGACGCCAGCGGCGACGCCACGCCAATCGACGCCTCGGGCGACTGATCGTGCAAGGCGAGGTGCGGCATTCTTGATGATTTCCTAATGCCGACAGCCCTTGTCTTGACAGCACGACGATAGAGCCCGTCCTATCCTAGGAGACGCATTTGGAGGATCCCGTGGACCTGCTTTTCCTTGCCATCACCGGAGCTTTCGCTCTCCTGACTTGGGCCTTCGTTCGCCTCTGCGAAAAGGTGTAATCATGATGCTCGACATCGGCGCCGGCTTGGCAGTCCTGCTGCTCGGCTATCTCGTTTTCGCTCTCCTCTTTCCGGAGCGTTTGTCATGACTTCCGCAATCCTCGAGTGCGCAGTGTTCCTGCTGCTGGTCATTGGACTTGCTTGGCCGCTCGGCGCCTACATGGCGCGCGTCTACACCGGTCAGTCCAAGTGGGCCGACCGCATTTTTGGGCCGATCGAACGCCTGATCTACAAAGTCTGCGGCGTCCAGGCCGGCGCGCAGATGAACTGGAAGCAGTACGCCGGCGCGGTGCTGGTCTTCAACCTGCTCGGGTTGATCGTCGTGCACGTCCTGCAGCGCGTCCAGCTCTGGCTGCCGCTGAATCCGGCGGGGCTGGGCAACGTGCCGCCGGAGGTGTCGTGGAACACAGCCGTCAGCTTCGCCAGCAACACGAATTGGCAGGCGTACGGCGGCGAGACCACGCTGTCGCATTTGACCCAGATGCTCGCGCTGACGACGCAGAACTTTGTCTCGGCGGCGACCGGCATGGCCGTGCTCGTCGCGCTGATTCGCGGCCTGACCGGGCGCCTGACCACGGATCTCGGCAATTTTTGGGTCGATTTGACGCGCACAACGCTGCACATCCTGCTGCCGCTCTCCTTCATCCTGGCGCTGCTGCTGGTGTCGCAAGGCGTGGTGCAGACGTTTCTGGCTTCGGTGACCGTGCCGCTGCTGGAGCCGACGACTGGCGCCGATGGCAAGAGCATCGTGGAGCAAGTGATCGCGCTCGGTCCGGCGGCGTCGCAGGTGGCGATCAAGCAGCTCGGCACCAACGGCGGCGGTTTTTTCAACGTCAACTCCGCGCATCCGTTTGAAAACCCCAACGCTTTCGCAAACCTGCTGGAGGTTGTCTCCATCATCCTCATCCCCGCGGCGCTGTGCTTCACGTTTGGCCGCATGGTCGGCGCGCAGAAACAGGGCGTGGCGCTGCTCGTGGCGATGCTGCTCATCTTCGTGCCGCTGTTGGCGCTGACCGTGGCCAGTGAGAACCAGGCCAATCCGGCACTCACGGCGCTCGGCGTTGACGGCACGATGGGCAATTGGGAAGGCAAGGAGCTGCGGTTTGGCCCCACTTCCAGCGCGATCTGGGCGGTCACCACGACGGCCGCGTCCAACGGCTCGGTCAACGCCATGCACGACAGCTTCATGCCGCTGGGCGGCTTGGGCCCGATGTGGCTGATGCAATTGGGAGAAATCATCTTCGGCGGCACCGGATCGGGCCTCTACGGCATGCTTGTCTACGCCTTCATCGCGGTGTTCGTCGCCGGCTTGATGGTCGGCCGCACGCCGGAATACTTGGGCAAGAAGATCGAAGCGTTCGAGATGAAAATGGCCTCGCTGGTCATCCTCTTGCCGTCCGCCGCGGTGCTGATCGGCACGGCGATCGCCTGCTCGATTCCCGCCGGCACGGGGCCGCTTGGCAATCCCGGCGCGCACGGCTTCTCGGAGATCCTCTACGCCTTTTCGTCCGGCTCCAACAACAACGGCTCCGCGTTCGGCGGCCTGACCGTCAACGGCATGTTCTACACGACAGCGATCGGCATCTGCATGCTCATCGGCCGCTATTGGGTCATCGTGCCGGTCCTGGCGCTTGCCGGATCGCTGGCCAAGAAGAAGACCGTGCCGCCTGGCGCCGGCACATTGCCGACCCATACACCGCTGTTCATCGCGCTTGTCGCGGGGACGATCATCCTCGTCGGCGCGCTGACTTTCATTCCCGCGCTTGCCTTGGGTCCCATCGTCGAACACCTGGCTTTGCGCTGAACTGGAGACCCGATGCCTGCAACTGCACATTCCCATTCGCGTCAGGAAATCAGCGCGCGACCGCTGTTTGAGGCCAAGATCGTCAACCGCGCGCTGGTTCAGGCGCTGCTCGCGTTCAACCCGCGGCGGCTGCTGAAGAATCCAGTGATGTTCGTGGTTGCCGTCGGCAGCGCTTTCACCACGGCCCTGTGGATCCACGCGCTGGTCACCGGTAAGGGTGACGCCTCGCCTGGGTTCATCCTCGCGGTCAGCCTGTGGCTGTGGTTCACCGTTTATTTTGCCAACTTTGCCGAGGCGATGGCGGAAGGGCGCGGCAAGGCACAGGCGGACACGCTGCGGGCGGCGCGCAAGGACGTGATGGCGAAGAAGCTCGCCAGCGCCGATCGCCACGCCAAGTCCGAGCAGATCGTCTCGGCGCAACTGCGCAAGGGCGACTTTGTCCTCGTGGAAGCCGGCGAGCTGCTGCCGGCCGACGGCGAGATCGTGCAAGGCGTGGCCTCGGTCGACGAGAGCGCCATCACCGGCGAGAGCGCGCCCGTCATCCGCGAGAGCGGCGGCGATCGCAGCGCGGTCACCGGTGGCACGCGCGTGCTCTCGGACTGGATCGTTGTGCGCGTGACGGCCAACCCGGGCGAGACGTTCCTCGACCGCATGATCGCCATGGTTGAAGGCGCCAAGCGCCAGAAGACGCCCAACGAGATCGCGCTGGACATCCTGCTCGCCGGGCTGACCATCGTGTTCCTGCTGGCGACCGCGACGCTGCTGCCGTTTTCGCAATATGCCGTGAACGCTACGCATTTGGGCCAGCCCGTCAGCCTGACCGTGCTTGTCGCGCTGCTCGTCTGCCTGATTCCCACCACGATCGGCGGGCTACTGGCGGCGATCGGCATTGCCGGCATGGACCGGATGATCCAGGCCAACGTCATCGCCACGTCGGGGCGCGCGGTGGAAGCGGCGGGCGACGTCGACGTGCTGCTGCTGGACAAGACCGGCACGATTACGCTCGGCAACCGCCAAGCGACGCTGTTTGTGCCGGCGCCGGGCGTGGCGGAAAAGGAGCTGGCCGAACTGGCGATGCTGTCTTCGCTCGCGGACGAGACGCCGGAAGGGCGCAGCATCGTGCTGTTGGCGGAGCAGAAGTTTCAGCTCAAAGCCCTGGATCCAGCGACGCTCGGAGCGACAATCGTGCCGTTCACGGCGCAGACCCGCATGAGCGGGCTGGACATCCAGGGCCGGGAAGTGCGCAAGGGCGCGACGGATTCCGTGGCGAAATTCGTGACGGAGCGCGGCGGGACGATCCCGGCGGGCGTGCGCGAGGCCGTGGACCAGATTGCCCGGCAAGGCGCGACGCCGCTGGTGGTGGTGGAGGGCGCGCGGGTGCTCGGCGTGGTGTGCCTGAAGGACATCGTCAAAGGCGGCATCCGCGAGCGCTTCGCCGAGATGCGCCGCATTGGCATCCGCACGGTGATGATTACCGGCGACAATCCGCTGACGGCGGCGGCGATCGCGGCGGAAGCGGGCGTCGACGATTTCCTGGCGGAAGCGACGCCGGAAGCCAAGCTGGCGATGATCCGCGAGTGGCAAGCCAAGGGCCACTTGGTGGCGATGACGGGCGACGGCACCAACGACGCGCCGGCGTTGGCCCAGGCGGACGTGGCGGTGGCGATGAATTCCGGCACGCAAGCGGCCAAGGAAGCCGGCAACATGGTGGATTTGGACTCAAATCCGACCAAGCTGCTGTCGATTGTCGAGATCGGCAAGCAGATGCTGATGACCCGCGGCTCGTTGACGACCTTCTCCATCGCCAACGACATCGCCAAGTATTTCGCAATCATTCCAGCGGCATTCGCGGCGACGTATCCGGTGCTCGGCACGCTCAACGTGATGCGCCTGCACTCGCCGACGACGGCGATCCTGTCCGCGGTGATCTTTAACGCGCTCATCATCGTCGCGCTGATTCCGCTTGCCTTGCGCGGTGTTGCGTATCGGCCGGCGCCCGCGTCGGTGCTCTTGCGCCGCAATCTACTCGTCTATGGTCTGGGCGGCGTCATTGCGCCATTTCCCGGCATCAAGGCCATCGATTTGCTGCTGACCGCCATGGGCGTCAGCTGAGGACTATTGCCATGCTCAAGCTCACCTGGACCGCGCTGCGCATCCTGATTGTGTTCACCTTGCTCACCGGGCTGCTCTACCCGCTTGCCGTCACCGGCTTGGCGCAAGTGGCTTTTCCGACCCAGGCCAACGGCAGCGTCGTCAACGTGGCTGGCAAGCCCGCGGGATCGTCGCTGATTGGCCAAGGTTTCACGGCGGACAAGTACCTGTGGAGCCGTCCGTCTGCGACCGCGCCGTTTGCCTATAATGCCGCCGCCTCGACGGGTTCCAACCTCGGGCCGAGCAATCCGGCGCTGGCTGATGCAGTCAAAGCGCGCGTCGCCACGCTGCGCAAGGCCGATCCGACAAACCTGGCGCCAGTGCCGACCGACCTGGTCACCACCTCAGGCAGTGGCCTTGACCCGGCGATTTCCTCGGCCGCCGCCGCGTTCCAGCTGCACCGCATCGCAGGCGCGCGTCACATCCCGGCTGCGGACGTCGAGCACGCGATTACCGGGTGCACGCAAACGCCGTTGCTCGGTATCATCGGGCCGGCGCACGTCAACGTGCTGTGCGTCAATCTCGCCCTGGACGGCAAGCGGGTCCAGCCGTAATCCGCGCAGTCCGTCGTCACCCGAGGAGCGCACGTGCCACAACGCCGACCTGACCCCGACGAGCTGCTGGCCCGCATTCGGTCGGAAGGCGTGCGCAAGACCCGGGCCAAGCTTAGGATTTTCTTTGGCTTTGCCCCCGGCGTGGGCAAGACGTTCCGGATGCTGCAGGTCGCGCGCGAAGCGGCGGCGCAGGGCACGGACGTGCTCATCGGCGCGGTCGAGACGCATGGCCGGCTGGAGACGGCGGCGCTGGTGGAAGGCCTGAAAGTGCTGCCGCGGCTGGAGTTGCAGCGCGGCACGGCGACGCTGGACGAATTCGATCTGGACACCGCGCTGCGCCTGCACCCGCAAGTGCTGTTGCTCGACGAGCTGGCGCACAGCAACGTCCCTGGCGCGCGGCACACCAAGCGCTGGCAGGACGTGCTGGAACTGCTGGAAGCGGGCATCGACGTCTACACGACGCTGAACGTGCAGCACGTCGAGAGCCTGAACGACGTTGTGGCGCAGATCACCCACGTGCAAGTACGCGAAACTGTGCCGGATTCTATCCTGGAGCGGGCGGACGAGATCGAGCTCGTTGACCTGACGCCCGACCAGCTGTTGCAGCGGCTGAAGGAAGGCAAGGTCTACCTGCACGACCAGGCGGCGCGGGCCGCCCAGCATTTTTTCCAGCGCGGCAACCTGCTGGCGTTGCGCGAGCTGTCGCTGCGGCGCACGGCAGAACGCGTCGATGCCGAAGTTCAGGCGCAGCGCGCGGATTTGGGCATCGAGTCGCCGTGGCGGACCAACGAGCGGATCCTGGTGTGCGTCGGTCCGGCGCCGGCGTCCGCCCGGCTGGTGCGCACAACGCGGCGGCTCGCGGCAGGCCTGCACGCCAACTGGTTCGCCGCTTACGTGGAATCGCCGCTGCATCCGATGAGCGGCGCCGACCGCGCGCGCTTGGATGCGCACCTGCGGCTTGTCGAGGCGCTCGGTGGCAACGTGGTGCGGTTGGCGGGGACGCAAGTCAGCGTCGCTTTGCTCGAATACGCCCGCAAGAACAACGTGACGCGCGTGGTGATCGGCAAGCCCACGCACTCCCGGTTTCGCGACCTGATCCGCGGCTCGGTGCTGGATGAGGTGGTCCGCGGCAGTGGCGACATCGACGTGCACGTCGTCTCTGCGGATGCGCCCGGCCCGTCGCAGCCCGCGACGCCGCCGCCCAAGGAAGTGCAGCACATCGCGCCGTATGGGCTGGCGCTCTTTGCCGTGGCGGGGGCGACCGGCATCGGCTGGCTCGGCCGCGATTTCCTCATCTCGTCCGACCCCATCATGCTGTATCTGCTCGGGATCATGCTGGTGGCGCTGCGCACCGGCAAGGGTCCGTCGCTGCTCGCTGCCGCGGCGTCCGTTGCGGCGTACGATTTCTTCTTCGTGCCGCCGTTTTTCACCTTTGCGGTCAGTGACATCCGCCATGTCCTGACGTTCGCGACGATGTTCGTCGTCGGCACCGCGATGAGCGCGCTGATGGTGCGCATTCGCCGCCAGGAGCAGGACGCCCGGGCGCGGGAAGCGCGGACCGCCTCGCTGTTTTCGTTGAGCCGCGACCTGAGCGGTGCGCGCGATGAAGGCGCCGTGGCGGCGATTCTGTGCGACCACGTCTCGCGCGGTTTTGGCGGCGCGGTGCGCATCATGGCGGGCCAGACCGGCCACCTGGAAGAGGTGGCGCACACGGGCGACTGGCACTTGGACAACGCCGATTTGGGCCTGATGCGCTGGGTCGTCGAGCAGGGCCGTCAAGCCGGGCAGGGCACGGAGACGCTGCCGGGTTCGCGGGCGATTTGCCTGCCGATCCTGCAACCGCACGGCGGCAACGCGGCGATCGCGCTCCGGCCAGCCGACCGCGAGGCCCTGGACGGTCAGGCGCTGGCGTCGCTGCAGGCGTATGTCCGCCAAGGCGCGCTGGCGCTGGAGCGGGCGCGGCTGGCCGACGTCGTCAATGCGACGGAACTCCGCGCCAAAACAGAGGAAATGCGCAGCTCACTCTTGTCAGCCGTCTCGCATGATCTGCGCACGCCGCTGGCCGCCATCACCGGCGCCGCGACGACGCTGCGGGAGTCAGGGACCTCGCTGCAACCCAGCCAGCGCGCCGATCTGGTCGACGCGATTTGCGAAGAGGCGGAGCGGCTGGAGCGGCTGGTCGTGAACCTGCTGGACATGACGCGGCTGGCGACCGGGCAGATCCGCATCAAGCGCGAGTGGGTGCCGCTGGAGGAATTGACCGGCACAGCGCTGAACCGGCTGGAGACGGCGCTGGGCAAGCGGCCGATCGCGGTGTCGATTCCGCCGGACATGCCAATGCTGTCCGTGGACCCGGTGCTGTTTGGCCAGCTGTTCGTGAACCTCTTGGAAAATAGCGTGAAATACACGCCGGCGGACTCACCGCTGGAGATCCGCGCGCAGTGGCGACCCGGCGTGGCGACGATCGAGCTCATCGACCACGGTCCAGGCTTGGACCCCGAACTCGCCGCGACGGCGTTTGACAAATTCGTCCGCGGCCAGCACACCGCGGTGCCGGGCGTCGGCTTGGGTCTGGCGATTTGCAAGGGCATCATGGAAGTGCACGACGGCCGCATCAGCTACGAGCCAACCCCCGGCGGCGGCGCCACGTTTCGCCTGGAGTTGCCGCTGCTGGATAAAGCGCCCGACATCACGGCAGCGGGGACGCCATGACGGACACTGAAGCGCACGGACCCCTGGTGCTCGTTGTCGATGACGAGCCGCAAATGCGGCGGTTCTTGCGGACTTCGCTCGCCGCCCATGGTCACCGCGTGCTGGAAGCGGCGACGGCCAGCGAGGCGCTGATGCTGGCGAGCAGCCACAACCCTGCGATTATCCTGCTGGATCTGGGTCTGCCGGATGGCGACGGTTTGAACGTGACGCGCAGCGTGCGCGAGTGGACGCAGGTGCCCATTGTGGTGATTTCCGCCCGCGGCCGCGAGGATGACAAGGTCACCGCGCTTGACGCCGGCGCGGACGACTACCTGACCAAGCCGTTTGGCGTGCAGGAACTGCTGGCGCGGATGCGCGTGGCGTTGCGTCATGCGGCGCCTGGGCCACCGCAGCAGGAGCTGACGTTTGGCACGCTGCACATCGACCTGGCGCGGCGGCTGGTCTCGCGCGACGGCGCCGAGATCCACCTCACGCCCATCGAGTACAAGCTGCTGACGCTGCTGGCACGCCACGCTGGAAAAGTCCTGACGCACCGCCAGATTCTGCGCGAAGTGTGGGGGCCGGGTGCGGTCGAGCAGCCACACTACGTCCGGGTGCACATGGCGGAGTTGCGCAAAAAAGTGGAGCCCGATCCGGCGCGTCCGCAGTGGCTGGTGACCGAGCCGGCGGTGGGGTATCGGCTGCGCGAAGGGTGAGGGCGGCGCGCTACGGACATACACGCTCGCCGTCCAGTCCGAGCGGCAACCGCACTTACCCCCGGAGGTTTTGGTCTCGCAACCGGGGGTTCATGGATAGGTGCGCCGCAGTTGTGCCAGCAGATCCGCCAACGTCGCGTACAGGAACGCGTCGTCGACCACCAGAGGAAGCACCTTGACCGGCGTCTCGATCAGGTACTTGCGCGCCGTGCGATCGCGCGGCCACTTCAGGCACGACCGGAGGTTGTCGATGCGATCCGCGGCCTTGATCTGGCGAATCGACAGCGGCGTTTGGCTCAGCACCGTCCAGTACTGGTCATTGGTCTTGGTCGCGCCGTCGACCATCCGCATCTCCTTGGACAGCGCGCGCACCGCGGCGCAGACGTTGGCGCCAAAAGCCGCGGTTACGGCGTCCGGATGCACTTCACAATCCTCCAGCACGTCGTGCAGCAGCGCGGTGGCCAACACCCATGGCTCGTGCATCGCCGCGTCCGGATGTTCCAGCAGCAGGATGTCGCGCACAGCCCGCGGGTGCACGATGTACGGCACGTCCTCCGCGGTGCCATCGCCCACGTTGCGGGTCTGGCCGCGATGGGCCCGCGCGGCAAAGGCGTCCACGTCGTCCAAGGTCCAAGCTGCGCTCATGGGGCACCTTCTGGCGCGCGATCGTCGCCGTCGTCGGGGTCATTGCCTTCGCCAGGTTCGTCCTCGCCGGGCGAATCCGCGGGATCGTCGTCCACTGCCGGCGGCGGCGCTTCTTCCACTTGCGCTGGCCGCGCGCCCACCGCCTTGCCGCGCGCCGTCGTGTGCTCCGGCTGACCGTCCGCGGGCAGCAGCTCGACCTCGAACTGCGCGTTCGACTCGCGCAGCTTTGGCTCCAGCAGGCGCCCTTGACCCACGACAACTGCGGTCAAATGCTCGGGCCGGATGTGCTCGTGCAGCACGCGCTGAATCGTCTTGTAATCCACGGCTTCCACGTGCGCTGCGTAGTTGTCGATCGCGTCCGGTGCCATGCCCAGCTGCTGCGCCCGCATCCGCATGCCCAGCTCGCGCTCGGCGGTCTCCAGGCTGGCCAGGTGCATGCCCTTGAGGTAATCCTTGGCAAATCGCAATTCCTGAGGCGTCAGACCCTGTTGCGCCATTTCCTCCAGGATTTTAACCGCCAGCTCCAGCGCCGCGGGCGCATCCGCCGTCTCGGGCGTAAAGCCCAGCGCCCAGGTCGTCAGCTGCGGTCCGGACGACAGCGCCGACCACGTGTTGTAGGACCATCCGCGCAGCTCCCGGATCTCCCGGTTCAGCCGCGACGTGAACGTGCCGCCGAGGATCGCGTTGGCAATCCCCACCGCCGTCATGTCCTTGTGGTGCGCGGCCACGGTCGGCCACGCGATCACGACTTCCGACTGCGAATGCCGCGGCTTGTCGATCAGCAGCAGCCGCCGGCCATCCTTGACCGCGTGCGGCAGCGAGACCTTGGGCGGCGTCCCCGGCGGCAGGCCAATGTGCTTTTCAATCAGCTGCTTGGCGGTCGCTTCGTCCACCGGCCCGGCAAAACCAACGCGCACGTTGCCGGCGACCACACTGTGCTTGTGAAACTGCCGCACCGCGTCCGGCGTGATCGCGCGCAGCGTGATCTCGGTGCCGCCCGTCGGCCGCCCCAGCGCCTGGCCGCGGTACAAATAGCGGCCAATCGCGTCATGCGCCAGCGCGGAATCGTCGTCGCGCAAGTGCGTCAAATCCGCCAGCAATTGCGCGCGGACTTGCTCGATGTCCGCGTCCGCCAGCTGCGGTGCCAACAGCGTGTCCGCCAGCAGCGCCAGGAACGCGTCCAGGTGTTCCAGCAGCACTTCACCGACCAGCGACGCGCCCAGCTTGTCCACTTGCACGTCCAGGTGCGCGCCCAGTGCGTCCAGCGCCTGCGCCATCTGCGCCCGATCGCGCGCGCCCGCGCCGCGCAGCACGGAGTCCCACGTCAGCAGCGCCAGGCCTTCCTGGCCCGGCGGATCGGCCAGCGATCCCGTGTTCAGCAGCACGCGCACTTGCACAACCGGCGGCCACGGCCGCTCTACCACGAGCACTGGGGGCATGACGCCTCGCTTGGGTTTGGCCAGCGCGCAAGGAGCCGCGAGGCCGGTCAGCAGCAGGACCAGCATGCACGGCACGATGCGGCGCAGCAGTGGACTCATCCCTTGGACCTGCCACCGCGCCGTTTGCCGGCCACTTTGGGCGGCGCCATCTCACCCAGCACCACGACGCGGCGATCCGCGACCAGATAGCGCTGCGCGACGCGCTGGACATCGGCCACCGCCACGGCTTCCACGTCGCTGCTGAACCGCAGCAGCGGCTGCAGCGAACCGTAGCCGGTCAGAAAGTGCCCCAGTTGTTCCGCGCGACCGTCCACGCTCGTCAGCGCGCTGAAGTGCGCCATTTTCAGGCGATTCTTCGCCGCCACCAGCTCTGCGTCCGTCACCGGCTGCGCGCCGTTCAGCGCCTTGACCGTGGCATCCACCCGCGCGAGCGCTTCCTTGGCCTGCTGGCCCGGCAGCAGCGTCACGTGAACCTGCAGCAGGCTGCCCAGCCGGGAGTCGTTGAGATCCGCGGACGCGTGCGACGCGATCGGCTTGTCGTACAGCAGCGCATGCGCCAGGCGGGTCGAGTCGCCGTTGGCCAGCAGCTCGGTCAGCACGTCCAGCGCCGGCATGTCGGCGTGATCGCCCGGCGGCAGGCGCCAAGCCACCGCCAGCCGCTCCGCGCCCGCGTCGACCACCAGCGACCGCTGCGCCGCACCCGTCGGCAATGCCGCCGTGGGTCGCTGGGGCGCCGGAGCCGACGGCAGCACGCCGTAGTGCTTGATCACCTCCCGCAGCAGCGCGCCGGGCTCAAAGCCGCCGACCAACACCAGCAGCGTCTGGCTCGCGGCGTAGTGCGTTTGGTAGAACTGCCGCGCGTCCGCCACGTTCAGCCCGGCCAGGTCGCGCTCCGTGCCGATGACGGGATGACCATACGGGTGTGCGCCCCACGCAAGTTCGCTCATGGTCTCGTCAATTTGGCCGTCCGGGTCGTTGTCCACTACCTCGCGCCGCTCATTGCGCACCACGCTCAGCTCGCTGCGAAACGCCGCCGCCGTCAGGTCCAGGTTGACAAGCCGGTCGGCCTCCATCTCCAGCACGACCGGCACGTGGTTGCTGGGCACGGTTTCCTGAAAAAACGTGTAATCCAGAGAAGTTGCCGCGTTCGCCGAGCCGCCCATCTGCTCCAGCACCCGGTCCAGCGTGCCCGCCGGCCGCGTCTGGGTCGACTTGAACATCAGGTGCTCAAACAGGTGCGCCAGCCCGGTCTTGCCCGCGACTTCGTCCGCCGAGCCCACCGTCAGCCAGGATTGCACCGCCACCACGGGCACTTGCGCGTCCGACGCCAGCACGACCTGCAAGCCGTTTGCCAAGCGCCAATGCTCCACAACGCCCGCGCCAAACGGCAACACGCTCACCAGGCGCACCTGCGCGCCTTCCTGGGCCAATGCGGCCTCGCGCGTCCGCGCCGCGTCCTCGGCGCCTTTGACGTCCACCGGCTTGGGCAGTTGCATCGCATGTCCTTTGCCCGCCGCACGCGGTTCGGCCGCCAGCGCGGCATGGGTTGCCACCAGAATCGCCAGCAGCGGCCACTTCATCGCGCGGCCTCACGCGGCGGGCGCCGGCTCTCGGCCGCTTCCATCCCGGCCACGACCGCATCCGCCAGCGTTTCAATCTGCGCCCGGCCGATCGTGCAAAATAGGTGCGGTAGCTCAACCACTGGCAATGCCGAAGCTTTTTGCAGCCGGCGCACCTGCAGCTGCTGCGCGTCGTGCCAGCGCACATGCGCCGCGACCGCCGCGATCGTGTCCGCCATCAGGGGCGTCTCCGGCTCCGCGCGCTGCAGCGCCCGCAGCTGCCGGTCGTCCACCAGCGGCGGCACCACCATGTTCACAAACAGATTGCCCGTCGGCATGCCCAGCTTGAGCCGCGCCTCGTCGCACAACTCCAGCGCCTCGGTCGCCGGCAGTTCCTGCGGCAACGTCACCACGTGCAGCGCCGTCCGCGCCGGGTCTTCCAGCAGCGCCTGCATCTGCCGCGCGTCGTCGGCCATCGGCCCCACCGGCACCGCCGCCAGGATCGTCTGCGGCAGCCGCAGCAGCGAGACGCCGTGGCCGGTCGCCGGCGCGTCAATCACGATGAGGTCCCACGCCGGCTTGCCGTCGCTGCTGCGCTCCTGCGCCTCCATGTGCCACGCCTTGCCCAGCAGCACCAGCTCATTCATCCCCGGAATCATGCGTAAAAGCCGCTGCATCACGTCGTTTTCAAAAACCAGCTTGTGCAGCGTCCGAAAATGCAGCTTCATTTGGCCATATTCGCGCAGCGCGTCCTGGGGCCGCAGGTTGCAGCCAAAAAGCGGTATGCCTGGAACCAGAGGAACTGGCTCGTAACCGCTTGCGTCAACAGCGAAAATACGTCCCAACTCGTCGCGCGTGTTCAGCTGGACCACGCACGTCCGCAGCCCGTAGCGCGCCGCCGCCAGACCCAGCGAGGCCGCCAGCGTCGACCGGCCCACGCCGCCCTTGCCGGACACAATCACAAACCGCCGCTGGAACATGGAACTGCGCACCCAACCGACCTGCTCGCCCACTCCGGGCCGCCGGATCGTCGCCGCAAGAGCCGGCAAACGCAATACGCCGCACCGTACTCATGTCCAGCACCAAGATTTTCCGGGCAGACCTGTCGCATCTCGGGCTGGGACCGCGAGCGCGCAGCTCTGGTGGCACGCTGCGGCTGCCGGACGTTTTGATCTGCAACTTCGGCTGGCGCGCAGCATTGATTCCCGCGGCTCATCCGTTTACCGTGCGGCTGCTTGTGGAGAGACCGATGCGCCGATTTTTCGTGCTTCTTGTTTTGCTCATCGCGGGGTCAGCTTGGGCGCAGGCGCCGCACATCGCCTTGGATGCCGTGCACGTGGACGCCGCTTACGGCGACCATCCGCTGGTGCTCGCGGTACGCGCCCAGGGCTATCTGGCGATCCTCGACCGCGAAAAAGTCCTGGACGTGCACTTTCCAACCGATCGCGCGTGGGCGGTGCTGGATGCCGTCGGCGCGCAGGGCGTGGCGCGGCACGCGGTCGACGCGTTCGTGACCCAGGGGCTGCTGGCGCGCTTGGCGATCGGCTCCTCGGGCGCCCTGCAAGCGCGCGACATTGGCGTGGCGCGGCTCGACGCGCGTCAGGCGTTCGTGCTCGGCTGGCTGCGGGCGCTGGCGGCTGCGGGTGACGCGAATCGGCTGCAGCGGCGGTCTTCCCGGGTCAGTGACGCGGGCGCCTTGCAGCTGCTGGAACACGCGCAACAGCTGGCGCCGGGAAGTCAGGCGATTCGCGCCGCCCGGGAGCTGGTGGCGACCGCCGCGGATGGTCAGCCCCGCGCTGCGTGTGACCACGCCGTGCGCCTGGCCACGCTGGCGCGCGACGGCGGGTCCGAGAGCGTGCGTTTGGCTGTGGCAGAGCGGTTGGATGCGCTGGCACACACGCTCGGCGCCGCATGCACAGGCGGTGAGCTGGCGGGCCTTTCCGCGCCGATCCAGCTGCCGCCGCCGCCGGCCGAGACCCAGCTGGGGCAGCGCGCGCCGACCAAGGCGTTCGTGACGCTGGCGCCGCAGGTGTCCAAGCCGTTCGTCGTGACCGCGCCGGTGTTCAAGGGCTGGCTGGCGGACCCGTTGATTGTCCGGCTCGCGGGCGGCAAGCGCCTGGATGCACCGCAGCTGCTGGAGGGACTGGCGCGCGATCCGACGGGCGATCTGGCGATTGCCGCGCTGAACGCCGCCGCGCTGACGGGGCGCTCGACCGCGCAAGAGACGGCGACCGTGGCGTGGCAGGCCATCGCGTCGCGTCACGGGATTGCGCGCGACGCCGACCGGACGCCGCTGGCGCTGGCGAGCCTGACGCCGCAGGAGGCGATGGTGTACGGCTACGCGCAGGCGCTGAACCCGCAGATCATGGGCGCGTCGGAGGTGCTGACCGACGCCCGCACGCTGAGCGCCGCGACGCTTTTTGCCGCCGCCAAGGACAAGCTGCCGTCCGCGGCGATCCTGGGGCCGCTGATGGCGCTTGGCCACAGCATCGACCTGCAGCACGAGCCGAACCCGTGCCAGCCGTTCGAGCTGGAAGACGCGTTGCGCGGCGTCGTTCAGCGGGCTAGCTTGCCAGAACCGGCGCGGCAACCGCTGCTGCAAGCGCTGGACACGCTGCTGGGGCAGTGCAAGACGCTGCAGCCGCAACGTCCGAGGCCCTAGCTGGCAAGCTGTTTGCGTAACGAAATCTCCGCGGGACAGTCCAAGCCCACGCACCCAGAGAGGCGACCGATGACCACGAACCGTCCGGATCTGCTGCCCCTCGCGCTGCCTGCGCGCGACGCCGACGTGACGCTCCACGAGCACGGCGCGCTGCCGCCCGCGCCGCGGCAGCTGTCCTCCGGTCTGCCGGATCTGCCCGATGGCGCGCCGCCGACGCCGCGGGTCCAGCCGGTCGTGACGGGCGCGCGCGTGGCGATGCCGGCGGTGGAGGATTCCGCGCTGATGGACCAGGCGCCGGCCCTGGACCGCGCGCCGGCGCCGCGAGATCGCCGCCCGTTGATGCCGCCGCCGGGCGTCAACACGGCTTCCACGCTGGCCGGGCAGCACCAGACGATCGCGCCGCCGGGGCTGTTGAAGCCGGTACGGGCGCCGGACAATTCGACCCGGCCGCCGGTGGGCATCGCGCACGAGGCGTCGGACCTCATCCAGACGTTTGAGGCGGGGCCGGACGACGCGCATCCCGGCATGCCGTATCCCGCCGCGCCGCAAAAGACCATCCCGCCGGGCTCCGGTCTGACGATTCCGCCGCCGGGCAAGCTCCTGCGCCACGGTCCGCCGGCGCTGAATCACGCGCCGCCGCCGCGCGCCGTGCAGCCCGCGCCGGTGGCGGCCAAGCCGTTGCCGGCGACGGCGGTTCAATCGAGCCTGGTGCCGCAGACGTTGCCGCTGCAGACCGAGCAGATCGTCGCGCTCGTGCTCGACCATCGGCAGCGGCTGAAATCGCTGGACACGTGGGCGCGCGTGCTGGAGGTTTCCGCCGTGCTGGCCGGTGTGGGCGCGCTCGTGGCGGTCGCGCTGGCGGTGCTGCCCGTGGCCGGCGGGCTGGTGCTGGCGGCGGTGGCGCTGGCGGCTCAAGCGACGACGCTGCGGCACGTGGCGCACACCTCGGCACAGGTTTCGGCCCTGCTGGACGCGCTCAGCGCGACCCACGAGCCGCGGTCGCGTTGACCCTCGCGGTCGATCGACCTATCATCTCGGACCCCACGGGGTCATCCCCCCGTCATGGAGTCCAACATGTCCGCCACTCGCCGTCCCCGCGTCGCTATCAACGGTTTTGGTCGCATCGGGCGCTGCCTGACCCGCGTCGCAGCCCTCGATCCCAACTGTCCTTTTGAGCTGGTCGCAGCCAATGATCTGGCCGATCCGTCCGCCCTCACCTACCTGACGCGCTACGACAGCACGCATGGCAAGTTCCACGGCACGGTGTCGCTCGACGGCGACGTGCTGACGGTCGGCAACCAAAAGGTCAAGCTTTTCGCAGCGATGGATCCGACGACGCTGCCGTGGAAAGAGCTGGGCATCGATCTGGTCATCGAGTCGACCGGCAAGTTCACCAAGCGTTCCGCCGCGGCGGCGCACTTGACAGCCGGCGCCAAGCGGGTGCTGATTTCCGCGCCGGGCGATTCCAAGGAAGCCCCGGATGCGACGGTGGTTTTTGGCATCAACACCGACACGCTCAAGCCCGAGCACACCGTGATTTCTGCGGCTTCTTGCACGACGACCTGCCTCGCGCCGCTGGCCAAGGCGCTGCACGAGGCGTTCGTCGTCACGGGCGGCGTCATGACGACGGTGCACGCGTTCACGGGCGATCAGGTCGTGCTGGACCTGCCGCACAAGAAAGAGCCGCGCCGCGGTCGTACCGCCAGCCAGAACATCGTGCCGACGTCGACGGGTGCCGCCAAGGCGATCGGGCTTGTGGTGCCGGCGCTGGCGGGCAAGCTGCACGGCGTCGCGCTGCGCGTGCCGGTTCCGGACGTGTCGCTGGTGGATCTCGTTGTTTGCGTTGAAAAAGCCACGACGATCGCCGAGGTGAATGACACGCTGCGCGCGGCCGCGGGCCGCTATCCGGCGGGCACGTTCCGCGTGGAAGACGACCTTGTCGTGTCGAGCGACCTGATCGGCGAGCCGACCGGCTCCGTGTTTGACCCCAGCATGACCCATGTGCAGGGCGGCAATCTGGTCAAGGTCGTGGCTTGGTACGACAACGAGTGGGGCTATACCAACCGCTTGTATGCATTGGCAAATCACATCCTGACAAGCCTGTAACCAGCGCGCCGGCGCCGGGTCCGCTGGCATCCGCCACGCGGGCTCCGCGCCGTGGAGGCAAAGATGGACACGAGCAAAACGGCCCCGGAAACCGGCGCGATGCTGCGCAATCTGGGCATCTTGTCAATTCGCGACCTGAACCGCGAGCCCGGCATCGGCCGCGAACAGGGGCGCGACGGCCTGTTGGCGCAAAAGCGCGTGATGATCCGCTGTGATTTCAACGTGCCGCTGGACGGCGAAGTGATCACGGACGATTCGCGTATTCGCGGCGCGATCCCGACGATCGAGTTCGCGCGCAAGGCGGACGCGCGGGTCATCCTGTGCTCGCACCTGGGTCGGCCCAAGGGCAAGAAGAACCCGAAATATTCGCTCGAGCCCGTGGCGCGCAAGCTCGCGGAATTGCTGGCCTGCGAGGTCATGCTGCCGGATGACTGCATCGGCGACGCGGCGATCCACCTGATCGCCAACCAGCGGCCGGGGCAGATCGTGCTGCTGGAAAACCTGCGTTTTCACCCGGAGGAGGAGGAGAACAGCGAGGATTTTGCCCGTAAGCTCGCGGACTTGTGTGACGTGTACGTGGACGACGCGTTCGGCTGTGTCCACCGCGCGCATGCCAGCGTGTCCGCGCTGCCGCGCCTGATGCCCGCGCGCGCCGCAGGTCTGCTGCTGGAGCGCGAGATCGAGTACCTGTCCAAGCTGACCCAGAGCCCGGAGTCGCCGTACGTGGCGATTCTCGGCGGCGCGAAAGTCAGCGACAAGATTGAGGTCATCGAGTCGCTGGTGCAGATCGTCGACGTGCTGGTGATCGGCGGCGCGATGGCCTACACGTTCCTGACCGCGCAGGGCCACGACATGGGCAAGAGCCTGCTGGAGCGCGACCACGTGCAGCTGGCCAAGCACCTGCTGCAGCGCTGCGAGGAGCGCGGCGTGACGGTGCTGCTGCCGCAGGATCACGTGGTGGTCAAGGAAGTGAAGCCGGACGCGCCGTGGCGGATTGTCGACAACGGTCATTTTGCCGAAGACGACATCGCGGTGGATATTGGCCCGGCAACGATTCAGAATTACTGCGATTTGCTGGCCGGCGGTCAGGGCAAGGGCGCGCCGCGGACGATCCTGTGGAACGGCCCCATGGGCATCTTCGAAATGGACGCGTTTGCTGCTGGTACCATGGCGATCGCCAAGGCCGTGGCGCAAACCGCGGCGATTTCGGTGGTCGGCGGCGGTGATTCCGTGGCAGCGCTGAAGAAAGCTGGCGTGACGCCGCTGATTTCCCACGTGTCGACCGGCGGCGGCGCGTCGCTCGAGTTCATCGCGGGCAAGCCCATGCCCGGCATCGCGGCGCTGCGCGGCGGCAGGAGATAGCGATGGCGCGGACACCGGTGACCGGCGGCAATTGGAAGATGCACACGACCTTGCCTGAGGCGATCGCGCTCGCGCAGGAAGTGCGGCACCGGCTGGGTTCGCAGCGCTTGGGCGATGTGTTGCTGTTTCCGCCGTTTCCCTTCCTGGCGGCGGTCGCGGACAAGGTCGCCGGCAGCCACCTCGGCGTCGGCGCGCAGGACGTGTATTTCGAAGCCAAGGGCGCGTTTACCGGCGCGGTTTCGGCGGCGATGATCGCGTCGACGGGCGCGACGCACGTGCTGGTGGGCCACTCGGAGCGGCGCTCCGTGTTTGGCGATACCGATGAAATCGTTGGTAAAAAGCTGCGCGCGGCGCTGGCGGTGGGTCTGAAACCGGTACTCTGCGTCGGCGAACAGCTGGCGCAGCGGCAGGACGGCACGACTTTTGCCGTCGTCGATCGCCAGCTGACTGTCGCGCTCGACGGCGTGGCGGCGGATGCGCTGTCGCACTTGATCATCGCGTACGAGCCCGTCTGGGCGATCGGCACGGGCCTCACCGCTTCGCCCGAGCAGGCGCAGGAGGTCCACGCGCACATCCGCGCCTGGCTCGCGACCCGGTTTTCCCGCGATTTTGCCGACGCGTGTCGCATCCAATATGGCGGCAGCGTCAAAGGCAGTAACGCCGCGGGATTATTCGCACAATCCGATATCGACGGCATGCTGGTCGGCGGAGCGAGCTTGACGGCAGATGAATTTGCCGCGATCGTCCGCGCCGGCCGCGCCAGTCCCTGAATTGGCCCGTCGCGCCGCAGTTCGAGAATCTTGAGGAGTTTCCGTGCTTTATTATCTCGCAGTGACCATCTACATCATCGTCTGCCTGTTTCTCATCGTCGTGGTGCTGATCCAGCCAGGCCAGCTGGGCCGTGGCGGTTCGGGCCTCGGCGCGGGCGGCGGTTCCGGATCCGCAGGGCGCGGTGCGTCGAGCGTGTTCAAGCGCGTGACAACGGGCGCAGCCGTGGCGTTCATGCTGCTGTCGATCGTGCTGTCGCGGCACAACTCCGACCATTCCGCAGTGGAAGACGTGGCGCCGATCGTGCCGCCGACCGCGCCTGCGACCCAGCCCAAGCCGGAAACCGACGACAAGTCCGCGCCGGCCCAGCCGAACCAGGCCGCTGCGCCCGCTGCTGCGCCTGCCGCGCCCGCCGCCGCGCCTTCGCCCGCCGCGCCGTAGCCATGCAATTCGCCGTTCTCGTCTCTGCCGCCTACGCCGACCGCACGCTGCTGGGCGAGCGCCGCTACGTGGAGGCCGTGCTTGACACGATCGCCGCACTCGATCGCGGCGAAATTCGCGTCGCGGAGCCGACCGCGGACGGCTGGATCGTCCACGCATGGGTCAAAGAGGCGATTTTGCTCTATTTCAGTGTCGCGGCGATGACCGTCCACGAGGTCGGTCCGTTTGAATTCCACGACAAGATTCCGCTCAAGCACAACCTCGCCGGGCAAAAAGTCCGTGTCGTGCCGCCCGGCGTGGCGCGCTATGGCAGCTTTCTGGAGCCCGGCGTCATCCTGATGCCCAGCTATGTCAACATCGGCGCGCGGGTTGGCGCCGGCACGATGGTCGACACGTGGGCCACAGTGGGCTCCTGCGCGCAGATCGGCCGCGACGTGCACTTGGCCGGCGGCGTCGGCATTGGCGGCGTCCTGGAGCCGCCCAGCGCGCGCCCCGTCATCATCGAGGACGGCTGCTTCATCGGCTCCCGCGCGATCGTCGTTGAAGGCGTGCACATCGAAAAAGAGGCCGTCATCGGCGCCGGCGTGGTGCTCACCAGCTCGACCGTCATCCTCGACGTCACCGGCCCCGCGCCCGTCGAGCTGCGCGGCCGGATCCCCGCGCGCTCGGTCGTCATCCCCGGCACGCGCGTCAAGTCGTTTCCCGCGGGTGACTACGGCGTGACGTGCGCGCTGATCATCGGCCAGCGCAAAGAATCCACCGACAAAAAGACAAGCCTTAACGCGGCATTACGGGATTTTGCCGTCGCGGTTTGATGATCGCGGAAATTCACAACGATCGCGCGCTGCGGCTCTTTGGTGCGCTGCTGGCGCTGGCGCATGGCCTGGCGGTGCTGCATTGGGCGTTTTCGCAGCCGCTGGCCGCGATCCTGGCGCCGCAGAACTGGCCGGCGATCTGCTGGCCGTTTTTTGCCGACTGCGCGTCCGTCCACGTCCTCGACCAGGCGCACGTTGAGCTGGGCCTCGCGTTGCTGGGGCTGTTTTCGCTGGTCACGGCGGGGCTTTTTCTCGCGGCGCGGACGACGCTGGCCTTTTGGTCGCTGGCGCTGCTGGCGATCGCCAAGCTGGCCGTGGTGGCGCTCGATTACCGCCTGAGGCTGAACCAGCACGTGATGACGGCCTGGCTGGTCGCGGCGTTCTTGCTCGTGCCCCAGAAGCGGCGTGTGATCGCGTGGCTGCTGGTCGCCATCTATTTCTGGGCCGGCGTGCTGAAGCTCACGCCGGAGTGGCTGAACGGCAGCGCGCTCTACGGTCGCCTGCCGCTGCCGCCGGCGCTGCTGCCGCTGGCGTGCGGCTACGTGGTGGCGCTGGAGCTGGTGTTGATTTTTGGCCTGCTCGCCCGGCCGCGCTGGCTGTTTTGGCTGACATTTTGCCAGCTTGCGCTGTTTCACGCCGTGTCCGTGCCGGTCGTGCACTTTTTCTACCCACTGCTGATGGCGCTGCTGCTGGCGTTCCTGCCCCTGTGTCGGGCGATCGCCGCGCCGCCGCTTGACGCAGCGCGCTGGCCCGCCGTGGCGACGGTGGCGGTGTTTTCGGCGCTGCAATGTGCGCCGCTGCTGTGGCCGGGCGATGTGCTGCTGACCGGTGAAGGCCGCCTGTGGGCGCTGCACATGTTCGACGCGCCGCTCGAATGCCAAGTCTGGCTGACGCCGCATGGGCCCGATGGCCGTTCGGGTTTGCCGGCGCCGCTGCCGGTCGGGATGCTTTCCAACCGGATCCTCTGCGACCCGCTCGTGTACGCCAGCGCGGTGCGCGGGATCTGCGCGCACAACGCCGGGCGTGTGGGCGCGCTCGACTTGCATCTCCAGACGCGTCGGGCGGGGCAGCCGCTGTTTGCGCCGATTGTGGACGCACCTGATGTCTGCGCGCAGCCGCTCGACTACCAGTTGCTGGCGCACAACGCTTGGATTCAAGTGGCAAAAACGCCGGTGCCCGCGCAGCCCGGCCTTCCGGTGCTGCGCGGGCACTGACAGACGCCGCGTTCAGGCTAGTCCCAGCAACTGCCGATCATGATCTGCGGTGCGTCGAGGCTCATGCCCGAAACGACCGGCACGATGCCGCCGACATCGACGATTTTGTAGCCGAATCGGAACTGAAAGTGCTTCGTGAGCACTGACTTCGGAACGAACTCGCTCTGCTGGAAGAACTGGTTTGCGTAGCTCCAGCCCTCCGACGCGACGTCATCCGTGCGCGTGACCGCGGAAACCCAGGTCTTGCCGTCGCCGCTGAATTCCAAGGTCATGTACTGGCCGGCCACGCCAGACATGTTGGCGAACCAATTGAACTCAAAGACGAGCGAGTGGTCATAGGCCCATTCGGTCGTATAGTCGAGGTAGGCTGAGGTCGCATAGCTTGACAGGTCAACGACCGGGCTGGTCAAGTAATACCAGTCGTGCGGCGAGTTGCTGATGTTGCCGCCGATGACCGTGCCAGCGAGGTACTTGTCGCCGTCGGCGTCGCCGGACGGGTCGGGGTTGCCGAACGTCTGGTCCGTCGACGCTGCCGCCATGCCGACCTGCCATTCGCCCTGCAGTTTCCAGCCAGCCTGGGTCGCGAATGTGCCGCCCCAAACGGCGCCGCTGGTGCTCAGCTTGCAGATGCCGTCGGTGTAGTCGCAGATCAGCGCGCTGCACGTACTCGTCGCCGCGTCGGGCAGTTGCCCGCAGGTGTTGGGCACGCCTTCGCAGACCGTCTGGGTGCAGGCGTCGCCAAGCGTGCACGGGTCGCCGTCGTCACAGGTCGCCGTGTTGGCCAGGTTGACGCACGCGCCGGTGTCCGGGTTGCAGCTGTCATCCGTGCACAGGTTGCCGTCGTTGCAGGTGGTCGGTTCGCCGGCCATGCAAACGCCGTCCGTGCAGAAGTCGCCGATCGTGCAGGCATTGCCGTCGCTGCAAGCGGTGTCGCCGAGCTTTTCGTGCACGCAGCCGGTCGCGGCAGTGCAGCTGTCAGCGGTGCACGCGTTCTGGTCGTCGCAGTTGGGCGCGCCTGTGCCCGTGCAGGCCGTTTCCACGCACGTGTCGACCAAAGTGCACGCGTTGCCGTCGTTGCACGCCAACGTGTTCGCCACATGGGCGCAATCACCGGAATTCGTTTCGCACGAATCGGTGGTGCAGACGTTGTCGTCATTGCAGTCCTCGGCGGTGCCGATGCAGGCGCCGTCGGTGCACACGTCGCCAGTCGTGCACGCGTTTTTGTCGGTGCATTCCGCGGTGTTGTTCGTGTTCACGCACTTGCCGCTGGCCACGTCGCAGCTGTCGTCGGTGCACGCGTTTCCGTCGCTGCAGGTCGCGTCGTTCGGCACGCCGACGCAAAGGGTCGCCGTGCACGTGTCCGCGAGCGTACAGGCGATGCCGTCGTCGCACGTCGCCGCGTTGGCGAGGTTCACGCAGCCGGCCGTCTTGTTGCACGAGTCCGTCGTGCAGATGTTGCCGTCGTCGCAGTTGATGGGCGTACCGGCGCAGGTGCCCGAAGCGCACAGGTCGTTGCTGGTGCAAGCGTTGTTGTCGTTGCATTCCAAGCTGTTGGCGACGTTTTTGCAGACACCCAGCTCGCAGCTGTCGCTCGTGCAAGGGTTTTTGTCGTCGCACGCTGCGGTGGACGTGCAGCCGGCGGCGATGTCGGCGGTGTCGGGCGACGTGGTGTCGCTGCCGGCAGCGTCCGTGCCCTCGGTGTCCTTGGCGTCGGCGCCCAGCGTGTCGCTCTTGGTGTCGAGCTTGCCGAGCGTGTCCTGGTCGACGTCGACGCCGTCCAGGTCGATATCGTTCAGGTTGATGCCGTCGAGGTCGACGACGTCACCGTCGGCGCTGGTTACGGTGTTGCCGCAGCCGACGGCGAGGAGCGCGACCAGCGCCAAACAGGACCATTGAGTTGGACAAGAAACGGCGACGCATCGCGGGAAAACGCTCACAGTAGCTCCAGGTTCGCGAATGGATCGCGGGTGAAAAAGGGGTGCTCATCCGCATGAGCAAGCGCTTCAGGGTACGCGAAGTCGGACCAAAATACACCCTATTTGTGGCATCGCCGCGCCACAACGCCGGGATTTCCGCAGCATCTGTCTGAAATGATGAGGAAATATGTGCGATACGACCGATTGCGTCGGTTCATCGCGTGTGCGCAACGCCGCGCAGATGGTTTGTGTAGCGCGCTTGAGAAGCGGCCCCGGTACCGATAAGCTCAAGTTGGGAACATGGCCGGCAAGCCAGCGGCGATGCGGGAAAAAAGGGTGGGAAAGCCATGCGATTGAGCGAACAGATGCAGGCGATGTTGCGGTGGACCTGTTGCGCGTTCGTGGCGATCGGGGCGGGGGGCTGTGGCTCAACGGCCAAGAGCGACGATGCGGCGACCGTTGTGGACGACACGGCGGAGGACAGCGGCAAGCCGCCCAAGGACATCGGCACCGACGCATCCCTGTCGGACGGCAGCGACGACAGCGGGCCGGACATCCAGCTGACCGTGGATGTCGACGCGCACGACGCGCCGGATGTCCCGCCCGCCGACGTCCAGATTGACCCCAACCTCTGCACGACCAAAGCGGCGGGCTATCAGCCGGGTGACTGCGGCTCGCCGTGCACCACGGGCGCCTCATGCGCCTACAACTTGTGCGTTACCACGCGCGACAATGCGATTTGCTCGATGGGCTGCGGCGACGCGGCGTGTCCGATCGGCTGGGTGTGCACGATCACGTCCAACGGCTCCGACAACCAATACGGCTGCGTGCCCAGCTCGCCCAATCTGGGCAAACCGTGCGCGTCGGACGACGACTGCAAGGGCACCGTCGCCGGCACCGGCATCAGCATCCCGACCGGCCTGGGCGACTACTGTGTCAGCTTTGGCGATGAGGGCTCCTTTTGCGGCGCCGCGTGCGACGGCGGCCAGATCTGCCCGACCGGCTTTACTTGCCAACAGGTCAAGACAGTCGGCGGCGGGCTGGCTCAGCAGTGCGCGGTTGACAAGACGCAGCTGGACTTGAACTGCACAAAACGCTTTGAGGTCGCAGGGTATGCGACGACGTGCGCCATCACCAACAGCAGCGGCCACTGCCTGGGCAAGCGCCATTGCGACAGCGGCGCGCTCACCAAATGCGACGCGCAGACGCCGGCGCCGGAGACGTGCAACAACGTCGATGACAACTGCAACGGGCTGACCGACGAACCGACGCCGGGCGCGACGTGCTCCGTGTTCGCCAACAGCGGTACCGCCAAATGCCCGGGCAAGCCGTTTTGCGCTGGCGGAATCGAGACTTGCGTGGGAACCGCACCGCAGCCGGAGTCCTGCAACGGCGTCGACGACGACTGCAACGGCCAAACCGACGAGGGCTGCGACGATGACGGCGACGGCTATTGCGACGCCGCGATGGGCTATGAGCCCGGCACGCTCACGTGCAAGAAAGGCGGCAACGACTGCGACGACACCAACGCCGCCATTCACCCGAAAGCGCCGGAGATCTGCGACGGATTGGACAACGATTGCAATGGCTTTGCCGACGCGCTCGATCCAGGCCTGCCGCTGACCGACCCGCAATTCTGCGCCAACCAGCTGGGTATCTGTGGCGGCTCGATGAAGCCCATCTCGCTGTGCCAGGGCGGCGTTTGGCAGGCGTGCAGCCCCAGCGACTACAAGAAATTCGACGGCAGCTACAGCAGCACCGAGATTTGCGACGACAAGGACAACAACTGCAATGGCGCCATCGACGAGGGCTGCGACGACGACAAGGACGGGTTTTGCGACTCGAACTACGGCACGTTGGGCTTTCCGCTCTCCTGCCCCAAAGGCGGCGGCGACTGCGACGACACCAACAGCAAGACGCACCCCGGCGCGCCGGAGTTGTGCGACGACTTGGACGAGAACTGCAACGGCGTGGTCGACGAAGGCTGTGACAAGGACAAGGACGGTTGGTGCGACGCCGGCATGACGACGTTCGGCGGCCCCAAAGTCTGCCCGGCGGGCGGCGGCGATTGCAACGACAACAACCCGGATATCCGCCCGGACGCGAATGAGAAGTGCAATGGCATCGACGACGACTGCAACGGCGCAACCGACGAGACGTGGCCGGACCTGGGCTACGTGTGCAATGGCGGCAAGGGCCAATGCGCGGTCAAGGGCATCACAGTCTGCAAGGCGGACGGCTCAAGCTCGACGTGCAGCATTCAGCCCGGCCTGCCGCAGACGGAGATCTGCGACAACCTGGACAACGACTGCAACGGCGCGACCGACGAGGGCTGTGACGACGACGGCGACGGCTATTGCGACGCCAACATGGGCGCGATCGGCCATCCGAACGCGTGCGGCTACGGCCCCGGCGACTGCGACGACACCAACGTCGACGTGCATCCCGGCGCCAAGGAGATCTGCGACAACGTCGACAACGACTGCGATGGCAAGACGGACGCCGACGACGGCGACATCATCAACGACGACCCGCAGGTGTGCGAGAACCAAAAGGGCGCGTGCGCCGGGTCCAAGAAATACGCGACGATGTGCAAGGGCGGCATCTGGGCCAAGTGCGACGCGCCGCAGTACCTCGGCTGGAACATTTTCTACAGCGCCGTGGAGAACTGCGACAACATGGACAACAACTGCGACGGCGTCACCGACGAGACCTGCGATCAGGACGGCGACGGCTACTGTGGCAAGACCAAAGTGATTCTCGGCGCGCCGACCGTGTGCACGACGCTGGACCCGATTTCGGGCCAGAAAATCACCCACACCAACGACTGCGATGACAACAACGCCGCGGATTTTCCGGGCAATGTCGAGATGTGCGACAACCAGGACAACAACTGCAACAACCAGGTGGATGAAGGCTGCGACAAGGATCTGGATGGCTACTGCGACGTCAAGATGATCATCCCGGCCAAGGTCGGCAAGCCGGACATCTGCAAATCGGGCGGCAACGACTGCAACGACGACCCCAAGGCGGGCGGCGTGTCCATCAACCCCGGCGAACCGGAGACGTGCTTTGACGGCATCGACAACAACTGCGACGGCCAAACGGACGAGAATTGCAACTGGTATTTCCCCAACGTCCAGCAGATCGGTCCCGATTATTCGAGCCAAGGCTGGTTCCAATGCGCCGGGTACCAGGACATCCCGCTGAGCAATGACATCCCCGACAGCGGCTGGGGCAGCTACTGCGCCAACGCCCAGTGGAAGCACGTGCGCATTGCTTGCGGCCAGAAACCCGCTGCAGGGGCGCTTGGCGCCGATTGGCCCGTGCTGCGCTCCATCGACCTGTCCAACAATGTGTTCATGCCGGGCGCCTTACAGTATGGCGTCGAGTACGGCGCGATCATCAAACCCAACAACTTCACGCCAGCGGACTCAGCGAGCATCCTGCAATCCAATCTTCTGACCGTCTTTACGGCGCCGGGCGACTCGAATAGCTACGCGCTGGACTACACGCGTTCCTGGATTGGCGACGAAACAGGCTGGGATGAGACGCATTGGAACCTCATCGTGAACAACTCGGGCAGCCCGTGGGAGGCCGCGAATTGCTTCGGTTTGGCGCTCTGGGACAACTCGTCCACGCCGAACCTGACCAACGCCCGCGCGCTCCTGGTTTACGTCTCCCGCTGACCGCGTGACCGAATCGTCACCTGTTTGCCTTGACGAGATCGCCCCCGCTCGCTTAGCCTTTGCGCCCGGGCTCTGATTGGCGCCCGCCGCACCTGCGTCCATGTAAGCGACAGGTGCGCGCGCGCTCGACTCGGAACTTCCCAGAAAAGTCGCATCATCTCGCATGGTTCAAGCATTTTTTGCTTGGGTCGGGCGGGCAAGGGGATTGTCATGGCCGTCCAGCCCAAACCGACCAAATTCATCTTCATCACCGGCGGCGTCGTCTCGTCCATCGGCAAGGGCTTGACCGCAGCGAGTCTGGGCGCGTTGCTGGAGAGCCGCGGTCTGAAGGTGACCAACGTCAAGCTGGATCCGTACATCAACGTCGACCCGGGCACGATGAGCCCGTACCAGCACGGCGAGGTGTTCGTGACCGACGACGGCGCGGAAACCGATTTGGATCTCGGGCATTACGAGCGATTCACCAGCGCGACGATGAAAAAGGCCAACAACTTCACGACTGGCCAAGTCTACGACACAGTCATCCAGCGCGAGCGGCGCGGCGAGTACTTGGGCGGCACCGTGCAGGTCATTCCGCACATCACCGACGAAATCAAGCGCAAGATCAAGGCCGCGGCGGAAGGCGTGGATGTCGCGATCATCGAGGTCGGCGGCACCGTCGGCGACATCGAGTCGCTGCCGTTTCTCGAGGCCATCCGCCAGATGCGGCTGGAAGTCGGTCCGCGCAACGCCGCGAATATCCATGTGACTTTGGTGCCGTACATCAAGGCGGCGGGCGAAGTGAAGACCAAGCCAACGCAGCACTCCGTGAAAGAGCTGCGCGAGATCGGCATCCAGCCCGACATCATCGTCTGCCGCAGCGATCACGATCTGGACGAGGAGATCAAGGCAAAAATCTCGTTATTTTGCAACGTTGCGCGCGACTGCGTGATCCTGGCGCCGGACGTGGCGTCCATTTATGACCTGCCGCTCAAGCTGAATCAGCAGGGTTTTGATGCCCAAGTCTGCGAAATGCTGGGTATCTGGACGCGCGATCCGGACTTGACGTCCTGGCAGCAATTTGGCGATTCCGCCCGGTCGGCGACGCGCGTGGCGAAGATCGGCATCGTCGGCAAGTACGTGGAATTGCAGGAAAGTTACAAGTCGCTCAACGAGGCGCTGATGCACGGCGGCGTGGCGAACGACGCCAAGGTGCAGCTGAGCTACATCGACGCCGAGGACCTGGAGACGGCCGACGACCTGACGCCGATCCTCGGCGACGTCGACGGCATCCTGGTCCCAGGCGGTTTTGGCCGCCGCGGCGTGGAAGGCAAGATTCGCGCTGCGGAATATGCCCGCGTGCACAAGGTGCCGTACTTTGGCATCTGCTTGGGCATGCAGATCGCGGTTATCGAATTCGCTCGTCATGTCGTGGGCTTGACCGGCGCGCACTCGACGGAATTCGACAAGGATGGCCCGCACCCGGTGGTTGACCTGATGGCGCACCAGCGCGAAATCACCAATAAAGGCGCGACCATGCGGTTGGGCGCCTATCCGTGCAAGTTGGCCAAAGGCTCGCTGGCGGAGCGCGTCTACGGCACGACGGCGATCAGCGAGCGACACCGCCACCGGTTTGAAGTGAACAACGCGTACCGCGACCGCTTGGCGGAGAAGGGTCTGAAGCTGTCAGGGCTTTCGCCGGATGGGACGCTCGTGGAGATGTGCGAAATTCCTGATCATCCGTGGTTCCTGGCCTGCCAGTTCCATCCCGAGTACAAGAGCCGGCCGCTGGCGCCGCACCCGCTGTTTCGCGGTTTCGTCAGCGCCGTGCTGCTGCACGCGCAAGGCAAGGTCTAACCGGTGGCGCTGGAGCCGGGGACGCTGTACGTGGTCGCGACGCCGATTGGCAACTTGGCGGACTTGAGCCCACGCGCGGCGGAGGTCCTTGGTGCGGTCGATCTGCTGCTGTGCGAGGACACGCGTCACACCGGTCACCTGCTGGCAACGCTGGGGCTGAAAAAAGACACCTGGTCGCTGCACGCGCACAACGAAGTCGGGAAGATTCCAGCCGTTTTGGTGAGGCTCCAGGCGGGCGCGACGGTCGGGCTGGTGTCAGATGCGGGTACGCCGGCGCTGTCCGATCCGGGCCAGTTGCTGGTGGACGCGGTGCACAAGGCTGGGCTGCAAGTGCGCACGATCCCGGGGCCTTTTGCCGTCGCGGCAGCGCTGGCGGCGTCGGGCCTGACGCCGATTCCCCTGACATTTTGGGGCTTTTTGCCCAAGAAGGCCGGCGAGCGCCAGCAACTGCTGGAGCGCGTCCTGCACGCGGCGCCCGATGGCGCGCCGATGACCCACGCGTTCTACGTGCCGGGTCGTGACCTGCAGACAGTCGCCCGGGACCTCGCGCAGGTGCGGCCGAACGCGCGCGCGGTCGTGGCGCGCGAGCTGACCAAGGTCCACGAAGGCTTCATTCGCGCGCAGGCCGTTGATCTGCCCGCAGCCCTGACGGACGAGATGCTGCGCGGCGAGGCGGTGGTGCTCGTGGAAGTCAGTCACGCGAGTGCGCCGCAAGCCGCCGTGCCGGACGCGCGCGCGCTGGTGGCCGAGGCCAAGGCGGCAGGGGTGGAACGCAAGGCGGCGACCAAGGAAATCGGCGAAAAGACGGGACTTTCGCGCAACGAGATCTACGCGCTCTGGCTGGAGTCGTAGTCCGCTAGGGCGTGCTGCCCAGCCACTCGGCGCCGTCGTCGGTGATTTCTTTTTTCCAAATCGGCACGCGGGCTTTGAGCGCGTCGATGATCCAACTGCAGGCCGCAAACGGCTCGGTCCGGTGTGCCGCTGCTACGGCGATTTGCACTGCAATATCCCCGACTTTCAGCACGCCAACGCGGTGCAGGATCTGCACGTCGACCAGCGGCCAGCGCGCCAGCGCGTCCTCGGCGATCGCCGCCATCTCCTTGAGCGCCAGCGGCGCGTAGGCCGAATATTCAAGCGATTGCACAGTCTTGCCGAGATTTTGCCGCCGCACGGTTCCGGTAAACGTCACCACGCCGCCGGCGCCGTCCAGTGCACACAGCGCCTCGGCCTGGCCCCAGACGATCGGCGTCTCGAGCAACCGGACGCGCGGCGCACCGCCGGCTGACGGCGGCAGCACGAGCACGTCGTCGCCGACCTGTAACACCTGTTCGTCATTGGCAAACTCGTCGTTGCAGCCCAGCTTGCAGATCGGCAGCAGGCGCGCGAGCGGCGCATGGCGCGCGCTGAGCACGGCGCGCAGCGCACCGATTGTCGTCCCCGCCGGCAACTCAAGCGGCTCCGCAGCGACGCCTGTCCGGTCGCGGGCAGCGGCAAAATAGCGCACCGTGATCGCCACGGCCGTCATGGCTGGACCTGCACGAACCGCGCGACCAGCTTTTTGACGCCCACCGCAACCGAGTCGAAACGCACGGTTAGCCGTGCGTCGCTGCCATAGCCGTCGGCGTCGAGGATCGTGCCACCGCCAAAGCTGGCGTGGCGCACGCGCGCGCCGGGCTGGTACGGCGAGTCGGGGTCGCCGCGCTGGAACACCGGCTCCTGCTCGACCTGTGGCCGCTGGCGCACCGGAAAGCTGCCCGCCGTTTGCGGCCGCTGCGACCAGGCGCCTGAACGCCCCGCCGTGCCGCCGCCGCTCCAGCTGCTGCCCTGGGTCCAGCTCGTCGACGCCGCGCGGCTGCCTTCAACCCGCAGCCTTTCCTCGGGAATTTGCGCCAAAAAGCGCGACGGGTCGGCCTGCATCTCCGGGCCGCCAAAGCGCCGCCGAGCGCGCGCGTGCGCCAGGAACAGCCGCTTGCGGGCGCGCGTCATCGCCACGTACAGCAGTCGGCGTTCCTCTTCCAAATCGCGGCCTTCACCGCTCTCCGCCAGCGAATTCGCGTGCGGCAGGATGCCTTCCTCCAGGCCCACGACCACCGCGATGTCGAACTCCAGCCCTTTGGCGGAATGCATCGTCATCATCGACACTTTCGCGCCGTCACCCAGTCGGTCCGTGTCCGAAACCAGCGCCACCTGCTCCAAAAACCCGCGCAGCGACGGATCTTCCGCCGTGTCCGCGTGCTCGGCCATCGCCGCCAGCAGCGCGCCCAGATTCTCCAGCCGGTCCTGCGCGTCCGGGTCCTTGTCCGCCTGCAGCGCCGCCTTGATACCCGACGCCTGCAGCACCTGCGCGCCGACCGTGTCCGCCCGCAGGCCTTCCATGCCGTCGCGCAGCCGGCGCAGTAAGTCTTGGAATGTGCGCAACTTTTCCGCCGACCGACCCGCCTGGTTCAACGTCAGCAGGTCATCCGCCGCTTCCGGCAACGAGATGCCCCGCGCGCGCGCGCGCTCCGCCACCAGCGCGACCGTCGCGTCGCCAATCCCGCGCCGCGGCGCGTGAATCGCCCGCTCCCAGCCCGCGGAATCCTGAGGATTCACGAGCAATCGCAGCCACGACAGCGCGTCTTTCACCTCGGCGCGCTCGTAGAACCGCTGGCCGCCGATCAGCACGTACGGCAGGCGAAACCGCCGCATCGACTCTTCCAGCACCCGCGACTGCGCGTTGGTCCGGTAAAACACCGCCATCTGCGCCAGCGACGTCCCCGCCAGCCGCATCTGCTCCAGCGTACGCGCAACCCAATCCGCCTCGTCGCGCTCGTTGGCCGCGACGTGCAGCACAAGCTGTTCACCGTCGCCGCTCTCGGTCCAGAGCACCTTGCCGTGGCGGTTGCGGTTGTGGCTGACCACCGCCGTCGACGCCGCCAAAATGTGCCCGGTCGAGCGGTAGTTGCGCTCCAGCTTGATCGTCGTCGTGTTGGGGAACAGCTGCGGAAAGCCCAGAATATTGCCCACTTCCGCACCGCGCCAGGAGTAGATCGACTGGTCGTCGTCGCCGACAACGCACAGGTTACCGTGCTCGCTGGTCAGCAGCTTGAGCAGCTCGAACTGCGCGGCGTTGGTGTCCTGAAACTCGTCCACCAGCACATAGCGGAAGCGATTCGACCAGTTCTGCCGCAGCCCTGGGTTTTGCGCCAGCACGATGGTCGGTCGCATGATCAGGTCACCGAAATCCACCGCGTCCGCCGTCCGCATCTCCGCTTCGTACGCCGCGTAGACCGCCAGCGCCTTCTTGTCGAAGTCGGACTCCACGCTGTCCTTGAGCTTGGGATCCTCCGGCAGCTGCAGGCGGTTCTTGCACTTGTCGATGAACTGTGCGAATTGCTTGGGTTTATACGTCGAGTCAGACAGGTTCAGCGCCTTCATCACCCGGCTGATCGTGCGCACTTGGTCGTCGGTGTCGTAAATCGAGAAGCCGCCGCGCAGCCCGGCTTGCGGCGCCAGCTGCTGCAGCATCCGCACGCCGATCTTGTGGAACGTGCCCAGCCACACGTCCTTGGCCGCGTCGCCAACCGTATGGATGACGCGCTCTTTCATCTCGCCCGCGGCTTTGTTGGTAAACGTCATGGCCAGAATCTGCCACGGTGACACCCGCTCCTGCTCGATCAGCCAGGCGATGCGGTGGGTGATGACGCGCGTCTTGCCCGAGCCCGCGCCCGCCAGCACCAACAGCGGCCCGCGCGTGGTCGTAACGGCGCGGCGCTGCTCCGGGTTCAGGCCCGCCAGCAGCGGATGTTCAGGCGCGGGATCGGGAAACAGCGACGACTGCACGGGCTACCTCGGCCGCGGTTTGTAGCGCGGCTCGCCGGCCAGCGCCAGCCCTCTCGACATCGCGGCCAAACTCCGCTACGACGCGCGCCTCATGCTTCGCGACGTCCTGCGCCATCCTTTCGCCTTCTTGTTCACCGACCCGTGGGCACGCATCGACGCCAGCGCGCGCAGCGATCGCGTCGGCAAAGTATCCGCTCGCGCTGCGACGCTCGTGACCTGCCTGACCGCGGCGCTGATGCTCGTGCTGCTGCGGTTCGTCGTCATGGACCCGGCGTTCCAGTCGACCGTCGCCCAGGGCACGATTGACGCCGCCTACGCGTTATCCGAGCCGCTGGGCACTTGGCTCGACCCGTACCACCGCCTGCTGCTGTCGCTCGCCTGGGTCGCGGGCAGCGTGACGTGCTATTTCGTCCTGCCGGCGCTGGTCGTTCGGCTGGTTTTTGGCCTCAAGCTGCGCGATTTCTACCTGACGCCGCACGCCTATTTTCGCCACTTGCCGTTCTACGCGCTGCTGTTCCTGCCGGTGGGTCTGGCGGTGCTGGCGGTGGCGCACACGCCCAATTTTCAGGCGCACTACCCGTTCTACGACGACGCGATGGGCTGGCCGGATCGGATCGCCTGGGAGCTGGGCTACGCGCTGCAGTTCTTTGGCCTTGAATTCTTCTTTCGCGGCTTCATGTTGCGCGGCGTCGTCGCCGAGCTGGGCAGCATGGGCGTGATGGTCATGGTGGTGCCGTACTGCATGATTCACTTTGGCAAGCCGCTGCCGGAGTGCCTCGGCTCCATCCTGTCCGGCCTCGTGCTGGGCACCCTGGCCATGGACACCAAGTCGATCTGGGGCGGCGTGACGATTCACGTGGCGGTCGCGTGGCTGATGGATGGCGCGTCGCTGTGGTTGAAGGCCCACGCCGCCAGCTGAAGCGGGCGCCACTTTCACCCTTGACCGCCCGTCACCCCCAACCGGCAAGCTGTCCGGCCGCGAAGGCTTGGAGCGGCGAACGCGGAGCGTTCAGGACGGCGCGGCAGTCCGAACTGGCGAAAGTCGCTTGACCGCCCGTCACCCCCAACCTACCATCACTTCCCACGTACTGGGGGAGGACACCATGGCCGAGAATTTCGAGCTTCAACCGCTGACCGACGAGCAGGTCGAACAACAGCGCCTGATGCTGATCGAGAAGCGCGAAAGGACGCTGGCGGCCGTGAAGGCGGCTGAGCAGAATCAGGATCCGGACGAGCTCCGCGTGGCCGACGAGATGGACCTGTCCAGCGTTGGCTACGATCAGGCGTTTGAATTCCGCCTGCGCGATCGCGACGCGACGTTGTTGAAGAAGATCGACAAGGCGATTCGCCGCATTGAAGCCGGCGAGTACAACTATTGCGAAGAGTGCGACGCAGTCATCGGCGCGAACCGCTTGCTCGCGCGCCCGGAAGCCAACCTGTGCATCGATTGCAAGGAAAAGCAGGAGCACGTCGAGAAGATGTACGAGAAGCGGCGCCAGCGCATGACCTCGTTTGAGATGTAAGGCCTTGTGACAGCTGGCGGTCACCAGGCCTTCCTGCTGTTGGCTGGGTCGCGCGGCACGCCCGCCTGCGGCGATACACGCCGCGACACCGGCTCCAGGTGAACGACGCAATGGGTGACGGCTCTCCGTTTCGTGACCGGACGCGCGCGATGACAGTTGTTTCGCCATCGCCGAATTCGCTGACCCTGCGCCGCTGCAAGTTGATCGCGACGGGCGCGGACGGTGGCGCCACCGAGTACATTTTTGACCAGCCGATCGTGACGCTTGGCGCGCTGGAAGACAACGATCTGGTGCTGGACGACGACCGCGTCAGCCGCCACCACGCGCGGATTTTCGGCGACGGCGAGGCGTTTCTTATCGAGGACTTGCGCTCGGCGACGGGCACGTACGTCGACCGCGTGCGCGTGCGCGAGGCGTGGCTTCGCTCCGGTTGCACGGTTCGGCTGGGCGGGACGACGCTGCGGTTTTCCGTCGTGACCGAGAAGCTGGACCTGCGGCCGCGGGCGGACGGCCAGCTGGGCGCGCTGGTCGGGCAGTCGGAGTCCATGCGGCGGCTGATGGCGGCGGTGGAGAAGGTCGCGCCGACGGGCGCCACGGTCGTGCTGGAAGGCGAAACGGGCACGGGCAAGGAGGTTGTGGCGCGCACGCTGCACCACTTGTCTCCGCGCGCGAACCAGCCGTTCATCGTGTTCGACTGCAGCGCGGTGCAGCAAAATCTGATTGAATCCGAACTGTTTGGCCACGAGAAAGGCAGCTTCACCGGCGCGCTGGCGACGCGTCAGGGCCTGTTCGAGCTGGCCCACGGCGGCACGCTCTTTTTGGACGAAGTCGGTGAATTGGCGCTGGATTTGCAGCCCAAGTTGTTGCGCGCGCTGGAGACCCGCGAGATCCGCCGCGTGGGCGGCAACCGGCCGATTCAGATCAACGTGCGGGTGCTGGCGGCCACGAACCGCGATCTGCGGGCGGAAGTCAAGGCCGGCCGGTTTCGCGAGGACCTGTTCTACCGTCTGGGCGTGGTGCGGCTGCATCTGCCGCCGCTGCGCGAACGCCGCGAGGATATTCGCTTTTTGGCCGAGCACATGCTGCGAAACGGCGCGTTCAACCGCGGCGGGCCGGGGCAAAAGGACCCGACAAGCCCGCGCGTGAAAGGCATCAGCCAAGACGCGCTGCAGCTGTTGCACGACCATGACTGGCCGGGAAATGTCCGGGAATTGGGCAATATTGTCGAGCGCGCGTGCTCATTTGCCGACGGCGACTTGCTGCAAGTGGACGATTTGCCCGAGAGTATCCGCGGCGTCGACGGACCGCGCCGCCGCGAGGACCCGCACCTGCCGACCGAACCGCTGGCGCCGCCCACGCCGGGCACGAACGCCGTGCCGATTCACGCGGACCTGAACTTCCGCGACGCCAAGGAGAATTGGCTGGGGACTTTTGAGCGCGATTATCTGGCCGCCGTGCTGACCCGCCACGGCGGCAACCTGAGCCAAGCGGCGCGCGACGCGGACGTGGATCGCAAGCATTTCAGGCGGCTGGCCCGCAAATACAACCTGGTGGCCGGCAAGCCCGGCGACGATGACGAGTAGCCCGACCCGATGACCACGCCCGAACCGCAGCTGCGCCGCCCGTTGGACCTCGGCATCGCCTTGGCGCTGTGGCTTGTGGCCACGCTGCTGATCGTCGCGACCAACGACATGGGTTTTGTCCGCGACGAGGCTTTTTATTTCGGCCATGCGGAGGCCTACCAGGACTGGTTCGTCAAGGTCGAAGCCGGCGGCAAGTCGCGCCGCGACGCCCTGGAGCGCAAGGCGATCCTGGACACCTGGCGCGCCAATTCGGAGCATCCGCCGCTGGACAAGATCCTGTTTGGCTTCTCCTGGCGGGCGTTGGGCCGCAAGCTCCGACCGATCTCCAACATCCACGCCAAGGACGGCGAGACGCTGCTGGACGTCAACGACCTCGGCCCGGCGCATGGCTACGAGGTGAACAGCAAGATCTGGCTGCTCAAGCCGCAGCTTGTCGACAGCCCGCCGGATATCGGGCCGCGCCGCCTGGTGCAGGGCAAGGTGCTGGAGCGCAAGAACGACCACGCGACGGTGCGGCTGGACAAGTCGGCGGACCTGGCGCTGCTGAAGGCGACGTGCCTCGCGCCCGGCCTGGGCGACAGTGTCAGCTCGGGACGTGGGGGTGTGATCCGCCGGACCGGCTGCGAGGCGCTGGAGCAGCGCAAGCTCTACGTGATGTCGGAGTCGAGCGCGATGCGCTTTCCGGGTGCGGCCTTTGCCGGCCTGCTTGTCGCGCTGCTGTACCTGGCGGCGCGGCTGCTGTTCACGGGCCCGCAGACGGCGTGGGGCCCGGCGCAAGCGGCGCGCGCGTTTGCCGTGTGCGCCGGCATGGGCTGGCTGTGTCTGCCGCAGCCGTTCTACCACGCGCATCTGGCGTGCTTTGACACCACGATTACCACGCTGCTTTTTGCCACGACGCTGTGCTACCACCGCTCGCTCCGGTCGCGGCGCTGGATCTTGCCGACCGCGATCCTGTGGGGCTTTTCGCTGTTGGCCAAGCACAACGCGTTGTTCCTGCCCGTGGTGCTGATCGGTCACTGGCTGTGGGACGCGCTGGCGGAAGGCCGTTTTGAGGTGTCGCTGGCACCGGGCCGGTGGCTGCAGCGCGTGCCGTGGCTGGTCGGCGGCATTCTGCTGGCGATTCCGGCGTATTTCCTGCATCCGCTGCTGGCGCTCGCCGTGCTGCTGCTGCCGTTCACGCGCTTTTTGCAGGTGTCCACGCCGCCAGTGCCGGCGGTGTTCTTCGTGATGCTGCCAGTCGGGTTTGCGATTCTGATCGCCGGTTGGCCGCTGCTGTGGGTCGACACGCTGGATAACTTCCTGCGCTGGCTGGAGTTTCACCTGCACCACGAGCACTACATGCAGACCTATTTCGGCCAAGTGCTGGCATACCCGCCGTTTCCGCCGCAATTTGCTTGGGTGATGACCGCGCTGACGTGGCCGCTGGTGCTGCTGCTGGCGTTCGCGCTGGGCCTGCTGGCGGTGTACTGGCCGCGGCGGCTGCCGGATTGGCTGCATCACGCGGCGACGTGGCGGCAAAACCGCAAGCAGAGGTCTGAGCCGCAGCACGACGCGACGGTGCCGCTGGACGTCGCGACCAAGCGGCGCGAGGAGACGGCGCGCGAGATGGGCCGCGTCGCGGACGTGGAGGCCTACCGGGCGCGCATGCGCCGCGCAGGGCCGCTGGGCCTGGACGACTTTGGCCGGACGGCGGAGCTGCGCAGCTGGGATCGGCTGATCCTGATGTCTGCGATCTGGCCGATGGCGCTGATCTCGATGCCGGGCACGCCGATCTTTGGCGGGACCAAGCATTGGATGCTGGCGTTCGCCTTCATGCTGCTGATCGCCGCGCGCGGCCTGCAGGCCATTTGGCGGCGGCTGGCGGAGGCGATTGCCCCCGCGGATGGCACAGCGACGGACATGGCCGGCGTCAATCCCGGCAGCGTCGAGGCGGCGCTGATGCGGCAATTCGCCCCGCCGGCGCTGTCCTGGTGGCGCGGGCATGCGGTGCCGGGGCTGCTGGCGTGGGCGATGGCGTTGGCGGTGCTGCTGCCGTCCGCGCAGGCGACCGCGGACGCGCATCCGCAGGGCACGGCGTATTACAACGACCTGATCGGCGGAATTCCCGGCGCCGCCGAGGCTGGCATGCAGCGGCAGTTCTGGGGCGGAACCACGCGCGCTCTGCTGGAGGAAGTCAACCGCCGGGCGCCACAAAACGCCCTGATTTGGTTTCACAAATCCGCCTGGGGCGCGTATGTCATGTACCAGCGGGAGGGCTGGTTTCGCCGCGATTTGCGCTACACATCCGAGGCAGGCGTGCCGACCGCGCTGGGCTTTTTTCATCACCAAAAAGACCACGACGATTACGAACTGGACCTGTGGCAGACCTACCAGTGGCGCACGCCGGTCGCTCAGTGGTCGCTTGATGGCGTGCCGATGCTGAGCGTGTACGAGGCGCCGACCCGCACGAAGTAGTGCAAATCGCGCCCGAAGGCGCCCGCGCCCCCGCGGATCGGGTTGCGCAGACCGGCCATGGCTCCTACACTCCGCCGTCCCCGGAGCCACGTTGGCCCGCGCCACGTCAGGACCTTGATGCTGGTTTGCACTTTGCGCGTCCGCCTTGGCTTGCTCCTGACCCTGTGCGGGCTGGGGTCGGCCGCGGCATTGGCCGCTGAACCGCCGCAAGAGGGCCAGCCGACGCCGCCCACGACGCCGCTTGTCCTGCTGGACCTGCACGGCGAAATGCGCACGCGGCTGGACTATCTGGACGGCATCCGGTTCACGACCTCGGATCCCAGCATCGCGCCGCACATGGACGTGCGCCACGGCGAGCTGAATTCGACGCCGGCGGACGGTCGCATGGGTATCGGCGATCTGCGGCTGCGGTTTGATCCGGTGCTTCACGTTGCGGAATGGGCGGATATTTGCACGCAAATCGACGGCGTCAGCAACCTGACGCTGGGCGGCCAGAGCCGCGCGGGTGTGGACGGCCAGAGCCCGACGGTTCAGAGCGCAAATCAGGCTGGCATTCCGCAGTCGCTGGCGCTGTCGAACAACCAGGCGCAATACCTGGCGCAGTGGACGTCGCCGACCGGTGGCGTGGCTTCGACGGCGGCGATCGGCGTGCGCCGCGCGTGGGTGCACGTGCGCGTGTTGGGCATGGGCGAACTGGACATCGGCCGGATGGGCGACCATTTTGGCCTCGGCATGGTGCGCAATGACGGGCGCGACCTGCTGGCGGATTTCCAGGACGACGTGGACCGCATTCAAATCTCCGCGGAACTGTTCGGGTTTCGCCTGACGGCTGCGCGCGACATGCTGTTCAAGGGCCCGCTGAGCTCGACGGCCGTGACGGGCACTTCCGTGCTGACCAAGGGCGTGAACGCGACCGTGACCGATGGTCAGCCGATTCCCTTGGAGATCAGCACCGACGCGACGCGCTGGCTGGTGCAGGCGGAGACCGCGAAGCCGGCATCGGCGCCTGGACTGAAGTTCGCGGCTGCGCTGATGTACCAAAGCCAGGACAACGGCTTCTACGGCGAGCACGGCGATTGCTCCCAGCAAAAGACCTGCGACCAGCTGATTCCGCGGACGGTCCGGCAGTTCACGCCGCAGGTCTACCTCGATTGGCGCGGCAAGCTGGCGGACGCACCGCTGCGTCTGCAATTTGAGGGCGCGTTTCGCTACGGCACGGTCGCGACCGCCGATGAGCGCACGAGCACGGTCACGTCAAAGACGCTGATCAGCGGCGGTTTTGCCAGCCGGGGCGAATTGCGCCAGGGCCGCCAGATGTGGAATTTCGACTTCGGCCTCGCCACGGGCGATCGCGCGGGCGGTTTTGGCGTCAACGACCAGGACAATTGGCGGACCGGCCCCGCGCCTGACGCCGCGCCGCGCTCGCTCATCACCGGCTACAACTTCAACCGCGCGTTCCTGGTGGACAGCATCCTGTTTCGCGACATCATCGGCGCCGTGGCCAACACATGGTATCTCAAGCCAACTTGGCAGCTGACGCTGCTGGAGACCGGGCCTGAGCAGGGGCTGTCGTTCAACGCCGACGTGATGATGGCGCTGGCCGCATCCGACAACGCGACGCCGGGCAAGTCGAGCTTTCTGGGCTTGGAGCCCGAAGCCGCGCTCTGGTGGAAGGCGCTGAAGACGACGGCGATGCTGCGCGCGGCGTACCTGCTGCCGGGCGCTGCGCTGGATTCGCCCTCGGGCGCGCGCGCGCAGTCGGTCTGGCGCCTGGACGCGGCGCTGCGTTTCAAGTTCTGACCGCCGCCTTGGCGGACAGCGTTTCCCTTCGCGCATCCCGTCGCGGCGTATTTGTGTGGGCCCCGCCGCCCGTGTTACACTGGGCGGATGTGTCGGCAATCGTGCGCGGTTGACTTTGCCGCCACGCACGGCTGCAACGACGGGAGAGAGGGGATGCGGATGGCCGGTGTGAAAGGCTCTTGCCAGCGAGAACGCGGCACCGTGCAGGCGCTCTGCATGCTTGTGCTGTTTGCGGCGGCCTGCGGCTCAACACCGGCTGCCAGCAACGTTTCCACCGACGCAGCGGGCACGGACGCCACCGCAGACGACGCGGCGCCCGATGCCCAGGCCGTCGATGCGGCTGGCACGGACGCGGTTGACGCGGTGACCGACGCTGCGGACAGCGGCGCGACGGACGTCGCCGCAACGGACGTGGTCGCGGACGGGAGCGACGTGACGGACACAGTCGCAGGTACCGACGCCGTGGACGCCGCCGAAGTGGCGATCGACGTGCCGCCCGAGGATGCCGCGGGCATCGGCAAATCGGTGCACGCGACGACCTGCACCGCGAACGCTGACTGCGACATTCCGTGCGCAAAAGGCGCCTGTTTTCAGGGTATTTGCACGTTCAGCATCAAAGCCAACGTTTGCCTGACGCCATACGGCGCCGGTCAGGTCGCGTGCTACGGCGCCGGGCTCGCGGACGACGTCACGCCATGCCTCGCCTGCGCACCCAAGGTCGCCACCGGCAAGCTGAGCGCCATTTCCGGCGTCGCGCCGCTGGACGGACCGGGCGAAGGCGTCTCGGTTGTGGACACCGTCAAGGGCGGAATCGGCTGGAATTTCAGCAGTGCCCGCAGCGTCTCGGGAGGCATCAGCTTGTATTTTGGCGATCCAACGACGCTGACCTACGCCAACGGCAAGCAAGTCGCGGGCACGGCCACGCTGCCGCCGCTGCCGGTGCCGCAGACCGCGGGCGTGAATCCGACCGCGTCGTTCTGGCTGTGGATGGACACGGAAGCGTCCGCGGGCTTTGATATGCTGACGGTGAACGTGCTGGACGGCGCCGCGACGGTGCCGATCTGGAATTCCGACGCGATGCTCAGCACGACGCATGGCTCCTGGCAACGGATCACGCTTGACGTGTCGGGCTGGGCTGGCAAGTCGGTGACGCTGCAGTTTGCGTTCGACTCGATCGACGGCAACGTCAACGCGTTTGAGGGCGTGTACGTCGATGAGATCGAGATCTCGACCGGCTGCTGCGCCGTGGCGGCCGATTGCGACGATGGCAACGCGTGTAGTGCGGACTTGTGCCAGCCCACCAGCGGCGGCACGCCGGGCTGCGTCCACACGCCCAAGGCGGATTGCTGCAACACCGTGGGCGACTGCAACGACGGCAAGCCCTGCACGCTGGACTTGTGCCCGGTTCCGGGCGGCAACTGCCAGCACAGCGCGGCGGTCGATTGCTGCATGACGGCAGCCGACTGCGACGACAAGGACGCGTGCACAATCGACGCCTGCGCCGCGCCCGGCGGCGCCTGCAAGCACCAAAACACCTGCTGCAAGACCGACGCCGAATGCACTTCAGCTGACTCCTGCTTCACCGGCAGCTGCAGCGCCGGCCAGTGCGTATTCCAGAGCGTCTGCTGCCAAAATGACAGCGATTGCGATGACTTCGATCCCTGCACCAAGGACGCATGCACCGCGGGCCAGTGCGCGTATGCCGCGTCCACCGCGCCCGGCTGTTGCGCGCCGACGGTGCTGAGCAGCAGCTTTGACACCAGCGACGGCGGCTACACGATGACGCCCATGGCGGCGTCCGGGCCGACCTGGTACTACAAGAACGTCGCGGATTCCGTGGGCGGCACCGGCGTGCTGGCCTTTGGCAATCCCAGCGCCGCGACTTACTCGGTGCCAGCGGCGTCCAAGCCCAAGGCGGCGGCGGTCGCACCGTACATCACGCTGCTGCCGGGCAAGGAAGCGTCGCTCAGCTTCAGCTACCGGGCGGACACGGTCTCGTCCGGCTTGAGCCTGCGCGTCTCGGCGGACATCGATGGCGCTGACACCACGCTGGTCACCAAGACCGTCAGCTCCGCGAACCTGACGTGGCAAACCGTGACGCTGGACCTCTCCGCCGTCGCAGGCAAGAGCTTCGCGCTGCGCTTTGAGGTCTCGCCTTCGTCGACTTTTGGCAATGTGACCAACACGCAGCTGTATCTGGACAACGTCCACATCGACAGCACCTGCCAGCCGCTGAAGTGCGCCACCAGCGCGGCGTGCGCGCCCACCTTTGCGCTCAGCTGCTACACCGGCGTGTGCTCCAACGGCGAGTGCACCTGGCCATACAGCTGCTGCGCCACGGACGGCGATTGCAATGACAACGTGCTGTGCACGACCGACAAATGTGTCAGCCAAAAGTGCCAGTTCCAGCCCATCGCGAGCTGCTGCATGGGCAACGGCGACTGCAACGATGGCAACCCGTGCACGGCGGACACCTGCCCCGGCCCGGGCGCCAACTGCCAGTTTTCCGCCATCGCCGGCTGCTGCACGAGCAACGCTGGCTGCGATGACAAGAACGCTTGCACGATCGACACGTGCACCAAGAACGTGTGCAGCAACGTGAATTCGTGCTGCAGCGTTGACGCGGATTGCTCGGACGGTGAAACCAAGTGCACGACCGACACGTGCGTCGCGCAAAAGTGCAAGCACACGCCCACGGGCGCAACGGGCTGCTGCATCCCGGACGTCTGGGTCAACACATTCGACGCCAACGATGCAATGGGCATGGTGTTCAGCAACAGCGCGGGCGTCAGCCAAGGCTGGCAGATCTGGTCTGGCAGCCCCAAGAGCACGACGCCGCCTGGCGTGCTCTATTACGGCGACCCGACCGTGGGCAACTACGACTTTGGCGCGACGAACGGCTCGGCCAAGACGCCACCGATCGCGCTGCCGGGCGACGTCCCGAGCAAAGTGGCTTTTGACCTGTTCATGGACACGGAGAGCGGCACGTATTACGACCAGCTGAGCGTCAACGTCTACGTCGGCGGCGCCAAGACGACGCTCTGGGACAAGAGCGCCAGCGGTTTCGCGACCGGCAATTGGATGACCATTTCGCTCGACCTGTCGGCGTACATCGGTCAGGAAATCACGCTGGAGTTCTATTTCGACACGGTCGACAGCTTTGGCAACAGCGGTTTTGGCGTCGCGGTGGACAACCTGCACTTCATCGCGGCATGTCCGTAGGAAGACACGATGCGCTTGGCGAGGCTTTGGACGGCGAACCTGGCGATGCTGCTGCTGGCGGCGTGCGGCCAGGCCGTTGCGCCGGCAGCCCAGGATACCGCGGACGCTGCGACGGACGACGTGGCCGTTGCCGAAGTGGCGGATGACGTCGACGACAGCGTGGCAGTTCCGGACAGCGTGGACGCCGCCGTCGATGTCTCGCCCGATGTAGCCAGCGATGCGATGCCCGACACCGCCGATGTGCCCGATGCCGCGCCGGACGTCGGCCAGTGCGCGATGGACGATGACTGCAGCGGCAAACTCACGCTCTCGGCTTGCCAGCTGCCGCACTGCGCCGCGGGCGTGTGCACGGCGGTCAAAAACCCCGGCGCATGCTGCCTCGACGCGGATTGCGATGACGGCAACGAGTGCAACACCCACAAATGCGACCAAGTGCAGCACAAGTGCACCAACGTCGCGATCGCCAACTGCTGTTCGGGCAAAGTACTTTTGCAGGACGCGACGTTTGAAGTCGATCAGGACGGCTTTGTCGCCACCGACGGCGCGACCAACGGCAACGTGAGCTGGCAGCAGACGACGTGGCGCGCGCACGGCGGCAAGCAATCGCTGTATTTTGGCAATGCGTGCCACACATACGACAACTCGGAAACGACCGCCGGCGCGTGCAAGCCATTGCTTTCTGACGCGAAACCGGTGTCGACAACGCTGCTGTCCAAGACGTACCTGCTGCCCAAAGACAAGACAGCCCAGGCGCATTTCTGGCTGTGGCTGGACACCGAGCCGCCGTACAGCAAGTCGCTGCCGCTGGGGACATGCAACCCGCCGTGCAACCCGCAGTCGACCTGCATTGTGGTCGCGGGTGCGTCCGTGTGCGAGCCGGAAAAAGACGTGTTGTCGCTGCAGGTTTTGGCGCAGGACGCGCCGCCGGCGACGGTCTTCTGGTCGACGCAAATCGGCAAGACGACGCTGGGCGACCCGGCGCGGCCAGATGGCTGGCGGCACGTTGCTGTGGATTTGGCGGCGTGGCAGGGCAAGTCGGTGCAGCTGGCGTGGCAGTTTGCCACCCAGACCAACGAAAACAATGGGTATGAAGGCATCTACCTGGATGACGTGGCCATCGAGACGATCTGCCCGGACCTCGGCAAAATCCTGTGCAGCGTTGCTCAGTCCTGCGACGACGATGGCCTGACCTGCACCGCCGACACCTGCACCGACTATGCCAACACGCCGGGTCACGGCGTGTGCTTTCACGACAACATCACGGCGTGCTGCCTGGGCGACGCGGATTGCGACGACGGGAACGCGTGCACCGTCGACACCTGCACCGCCAACGTCTGCAAGTCCCACCCGGACGCCAGCAAGGCGAGCTGCTGCGCGCCATCCACGCTGTTCTCGGACAATTTTGACACCCAGCCGCTGACGAATTGGAAAGACAGCGGCAACAACTCGCTCGTCGTGTTCTGGCGCTCCAATCCCAAGGGCGGCGATCCTGACGTCGGCAGCAACGGCGGCGGCGGCAGCCTGTATTTTGGCAACAGCATCTTCACCAATTACGACGACCCGTCGCCGCTGCCCAACGGTGAAGGCCCGCACGGCACAGCGTGTGCCAAGCCCGTCCAGCTCGACGCGGGCACGAACTACAAGCTCCTGACTTTCGATCTGAATTTGGACACAGAATGGTCTGACATGCCGCCGGCGCAGTACCTGAATCCGCCTATTCCCGGCAGCTCCAAGCTGGACTGGTTCTCCGTCCAAATTTTCAACGGCGGCAACTATGACACCGTCTGGTCGTCGGACGCCATTCAGGGCAGCACGCAGGGCAAGTGGCTGCCCGTCACCGTGGCGCTGGACGCCTACGCCGGCAAATCCATTCAGGTCTGCGTGCGGTTTGACGCGGGCGACGGTGTGCTGAACAACAAGCCGGGAGCCGCAATCGACAACCTGGCCGTCAACGTGGCGTGCCAGGAAGCCGACTGTTATTGGGACAGCGACTGCGCCCAGAAGACCTGCGCCGCGTGTCAGGCGCCCGCATGCAGCGCGTCCGCATGCGTGTGCCAGGCCGTCAGCAACTGCCCGTGATCCCTTGCGTCCAACGCGCGTTTTGAAGTGCAAAAACCGGTGTGCGGTGCCATCGCGCGAGATTGCGAAACCCGCTGGCCGCGGGTATAGTGGCGAAACGCGGTCGTGTCGGCACAGGCATCTGGAGCGGTGTCGACCTCGGTGTGCGCAATGAGGGGCCCCATGAATCGCAGTCTGATCTCGAATCGCTGTACGCCGTCTGTGTTGGAATTGCTGAAGTCCCAACGCATTTTGCTCGTGCTCGCTACCGGTTTGTTCCTGGCTGGCTGCCCGGCCAAAACGACGGCGGTCAATGACAGCGGGCCAGTCGACGACACCGGACCGACCGACGATGTCGGCGTGGACACCAGCGACGACACCGGAGCTTCGGATGCGGGCTCGGATGCCGCCGTGGATACCGGTCCCGACGTCCAGCCCGACATCCAACCCGACGTTCCGCCGGCCGACGTTCCGCCCGAGTGCACGAGCGACGACCAGTGCTACAAGATCAAGAACGCGAATTCGATTTGCCAGACAACGACTTGCGCGGCAGGCAAGTGCACCGATCCAGTGTTGAAGAGCGGCACCAACGTCTGCTGCGCGGACGCGGATTGCGCTGAAGTGACTTGCCAGACCGGCGCGTGCAACAAGGACAAGGGCCAGTGCGAGTACAGCCTGCAGGCCAACTGCTGCCCGGACAAAGAGACGCCGCTGCAAAAGGTGAAGTTCGAGGACGGCACGCTCGGCGGCTTCACGTCGTCGGTTTCCACCGCGGCGACGGGCTCGACCGTGAATTGGCAGGTCTCGACCAAGCGGTCCCACACGGGCAAGGCTGCGGCATATTTCGGCAATGAATGCTATAACTACGACACGTCGGCGACCGCCGCCACGTCCTGCCAGTCCACCGGCGCTGCAGCCAAGGTCACCGGCAAGCTGACGACGACGGAAATCGTCATCCCCAAGGACACCAACGGCCAGTACAAGCCAACCGTTCTGCACTACTGGCTGTGGCTGCAAGCGGACCCGTCGTTTCTGACGACCAATCCCGGCAACGCGGGCACGAGCTGCACGTCATGCGCCATCGACCAGGTGTGCGTGAATTTCGGCAACGGTGCCAAGGACGCGTGCATGACCGAGACCGACGTGCTGACGGTGTCCGTGAACGGCACCGCTGGCCCGACGCCGGTGTGGTCCTCGGTCGCGATCGACAAATCGACCGGCGGCAAGTGGGTCCACCGCGTCATCAACCTCGCCGGCTTTGGCCCGACGGTCACCGTGACCTGGCAGTTCGCGACCCTGAACGGCGTGAACAACCAGTACGAGGGCGTGTACCTCGACGACATCGAGGCGGAGACGCTCTGCGCCACCGACAACACCGCGTGCGACAAGAACACGCCAACGTGCGCCAACGCCAGCGGCAACCCGTGCACCATCACCGCCTGCACCTTCTACGACAACGTCACGGACAAGGGCATCTGCTTTGGCGACATGAAGTCGGGCTGCTGCGCCGGCGTCGCGGACTGCCAGGACAACAACACCTGCACGATTGATGCCTGCAGCAATCAGGTGAGCGGCGCGGCCACCGGCACCTGCAGCAACGTGCCGGACGCCTCGCAATCGCAGTGCTGCTTGCCGTCCAACCTGTTTGGCGATGCCTTTGAGAACGGCATCTCGGCGTGGAAGAACATCGGCAGCAACTCCACCGCGGTCGGCTGGAAGGTCAATCCAACCGGCGGCTGCGACGGCAGCCAATCTCTGGTCTTCACCGACAGCACGTTCCAGAGCTACGCCGATCCCAAGCTGACGACCCAGGGCCCCAAGGGCACGATTTGCTCGCCCGAAGTGCAGCTGCAGTCTGGCACGCTCTACGACGTCGTCAGCTTCAACGTCAACCTGATCTCGGAATGGTGCGGCCAGCTGACCTACAACAATCCGCCGGGCTCGCAGATCCCGTGCACGCTCCCCAGCGATTGCACCATCGCTGGCGAGAGTTGCAACACCGTGCTCGGCGAGTGCGCGCTCAGCGCTCCGCTCGACAAGCTGAGCGTGACGTTCCAGACCGGCGGCCAATACTGCGGCGCGGTCGATCCCAAGACGGGCTCGGTCGAATGCAGCTCCGTCGTGTCCAACATCGCGCTGCCGCTCTGGTCGAGCGACAAGATCAACGGCTGCACCGACGGCAAGTGCCAGAGCGTCGAACTCCACTTGGACCAGTTCGCCGGCAAGAAAGGCCGCGTCTGCTTCACGTTTGACGCCGGCGACCCGAGCGGCAACAACTTCTCCGGCCCCAGCATCGACAACTTCTCGATGGACATCAGCTGCCAGAACACGATCTGCAAGGTCGACGGGGACTGCAGCTGCAAGCCAATCATTGAAGCGGGCCACTGCGACCCGTCTGGCGCGGGCTTGTGCAGTTGCATCCCGACCGGCAAGTGCGTGGCCAGCGCCGATTGCGACGACAAGGACAGCTGCACGGTCGACACGTGCGTCCAGGGCACTTGCGACAGCGTGCTGACCGCGGGCTGCTGCTCGGAGAAGGCGCAAGTCGCCTACGAGTCGTTCGAGACGTCCAAGGGCACGACGCTGCCGACGGGCTGGGCCACGTCGTTCGCCACCGCCGCCGCTTCCCCGACCGGCGACCCGTACGACACGACGATGAAATGGCACATCTCCGGCGACAATTTCTACGGCACCAGCCCGGACCTGTGGTCGCTGTACTTTGGCAATACGCTTGGCAATTACGACGCGGGCTCGACCAAAGTGCCGTACGGCTTGGTCACCAGCGAGCCGGTGACCGTAGGCGCCGCCGGGACGACGATCGTGACGTTCCACCTGAACCTGTCGACGGAATGGGACGCGCCGGCGACGTTTGCGATTCCGCAGTTCAACGGCACGGTGTTCGCCGTGGATCGCCTGCGCTTTGGATTCGCCGATGCCGCGACGCCGACCAACATCACGTGGGCGTGGAGCTCGTACGACATCGGCGGCACGACCAACGGCGTGTGGACGACCATCTCAGTCAAGGTGCCCGCGGCGCTGGCCGGCAAGAGCGTCCTGCTCGCGTGGGAATTTGACGCGGGTAACCCGAAGAACAACAACCACATCGGCCCGTACATCGACGGGATCAGCATGTGGACGACCTGCACGCCGCCGGTCTGCGTGCCGGATTCGGACTGCGTGCCGACCACGCCCGATGTGTGCAAGTCCTACGCCTGCAGCCTGAACGAGCCGACCAAGACGTTCAGTTGCGCCACGGCATTCAAAGCGGGTCCCGGCTGCTGCCAGCCCGGTGCGCCGCTGCCCGCCGTGACGTTTGAGAGCGGTGTGTTGACCGGCTCGAACTTGACGCCGACGGCGACGCCCGGCGTGCTTGTCAACTGGCAAGTCGTGCCGCACAAGCACATGGACGGCAAGTACGAGCTCTACTTTGGCAACCCGCTGAAGTGGAACTACGACGATCCGGTCGCGAACTGCGGTGGTGTGTCTGGCACGCTGGACACGCAGCCGCTGAAGATCGACGTGAATCCCAAGCAGAGCGCGCAGTTGCAGTTCAGCCTCTACGCTGACATTGAGCAGCCCGTCGGGTCGTTCCAGACCGAGCATTTCCAGGTCATCGTCAAGCAGGGCGTGCAGGCACCGAAGGTCATCTGGGACGCAACGGATCCGGTCTACGGCCTCAAGTCGAGCCAGTACAAGTCCAAGCAAAACATTGTGTTGCCGTTGACACCGTATCAGGGGTTGAACATCGTCATCGAATTCCGCTTTGATTCCGGTGACTGCAGCCTCAATGACAAGTACGAGGGCATCTTCCTCGACGACATCCAGGTCACCGAGCCGTGCCTCTGATGCCGCGCTGCTCGCCGTAACCTAGCCATGCACGCCGGCCGCGCGAAAGTGCGCCGGTGCCCCTGAGGCGCCAGTATGCCAGCCCTGAGTGACCGCAGCTTCAATCCCAAAGCCTGGGGCAAATTGGGGCTGTATGCCATCGGCTTGGGCATCGTCGCGGTCCTGGTGTGGGCGTCGTCGGTGTTTTTCGAGAAATTCGTCGAGAATCCGCGGCTTCTGGACAAGCGCTTTCACGATCCGGTGGGCCAGGTGGGCATGACGTCCACGCGCATCGCGCACCTGGGCGCGGCGGCAGTGCCGACTCTGGTCGCCGACATGGGCAGCGGTGCGCCTGCGGAGCGGTCCAAGTCCCTGGAACTGCTGTCTGGCATCGACGACCCGCGGGTGGTGCCGACCTTGGCCGGCGCGCTGCGAGATGGCGACATCGGCGTGCGGCTGACCGCGCTGGCCGGACTGGGGCGGACCGGCAAGCTGGAGGCGGCGCAGGCGCTTTGGCCGTTGACCCAGAGCGCGGATGACCTGCTGCGGCTGCGGGCGATCGTCGCGCTGGGTCTGTGCGGCGGCGAGGCGGATGTCGCGAAGCTCGTGGCGGCGGCACTGGCGACGACGGGGCAGGAGCGTGCGCTGTTCGCGTGGTCGGCGGGGCGTGTGCAGCGGCGCCTGCAGAGTCTCAAAGCCAACGCGGACAAGCCGGAGATCGCGGGCTACGTGGCGCCGGCGCCCGAGTACACGAGCGACGAGCAGATCCACGCGCGGCAGGTTGACATTGACATGCTGTTGGCGGACATCGACGCTGGCAAGGACATCGCCAAGAACGGTGTCAAGCTGAACGAACTGACCGACGTCGGCTTTGCCACGTGGAATCAGGGACATCAAATCGCGATTCAGGTGTTGGCGGTGGCGGGGCCGGAGAAGGCGCTCGCGCCGACCGGTGACGCGCTGCCCATGGAGCCGGTCAAGCCGACCGCGCAGAAGTTGCAGCTGGACGTGAAGCCACCGCAGCCAGCGCCCTAGCTGGACACCCCCTGCGGTACTGGAGTGAGCATGGGTCGCCTTTTGATTATTGACGATGATGTCCGCTTGGGCGCGCTGCTGGAGCGCCTGCTCAAGCCGGAGGGTTTCCAGGTCACGCTGGTGACAGATGGACTTCAGGGCGTGCGGCGGGCGACCTCCGAGGTGTTCGACCTGCTGGTGCTGGACGTGATGCTGCCAGGCATGGACGGCTTCGAGGTGCTGCGGCGCATCCGGTCGTCGTCCAAGGTGCCGGTGATCATGCTGACGGCCAAGGGCAGCGACAGCGACCGCATCGTCGGTCTGGAGCTGGGCGCGGACGACTACCTGTCCAAGCCATTCAATCCGCGTGAGCTGGTCGCGCGCATTCGCGCGGTGCTGCGCCGGGCCGAAGGCGGTTCGCCGTCGCCGGTGACGGAGACGCTGCGGGTGGGCGACCTCGTGATGGACACGGCGCGGCGCGAAGTGTCCGCGGACGGCAATGTGGTGCAGCTGACCACGACGGAATTCGACCTGCTGCGGTGCTTTTTGCGGCACCCCGGCCAAGTGCTGAGCCGCGACGCGCTGATGGACATGCTGCGCGGCGTGGGCTACGCGGCGTATGACCGCTCGATCGACGTTCACGTCAAGAACCTGCGTGCCAAGATCGAGTCAGATTCGCGGCAACCGCGCTATATCAAGACGATTTGGGGCACGGGCTACATGCTCGCGGCCGACGGCGCGAAGCCGACCTTGGCCGGTTAGCGGGCGGTTCAGCCCATGTCGGACGCGCGCGAACACAACATCCAACCGACGCGCATGACGCCGCTGGCCCAGCCGGCGGCGCGGCCGCACTTGCCGCCGTTGGGCTTGGTGCGCGGCGAGATCTTCGCGGTGGCCGTGGCGATCGCGACGCTGAGCGCGCTGGGTGCGGCTGCGGTGACGGCCTGGCAAAGTCACATGACGCTGGCGGGAACGGAAGCGTCGGCGCTTTTCGCCGCGAGTGTCGGCACGGCCATTTTGCTGGCGATTTGTCTGACGCTGACCCAGGGATTGCGCGAGCGGGCGCGGCAATTGCGTGAAATCGCGGTGGAAATTGGCCTCGGTGACCTGTCGGTGCGCGCGCCGATCGAGCCGTTGGACGACCTGGGCGCGCTGGGTCAGAGCCTGAACGCGATGGCGGAGCGCATCGCCCGGATGCTGCAGGCGCAAAAGGACCTGCTGGCAGGCATTTCCCACGAGCTGCGCTCGCCGTTGGCGCGCATCGAGGTGGCGCTGGAGCTGATCCGCATCGAGCTGGAACGTGAGCGGGCGCGGGCGCCGCACGGCAAGGATCGCCGCCGCAACGAGGGCGAAGAGCTGCTGCAGGAGCTGCACGAAGAAGTGCGGCTGCTGGAGGATCACATCGGCCGGCTGCTCGAAGCGCAGCGTGTGGGCATGGACCGCGTGCTGCTGCACCGCGGCGACGTGGCGATCGACGCGCTGGTCCAGACGGTCTTGCGGCGCGAACGGCACCGGCTGGAGCGCCTGGGTTTCCAGTTTGAACTGACGCTCGACAGCCTCGGCTCGGTGGTTTCGGGCGACGCGAATGCGCTGGACCGGGTGATCTCCACGCTGGTTGAGAACGTCATTCGGTATGCGGCGCACGACACCGCCATCGATGGGCAGCCGTGCCCGCCGTGTCTGCAGATCGAGACGAACCGCGAGCCCAGCGGTGCCGTGATTCGCGTGATGGACCGCGGTCCGGGCCTGACGATCGATGAGTGCACCCGGGTTTTTGAGGCGTTCTACCGCAGCGCGATCGCGCGGGCGCACAGCGCGGTTGGCAGCGGCCTGGGCTTGTTCCTGGTCAAGCGCACGGTCGAAGCGCACAACGGCACCGTGCGTGCGCTGCAGCGGCCCGGCGGCGGGCTGATCATCGAGATGCACCTGCCGGTCATCGGCCAGACGGAATTGCGCGAGACGGTGAAGATCCAGGCGGTGAAGTCCACGTCGTGAGCGAATGGCGCCGTGCCGCCCCGTCGCGAGGCAGCGGCCCAGCCTCAGCCAGGGATTCGACTTCTGCCAGCAGGTGTTGCTTGCGCGAACGTGCCGTAGATCCGACACTCTGGGCATGACCCAACCCGTCACCCATGGCTGGAGCATCGATGTCGAGGACTGGTTCCACATCCTGGAATACGACCGCGCGCCGGATCCGGCGGCGTGGCGACGGCTGGAGCGGCGCGTGCAGATCGGCACGGAGCGGATGCTGGACGCGCTGGACCTGCGCGGCGTGAAGGCGACGTTCTTCGTGCTGGGCTGGATCGCGGAAGTGGCGCCGGACCTCGTGGCGGAGATCGCCCGGCGCGGCCATGACGTTGGCTCGCACGGCCACATGCACCGGCTGCTGCAGCACTTGGGACCCGACGATTTCGCCCGCGATCTGGACCAGTCGCTCGTGGCGCTGTCGCGGGCAACCCGTCGGGATATCATGTGTTTTCGGGCGCCTGGCTTTTCGCTCAGCCCGCGGGAGACCTGGGCGCTGCCGATCCTCGCCTCGCGCGGCATCACCCTGGACTCCTCGTTTTTCCTGACTGGGCGCGCGCACGGCGGCTATCCGCTGGACCGCAGCAGGCCGTTTGACATCGTGCTGGGCGATGGCCGGACGCTGCTGGAAGTGCCCGTCGTGCCGCTGCGCGTGGGCGGCCGCGAGCTGGCGTTTTCCGGCGGCGGCTATCTGCGCATCTTGCCCAAACCGGTGTTGCAAGCGGCGTTCCAGTCCTGCGAGCTGCGGCGCACGCCGGCGATCGTGTACCTGCATCCGCGCGAGCTCGATCCGGACCAGCCGCGCATGCACCTGCCGCTCGCCCGGCGCTTCAAGTACTACGTCGGCTTGGACGGCGTCGCCGGCAAGGTTGACTTGCTGCTGGACCGCTTCCATTTCGGCACGCTGGCGCATGTCGCGGCCCGGACGCCGCGCGATTTGCCGCTCGTGCTGGATGGCGTGGCGTAGGAATTCGGGAACGTGTCGGAGCGCGTCGCCTGTCGGCAGGAGCCCGCCGAGCCCGCCGACAAGCCGCGCCCAATCAGCCTTTTGCGCGGGTGCACCGCGAAAGCCACAGTGGGCGAGCGCTGACCCCAAGCGTTGATTCTTTCTCGCACGGGCCCTAAGCTCGTTTCGGGCGATTCGCGTGCGGCGACGTCTGTGTCTGGCGCCGCGTGGCTCCCGGCGCTCACCGACCCCGGCGACTCCTGAGGCGCGGCAACCATGAACATCGTGCCCGGCACGCGCGGCAGCTTGGCAGCGGCATTCATCGGCGTCGTCGCGCTTTTTGCCGCGGCCATCGCGATGTTTGCGCTGCGGACTGGCCGTCACGCCGTCGCGCCCGATGATGCCAGCTTGGCAGCCGCCGCGAAGATCCTGGCGCGTGACGTGCAACTCGGTGATGCAATTGGCTTTCACCCCGAGTGGTCGGCGAGCCAGAAGTGGCGGTTTGCCGACGCGTACCGGCAAAATGCCCTGAAATACGACGACGCGCTGATTGTCGGCGATCCAACGGATCTCTGGGACGCGGATGGCTTCAAGCGCCTGTGGGTGGTGTCCACGCACAACCGCGCGGCAACGTTGAAACTTTCCGCCCGCCGCTTGCGCGACGAGGACCTCGACCACGGCACGGAACTGCAGCTTTTTGACCTCGGCGCGTCGCGCACGGCCTATGACCTGCGCAAGCACCTGGCCGACGCGATCGTGGAGCGCAAGCAGCCCGATGGCACGCTGCGCCGCTGCATTTGGAACGGTGAGTCCAAGCACATCTGTGGCGGTGACTGGTGGCTGGACGTCTTTGACGCGGTGCATGAGGTCGGCAATTCGCGCCACAACGGCCTGATGGTTCAGCCGGGCGCCAAGGACGGGCTCGCGCGCATCACCTGGCCGCGCCCGACGCCTGCGCGGGTGCTCGCGGGCCGCGTGGGCCTGCGCCTGTGGGCGGTGCGCAATGACATCGGCTCGGATGTGAAGGTGCGCGCGCTGGTCGGCGAGCGCGAAGTGTGGTCGATCACGCTGCACAAGGCCGATTTTGCCTGGCATCCCTTTGAAGTGCGCCTGCAGCCGGCGGATGCCGGTCGCCCGGTGATTTTTGAGTTCAGCGCTGCCGACGGCAACTGGCGGCAAACCGTCCTGGACGCGCGGCTGCTGGACGCGACCGCCGCGCCCGCGCCACCGCACGCAGCCTTGCCGCCCGGCGTCCTGCCGGCACCCATCGTCGCCGCGCAACCCCTCGCGGCACCTGCACCGGCCGCCGCTGAACCGGCCAAAAAAGAGAAACGTGGCAAACGACGCTGAACCGCTCCTCGCTGACGCGCCGCAACAGGCCACCGCGCTCCTGGGCTGGTATGTCCGGCAGCAGCGGCGGCTTCCGTGGCGCAACGCGCCGTCGCCCTATGCGGTGCTGGTCTCCGAACTGATGCTGCAGCAGACGCGTGTGGAGACCGTCATCGACTATTTCAACCGCTGGCTGGCGCGCTGGCCGACGGTGGCGGACCTCGCGCTGGCGACCCAGGCCGACGTGCTGGCGATGTGGACCGGTCTGGGCTACTACAACCGCGCGCGCAACCTCCACGCGGCGGCGCAGGCGGTCATGGCGCAGCACGGTGGCGCGATGCCGGCGGATGAGGCGTCGCTGCGCGCGCTGCCCGGTCTGGGGCCGTACACGGTTGGCGCGGTGCGCTCCATCGCGTTCGGCTTGCCCGCCGCGCTCGTGGACGGCAACGTGGCGCGCGTGCTGTCGCGCTGGACGGCGTTCGCCGGCGATCCCAACCAGCCCAAGGGCCGCGCGCACATCTGGCGTCTGGCCGAGGCCTGGCTGCGCGAGCCGCTGCCCCGCGCGCAGCCGAGCGCGTGGAATCAGGCGCTGATGGAGCTGGGCGCGACTGTCTGCACGCCGCGGTCGCCCGATTGTCCATCCTGTCCGGTCCTTGCGCACTGCAAAGCGCGTGCCCAAGGGCTGGAGCTGGGGATTCCGCCGGTGCGGCAAAAAGCCGCGCCGCAGCTGGTGCGGGCGGCGTATGCGGTGATTGTCGCGGATCCCGTTCTTGGCGCTGGCGTGGCGGACAGCGCGCCTGTCGTGCTGCTGGGGCGCCGGCCGGACGACGTGCGCTGGGCAGGGCTGTGGGAGCCGCCCGGCGTGGAAGGGCTGGACTGTCTGGACGTGCTGCACGCGCGGTTGCGCGCGGAAGGCCTGGAGCCGAGCGCGCCGCTGGGGCCGATCGTGCACATCTTGACCCACCGGCGCTACGAAGTGCTCGTCGTGCCGGTACACTGTTCACGGGACGCCTTGCCGCAGCTGGCGGCTTTTGGCTACCCGGAGCTGCGGCTGCAAACGGTCCCCGACGCGCTGGGCAAAGAGAGCGGGCTTTCGCGGCTCGCGCAGAAATTGCTGGAGCTGGTGGTGTAAAGTTGCGTGCAGAATCTGGCGCAACGGCGCCAACACGGCCAAGATGTGCGCCGGCCGCGGCTGGAGGATGACCATGGGCATCACGTTTGTCGAAAAAGGGGATCGGACGCGCCCGCGCCCGCACGCCAAGGTCGCCTTGGTCTTGGCCGGCGGCGCAATCTCCGGTGGCGCGTTCAAGATCGGCGGGCTCATCGCGCTGAACACGCTGCTCGCCAATCGCTCCGTCACCGACTTTGACATCTACGTCGGGATCTCCGCCGGCGCGTTTTTGGCCGCGCCGATGGCCGCGGGCGTTGGCCCCGAGGAGATGCTCAAGTCCTTGGAAGGCGCGAGCACGCGCATCGATCGCTTCCGGCTCTCCGATTTTTACCGCCCCAACTGGCGTGAATTCATCAGCCGGCCGCTGCGCCTGGGCCGCGACGCCGTCGGCTTTTTGCCGTCCGCCTCGATGACGCTGGGCCGGTACGTGCTGCAAAAACGCCCGGAGCTGATCAACGCGGTGCGCGATTTCGTCAAGACGCCGAGCTACGACGCGGCCGAAGCGCTGGTGCAGCCGCTCGTGCGCGAGATGCTGCGCGACGCCGAGTTGCGGCCCGGGCTGGGCTACCTGCCGTCGGGGCTGTTTGTCAACAACGGCATCGAGGAGTTCATCCGCGAGCAGCTGCGCAAGAACGGAGTTCCAAACGATTTCAGGCTGTTGCACATGGAGCGCGGCAAGTCGCTCTACATCGGCGCGACGCACCTGGACACGGCGGAAGGCGTGGTTTTTGGCCACGACGAAGACGCCAGCGTGTCGATCTCCGAGGCGGTTCAGGCGTCTTCCGCGATTCCCGGGTTCTACAAGCCGGCACGCATCCGCGGCAAGGACTACCTGGACGGCGGCGTGCGCAAGACCGCCAACATCAGCCAGGCCGTCAAGCGCGGCGCACAGCTTGTCATCGCGTACAACCCCTTTCGGCCATTTGTGAATTACAATGCCGACCAGCTCTTGAACGGCCAGACTTCGCTGTCGGACATGGGCGTCGCGACCGTCATCAACCAGGCGTTCCGCACGCTCTTGCACACGCGGCTGATGCTCGGCATTGAAAAGCTGCAGATGAATCCGAACTTCCACGGCGACGTGATTCTGTTGGAGCCGTCCGAGACGGACGTGAAATTCTTTCAGACCAACCCGCTCAATTTCTGGGCGCGGGCCGAAAGCGCGATGCACGGCTACATCAGCGCGACGGAAGCGCTGGAGCGGCACGCCACGCGCGTGGAAACGATCCTGAAAAGTTATGGAATTCGCACGGATTTTGACCGGCTCCGCGAGCGGGTCGAGGAGATCCGGGCGAGCGGCTATGACGACAAGACGATCATGCGCGTCCTGCAGCGCGAGCTGCACCCGCCGCGGCAGACGGGCTTGGAACCGCCGGTGCCGCTGCGCGTCGTGCGTTCATAGGACAGCTTGGCTCTTGCGATGGGGACGACGATGGCGACAAAGCTCTTTGGAACCGATGGCGTGCGCGGCGACGCCAATTCCGGCGTGATGACGGCGGAAAACGCGCTGCAGATCGGCCGTGCGCTGGGGGTGTTGTGTCGGCGGCGCCACGACGGCATGCGCGTGCTGATCGGCAAGGACACCCGGCGCAGCGGTTATCTGTTTGAAAACGCGCTTGTAGCGGGGCTGTGCTCCGTGGGTGCCGAGCCGTACCTGCTGGGGCCGCTGCCGACGCCGGGCATCGCGTTCATGACGCTGGGCATGCGCGCGGATGCGGGCGTGGTGATCTCGGCCTCGCACAACCCGTTTCACGACAACGGCATCAAGATTTTTGGTGCCGACGGCTACAAGTTGGACGACGAGCTCGAGCGGCAAATTGAGGAGATGGTCGAGGATCCGCCGGCGTTGCAAGCCGCGCTGGCCCACGGCGCGGACATTGGCCGGGCCCACCGCATCGACGACGCGTGGGGCCGGTACGTGGTCAAGTTGAAGACGACTTTCCCCAATGATTTGACGCTGGACGGGGTGAAGATCGCCATCGATTGCGCGCACGGCGCGGCGTACAAAGTCGCGCCGATGGTGTTTGAGGAGCTGGGCGCCAAGGTCGTGACGATCAACGCGGCGCCCGATGGCGTGAATATCAATGAGAATTGCGGCGCGCTGCACCCGCAGGAGCTGGCGCGCACCGTCGTCGAGCAGGGCTGCGACATGGGCCTGGCCCTGGATGGCGATGCGGATCGACTCATTTTGATTGACGAAAAAGGCTGTACCGTCGATGGCGATCGCATCATGGCGCTCGTCGCCCTGCGGATGCACGCGGCCGGGACGCTGAAAAAGGCGACGCTGGTCTCCACGGTCATGTCCAATTTTGGCCTCGAGATCGCGATGCGCGCGGCGGGCATCACGCTGCTGCGCACCGATGTCGGCGACCGGCACGTCGTGGAAGCGATGCGGCGCGGCGGGTTCAACATCGGCGGCGAGCAGTCCGGGCACCTTGTGTTCTTGGACCACGCGACGACCGGCGACGGCGTGCTGGCGGGCCTGCAGGTGCTGGCGATCGCCGTGCGCGAAGGCGCGCGGGTCAGCGAATTGGCGCGGGTCATGGAGAATGTGCCGCAGGTGCTGATCAACCTGCCGGTGCGCGACAAACCGCCGATTGTCAGCATGCCCGCTGTGTCGGGCGCGATCACCGAGGCGGAGCGCGAACTGGCCGGTTTTGGCCGCGTGCTCGTGCGCTACAGCGGCACGGAACGCAAATGCCGCGTGATGGTGGAAGGCCAGGACCGGCTGCTCGTGGAAGCGCACGCGCGGCGGATCGCGGACACCGTCATTGCCACAATTGGCGTCTAGTTTCCGGAGGATCCCATGCCTGCAGGACTTCAGCTCGGCGTCAACGTGGACCACGTGGCGACGATCCGCCAGGCGCGCGGCACGCGGTTTCCCGATCCGGTGCTGGCGGCGAGCTTGGCGGAGTTGGCCGGCGCGGACCAAATTACTGTGCATTTACGCGAGGATCGCCGGCATATCCAGGATCGCGACCTGGAGCTCTTGCGCCAGACCGTGCAGGTCCCGCTGAACCTGGAGATGGCGGCGACTGCGGAGATGGTGCGGATCGCCGTGCGGGAGCGGCCGGATACGGTGACGCTGGTGCCGGAGAGTCGCGAGGAACGCACGACCGAAGGCGGCTTGGACGTCGTGGGCCACGCGGCGGCGCTCCGGCCGGTGATCGCTGCGCTGCGGGACGCCGGCATCGTGGTGTCACTCTTTATCGATCCGGACGCAGCCCAGGTCGCCATGAGCGCGGAACTCGGCGCGCATACAGTGGAATTGCACACAGGCGACTATTGCGAGGCCCGCGCGGCGCTGCTGCGCGAGCAGCGGCTGGAGTACCTCCGTGCGGCGGCGCAGCAGGCCCACGAGCTGAGCTTGCGGGTCGCAGCGGGTCACGGGCTGGACTACAAAAATGTCCAGGATATTGCGCGCTTGCCGTTCATGGCCGAGCTCAATATCGGCCACGCGATCGTCGCGCGGGCCGTGCTGGTGGGGCTGGAACGGGCGGTGCGCGAGATGATCGACGCCATGCGGTTGGCATGAACAGGCTGATTTTATTCGAATCCCCAAGTTTGTCGGCCCGATCTGGTCCATTTCGGACGCGGAACGCGAGCGTGCACCTCCGGCCGCACACCGTGGACCGAGGATGTCGGATCTCGAATTTCGCTCGGAGTGCATAAATGAAGATCTTGGCGCCAGAACAAGTGCGTGGGCTCGATGGCCGGGCGATGGCGGAGCTCGGGCTGCCGGCTGCGGTGCTGATGGAGAACGCCGGGCGGGCGATCGCGGACGCGATCGTGCGGCGCGTGGGCGCGGCGAATGGCCGGCACATCGCGGTGCTGGCGGGCGTGGGCAACAATGGCGGCGATGGATTTGTCGCCGCGCGCGTGCTGCAAGACCGTGGATTCAAAACGGAAGTGTTTTTGGCGGGCGAGATCGACAAGATGTCGCCAGAGGCCGCGCTGCATTTTCACGCGATGAAAAAGCTCGGCGTCGACGTGCGGGTCGTGAAAGAGCCGCCGCGCGGTCCGGAGCTGCAGAACCTGCGGCGCTCGCTGGGGCGCTCGGCGGCAATCGTCGATGCGCTGGCGGGGATTGGCCTGGACGGTGAGCTGCGCGAGCCGGTGCGGACGCTGGCGGCGCAGCTGGACGGCCGCTATCGCGCGCTGGTCGTGGCTGCGGACATCCCGTCGGGCTTGTCGGCGCGGGATGGGCGCGTGCAGGGCGTGGCCGTTGTGGCCCAGCTGTGCGTGACGATGGCGGTGGCCAAGCCCGGGCTGTTCCTGGGCGACGGCCCGAAGTACTGGCAGGAGCTGGAGATTGCCGAGATCGGCGTGCCCGCGGCGTGGATCGCGGCGACCGAGCCGTCGGGCCAGACCCTCGACGCGGCGCTCGCCCGGCAGCTGCTGCCGGCACGGGACGAGCACGGCTACAAGGGCAAATTCGGCCACCTTTTTGTGCTCGCCGGCTCGCCAGGCAAAGGCGGCGCGGCATTGCTCAGCGGCGGCGCGGCGTTGCGCTCGGGCGTCGGGCTGTGCACGCTGGGTACGTCGGGTGAAATTCGCGGCCGGCTGGAGGCGTCGATCCCGGACTTGATGGTCGAGGCCGTGCGCGGCGGCGCGTCCGAGATCAAGCGGATCGAGAAGCTGCTGCACAAGAAGTCGGCGATTGCTGCTGGGCCGGGGCTGGGCACGAGCGCGGCGGAAGTGGACCTGATCCAGCGCGTGCTGGCGATGACGGACGTGCCGGTCGTGCTGGACGCGGACGCGCTGCAGATCCTCGCGGGCAAGCGCGAGATGGCGACGCCGGCGGCCGGGCGGCTCGTGCTGACGCCGCACCCGGGTGAAATGGCTGTCCTGATGGGCAAGACGGTGGATGCCGTGGAGGCGGACCGGCTTGGCTCTGCGCGGCAGCTGGCCGCGGAGCTGCAGGCGGTGGTGGTGCTCAAGGGCGCGCGGACGCTCGTGGTGGCGCCTGACGGCCAGTGGGCGCTGTGCGCAGAGGCGAACGCGGCGCTGGCCAAAGGCGGGACGGGCGACGTGCTGACCGGGTTGATCGGCGGGCTGCTGGCGCAGGGGCTGCCGCTGTTTGCCGCGGCGCGTCTGGGCGTGGCGCTGCACAGCCTCGCGGGCCAGCGTTTGCGGGCGCAAGCGGGTCTGCGCGCGGGCCTCGCGTCTGAGCTGCTGGATTGCCTGCCGGCGGCGATCGCCGCGCTGGAGAGCTGATTGCTTGCCCAGCTTGCCGGTACGGGCGGCGACCGCTAGGCTGTGACGGGATGCACGCTCAATCGCAATCAGGCATGGCACTTTGGACGGTCGCGCTGGTCGCCGCGCTTGGCCTCGCTGGCTGCGCTGCGGCGAAGGAACCGGCGGGATCGCCTTGTCGCGCGTCGAGCGAATGCGGGACCGGGCTGTGCTCCGTCAACCTGTGCCTGGTGCCAGGCCGCGATGAAGACGGCGACGGCTTGGACAACGCGACTGAACATGCGCTGCACAGCAACCCACTCTCCGCGGACACGGACAACGACGGCAAGCCCGACGGCGCCGAAGTCGGCACGGACCTGGCGCATCCGGTCGATACGGACGGCGACGGCCTGGCCGACGTGCTGGAATCGGCCGTCGCGGACGCCGATCGCGATTGTCTGGCCGATGAAGTCGACGCGCACAATACCGTTCCGGAGACGGATCCACACGCGCTGGCGGCGATTGGCTGCGGCCATGTCGGCGTCTGCGCCGCAGTCAGCTCGGCGATCATCGCGACTTGCACAAACGACGTGCTGAACTGCGATTACCACGACGTTCCGGGTTTTGCGGAGTCCGAGACCTGCGACGGCAAGGACAACGACTGCGACGGCGAAACCGACGAGGGCTTTGCCTACGCCGGCGGCGGCATCGGCGAACCGTGCACAGGCGTCGGCGCGTGCGGCGCCGGCGTCGTGGAATGCCACGGCGCCATGGCGGACTGCTCCAGCAACCCCGGCGCCAGCCACGACCAGAGCAAGCCGGAGCTGTGCAACGGCATCGACGACAATTGCGACGGTCAAACCGACGAAGGCTTTGTTTTCAATGGTTTGCCAATCAGGTCGCCGTGCCTTGGCGTCGGCGAGTGTGGCCTGGGCGTCGTTGAATGCAGCCCGAGCGGCCAGCCGCAGTGCTCGAGCAACGGCGGCGGCAGCAGCTCGCTCGCCAAGCCGGAGGTGTGCAACGGCCTGGACGACGACTGCGACGGCGTCACGGACAACGGCCTCGCCTGGCAAGGCATCCCGCTGGGCGGCGCGTGCGCAACGACCGGCATCTGCGGCGCCGGGACGGTACTCTGCGGCAGCGACGCGCAGGCCGCGTGCTCGTCCGCGCCGGGCAACAGCGGCAGCAAGGCCCAGGCCGAGATCTGCAATGGCCTGGACGACAACTGCAACGGCAGCACCGACGAAGGCTTTGAGTTCGGCGGCGTCGCGCTCGGCGGCGCCTGTCCGGCCGTGGGTGTCTGCGGCCCGGGCACGGTCGTCTGCGGCCCCAGCGGCGCGGCGACGTGCTCCACCCACCTGACCCAAGCCGGCCCTGAGCTATGCAACGGCCTGGACGACGACTGCGACGGCGCCACCGACGAACAGCTGAGCTGGCAGGGCAGCGCGCTCGGCACGCCCTGCGATGGCACCGGCGCGTGCGGCATGGGCGTCGTCGAGTGCGGCAGCGCCGGCCAGGTGACCTGCTCGACCAACCCCGACGGCAGCAGCCCGCAGACCAAGGCAGAAGTCTGCAATGGCCTGGACGACGACTGCGACGGCCAGATCGACAACGGCATCGCGGTGACGCCTGACCTCAGCTGTCCGGACGTCGGCGTGTGCGCCGGCGGCGCGCCCTCATTTGTCTGCGCGGGCGGCGGCTGGCAATGCACGTTCACCGATCCGGCGTTCCAGATCACCGAGACGACGTGCGACGGCCTTGACAACGACTGCGACGGCCTGACGGACGAAGGGCTGCCACTCGCCTGGCTTGAACCGACGCAGACCTGGACGACGCGGCCGATCGCGCGAACGGAGCTGGCGTCGGCGAGCGACGCGGACGGGCTGATCGTCGTCGGCGGCGTGGTCGACAGCCTGATTCCGGGGACGGGGACGGTCAGCTCTGGCGACATCTGGCGCCTGAAATTCGCGACGTTTACGTGGCAGCTCGTGGCGCACGACCCGCTGCTGGCCCGGCGATCGGCGGGCGCAGTGGTGATCCCGGCCAGCGCGACCGTCGGGCCGCGGCTGCTGATTCTCGGCGGGCTCGACGGTTCCGGCGCGCAAGCCCCGCCGGTGCTGCTGGATCTGGCGACTTCCGCGATCGCCGCGCCGGGATGGCAGAACCAGCCCGAGCAGCGGTTTTCGCCGACGGTGGTGCGGCTCGGTCCGGCGGAGCAGGTCTGGCTGTTCGGCGGCACGGCGACGGGCGCGGGCGACACTGTGCAGCGACTGGACGAGGCGACCGGCGTGTGGCAGGCGGCCGGGGTACCCCAGCCCGCGGTCGCGGTTGGCCCGGTCGCGGCGTGTGCGAATGTGGCGGGCGACCTGTATGCGTACGGCCAAACGATCCAGGGCGAGGCGTTCTTTGCCGTGCTGCCCGCTGGCGCGCCGGCGTGGCAAGCGCGGCCCAGTGTGCCAGGAAAGGCGGGGCAGCCGGGGCGGCTCTTGTGCGACGCAGCGCTGGATGAGGTCTGGCTCGTCTCGGGCGTGAGCCAAGGCGGAATGCCGCAGCAGGCGCGAAAATTCACAATTAGCACGCAGACTTGGGTGACGATGGCGGCTGCAGGCTCGACGACCCAGCCCGGTCCGTCGGGCGATTCCTGGCCGGGTCCCGTGTCCGCAGCCGTCGCGGCGAAGGACGGCAAGCTCTACGTGGCGCTTGGTCAAACGGTGGACGGTCACGGCCTCGGCAACAGCTGGGTTGGCCTGCCAGGCGCGTGGACATCCGCTGACGCGACGCCAGAGCCCGTCGTCGGCGCGCGTCTTTGCGCCGTGGGTGGCGGGGTTGTTCGCGTGGGCGGCGCTGCGCTGCGCGTGGGTGCGGCGGCGTTTGACGGCACAGCGTGGCGGTTGGTGGGCGGTCAATGGACCGCATTGCCTGCGCCGTTTGGCATGGGGCGTGCGTTTGCGAACGTCATTGTTGAAGCGGATGGCCAAGGCTTGCTGCAGTGGGGTGGGTTGACCGCGGCGCCCGCCGACGGCGACTGGTTGGCCGCGCTGGAGCAGCAGCCTCCGGCGCCCGGTGCCGAGCACCTGAACCTGAAGACCGGGGCCTGGCAGCCGGCGATGCCGTCCCAGCCGCAACTTTTGCCGCCGTTGCGGCCGGACGCGGCGGTCGCGGCGGGTGCGCTGCCGGGGCAGTGGTTCGTGCTGGGCAACCAACCGGACACCGATGTGACGCAGCTCTGGCTCGTCGACCTGGCCAAAGGGAACAAGACCCTGGTCTGGCAGGGGCCGGCCCCGGCGGCCGGGACGCCCGCTACGGACGCGCCGGTGTGGCACGCGGGCAGCGCGCTGACGTGGGATCCGACCTGGGGGCGCGTGGTCTACGCCTGTGCAGGTTCACCGAGCAGCCTGTGGCACTACGATTTTGGTCCGAACGAGGGCTGGACCGAGTCGACCGCGAACCTCGGACTCGCGGGCCGCCTGCAGCTGCTGGGCAGTAACGACGAGTCGAGTCGGCTGCTCCTCGCGACGTCCCTGCAAGCGCCGGTCGATGTCCGCCGCATCAATCTGGATGCCGTGCTCGCCGTGACTGCCCAGAACCCACCGCTGCTGCCGATCCTTGGTCTGCCAGCTGTCGCGACCGGCCCGCAGGGTACGCTGGCGTGGCTGGCGGAACCGACCGATTCGGCAGGCGTTTTGCGGTCAGTCTGGCTGAAGTGGCAGCACGCGTGCCAACCGTAGGGCGACGGGCTCTACCGCGCGCTGCCGTGGGGCAGAACGACCGGCCGCGGCCTGTACGGCGGCGACCAACGCGGCGCATCGCGGGCGGTGCCGGCGTTCTCCAGCTCCAGCATCGACCCGGCGAGGTGGCGCGTCAGGCGCAGCCGAAACGGCTTTTCACCGCCGGCGACGTCCAGCACGTACGAGCGATCGGGCGCAATCCACGTGAAGCTGGTCACATGCAAGCCATTGGCCAACATGCGTTTTGTGCTGACGGCTTGGCGAAAGGCTTCGCCCATCGTCTCGAACGCGACGCTCGAAATCAGCCAGACGTCGTAGAGATTCTGATCGTTGCGCACCACGACACGGCGGACGATCGGCTCCGCCAGCGCGCTTACGGCGGTCTCAAGCGCGCCACGCGTGACCGTCGGTGCCGCAGTTTCCGGTGGCGGTTCAGACTCTTGGGCAAATACCCGCTGACTGAACGGCGTCAACGCGGTCAGCAACAGGGCGACGAGGATTGAGCTGGGAAAGCTGCGCATGTCGCCGAGTCTAGCGTTTTTGTGACAGAAGCGGAAGATCCAGCGCGGTCCGCGCATGATTCCGAGGCCCGACACTGTAACCTTCTGAAACCACTACACTTCAATGCCTTGACGCTTTGCCGTGTGCCGACTATCATCCCCCGCGCGATGCGGGCCTCCCGTCGTGCACTTTTTTGCGTCCAAAATCCGTCACCGCATCCATTCATGGCAGGTTTGCAGATGTCCTTTCGCAGTCTCGAGATCTCCAGCCGCGAGGTTTCCCAGCGGCGTTCCACCGTTCTGCCGCGCCTCTCGGGGCCTCTGGGCCTCCTCGCGCTCCTGGCGCTCGCCGTCGTCCCGGCCCTCACCGGGTGCCAGCGCGGTGAGAAATCTTGCCGGTACTACAGCCTCGTGCTGGAGAAGTCGGAGTCGCCCGAGGACCGCAAGGCCGCGCTCGACGCCATCAAGAAGCTCAACACCAAGGACCAGCAAAAGTGCAATGATGACCGGGTGTTCGAGCGTCTGGGCAAGGCCATGAACGAGCCGAAATACCGGCCGCTGGTCATCGAGACGGTGGAGAATGTCGGCCGCGCGGGCGGCAAGCTCCGCGAGCGCTCCGAGAAAGTGCTGCTGGCCGGCCTGAGCAACAACGATGCGGCGAGCCAGATCGCGACGACGTTTCGCACCTGGCGCCTGGAAAGTCTGGACACGTCCGACCCGTGGGTCCCGGGCGAGAACGTGGCGGCGGCGCTGGCGACGTCGATCAAAAAGGTGACGCAAGGTGCCGCGCGCGCGCCGCTGGTGGAAGCGCTGTTCCTGTGCCTGTCCGACGCCAACCAACGCGCGAAGTACGAGGACCTGCTGATCGAGCTGGCGGACACGGATCCGGCGCAGCAGACCGTCGACGTGAACATCAAGGCGATCCAGTACCTGGCCGAGATGAAGACGCAAAACGAGGCGGCCTTTGCTGCCTACATCCACGGCTTGTACCAGCGCGACGCGGTGCGGGCGGAGACGTACGGCGCGGCGCGTATCGCGCTGGCGACGGTGCCCAAGCAAAAAGTGGCCGACAAGGTCATGGGCATCTACACGCAAAAAGATCCGGCGTTTGAGGAATGGAGCAAGAAGGCCGGACTGTTCGGCTGGGAATGGCAAGAAGGCCCCAAGGCCATGCAAGTCCTCGCGGATTTGCACCTGCCGACGACGGCGCCTGCGCTGCTGGCCTCGATCGCCAAGCCGCTGGACGTGAGCGAAGAGAAGACGCCGGCGACGTTCAAGATCGTCAACAAGGCGTTGCCGTGGGCCGGCTATGTGACGAGCCGCATTCAGCTTTCGACTTGGGCGCTGTCGGCGATGGGCGATGGCCTGACGCCGTTCGCGGCGGACATCCTCGCGATTGGCAAGAACGGCAATCTGGCGCGTGAACAGCGCGTGCACCCGGCGCTGGGTCTGGCGTTCTCGGGTTCGGATCAGGCATGGCCGACGCTGCTGAAGATCTTCAAGGAGTCTTCGGAGACCGATCGCGGCGAATTCCTGCCGGCGCTGGCGTACAATGTCGACACGGCGCACTTGGCGGAATGGACCAAGGATGTCGCGGCGGACAAGAATGTGACCGCAGCGGTGGCGGATCCGACGATCACGGCGCGCATCAAGGTCGTGGAAGAGTGCAAAAAGCAAGAGGATACGGCGCCGGACAAGCCGGCCGCGCTGCTGGGCTGCTACGCGGGCTTCCTGAAGAACGGCGACGCGGTGGCCAAGGAGAAGGCGGCCGTGATGCTGGTGCAGCTGGGCGTCAAGGGCGCCAACGTGCTGCCTGAGCTGCTGGGCGCGATGGAGCACACGACGGCGAACGACGTGACCCTGCGGCAGATCGCGATGAGCGGCATCAAGTACCTGGCCAAGCCGGACGTGGAGCTGATGAAGGCGATTTACCACACGCAACAGCTGATGATTCAGGATCTGCCGGCCGCGCAGCCGTGGATTTGGGACTTCGACGTGCTGCTGTATCAGCTGGCCCAGCAGCTGGGCAGCAAGGCTCCGGCGGCGCCCGCAGCTCCTGCCAAGGCACCGGCAGCTCCAGCGGCTCCGGCGGCTCCGGCGAAAGCGCCCGCGCCCGCCGCGCCGTAAGTTTTTTCGCGACATCTCGCGGCAAAATCCGCGCCAGCACGAATACCTCCAGCCAGCCATTCGACTGCGCTGGCCGGAGGTGTTCATGGTGCGCAAAGGTCTGCTGTTCTTGCTTTTTCCGCTGTGCGTGGCCTGTCACGCCTCCCTCGACCCGCCGGAAGCGTCCGGGCTGCAGCCGCTCCCGGCCGGGAGCGTGGGGCTGCCACTCGCGGCGTCGCCAGAGTGTCGTCCAGCGAATGCCGGGGAAGTCATGCTCAACGAGTACCTCGTGCGGCCGGGCGGCATCGACATCGACGGCGATGGCAAGTCCAACGGGCGCGACGAAGTGCTGGAGCTGGCGCTGGCGACGGGCAGCACCCACGTGCACCTGGGCGGGGCGCAGCTGCTGGTCGATGGCCTTGTGCATGGCCAGGTGACCGGGCAGACGTGTCTCGATCCGCGGCATCTGGTTGTGCTGGTGGGCAATACGAGCGCGCTGACCGCGTGGCCGGCGGGCGTGGACGAGGTTCGCCTGGACCACCTGCTCAAGCTGCCGGACGGCGGCGCCAGCCTGGAGCTGCGCACGGCGGATAACCAGCTGTTGTTTCGCCACCAGTACCTGCCGGAGCCGGGCGGCGCGCCATCGAGCTGGACGCGCTCGGTGGACGGCGACATGGCGTCCGACTGGGCGCGGCAGCTGGACTGGGTGGACGGCCATGGCCTGGCGACGTCGATCGGGCTGTGCAACAACGGCTTGCCGGCGTGCGCGTGCCTGGCGAGCCAGGGCATGGACTGCGGCGAGGCCGGGCCGTAGCGCAAAAGCGCCGGAGCCCGACCGTCCTTGCGAACGACCGGGCTCCAGCAGGTGTCAAACCGTCGGGATTACGACAGCTTCAAGTCGCCAAACTTCTCACAGACAAGCGCCCTGACTGGGCGCGCGTCAGTGGACGGCTGACGCCAAGCTAGGAAAGCTTGAGGTCACCGAATTTTTCCCGCACCAGGTCGCCGATGGTCGTCGGACCCGCAGCAGCCGGCTCGTAGCTGTAGTCGTCGTCATCCGAACCGACGCGCTTGATCGACAGGCCGAGCTTGCGCTCTTCGGGGATGATCGAAATGACTTTGACTTTCGTCTTGTCGCCTTCTTTCAGCGCGTTGTGGATGTTCTCGACCTTCTCCTCGGCGATTTCCGAGATGTGCAGGAAGCCTTCGATGAAGTCGTCGAGCTCGACGATGGCGCCGAAGTCGAGGATCTTCGAGACCGTGCCCTCGTGGACCGAGCCGCGCGGGTACTTCTTCGGGACGTCGTTCCACGGATCTGCCGACATCTGCTTGATGCCGAGCGAGAAACGCTCCTTCTCCGCGTCGATGTTGAGCACCACGGCTTCCACTTCGTCGCCCTTTTTGAAGATGTCCTGCGGGTGCTTGACCTTGTGCGACCAGGAGAGGTCGGTCACGTGGCAAAGGCCGTCGATGCCGTCTTCGATGCCGATGAAGATGCCGAAGTTCGTGATGTTGCGCACCACGCCCTTGACCTTCGTGCCGACCGGGTAGGTGCTGGCGAGCACGTCCCACGGGTTCTGCTCGATCTGCTTCATGCCCAGCGAGATGCGCTTGCCGCGGGAGTCGATCTCGAGGATCTGCGCTTCCACTTCGTCGCCCAACGAGAGCACCTTGGACGGATGCTTGACGCGCTTGGTCCAGGACATTTCGCTGATGTGGATGAGGCCTTCCACGCCGCCTTCCAGCTCGATGAACGCGCCGTAGTCGGTGAGGCTGACAACCTTGCCCTTGACGCGCTGGCCGATGGCGTAGCGCGCTTCGATGTTCATCCAGGGATCTTCGCTGTTTTGCTTCAAGCCGAGGCTGACGCGCTCGCGATCGGCGTCGTACTTCAGCACCTTCACTTTGACTTCCTGGCCCACCTCGAACAACTCCGACGGGTGGTTGACCCGCGCGTAGCTCATGTCCGTGATGTGCAGCAGGCCGTCGATGCCGCCGAGATCGATGAACGCGCCGTATTCGGTGATGTTCTTGACGATACCGTCAACGACCATGCCGACTTCCAGCTTGTTCAGCGTCTGGCTCTTCAAGGCCTCGCGCTGCTTCTCGAGCAGGGCGCGCCGCGACAGCACGATGTTGCCGCGCTTCTTGTTGAACTTGATGACCTTGAAGTGGAAACGCTGGCCGATGTACTTCTCCAGGTTGCGCACGGGGCGCAGGTCCACCTGGCTGCCCGGCAGGAACGCCTTGACGCCGATGTCGACCGTCAAGCCACCCTTGACGCGCGCGGTGATGACGCCTTCGACAAGCTCTTCGTTTTCGCAGGCTTCGGCGATTTCGTCCCAGATCTTCAGGCGATCCGCTTTCTCCTTGGACAGCTCCACCAGGCCGTTGTCGTTCTCGCGATTCTCGACGTACACGTCGATCTCGTCGCCGGCCTTGACCGTGACGGCGCCTTCCAGGTCGATGAATTCCTGAACAGGAATCTGACCTTCCGACTTGTACTTGATGTCGACGATGACAAAATCTTTGTTCACCGACAGGACGGTGCCGCGGACGATCTCGCCCTCCAGGACGTTCTGCTG
>CAIYWC010000127.1 GCA_903929795.1 uncultured Myxococcales bacterium | reverse complement strand
GGGTGCCCTCCACGAGGTACTCCCATGGCGAAAACTACGTTGAATCCTGTTGCTTCTCAAGCCTTGTTGTCAGACTTCCTGACGGCGGTTGCAAACAGACCGCATCTTGAAGGTCCAGCCGTCGAGGAGTCCGCGCGTGAGGCGCTCGGCGGCGGCGCGCGCGCGGAGGCGATCCTGCAGGCGTTTGCGTCGGTGCTGGCGTTCAGTTCTGGCGAATTGTCCCAGGATTGCACGATTCTGGACGAGGAGGACCTCGCCACCGACGCGGCCAATCGCATCGTCCTGCCAGTGCAGGCGCAGCGGCTGCAGGCGCGCATTGACGCGGTCGAGACCGAGTTGTGCGGCGTGACCCGTTGCCCAGTTCAAGGGTGCGATGGCAAAGCACATTCGCGGGGTCGCGCGCCGCGGAGTTTGACAGGTCGCCATGGCAAGCTGACCGTCACGCTGCGCCAAAGCGTGTGCGAAAAACCCAAGTGCGGTCACCGGTTTGCCCCTGCTGAGAAGCTTGTGGGCTTGAACGACAGCCGGTTCACGCCGGGCTGCGCGGAAGTCGTCACGATGTTGGCGACCACCGTTCCGCATGGCAAAGCCGTGATTCTGGCTGCCGATTTGCTGCGCATCAAAGTCAGCGAACACGCGGTGCAGGATCTCGTCGAGGCGCGCGCAAGCACCTTGCTGGCGCTGGACACGGCGGCGGCAAACGACCACGCGCCCTTCGATTCCACAGGCCTGGAGCGACGTTACGGTCGACCGGCAGATGCAATTCCGATCGCTGAAACGCCCGCCGTGGCCTACATCGAAGCAGACGGCGTACTGCCGGTGACGCGCGAGCTGCTGCCGGAAAAGTCGGCCGAAGTCCCCGGGGCTCGCGGCGGAAAAGGCCGAAAATTCAAGACCGAAGGCCGCGAGGTCAAGAACGCGGTGCTGTACCCGGCGTCCGCCCAGGCGCAGGAAATGCCCTCGCGCGGCTGCCTGCTCAAGCGGACTTACGTGTCGCATTTGGGCCACTGGATGCCGTTTGCGCTGCTGGTTTGGGTCGCGATGCTGCGGCTGCGTTTCGACCGGGCCAAGCTCATCGTCGTGCTCAGCGACGGCGCCGAGTGGATCCGCACTATGGCGAACTGGTTTCCGCTCGGCAACCGCGTGTTATTGATACTGGATTTCTACCATGCAGCGCACCGGATCTGGGAACTTTGCCGCGCCATCTACGGAGTCGACACCGACCTCTGCCGCCAGAAGGCCAGGCTGTGGTGCGCCGTCATCGAGCAAGGCGGTGTCCAAGGAATCATCAACGAACTCAAAGAAATGCGCGACAGCCGCGCTGGCGTCCAGGAGATCATCGACGCGCTGGCGACCTACTTCGAGAACAACAAAACGCGCATGGACTACCCGGCGTACACGGCGCGAGGTCTGCGAATTACCAGCGGAATCGTCGAGAGTGCAAACTTCCACGTCACCGGCGCGCGGCTCAAGCAGCAGGGCATGCGCTGGAGCGAGGGCGGCGCGCGGGAAATGGCCATGCTTCGCGCAGACTTGTGCAACCGCGAGTGGTCGCGTCGCAGCCGTGCGCTGCTGGCGGCGTGATCATCGGGGTGGCGGGTCAGACCCCGGATTGGGAACCGCGCCCGGGTCATGGCAAATTCCACAACCGTTCGCACGCGCCGGCTTTTCGCCTATACTGCGCCGCCCGCGGCCTGCTCGCCGCAAGGAAAGTCGCCATGGCCACGACCCACGAACTCCTGCAGTCCCTCGCGCAACGCCGCATCCTCGTGCTGGACGGCGCGATGGGCACCATGGTCCAGCGCTACAAGCTGGCGGAATCGGACTACCGCGGCAAGCGGTTCGCCGGCCATTCGCACGACGTCAAGGGCAACAACGACATCCTGTGCCTGACGCGGCCGGACATTATCACCGAGATCCACGACCAGTATTTTGCCGCCGGCGCGGACATGGTCGAGACCAACACGTTTGCGGCGACCAGCGTGGCGCAGGCCGATTACGCTTTGGAGTCCATCGTTTACGAGCTGAACAAGACCGCGGCGCAGCTGGCCAAGGACGTCGCGACCTCGTGGACGAAAAAGACGCCGGACAAGCCGCGGCTTGTGCTGGGCTCGATCGGCCCGATGAACCGCACGCTGTCGCTGTCGCCGGACGTGAACGACCCGGGTTTTCGCACGGTGAATTTCCCGCAAGTCCGCGATGCGTATCAGGAACAAGTGCGCGGACTGCTGGACGGCGGCTCGGACGTGCTGATTGTCGAGACGATTTTTGACACGCTGAACTGCAAGGCCGCGCTCGTCGCCATCGAGGACGAATTCCAGCGGCGTGGCAGCCGCGTGCCGCTGATGATTTCCGTCACGATTACCGACAAGTCCGGCCGCACGCTGTCGGGCCAGACCGTCGAGGCGTTCTGGATCTCCATCGCGCACGCCAAGCCGTTCTCGGTCGGCATCAACTGCGCGCTCGGCGCCCGCGAGATGCGGCCCTTCCTGGAGGAGCTCGCCAACTGCAGCGACACGCGCATCTCGTGCTATCCCAACGCCGGTTTACCCAATGCTTTCGGCGGGTATGACGAGTCGCCCAGCGACACCGGCGGCCACTTGCGCGATTTCGCCCAAGCCGGGCTTGTCGACATCGTCGGCGGCTGCTGCGGCACGACGCCCGACCACATCGCGGCGATCGCCAAGGCGGTCAGCGACGTCAAGCCGCGCCACGTGCAGGTCCAGGTCGCGCTGCCGCCGTACACCCGGCTGTCGGGTCTGGAGCCGCTGGTCATCCGCCCGGAGAGCAACTTCACGATCATCGGCGAGCGCACCAACGTCACGGGATCCAAGCGTTTTGCCGAGCTTGTGAAGGCCGGCGATTACGCGACGGCGGTGGAAGTTGCGGCCGACCAGGTGCGCGGCGGCGCGAACGTGCTGGACGTGAACATGGACGAAGGGATGCTCGACTCCGTGCTGGCGATGAAGACGTTCCTCAACCTGATTGCCGCGGAGCCGGAGATCGCGCGGCTGCCGGTGATGGTCGACAGCTCCAAGTGGAGCGTGCTGGAGCAGGGGCTGCAGTGCCTGCAAGGCAAAGGCATCGTGAATTCACTGAGTTTGAAGGAAGGCGAGGCGGATTTCCTCGCCAAGGCCGCGCTGGTGCGCAAGTACGGCGCCGGCGTCATCGTCATGGCGTTTGACGAGCAAGGTCAGGCGGATACGACGGAGCGGCGCCTGGAGATCTGCCAGCGGGCGTACCGGCTGCTGACCGAGCAGATCGGCTTCCCGCCCGAAGACATCGTTTTTGACCCAAACGTGCTGGCGATCGCGACCGGCATGGAGGAGCACAACGGCTACGCGGTGTCGTTCCTCGAGGCGACACGGCTGATCAAGCAGGCGTGTCCGCGGGCGAAAATTTCCGGCGGCGTGTCGAACCTCAGCTTTGCGTTACGCGGCAATCCGGCGGTGCGCGAGGCGATGAATTCCGCGTTCCTGTACCACGCGATCAAGGCGGGGCTGGACATGGGCATCGTCAATGCCGGGCAGATCGTCGTGTATGACCAAATCGACAAGGAGCTGCTGGTGCACGTCGAGGACGTGATCCTGAACCGGCATCCGGACGCGACGGAGCGGCTTGTCGAATACGCGTCGCGCGTCAAGGGCGCTGGGCAAAAGCGCGTGGTGGACCTGACGTGGCGCGAGGCGCCGGTGGAGGACCGCATTCGCCACGCGCTGGTGGTCGGCGTTGTCGATTTCATCGAGGTGGACATGGCCGAGGCGCTGCAGAAGTACCCGCGGCCATTGGACATTATCGAGGGGCCGATGATGGCCGGCATGAGCGTGGTCGGCGATCTGTTCGGCGCGGGCAAGATGTTCCTGCCGCAGGTCGTCAAGTCGGCGCGGGTCATGAAGAAGGGCGTGGCGTACCTGCTGCCGTTCATGGCCAAAGGCGAGGACGAGGGCGAGCGGCAGTACCAGGGCACCGTGCTGCTGGCGACGGTCAAGGGCGACGTGCACGACATCGGCAAGAATATCGTAGGCGTGGTGCTGGGTTGCAACAACTACCGCGTCATCGACATGGGCGTGATGGTGCCGGGCGAGCAGATTCTGGACCGGGCGATCGCTGAAAATGTCGATATCATTGGGCTTTCCGGCCTGATTACCCCGTCGCTGGACGAGATGGTCCACGTGGCGGAAGCGATGGAGCGGCGCGGGATGAAGCTGCCGTTGCTGATCGGCGGCGCGACGACGTCCCGGCAGCACACGGCGGTCAAGATCGCCCAGAAATATGCGCATCCCGTCGTGCACGTGCTGGACGCGTCGCGCGCGGTGGGGACGACGTCGCTGCTGCTGTCCGTGGACAAACATGCTGAGTTCATTGTGGAAAATTCCGCAGACCAGCAGCGGATGCGCGAGATCTACGCGCTGCGGTCCGAGAAGCCGCTGGTCCCGTATGCGGAGGCGAACGCGCGCAAGCCCGCGCTCGTGTGGACGCCCGCGTCGACGCGCCAGCCGCTGTTCACCGGCGTCCGCGCGCTGACGATTCCGCTGGCGGAGCTTGTGCCCTACATCGATTGGACGTTCTTGTTTATTGCCTGGGAATTGAAGGGCAAGTTTCCGCGCATTTTGGAGCATCCGGAATACGGTGAACAGGCGCGCGAGCTGTACGACAACGCCTTGGCGATGCTGCAGAAAATCGTCCACGAGGGCACGCTTCAGGCCAAGGCGGTGTACGGATTTTGGCCGGCGCAGTCGGACGGCAACGACATCGTCCTCTACGAAGGCGAGGCGCGGACCGTCGAGCTCGCGCGTTTTCCGATGCTCCGGCAGCAGCAGAAAAAGACCGACGGCAAGCCGCAGCAGTCGCTCGCGGATTTTGTCGCGCCGCACGGGACGACGGATTGGGTCGGCGCGTTTGCGGTAACGGCGGGGCTGGGCTGCGAGGCGCTGGCCCGGCAGTTTGAGGCGGAACACGACGATTACAATGCGATTTTGGTCAAGGCCCTGGCGGATCGTCTGGCGGAAGCCGCGGCGGAATGGCTGCACCAAAAAGCGCGGCGCGAGTGGTTCGCTCCCGATGAAAACCTCAGCTTGGACGAGCTGTTGGCCGAGAAATTCCAGGGAATTCGCCCGGCGTTCGGCTATCCGTCCTGCCCGGACCACGCGCCCAAGCGCACGCTCTGGCAGCTGCTCAACGCGGACGAGCAGGGCATCCACCTGACCGAGCACCTCGCGATGACACCGGCGGCGAGCGTGAGCGGGCTGTACCTCGGCCATCCGGAAGCGGATTATTTCGCGATTGGCCGCGTGGATGCCGAACAAATGGCGGATTACGCGCGGCGGGCGGGTCGGTCGCTGGCGGACGTCGAGGCCGCGTTGCGGGGGACCGTGGCGGATTGACGCCGGCTCAGACCGGTGGCAGGGCGTCGTCTGCCCGCCGCCGTCCCAGCAGCAGCCGGTTCTTGGGCGAGACCTCCGCCGGGATCGCTTGGGTCCAAATTTGGTACCCGCTGGCGCGCAGCCGCGTCGCGCGCTCGACATCCACCGCCAGGCTGCCGTCCAGCCAGCCGTCGAGATCGCCCCGCTGGCGCAGCGCCTGACAGCACGGCAGCACCGCCACCCGCGCGCCAACGGCTTGCGCCTGCGCCAGGATGTCATCGGTCAGGCCGCCGCACGCGTGCGCGGACACCACCAGGTCGTCCGGGCGCAGCTCGACGTCCTGCAGGCGCATTTGCGCAAAGGTGACGCGTCCTTGCAGCCGCGGCCAGGTCTGCGCCAGCGCTTGCGCCAGCCGCGCGTGGTTGCCGCTCAGGCGCAGGTCCACCGCCAGCGCGGCGGGAGACGACTCGTCCAGCAGCAGCATGACCTGCGCCAGCAGTCCGTGACCGCAGCACAGGTCCACCACGCGCCCGCCGCGAAACCGCCGCCGTACGCGCCGCGCGACCTCCCAGGCCTCGTGCAGCTCCTTGCGCGGCAGCACGCCCACGCCGCAGATCGTGCGGGCCAGGCGGGCGAACAGGCTGTCGCCCGGATAAAGGTCAAGCTGGTGCGGTGTCAGCCGGTTGCGCGAGCCCGTGGCGTGCATGTGACCCTTGCCTGAGAGCAAAGCCGTCGCAAAAGACGGCCCCGCGGCGTCACTTCGCCATGAAGGCTGAGCTGACGGCGCCGCAGCAGAACTGCGTCGGCTGACCATTCTCAAACCACGTCGACATCAGCCGCACCACGGGGTCGGGAATGTAGTACGTCTCCCACGTGTCCTTGTCCGCCGGCATGCAGTCGCCCAGCCAGGCGTCCCACTTGGTCGGATCGCAGGCCGTCGCGTCGGTCACATTCGCGTCCGGACCGACGATCGCCGCGAACGCCTGAATCATGCTGCTCAAATCCTTGCCGGTCGGCAGCTGCGACAGGAGCGCGACCACATCGTTCATCGTCTGCGGCAGCGGCTGGACAATCAGCGGCTCCAGGACCACTGCGTGCAGCCATGCCCCGCCCGCCGGCACCTGCCACTGCCACGTGCCCGCGACGCGCGCGTCCTCGATGCGTGCCTCGTAGACGACCACCGGATCCGGCCACTTGCCGTCCGCCGCCTTGCCCAGCGGCGCGCTGTACAGCCGCAGCCGCCCGCCCGCCGCGCGGCTGACGCTGATGTGAATCGTGTAGGTCTGCCCGGCGACCAGATCGCTGCCCATCGGCCGCTGCACGCCGTCGGTGCCTTCCGCCGCCAGCTCCACCTGCGCGCCAAAGGGCGAGCGCGACACGAACGTCTCCTTGGCCGCGATGCCGCCGAGAATGCCAGCCGGTCCGATCGCCTGGCCGGTTTTTCCTGCAAATTCAGGCGCTCGCGATTGGTGCACGTAGGTTGACGGCAAGCCCGCCGGCAGCAGCATGTGGCGATCGCCGCCGCCAACCGGCGCCAGATGCTGGCCGTCCGAGAGGTGGTACTGCCAAAACGTCATCGCTTGGGAATTCGAGCCGCCGCCGCCCGCGCGCACGGCCGCCTGGCGGATGAACGGGCCTTCCGCGCCGATGCTCTTGGCGCGCGCATCCACGTCCGCTTCCGCGACCGGGCCGTAAAACGCGGACCAAGGGCCGTTCCAGATCTCGATGCCGTCAAAGCCGCTGACGTCCCACACCCAGGAGTTGTCCTGCGTCGGATGGTTGGGCGAAAACAGCGCGCCCTGGCCATGCGCCTCGGCAATCGCGTTCTGGATCCGCGTGTTGGCGCTCTCGGTGCCCTGCGGCGTCTCCGGGATGTGCTGTTTCAAGCCCCAGATGCCGGCATGTCCCGTGCCGCCGAATTCCTCGCCGGGGATGACGATGAGGTAATCGTGTTTGAAATTCGGGTCGTGCAGCGCGGCGTCGGTGCGGTGATCGGTGACCGCGACGAAGTCGAGGCCGTTGCCGGTCGCTTCCGGGTGCGCGGCAAGGTAGACGGGATCACGCCAGGCATCCGCGATGTTGAGCGCGGGGCCGAGATCGTCGCCGCCCTGCTGTTTGGCGTCGCCGCTGTAGTTGGTGTGAAAGTGCAAATCGCCGCGGTACCAGCCGTTTGCGGCGACCGCGAAGTTGCTCGCGCCGGTCGCCGTGGCGAGCAAGGGCAAGCCGGTTGTGTCGGTGCTGGCGGAGTCGGCGGCGGTGTCGACGGCCGCGGGGACGTCGCTCGCGGCCGCATCGTCAGCAGTTGCGGCGGACTTGGCGGAGCAAGCGGCGACCAGTCCGCACAGGGCGATCGGCGCGAGCCGGAAACAGCGAAAGTGGGGCATTTGCAGGATCCTCCAGCGTTCGACGCGCCACGGTGGCGGTTCAGTGCCGGAAGTATGCCAAAATCTCCAGCTTTATGCGACGGACGTGTTGCGTCGGCTCGGCGCTCGCCGCCTCAATGCCCAGCCGCGCCGCCCTCGTGGTCGTAGGGCACGCCCAGCGCGGCTAACTTTTCATACAGCGTGCTGCGGTGCAAGCCCGCGAGATCTGCGGCTTTTTGCACGTTGTGCCCGGCGCGGTCCAGCAGGTGGACAAAGTAGCCGAACTCAAAATCGCGGCGCGCGTCCTTGAAGACCTTGTCGACGGTGCCCATCGCGCCGGGAACGCTGCTGGCGGTTCCGCGCAGCTCGCGCGGCAGCGACTCGGGGTAGATCGTGTCGCCGTCGCACACAAGCGACGCGCGTTCGATGACGTGTTCCAGCTCCCGCACGTTGCCCGGCCACGGATACTCCAGCAGCCGCGCCAGCGCCGTGGGCGAGACCGAGCTGGGCACGCGCGGATGGTGTGCCGCCAGCCGCTGCAGGAAATGGGCGACCAGCGCCGGGATGTCCTCCGTGCGCTCGCGCAGCGGCGGCAGGTCGATCCGCACCGTGTTGATGCGGTAGTACAGGTCCTGGCGGAACTGGCCGCGCTCGACAAGCGACTCGATCGCCCGGTTGGACGCGCAGACCAGCCGCACGTCCGTCTTGGAGAGGCGTCGGCTACCCACGCGATAAAACTCGCCATTTTGCAGGACGCGCAGCAGCTTGGGCTGCAGCGCCAGGCTCATGTCGCCAATTTCGTCCAGAAACAGAGTGCCGCCGTCGGCCTCGGCGAAGAAGCCTTCGCGCGCCTGATTGGCACCGGAAAACGCGCCTTTTTCGTGGCCGAACAGCTCGCTCTCCAGCAGGTGCTCCGGGATTGCGCTGCAGTTGATCGACACAAACGACTGCTGGGCGCGGCTGCTCAACTGGTGAATTCGCTGGGCAAAAACGTCCTTGCCAGTGCCACTCTCGCCGAGCATCAGCACGGAAAAATCCGACGGTGCGACGCGCGCAATCAGGTCCATGACCGCCGACATCGCCGGCGCCGCGCAAATGATGTCGGCCGTCGCCGCGCGCCGGGCCACCTCAGATCGCAGCCGCTGGTTTTCCCGCAGCAGCTGCCGGTGGGCGATCGCGCGATCGATGACGATCTCCAATTCTGCAGGATCAAAAGGTTTTCTCAGGAAGTCGAACGCCCCGCGCTTCATCGCTTCCACGGCGGTCTCGACCGTGCCAAACGCGGTGATCAGCACGACCGGCAGCTCCGGATCCGCCGCGTGCAGGCGCTCCAGGCCCTCCAGGCCGTCAATGTCCGGCATCCGCAGGTCGGTCACGACGACGTCCGCGGCCTCGTGGCGCAGGTGCTCTTCCGCCGCCGCGACGCCCGACGCGACGATTGACTTGTATTTCTGAGGGTCCAGCAGCCGCAGGAACATGTCGCGCGCCGATTGCTGGTCGTCGATGAACAGGATGTTGGAGCGTTTCATGCGGCCTCCTCCTTGGGCCCGGCGATGGGCAACTCGATCTGGAACGTGGTGCCGCTACCGGGCGTGCTCTGCACCGTCAGCGAGCCGCCGTGCACTTCCACGATCTTGTGGGCGATCGACAACCCGAGGCCGGTGCCTGTCGCGGTCTTGGTCGTGAAGAACGGGTCGAAGATGCGCTCCAGATGCTCCGCCGCGATGCCCGAGCCGGTGTCCGAGAAGCGCAGCAGAACGCGACCGTTGTCTCCAGGCAAGCCTTCGATCCGCAAGCATTTTTCCGGTCGACCAGCCATTGCGTCCGCCGCATTCAGGATCAGGTTGATGAACACCTGGACCAGCAGCCCGCCGTCGCAGCGCACCGCCGTGGGCAGCCCGGCCAGATCGGTCTCCAACGAAATGCCCTCGTGGCGCAGCCGAAACGCGCACATCGCCTCCGCCTCGCCGATCAGCGTGGGCAGCGACTCCGGACCAAAAGACAGATGTCCGGGCCGCGCGAACTGCAAGAAGCGCTCCAGCAGGCCAATCGCGCGCTGGTTCTCGTCGCGAATCGCCACCAGATCGCTGCGTCGTGGGTCATCGGCCGGCGTGTCGCGCAGCAGCAGCGCCGCAAACCCGTGAATGGCGTGCATGTAGTTGCCCAGCTCGTGCGCCAGCCCGGCGGCAATCGTCCCCAACGAGATCAGCCGGTCGTGGCGGCGCATGCGCACGTCGTTCAGCCGCCGGTGGGTCTCATCGGTCACGATGAGCACCGTGCCAATCGGTTCCTTGTCGGCGCCCTGGATCGGGTACGCCCGAAACAGCAGCGTGCGCTTGCCGCCCAGCACCGCCAGATCCACCGCGTGGTGTTCGCTGTCACTCGCGGTCGCGCACACGCGCACGAGCTCCAGCGTCTTGCCCTTGCCGGTGCGCAGGACTTCCTCGACGGCACGCTGCAGCACAGCCCCGTCCGGCACCAGCGCGCCGATGTTGAGCCCCGCGGTCGGCCGCGTGAAGCCGTTCAGGTGCCGCACCGCGCCGACGTTCGCGTCGACAATCTCCGCGTTCTGGTCGCACGTGATGACGCCCTCTTCCATCGCGCGAATCACGGATTGCAGGTGGTTGGCGGTCTCGCGCAGGTCCGCCGTCACCTCGTCCACCCGCTGCCGCAGCCGGGCGTTGGCCTGGCGCTGGTTCTCCACGAGCACGGCGTTTTCCGCGCGCTGGGCCCGCAGCGCGGTCACCAGATGGCCAAAGCTCGCTTCCAGCACGCCGACTTCATCCTGCGACGTCGGCGGCGAAATCGTCACGTCCGCCAGTCGCCCAGCGGACACCGCTTGCGCGGCCTCGGTCAGGATGGCCAAAGGCTTCGTGATTTTGCGCACATAGATCGTGCCCAGCACCGCGCCCACCACCAGCCAAAACAGCGCCATCCCGAGCGCCACGGTGATCAGCCGCGTCGACTTGTCGGCGATCTCGCTGGAGCGAAAGCGCATGCCGACAAAGCCCACGACGACGGTGCCGCGCACGATGGGCGCGGAGACGGAGTACAGGATTTTATTGCCCAAAAGCCCGCGAATGCCCGGGTTCGCGCGCGGGGCGCCAAAGACGTCAAAGCGCTCTTGCGGCAATCCCTGCTCGGCGTCGGGCCGGCGCCGCGCCAGGACCGCGCCGAAACGATCGCTGATGGTCAGTTCCACGAGATCGACGCTACGGCCGACGCGATCCAGCAGGGAATCGAAGCGGCGCGGCTCGGCGCCGTCGATGATCGCCGCGCAGCTATTGGCGATGCCTTGGGCGACAATCGTGCCATGCGCCGCGGCGTGCGCGTCCAGATCGGTCACCTCCGTGGACAGCCAAAACAGCGTCTGGCCTGCCAGAATCAAGCACGTGATGCCCGACAGCAAGATAATCAGCTTGCGGCGAAGCGAGAATGTAGGTCCGCTGAACCATTGCATTATCCCCGACACGGCGCGGCTCCTTCCCTACTTGCCGGTGTGGCAGCTTTGGCACGCGGCGCCCGGGTCGCTGTGCGGTTTCGCGTCAGCATGGCACTTCAGGCACTCGGCGTTGGTGACGCGCCACGTGTGCGCTTTGTGGCAATCGCCGCAGCTCTGATGGTCCGGGTTGGCGTGCAGGCCTTTGCGCTCCATGTGCGTGTGGCACGAGGTGCAGCCGATGAGGCCCTGCGGCGTCGCGTCGTGCGGGCGATGGCACACCGAGCACGCAAAGTTCGCCATGTGCCGGTCCTTCGAGTAGTCCCGGAACGCGACCTTGCGCGCCGCATGGCAATCGATGCAGTCGCGCTGCGAAGGCAGCAGCGTGGTCGATTGCTTGCGAAAGCTGTGGCACGCGTTGCAGTGCAGCGGCGCCATGCCGGTGATCCGCACCGTCTCTTTCTCGTGGCATGTGGCGCAGGCGTCCACCGCATTTGTGTTGCGGTGAATCGTCTTGCCGTGGCAGGACTTGCACGTCACGTCTGGCTGTTTCAAGTGCAGCTCATGGCCCGCCGTTCCCGCGATGCTCGGCAGGCGGCCAGCCGGCGCGAAGTGGCAGGATGTGCACGCGCTCATCGGCACTTCCGCCTCGTGCAGCGGCCGCATGTGGCCGGACGCCGGCACCGTCTGGTTGCGCAGCACGTACGCCCGGAACATGTCCGCCGCCTGCTCCAGCGTCTGCTTGTGGCACGCCTGACACGTCACCTTTGTGTGAGCATCGGGCGCCCAGAACAGGTACTGCTCCTGTTTCACATGGCATTGGGCGCAATACTTCGGGTCGGTCTGGATGAAATGCGCGGTCGCGCGCCAGGAGCCGTACATCACCAGGATGAGCGCTGGTGTGACGCCAAACAGCAGGACACGCCATGCTGTCGGCGAAAACGGCCAGCGCGGCGGTGGGTCAGTGACAGCCGGCACACGTCTCCTTGCGAATCGTCACCTCGAAGTGACCCTGCATGGCGTGGCAGACGTGACAGTGCCCAACGCCTTGTTCCTGGTGAAACACGTGCGAGAACTCCGCGCTCGGTTCGCCTTCCGCGGCCGGCGCGGCGCCTGCGACCTTGGGTTTGCCCTTGCGGTAGTGCTCGATATTGTGACACCCAAAGCACGGCAGGCGCTCCAGGCGCGTCAGCGCGGGCTTGTGCGCGACCGGTGCGGGGGCATGCGCGCCCGCGGTGGCGTCCTCGGCGCGCAAGGCCGCCTGCAGCGAAAACCCGACGCTGACCGATGCCGCGAGCACGCCCAGGGCGATCGCGATGCGTTTGGCGCTCATGGCTCCCTCTTCTCGTCAGTCGGCGCCACTGCTTGCGCCTCTGCCTTGGCCTGTGCCGCCGCGAGCCACGCCGCGTGTTCGGCGCCGTGTTCCTCGGCGTGTTCCTCGTAGCTCATCCGCCCAGTCAGGAACACCCAGGACATTGGGAACACCGCGGGCCGCAGGTGCACGTTGTAAAAGTGCCACACGAAGATCGCCAAGCCGGCCAGCAGCGCCTCGTCCGTGTGGGCGATGGACGCGACCTCGTACAGCCAGGTCGGCGCGTACCGCATGACCTGAGTGGGGAACCAGCGCACCAGCCCGGAGCCGACCATGATGACGCAGCCCCAGAACACCGCCCAGTAGTCGAATTTCTCGAAGTAGCTGAAGCGCGCGTACGCCGGCTTGGCCGACCGCAAGCCGAGCAGCCAGCCGAGGTTGGCCACGAGGTCGCGTAGATCCTTGGCCGTAGGCAGCATGGTGAAATGCAGGCGCCCGCGCGCGAACTGCACGCCCAGATACGTCAGGTGGTACAGGCACGCGATGATCAGCCCGACGGCGGCGACGCGATGGACCACGCCCGCGCTCTGCAAGCCGCCGAACACGCCGACGAGGAAATGCGACGCGCCGACACCGTGGCTGCTCAGCGGCCAGCCGGTCAGCGCCAGCAACGTGAACGACAGCGCCATCAGGCCGTGCGCGATGCGCTGGTTGACGTCAAAGCGCAGGACTGTGCCCTTGGGCTCGATGCGGCCGCCGCTGACGCTCGCCAGCAGCGCCGGGTCGAGATCGCCGAGCTCCGGACCAGCCTTGTCGTGGCGCTTCCGCGGCGTCTGGCGCGCCCGCCGCAGCACGTTGATCGCGTCCAGCAGCACGTGCAGCGACAGGCCGAGGATCGTCAGGAACGTCAGCCAGGCGAAGAATTTCAGCGTGTAGAACGACACGGGGCGATCCTTGGGCGTCACCGGCTTGTGGTTGGCCAGCGCGCGAAAGCCCGGATCCGCGCCGACATGGCACTTGATGCAGGGCCCCGCGGCGAGCAAGGCGGCTTTTTTCTCGTCGGCGGGCGGATGGGCCGGATGGCAGTCTGCGCAGCCAGGCGCGTCCGGCGAGCCGAGATCCAGCTTGATCGCGTGCATCGTGTGCTCGTAGGCCGTCACAGTTGCTGCACTTTTGCCGAACTTGGCCATGCGCTTGGCGTCGCCGTGACAGCCGATGCAGCGCTTGTTCATCGCCTCGCGCCTTACCGCGGGCGGCTGGCTCTTCATCAGCTGAATTTCATGGGGATCGCCATGGCAATCCAAGCAGTAGGGCAGCCCAGGCTTGGTGCCGTCGTTCTTCTTGCCGTGCGGAAAAGCGCCCGGAACGTCGCTCGGCGCGTCGTGGCAGTCCATGCAGGCCGCCATCGCCACCGGGTTTTTCAGGCCGCGCTTCTTGGCGGCGTCGATCTCGGGGCCGCTCGGCTCCTCCACCGGCTCATGCGGGTTGAATTGATAGCCGGTGTGGCAGTCGCGACAACTCTGTGCCGTGTGGGCAGACTGCTTGAATTTCACGGCGGAAAACTGCGGGTCGTTGTGGCAGTTTCGGCACCATTTGGGATCGTCGGAGTCACCCGTGGCCGCAAACGCGGGCAGGCTGGCCGTCAGGGCGAGCAGAAGGGGAAGTGCGTATCGACTAGCTGAAACTCTCATGGCGGCCTCTGTCGGCGTTTCCCCGACTCCCGACGCCAAATGGCAAGCAACAACCGTGCCAACGGCGGCGGAGATTCTGGAAAACAGGAATACCTTCGGATTTCATCAAATTGCGCGAACATGTCGCGCCGGTCTGTTTGCGGTCGCTGTGTCCCAGATGCGGAAAGACCCCCGGGGCAAGTCGCCGCGGAGGTCCTTTTCGCCGTTTCCAGACACTCTATCTATGTTGAATCACTAGGTATTTATGCGAGTCGGGAATTTCCGACATGCGCTTGTCGGAATTCCCCGACAAGCGCCCGGCCGTCACTGCTGCTCGACATGCACTTCGACCGGGACCACCTCGGGCTCGGTTTCCGCCAGCCGCCGCAGGATCGGCGCGAACGGCAGGCCAAGCACGGTGCCCGTAAACGCGCCGACAACCAGGAAAAAGAACAGCGACGCCAGCAGCCCCAGCGCCATGCCGCCGCCGGTCACGACGCGATCGAGCAGCGTCGGCTGGCCAGCCGTGCCAAAAAGCGCCGACGACATCATCAAACCCATGTAGCCGCCGTACAGGATGCCCGGCACCGCGCCAAGCAGGAGATACGCGAGAAAGCTAATGCCCGTGCCTACATAAGTCGGGAGCAGCTGGATGTGATTGCGTGTGGTGTTCATGGGATCCTCCGTTTGCGGCACTGCATCTTGCGTACCTGCCTGTAGCCATAAGCAAGAAGCGTGCCAAGTTTGATTGTCCCATGATTTCAGACATCTAGGCGATTTTGCGCTGAGCGGGCGTCGGGGATTCGCGTCTGACTTTGCCGACAGCCATGCCAATTGCACGCAAATGTGCTTGACATTCAAGGTGTTGGAATGCTGTCTGGAGACTTGGACGCCTTGTCGCAAAACGCCGACACGCGCGGTCAGTACATCGTGAAGACGCGGACGCGAAACGTCACGTTGCCGTATTTGGTGGACGCGGAGAAGGTGCTGTTGTCGACAAGCGGCACTTGTCCGTGAAAATCCACAAGCGGTTCAGTGGCTTTTAGGTCCAGCGGCAGCTCGTTCACGCCGGCATGCGGGTACGTGTCCGCCTCGTTCAGCCAAACGTCCAGGTGCAGGTCGGTCTGGTCGTCAAACACCGCGCCGGAGTAGACGATGACGTGAGGATTGGTCGTATCACCCTGATTTTGCTGCCACATTTGTGCCGTCCGATACGCGACCTTGTCGTTGCTGATGATGATGTCCTGCGTCACTGCCGGGAACGCGGTCGTCAAATATGGCGTGAAGCGCGTCTCCGATTCGACGACGACCTCCGCGGGCGGCGTGCCGTATTCGCCATCAAAAGGCGTGTGATTCTCGCGATCAATCAGCAGTTGGAACGAGTCGACCGTGATGACGACCTTGCGGTGGTGAAACAGCGCCGTCGTCGCGTTCACCGCGGTGTTCAGCGTGCCCGGGCACACCATGTGGTCGGCGTAGACGTAGGATAGCGTCGGCTTCACGGCGTCGCCCGCCAGCGACCGCGCGGCAACCGCCGGATCCTGGTCGTGAAAATACTCGTCCTCGGTGTACATGATACCGTCGTTCGGGTCGTTCTTGCTCACGTTCAGCACGTCCAACAGCTGGATATTGAAGGCTTGTTGGATGCGCGGGTCCGTCGCGCCCACGTGGTGAATCAGCATCCCCTTGAACAGCGGGTTGTTCGCGTCGTACAGCTTGTGATCCCACCACGGCGCGTTGTCCCAGACGTAGTCCGGGTTCATCAGAATAAAATCGCTGAGTTCCAGGCCGATCTGCGTCGCCGTCTTTTGCAGTGTCGGGTTGTTGAACAGCCAAGCCAGCTGCGCGCCGTCCACCACACCGGTCGCCGTGAACCAGCGCGAGAAGACCTGCGCTGCAGCCAAGCCTTCGTAATTGTTTTCAATCATCTCCCGCGTGATCAGGCAGCCCATCGAGTGGCACGCCATGTTCACGTGCTGCGCGCCGGTCACGGTCATGCGCCACTTGACGAATTTCGCGAGGATCGTCGCGTACCGCTGCAGCCCGGTCGGCCCGCCGGAATACGGGTATTTCTCCACGTCCGCGATGTCCTGTTTGGTCATCCAGGGCGGCGGGTTCGCGCCGTAATACTCCATCGCCACCAGCTGGTTGGGATCCGCATCGTTGCCTGGCAGGTCGGCGCACACGCGCAAGTTGCCGAATTGCTGAGTATTTTGCAGCACGTCGCCGCAGCCGCTGACCGTGCCGTAGGTCAGCGCTTTCAACTTGTCCGCGCCCTGGTTGCTGAAGCCGTGGACCCAGATGCTGATGGTCTTGTCGCCGCTCAGGTCGCGCGCGCCGGTCATCGTGGGCGCGCTGCCGCAGTCGACGGGGCAGTCGTGTTCGCAGGGCTCACAGGTGCCGTCGCCGCAGTTGTCCCAGCGGTGCGGATCTTCTTTGGGCGCGAGGCAGAGGCCGAGGATGCACGCGCCGCCCGAGGTCGAGCAGTCGTCGATCGCGCCGGTGACGCACGCGTAGTTGAACGGCGGCGGGATCGTGCACCCGACATCGCCCGCGGGCACGTCCGCGCTCGCATCCGTGCCGGAGGCGTCAGCGCCGGTGACTTCTGCGTCCGGACCGACCGCGTCCGTCCCGAAATCGCTATCGCGCAGGACATCCTCCGTCGCGTCGGCAGCAGCGGGGACGTCGTCTGGCGCGTCGGCGACCGCGTCGCTGCCGGCGGTCGTCGCATCCGCATTGCTGTCCGCCGCCGCCAGTCCATCCTGGTCTGGCGTCGCCGCTTTCGGGCTACTGCAGGCCAGAATCCACGCCACAAGCATCACACCGGCCAACCGCTGTCGCATCGCACCCTCCCCGTGATTCGTCAAACCCCCCAAGGTTCCCAGCACATGCTGCACCCGCAGGCCAACGCGTGCAAGCGCCACGCATTTTGCACCCAGCCCTTGCCCAGCCGGTGGTTTGGTGCTGACTTGGTCGGGATGGCCCGCGCCACAATGGGGTTGAACATGAGCCTGGATTCCTTTGGCACGCACGCCGAGCTGACCGTTGACGGCCAGTCCTACTGTTTTTTTAGCCTGCCGGCGCTCGCCAGCCGCGGGCTCGATGTGTCGCACCTGCCGATATCCATGCGGATTTTGCTGGAGAACCTGCTGCGGCACGAGGACGGCACGTCGGTGAAGCACGCGGACATCGAGGCGATCGCGCGGTGGCAGCCGGCGCACCATCCCGATCTCGAGATCGCGTTTCGCGTGGCGCGCGTGATCCTGCAGGATTTCACCGGCGTGCCGGCGGTCGTCGACCTCGCCGCGATGCGCGACACGATGGTGCGCTGGGGTGAAGATCCCAACAAGATCAATCCATTGCAGCCCGTCGATCTGGTCATCGACCACTCTGTTCAGGTTGATTATTTTGCGACGCCGGACGCGCTGGACCAGAACGCGGCGCTCGAATTCGCGCGCAACCGCGAGCGCTACCAGCTGCTGCGGTGGGCGCAGACGGCGTTTTCCGGCTTCTCCGTGGTGCCGCCGGACACGGGCATCGTGCACCAGATCAACTTGGAATTGCTGGCAAAAACCGTCTTCAGCAAGACCCAGAACGGCGTGACGACCTTGTTTCCGGATACCTGCGTCGGCACGGATTCGCACACGCCGATGGTCAATGCGCTGGGCGTCGTCGGCTGGGGCGTGGGCGGCATCGAGGCAGAGGCGGCGATGCTGGGCCAGCCGATCACGATGCTGCTGCCGGAGGTTGTCGGTTTTCGGCTGCATGGCAAGCTGCAAGAGGGCGTAACGGCGACGGATTTGGTGCTGACGGTCGTGCAGATGCTGCGCAGTCACGGCGTGGTCGGCAAGTTCGTCGAGTTTCACGGCGCCGGGCTGTCGACGCTGTCGGTGCCGGATCGCGCGACGATCGCCAACATGGCGCCCGAGTATGGTGCGACGATCGGTTACTTTCCGATTGACGCGCAAACTATTGATTATCTCAAGTTTTCCGGCCGAGACGAACACGCGGTCGCGCGCGTGGCCGCTTATGCGCAGGCGCAGGGAATCTTCCGCACGGACGCGACGCCGGAGCCGCTGTTCTCGTCCCGGCTGGAGCTGGACCTGGCGCGCGTCGAACCGTCGATGGCGGGCCCGAGGCGCCCGCAGGACCGCGTGCCGGTGCGCGACGTCAAGGCGTCTTTTGCCCGCGAACTGCCGTCTTTGCTCAAGCCCGGCGCGGAGTTGCACGCCACCACGCGGACCTCGACCGGCGATGCGCTGACGCACGGCTCGGTCGTGATCGCGGCGATTACGTCCTGCACGAACACGTCGAACCCGTCGGTGATGCTGGCGGCGGGGCTGTTGGCGAAAAACGCGGTGGCCAAGGGGCTGCGGCGCAAGCCGTGGGTCAAGACGTCGCTGGCGCCGGGCTCCAAGGTCGTGACGGCGTACCTGCAGTCCGCGGGATTGCTGGACGATCTGGCCCAGCTTGGCTTCGACATCGTGGGCTACGGTTGCACGACGTGCATCGGCAATTCCGGGCCGCTGCCGGAGCCGGTCGAGGCGGCGATTCGCGCCGGCAAGCTCGTTGCGGCGTCCGTGCTGTCCGGGAACCGCAACTTTGAGGGTCGCGTGCACGGCTCCGTCCGAGCGAATTACCTGGCATCACCGCCACTTGTCGTTGCCTACGCGCTCTGCGGCGACGTGAACACCGACCTGACGAGCGAGCCGCTCGGCCGGGGCGCGGACGGCGAGCCGGTGTTCTTGGCCGACATTTGGCCGACACAGCAGGAGATCGCGGCCGCGGTCCAGGCGCATGTGACGTCGGCGATGTTTCGCGAGGTCTACGCGGACGTCTTTCGCGGCGACGCCAACTGGCGCGAGCTTCAAGTGCCGATCGGGGCGACGTTCGACTGGGAACCGGATTCGACCTACATCCAGAATCCGCCGTTTTTTCAAGGACTCACGCGGATTCCGCCGCCGGTGGCCGAAATCGTCGGCGCGCGCGCACTGGCGGTGCTTGGCGATTCGGTCACGACCGACCACATCTCCCCGGCGGGCACTATCGCAATCGACTCTCCGGCGGGGCAGTACCTGATTGGCTTGGGCGTCAAGCCAAGTGATTTCAATGGGTATGGCGCCAGGCGCGGCAACCATCAGGTCATGATGCGCGGGACTTTTGCCAACGCGCGCCTGCGCAACGCCCTGACGCCGGATCGCGAAGGCGCCTGGACCCGCCACCTGCCGACAGGTGAAATCGTGGCGATCTTCGCGGCTTCGGAGCGGTACCGGGCGGACGGGACGCCGTTGTGCATCCTCGCGGGCACGGAGTATGGCTCAGGTTCATCGCGCGATTGGGGGGCGAAAGGCCCGGCGCTGCTGGGCGTCAAGTTCGTGATCGCCCAGAGCTTTGAGCGGATTCATCGGTCGAACCTCGTGGGCATGGGCATTTTGCCGCTGCAATTCCTGCCGGGCGAGTCGGTGCAGGCGCTGGGCCTGACGGGCGAGGAGGTCTTTGCCGTGCCCGGCTTGGCCCATGGCGTCGCGCCGGGACAGCGGGTGGAGGTCTTCGCCCGGCGCGCGGACGGAACGGTCCTGACGATCGCCACGACGGTCCGAATCGACACGCCGGTCGAGGCCGAATACTACCGCCATGGCGGAATTTTACCTTTTGTTCTCAGAGGCCTGGCGGGTTAGCGATCCTGGCGCTACGCCGCGATCCGCCGTGCCGACACGTAGCCCGCAGCCGCACCGGCGACCAGGCCGATCAGCGCGAACGCGGGACCTGCGACGAACCAGCCGGAGAGCAGCCCCAGGGCGCCAGCTGCCAGCGAGGCGTCTTCCCGGTCCAGCACGGGCACCGGGTCGTGCGGCGCGTCCTGCTGGTGGGCCATCGCCATGGGCCACGCGCACTGTTCGCACACGGCGAGCAAGTGTTGGTCCCGCCGGTCACTGCCGCGCGCCTTGGCCGGAACCGCGACCATACGCCAACGCGCTTGCGGCAGCAGCCGCAGGTCCTGCCAACAGCCGTGGCAGCAGTAATCCGTATGGCGCAAAATGGTCAGTTCTTGTTGGGTCATGGTGTCTCCTGATGGCTCTTTGAGTCGCTTGCATCGCGGCGACGCACTGTGCGTCTGTTCAGTACTGTACCTGAACACGTGTTCAGGTCAAATTTGTCGTGCGGGCCGGTTCCGGGCATCTGTAATCCGGTTTCGGGACGCGCGTGTATGGCGCAGCATGGCAAGAGAAACAGGACGTTGCGCCGCGGCCAGCTCACGGCGGAAATTGCCCATTTCCGTGCGCCCGCGCGTGCGTTGCCAAACCGGCGCATTGACGCTGTGCGGACAATCGTCAAGACTGCCCAAGCGGCGCGCCGTCGATCGCGGTCGGCGCAATCCGTCCGTCGCCAGCGGGAGCCTCATGCCGGACAGCGCCCACCTCCACGATGACGCCTGCCGCCGCGGCGTGTCCGGCTACGTCGACCCACGCTCCGGCCTCTACGTCATGACCAGCGCCTACTTGCGCAACCGCGGGTTCTGCTGTGGCAACGCGTGCCGGCACTGCCCGTACGTCGGCACGCCGGGCGAACATCCCGATCGCGCGACCGCTGCCGATCGTCGCGCGCCAGGATCTTCCGGAGGCAAGCGATGATTCGCGCGCTGTTTGTCCTCGCGTTCTGGTCCGCGATCGGCTTGGCCGTGCGCTGGTTGTGGCAGAAATGGCGCGCGCGGCTGCGGGGAACGCCGCTTTCCGGCCGGCTTGTCGACAACTACGCCAACGGCCGGCCGCGCAGCGAGCGCCACGTCGAGGACGGCATGTTGCACGGGCCGTGGATCACGTGGGACGAGCAGGGCAACAAGGTCGCTGAAGGCCATTACCACCGCGGTATCGTCCATGGCCGGGAGGTCGATTATGGCCCCGGCGGCGTGCGGCTGCGCGAAGTGAATTGGGTCAACGGTCGGCGCCATGGGCTCGCGCGCGAGTATGCGCCCGACGGCCGCGTGGTGCGGGAGCTGACCTACGTGCACGCGGAGAACGACAAGCCGCGCCATGAAGGCGCCCCGACCGAAGCCGAACTGCGCGAAAAGCCGGTGGATTGATCCATGACGTCGGTGGTTGGCCGCCTCGCGCCGAGTCCGACCGGGCTGCTGCATGTCGGCAATGCCCGCAGCCTGCTCCTGGCTTGGCTGGCCGCGCGCCATGCGGGCGGCAAGATCTACCTGCGAGTCGAGGACTTGCTACCCGACGGCGACGCGCACTTGCCGTCGCTGCTGGCGGATCTGCGCTGGCTGGGGCTCGACTGGGATCCGTGGCAAGATCGCGATTACACGCGGCAAAGTGCGCGATCGGCGGTGTACGACGCCCTGCTGGCACAGCTGCTCGCATGCGGGGGCGTGTACCCGTGCGTGTGCACGCGCAAGGACATCGACCTGGCCGCCCGGGCGCCGCACGCGGAGGACCATTGCGCGGCCTATCCCGGCACGTGTCGCGGGAGATTTGCCAGCGAATCCGAGGCATTGGCGTTCGAGCACGCGCGCGCGGTGGCGGAGAACCGTCCGCCGCTCGGTGTGGCGCTGCGGCTGCGCGTGCCGCCGGATCCGATCGCGTTTTCCGATCGGCTCAATGGTCCGCAATCCATTGGTTTGCCTCAAGATTCTGGCGACATCGTCGTCCGGCGCAAGGACGGCGGCGTGGCCTACATGTTCGCCGTGGTCGTCGATGACTGGGCCATGGGCGTGACGCAGGTGGTGCGCGGCGACGACTTGTTGACGGCCACGGCGCAGCAACTCGCGGTGTACGCGGCGCTGCAGCGGCTCGCCTCGCCGCTCCTGCCGCCGTTTGCCGGGCTGCCGGCGTACGCGCACGTGCCGCTGGTGCTGGGCGACGACGGACGGCGCCTGGCCAAGCGCAACCAGTCCCTGCAGCTCGGCGTGCTGCGGCGCGAAGGTGTGCCCGCGGCGCGGCTGCGGCAATGGCTGGCGGCGTCGATCGGCCTCGCGGCGCCGGCAGATTGGATCGCGCAGTTTGACTGGGCGCGCCTGCCGCGGCAGCCCGTGCGTTTTGGCGCCGCCGAGCTTGCCGCCTTGTAACTACGGCTGTTTGCAGCCTGGCAGCCGCACCGCCGGCACGGAATCCGCCTGCGGGTTCAGGTTCGTGTCCGTGCGGCACGACACTGGGAGCCCGTCCTGCTGGAACGTCTGCGTCGCCGTCTCCGCCGTCCACGTCAGCGTCGCGCCGATTTGCCACGTTGGCATCGCGTCGCGCACAGTCGGCGTCAGGTCGCCGCTCAGCACCAGATCGTCGAACACTTCGCGGCCTATCGGCTGCAGCCGCATGCGCACCGTCACTTTGTCAGGCATCACAGCCAGTTGCGTGCCATTGGCCGGAAACGCCGCGCGGATGTGGCTCTGGTAAAACCGCGGATCGCTCGGGTCAAAAGTCAGCTGCACGGGCAGGGCGTTGCCCACCGCCGTCGCGACCTGCCAGAACATGTGTACCGCCTGGCCGCTGGCGTCGTAGGCGCAATCGCGCATCAGCCACAGGTCGGGATCCGCGCCGGTGTCGATAACCGCGTTGTCCGCCACGGCCCCGCTCGTGTAGAGGACCTGGCCATTTTTGCTCGCGATGACCTCCAACCAGACCCGCCGATCGAGCGCCGCGCCGCTGGGAAAGCCGTGGCCGCTCGCGACGTTGTCCAGGATCACCGACAGCCGCGCCCCCGCGCCCGCCTTTTGCACGCACACCGCCGACTGCAGCGACTTGTCCAGCAGCGCCTGCACCGCCTGCACGCTCGCGTCCTTGTTCGGCCAGGCGATCAGCGCGGTGTCGACCGCCGGCGTCAGGTGGCTGTGCATTCGCCGCAGCGGCGCGCCGTCGGCCACCGCGATCGGCTGCAGCTCCGCGCTCTGCGGCATGTGGCACTGCCCGCACGTATTGCCGCCTGGCGACTGGTTGAACACCGACCCGTGCCACTCCAGAAAGCCGCGCTCCAGCTGCGCGCCCAGCGGCGTCACGACGTCGTGGCAGGAGCCGCACAGCGTCGCCGACGGCAGCTGGTCGCGGTCGTGCAGCGCGGAATACGCGCTCCGGTGCGCATCCGTGTGCATCGGGTCGCTGACCGGCCCGCGCAGCACCAGATCGGTGGCCTGCTGCAAGCCGTTGTTGTGCGTCTGGGCAACCGCCGCGACGCTGTGACAAAAAAAGCAGCTGACGCCCTTGTAGCCCGCGGGCAGCTTGTCCAGATCTTCGGCGCCGGTCGTCAGCAGGCCGTCGGTAACTGCCTGTGGCGCATGGCATTTCAGGCAAAAAGTCCCCAGCGCGCCTTGGGTCTCGCGCTGGCCGCGGGCATGCATGGCGCGAAAAACCGGGTCGTCCGTCGCGTACGCGTGCATGGACGCCGCCCAATCGCGGAACTGATCCGGGTGGCAGGTCTGGCATTTCGCCGGGTCGACGAGGTCCGCGCGCAGCAACGACGGCTGGTCCTGCGGCGCCGGCGATGCCGTGCAACTCCCTAAAACGATGCTGCAAAGCCACGCGGCTCGGCTACTCATCGCAGCCCTGCGAAATACCCATCGGCTTGCCCGTGCCGGACCACGCCGCCTGGACATTGCCGCCGTCGCCCACGACCTGCACGCCGCGCACGAACACCCGCTCCGGCAGCGCGCCGACGGTCAGCGGATTGCCCGGCCACACCGCGACGTCCGCCTCCTTGCCCACTTCCAGCGTCCCCAAGCGGTCCCCCAGGCCGATCAGCCGCGCCGGATTGCGCGTCACCATCTGCAGCGCCAGCTGCTCCGGCACGCCGTAATGGTGCGCTTTGGCCGCCTCATTGATGAGCCACATCGAGTCGATGACCGGGTGATCGCTCTTCAACGCCACCGTCACGCCCGCGTCCGCCAGCAGCTGCGGCCCGTGCACGCTCGCGTCATACGCCTCCATCTTGTAGCCCCACAGATCCGCGAACGTGGCCACGCCGATGCCTTCAAACTTCAGCACTTCTGGAATCTTCCACGCCTCCAGCGCGTGGTGAATGGCCGCAATGGGGAAGGCAAATTCGTGGCTGATCCGGATCAGCGTCTCGATGTCGTGCACTTCATAGCAGTGCACCTGCAGCAGCACCTGACCGCGCAGCAGCGCGACAATCGGCTCCAATTCCGGGCGAAACGGCCGCTGGCCGGTATGAATCGTTTCTTTGTCAAAGCGATCCTGGCTCTCGCGCAACTCCTTGGCTTCAAACAGCATTCTCCGCAGCACCCAGCCGTGGCCCATGCGCGACATCGGCAGCTGGCCTTTGCTGCCATAGATGCGCTTGGGATTTTCGCCCATCGCCCATTTCATCGACCGCGGCGGGTTGGGCACTGCCATGTCGGCCACGGTCTTGCCGTACAGGTTCGCGTAAAAAGCCTGTCCGCCTACGACGTTACCGCTGCCTGGCAAGATGAGCGCCGTCGTGACACCGCCGGCCACAGTGCGGGCGATCGCCGGATCCTCAGGGTCAAAAGCGTCCAGCGCGCGCACCGCCGGCGTGATCGGCGACGTCATCTCGTTGCCATCCTGGTGCGCCTTCGCCGACGGCGCCGCGTACACGCCCAGGTGCGAGTGCATGTCCACCAGTCCCGGCGTCACGATCTTGCCTGCGGCGTCGATGACACGCGCATCCTTGGGCGCCGTCAGGTTCGGGCCGATCGCCTGAATCTGGGCGTTTTGCAACAGGATATCGGTCTTTTCCAGCACCTGACCGGTCGCGGTCCACAGCGTCGCGCCGCGCAGCAGCGTCGGCGGGTGGGCGCGCGGCACCTCGGCGTGCAGGACGGGCGCGATGGCCAGTGCCAGGACAAGAAAAGCAAGAGCGGAGAGCTGTTTCATGGCGTTTCGCTGGCGCAACAGCGCCTGACAACGATACGCCCGCGGGGCAAAGTGGACAAGCGCAAGCCATTGGGCAGAGCATAGGCGCGGGTCAGGCCGCTTCACGCGCCGGAGGATGCCATGCCGCTGAGTCAGGACGAGATCGCGTTTCTCGGCAACGTGCGCCGGTGGATGGACCGGGAAGTGGCGCCGCACGTCGCGGCGTGGGACGAAGCCGGGACGTTTCCGCGCGAGCTGTACAAGAAAGCGGCGGGCGTCGGTGTGCTTGCTGTCGGTTTTCCTGAACATCTGGGCGGGGTTGGCGGGTCGGCGCGCCTGCGCGTGGCGCTGCAGCGCGAAATCTGCCGGCCAGGTTCAGGAGGTCTGCTCGCGGGGCTGTTCAGTCACGGGATCGCGGCGCCGCCGATCGTCGCGCTGGGCTCGGCGGAGCAGCAGGCGCGGCTGCTGCCGGGAATTCTCGCTGGCGACAAGATCGCAGCGCTTGCGGTGACCGAGCCCGGCGGCGGCTCTGACGTCGCCAACTTGCGCACGACCGCCATTCGCGACGGCAACGTCTTCCGTGTCAACGGTGAAAAAGCTTTTATTACCAGCGGGATCCGCGCCGACATCCTGACTGTTGCCGTGCGCACCGGCGGGCCAGGCGCGTCGGGCGTCTCGATCCTCGTGGTTGAAGGCAATCCGCGTGGATTGACGCGGGCTCCGATGCAAAAAATGGGCTGGTGGTGTAGTGATACCGCACTTTTGCACTTTGAAGACGTTGAAGTTCCTGTAGAAAACCTGATTGGCGAGCTGGGCTTTGGCTTCCTGGGGCTGATGCAGAATTTCAACGGCGAGCGGCTGGGCCTGGCGGCAGCGGCGTGGGCGTTCGCGGAGGAATGCCTCGCGGAGGCGACCGACTGGGCGCGTGCGCGGGAGACATTTGGCAAGCCATTGATTTCACGACAGGTTATCCGCCATCAGCTGGTCGACATGAAGATGCGGATCGAGGCGGTCCGCGCGCTGCTGTATGAGGTCGCCGAGCGGCTGGATGCCGGCGAGGAGCCCGTCGCCGACGTCTGCATGTTGAAGAACCTGGCGACGGAGACGCTGGAGTTCGTCGCAGGAAAATGCGTACAGATTTTGGGCGGTTCTGGCTACATCCGCGGCTGCAAATCGGAGCGCATCTTCCGCGAGTCCAAGGTGCTGTCCATCGGTGGCGGCGCGTCGGAAGTGCTGACCGACCTCGCGGCGCGGCAGCTGGGCTGGTAGGCCGTGGCGTACCTGCCCAAAGGCTACGTGGCGCTGGAGCGCGCGCTCTCGAAGCTGGGCGTCGCGAGTCGCACGCAGGCGCGACAATGGATTGAAGCTGGAAGAATTTCAGTAGATTCTCAGGTCATTCGCGATCCTTTACATCCAACAATTCCAGAAAAATCCCTGATTTGTCTGGACAATCAGCCGGTCACGCGCGAGACACGGCGGCTCATCGCGCTGCACAAGCCGCGTGGCTGCGTGACGACCGCGCGCGATCCGCAGGGCCGCCCGACGGTGTACAGCTACCTGACCGACCTGCCGGTTCACGTCGTGCCGGTTGGGCGACTGGACTTTGCGACGTCCGGGCTGCTGCTGCTGACCAACGACACGCGGCTGGCGGACCGGCTGACGGACCCGCGCGCGGGCGTGGTGCGTACGTACGTGGTGGTGCTGCGCGGGCAGGTGGCTGACGCGGCGCTGCAGACCTGGCGCGACGGCGTGGACGACAACGGCGAGCGGCTGCAGGTCGTGCAGGTGGAGCTGCGCAAGCGCTCCGGCCGGGAGACGACGGTGATTGTCCAGCTGGCCGAGGGCAAGAACCGCGAGATCCGCCGGCTGGCGGCCGCGGTGGGCTCGGAGGTGCAAAAGCTCAAGCGAATCGCGTATGGCGGCGTGACGCTGGGCGAGCTGCCGGCGGGCCAATGGCGCGACGTCGAGGTGAGCGAGCTGTAGCCGACGGGAGTGGACTGGCAAAAAACTGCAAACCGGTGTCCACTGTCGGCTCAACGCCCGCCAGTGCGCGGGCCAAGGAGCTCCTGTGAACACCCTGAATTTTCGCCGTTTCGCTCTTCCAGGTCGCCTTTTCGTCGCCGCAATCGCGCTGAGCGCCGCGGGCTGCAGCATGCTGCTCAACGACGTCGAAACTGCCGCCGGTCGCGAGGTCGGCAAGGCGCTGGTCGGCAACGGCAGCAACTCCGGCACCAGCGGCGGCACCGCGACAGGCACCACCAACGCCGGCACCACCGCCCCCAGCGCTGGCCGCGCGCCCAGCGGCGGCACCGTCGGCAGCAGCGGCGCGATGGGCAGCTC
>CAIYWC010000126.1 GCA_903929795.1 uncultured Myxococcales bacterium | reverse complement strand
GGGTCCTCGACTGACAGCGTCCCGTCGCCCGCCAAGCGGACGAACACGTCTGCAAAGCGCACGCCAGCGGGTGCCGTCGCGAAGTACATCGGCAAAGAAGCCGCCTCCAATTGCTCGTACAGCAGCTTGATCGCGCCGGACACCCGTTTGCTCGACAAGAGAAGCACGCCTTCGTCCCCCAGTTTGGCGCCTGCCCACGACTGCAAGCGAGCCGACAACTCGGATTCCTTGACCTCCCGCCAGAGCCCGTTGGTCGGCTCATAGCGCCAGAGTTTGGCCTCGTCGAAGACAAACGGGACGGCGCCACCCAGCGCGAAATGTTTGCGCAAGCGATCAGCAAGCTCCACTTCGTCGCCCCGCCCAAACACCGGTTTCGAGGGCGCGTAGTTGCCGACGCTGCGCGCGATGTCCCGGCATTCCTGGTCGGGCAGGGGATCCTGAGCGAAGCGTCGCAGGTTTTCACTCCGGATGAGCGCCAGCATCATTGGGCGGCTCGCGCCGTAGTGTCGCAGCTGCCCCGCGAACTTGGTCAACTCCTGGTTCCTGCCCAGTGGCGTGTCGTCCTCCACCTCGCTCGCGTCTCCCCGCGCTGAACCTGCTTCGGGATGTTGCGTTGCATTGTCGCTCCCCTCTCTGCCAACATGATCTGAGACACAGAAATTCAGATAGTTTAGCGTAGGGCCTCGAGGTGTACCGTGTCTGAGCGAAGCGAAGAGATGGTTCCAGGCGACAAGCGCAGCGAGTCGCCGTCCGGCGAGTCCGCCAATGCGGGCTCAAAACCCTTGGTAGCCTTGGCGGACAAGGGTTTTGAGCCCGGCCGCGTTTCCGGCCACGCGGCGAAAACGAGAGACCACGAGGTCGTGCCCAAGGCCATCCGCCGGACCTACACGAACGAGTACAAGCTGCAAATCGTACGAAAAGCCGAGGCTTTGGCCGGCACGGGCCTCATCAGCGCCATGCTGCGCGAGGAAGGTCTCTACGACCAGCAGCTCAGCGAGTGGCGGCGCGCGGTAGCATCGGGCAAGCCGCCGGTCAAGCGCGGGCCGGTCGCGAAGCCTGTCGACCCGAATGCGGCGGAGATGAAGGCGCTGCGTCGTGAAAACATGATGCTCAAGCGGCAACTGGCGCGCTCTGAACTGGTCATCGACATTCAAAAAAAAGTGGCTTCGCTCCTGGGGATCACCTTGGCGAAGCTCGACGACGAGGACGACTGATGCAGGCCGTGAGCGAATCGATGCCGCCCGGCTCAGCTGCGGACGCGTGTCGCGCGTTTGGCGTGCCGCGGGCCTCCTGGTACCGCCACGAGCGCCCCGTGCCGGTCGCGTACGGCCCGAAGAAACGGCGCGCGTCGCCGCGGCGCTCGCTGTCGGAAACCGAGCGCGAGACCGTGCTGGAAACCGTGAACAGTCAGCGGTTTGCGGATCAGGCGCCGGCGGAAATCGTGACGACGCTGCTCGATGAAGGGCGCTATCTGTGCTCCGAGCGCACGATGTACCGCATCCTCAAGGCCCACGACCAAGTGCGCGAACGCAGGCGGTTTCTGCGCCATCCGACCTATCAGCGCCCTGAGCTGCTGGCGACGCGGCCGAACGAAGTCTGGACGTGGGACATCACCAAGCTCAAAGGTCCGGTCAAGTACCAGTATTTTCAGCTCTATGTGATGCTCGACATCTTTAGCCGCATGGTCGTGGGCTGGATGCTCGCCGACTGCGAGAAGGACGAACTTGCCGGCCAGCTCATCGCTGAAACCTGCGAACGACAAGGGATTAAGCCCGACCAGCTGAGCATTCACGCCGACCGCGGCACGTCGATGACTTCGCTGCACGTCGCGGCGCTGCTCGCAAACCTGGGCGTGACGAAGTCGCACAGTCGGCCGCATGTCTCGAACGACAATCCGTACTCGGAGAGTCATTTCAAGACCATGAAATACAGGCCGAATTTCCCGGCGCGGTTTGGCAGCCTCGTCGACGCGCGCGCCTTCTGCCGCGTGTTCTTTGACTGGTACAACTACGACCACCATCACTCCGGCATCGCGATGCTGACGCCAGCGGACCATCACCGCGGCCTCGGCGACGCGGTGCTCATCGCCAGAAATGGAGTCATGTTAGGCGCCTACGGACAGAACCCTGAACGGTTCGTCCATGGCAGGCCGGTCGTCAGAGCGACGCCGGATGCCGCGTGGATCAACCCGCCGATGGTCGTGCGGGTGGTCGCTGATCCGAGCTAAACTCGGACGGCGATGTGTCTCAAACTTGTTGACAGGTTCCGCG
>CAIYWC010000125.1 GCA_903929795.1 uncultured Myxococcales bacterium | reverse complement strand
TTCCGGCTACGCCGGGGGCCTCCCGCCCCGGATTTTGCCTCCCCGCCGCAACGTCTCGGTGTCACCCGGACGCAACCACCTGATGCGGTCCCGCAGCTCTCGCTGCGCCGCCCACCCTTCGGCTGCGTCGGGGGTCCTTTTGTCCCGTTCGCAACCCGGCCTGGTGAATGTGGGCTTGGCGTCCCGCCGAGCGCGCGCCCGGTTCCCCGTCAAGCACTGCGCCCGACACGCGCAGCATTCAGGTATTCGTGCGCCGCCGAATTTTGCCGCGGCAGTTTCGGCAGTGGCGCGCACGAAATTCGGCAGGACCCCGTCGAACGGCGATGGGACCGCATGACCCGCCCGCACGGGCTCGTCCGGGTGCGCTCACCCTCAGCGCGCGGGCGGAAGTTCAGGCGCGTGGCGAAACCAACAAGCGCACCTACCGGGCGCGCTTCGGCGGCACCGTCCGACTCCGGATTGCGCTCCCTTCCCCGTCCTTGCGGCGCGCCCGGCAGGGCTCCCGGCATACGCGATCGCGCGAGCGACAGGCGTTGTCAGGGGGCGACCGCGGCGCGATCAGGGCGCACAGCCAGGCACGCTGGCGTGGCCGCAGACGCCGCCCGCGCACGCGTCGAACGTGCACGGGTTGCCGTCGTCACAGCTGAGCACTTTCCAGACGCAGCCGCTGACGGTGCAGAGGTCCGCCGTGCAGGGGTTGCCGTCGTCGCAGTCGAACACGCTGCCGCAGGCGACGGACAGGCACGCATTGCTGCGGACGCACTGGCCGGTCGCGTCGCACTGGGCGCTGATGCAGTCGCCAGCGAAGTTGCACGCGGTCGCGTCGCAGGGCAGCGTGCAGCCGGCGACCGCCGAGTTGCGGCAGTAGCCGCCGCAGGTGCAGGTGTCGATCGTGCAGGGGTTCCCGTCGTCGCATGCGGCGGGTGTGCACGGCGCGGTGGCCGGCGTTGCGGTCTCGGGCATGACGACGCACGTGCCGGCCTGGGCGAAGCTCTCGATGGCGCACGCGCTGATCGCGCAGCCGCTGCCGGTGTTGCAGTCCGCGGCGGTGACGCAGCAGCCGCCGATGGGGCTGTGGACGCAGAGGTCGGCCTGGCATGCGTCGGCGGTGCACGGGTTGCCGTCGTCGCACCACGAAGCCGCGCCGCAGTTGCAGCCGGCGTCGAGCACGTGCGTGCATTGCATCCAGCCGCCGGCCATCGCGGTCGCGCAGGCGTCGACGGTGCAATATTGGCCGTCGTCGCAGTCCGCGTGCGTGCCCGGGCTGCAGCAGTCAACCTTGAAGCCGTCGGTGGCGTACGCGCAGCGGCCGCCCAAGCACCCTCCGAGCCGGCACAGGTCACTGGTGACGCACTCGCTGTCCGCCATGCAGCAGCCGGGGCCGACATAGCTGCACGCGTGTGTGGCGGTGCTGCAGGTGGCGGTCGGACACGCGCTTGTGCAGTCGCTGGTGAGGTTGCAGCAGCCGGCGATCCAGTCGTGCTGGCACTGGCCGGCGGCGCAGCTGTCGGTTGTGCAGACGTTGGCGTCGTCGCAGCCCGCGGCGCCAGTCTTGCTGCAGCCGTCGGCGCACAGCACGTCGGCCTTGTGGACGCAGGCGGCGCTGGCCGGGTCGCAGCCGTCCAGCGTGCAGGGGTCGCCGTCGTCGCACAGCGCGGCGGAGCCGGTGGCGTCGGGCTTGCCGTCGCAGTTGGCGTCCACACCGTCGCAGAACGCCGCGGCGCCAGGGTGGATCGCCCCGGCGTGGTCGTTGCAGTCGCCGCTTTTCTCGACAAAACCGCCCGTGGGCGTCGCGCACAGGCACTCCGGTACGCCGCCCCAGCCGTCGCCGTCCGCGTCCGGGTACCAGATTGTGCACGGCTGGTTGCCGTTCTCGTCGGTCAAGCCGTTGCAGTTGTTGTCGATTTTGTCGCCGCACATTTCCGGGACGGGCGTGGCGGCGCTGCAGTCGGTGAGGACGGTGTGGCCCGCGCCGTCGACCGCGCACGCCCGCACGCCCGCGCACGTGCCCGCGGCGCTGGTCCGGTTGCACGCGGTGCTGGCGCCGGCCGTGGCCCAGCTGGCCCAGCAGCCGCACGTGCCGGCGGTCGGCACGCAGAAGTTCGCGGTGTTGCCGGTGGTGCCGCAGGTGTAGCCCGCCGGACAGCTGACAGCTCCGGGGCTGGCGCCGCACGCGGCGAGGCAAAACGCGCCGTCACTGGAGCCGTCCGGACGCGTGTCCGTGACGCACTTCAGGCCGCCGCCGCAGTCTGCGGACGTCGCACAGGGCCGGCAAAGATTCAGCTGCTGGCAGATGAAGTTGCCCGCGGTTGCCGCTTCACAGGCCCAGCCGCTGGGGCAACTGGCGGTGCATGCCATCGTGCAGACCTTGCCTGCGCCGGAGTCGACGCAAAAACCGCTGTCGCAGTCCGTGTTTGTCGCGCAGGGGCAAAAGTTGCCGCCCGCCAGGCACCCGGCATCAGCGGCAGCGTCCGGTGGTACGGGCACGTCGGCGGCGACCTCCGCGGCAGCCGCATCGCTGGCATCGGCGACATCGGCGACGGCGTCCACAGCCGCGTCCAAAGCGGCGTCCGCGGCATCACTGGCGGCCGTCTTGCCCCCGCACGCCGCGGCGAGCACAAGTCCCCAGACCCACAGTTGATTCTGATGCATGGAGCCCTCCGGGCCAGGCCATTGCGACAGCAGCCACGCGCGCGCTCGCTTCGTGGCCGTTTGCAGTGGCGCCACGCGCCGCGACACAAGTTTGCGAACGATGGCGACATTTTGTCGCTGGCCAACAGCTTGCGGGTTCCAGACCGTCGCGTCAAACCGCGGGCAGCTGGCTGGATTTCCGCGCGAATTTCTGGCCCAGCCACGCCGCGCTTCGCATCTTGCCGACGTACCTGTGCGCCGCGCAGTACTTGGGCCGCCAGCGCCGGTAGTGGGCGACAATTTCGTTGGGGATCTCGAACTTGGCTTGGCAGACGCAGCACGTGAACTCAGGCATTTTTCCTCCTTCAGGCGGGCCACGCGGTCCGGCCCCCTTGGCCCTCCCACAACCCGAGGAGGTGTTCGGCCGTTGCAAACTTTTGCCGCGGCGCGTGGCGCAGAAAGCTGAGTTCACACTTCCACGCGTTGCGGTCCGGCCCGCAAATCGGTTGCAATCGGTCCGACTGGCGCCACCGCATTCGGCCTGGAATCGCGCACCCAACGCGCCGCGCCTTGCTCGCCAGCGGCGCCGTGCTTCTTTGGCCACCACGCGGCACGCGCCGCGGCCGGAGGTGTTCATGTCGCCGCTCCCGCCGGTGCCGGTTCGCCTGCAGACGCTGCACGTTCTGGGTCAGCCCGCACACGTCTTCGCGGGCGGCAGCGGGTCGACCGTGCTACTGCTGCTGCACGGTGGTTGGGGTGGCGCGGCGCTGCATTGGTCGCGCGTCTGGGACCTGCTCGGTCGGAAGTGCTGGATCGTGGCGCCGGACCTGCCCGGGCTGGGCGACCTGACGCAGCCGGGCCGGGGCAGCTTTGCCGCGTACGTCGCGTGGCTTCAGGCGCTGCTCGACGCGCTGGACGTCGATCAGGTCGTGTGCATTGGCAATTCCTTTGGGGCATCGCTCGCTTGGAGTCTGGCGGGCCGTGCGCCGCAGCGTGTGACAGGCTTGGTGCTCGTCGATGGCTTCGCCGTCGCGCGGACGCCGCCGCTGCTGCTGTGGCTGGGCGAGCGCCGGCTCGGGCGGGCGCTGCTGCGCGCGGTCGTCCAGCGGGTGTCATTTCGCCCCGGGTTGCTGTCGCGCGCTTTTGCCGACCCGGCGCGCGCGCCCGTGACGCTGCAAGCGGCGGTGTCCGGCGCGCAACAGCTGGAAGCTTTTGTCGATTGTCTGCTGCACGGCGACGGTGCGCCCCAGCCGCGTGCGCCGATCCTGGTGCTGTGGGGCGAGGCCGACCGGCTGCCGGGAACGCGCGTGGCGACCGGTCTCCAGCTGGCCGCCAAGCTGCCGGGGGCGCAGTTCCACGCGCTCGCTGACGCCGGGCACTTTCCACAGCTGGAGCAGCCCCAGGCGTTCGCCGAGGCGTTGCTGGCGTTCGTCCACGGGCAAGCGGAGGCAGCCGGCCCCGACCCAACATCGCCCTGACCCGCGCCACCGCCGTAGGAATGCCGCCATTGGAGCAGCGTTCATCCACCGGGTGGACAAGCGACGCCGCACCAGCACGCGGGCACTGAGGTCAAACGCACGCGGCAAGCCCAGGTCGGACTTGGCACGCTGTTTGCGCACCTGCCAGACTGCGCGGCCATCGGGTCACGCGCCCAGCAACCCTTGCACCGAGGTCCCGCCATGAACCGCCTGCTGCCTTGTCTCTTTTTGTCGCTTTGGCTCGCCGGGTGCGGCGCAACGAACACGCCCGCGGGCGCAACCGACGCGACGTCCGACGGTTCAGACGACTCCGGAGCGGATGCCGGAGCGGATGCCGTGGGCGATGCCGCGGCCGTCACCCCCACCGCTGCGTGCAAGTCCGATTGCGACACGCAAAAACAGGACTGCGCGACCCTTGACCTGGCGCAGTGCTACGGCCTATGCGATTACGTCGTCCCGGGGCTCGCCACCGCCGATTGTGTCGCCAAGCAGACCGCCGTCTGGACCTGCGAGGCGGTGACGCTGTTTGTATGTGCGACCGACACGAACGTCGTTGGCGCGCTGAAGGACCCGAACGCGTGCCATGCGGAACACGTCGCGCGCGACGCCGCCTGCCCCAAATAGCCGGCGCGCCGGGCGAGTGCGCGCCGGTTTGCGGCGATGGCGGATTGCGCAGTCCTTGACCCCGCGATCCGCCGCGTTCAGACTGTTCGCATGACGAAAAACGCCGCGCGCTTTTGGCCCCTCGTGCAGCGAACCGCTCCGGCGGTCCTACTCCTGGCGTGCGCGGCGTGCGGGGGCGTGCGGATGGCGGCGATACCGACCGACCCGGCGGCCTACCGGCCCGTTGAGCTGCGCGATGTCGCGCCAACCGGCATCAAGGACGTCAACGTGGCAATCGACGTCGTGGTCGCCGGCTCCGGCGTCAGCGCGTTCGAGGGTTGCGATCTGGTGAGCATCGAGACCATGAGCGTCCAGGTGCCCACGACCGGCGATCCCGCCGCCATCGCCAACTTCGCCGCCGCGCTGCCAAGCTTCAACGTCGTGACGCTGACATTGCCGCGGGCGCGCTACGCGGAAGTCCGTGATCTCAAACCGTTTGACCGCATCCGCGTCCGCGGCTATCTGAGCACCTACTGGGCCCAAGGCTGCGGCTATTTCACCACCGATGCGCACCGCTACTTGTGGGTCGACAGCGTCGAGCGGGTCGGCGCGAACAAGTAAAATCGCACATATTTCAGTAATATTGGCGCGATATCGCGCAGTTCAAGCGCGGCCCAATCGTCGCTGGGTTGGCACCCTCCGCTGCGCCGCGGCGCCGACAGCCGCTTCGCCCGCTGGACGGTGGCGAACGGTCACCCCACCGGCGCGGGCTCCGTCAGCGGCGCAAGTCGCAGCCACCGCCGGACAACCGCGCGATCCGCCGCGGTCAACAGGTCGAGGTGCCAGAACGCCGCGAGCGTCAGCGCCGCGTAGCCCAACGTCCGCAGGCTGAGGTTGAGCAGCTCGCCCGCCTCCCCCGACAACGGCACACGCGGCAGGAGCTGCACCACCAGCATGGGCGCCAGCGCAACCGTCAGCCGCAGCCCCCACGCGCGCCACGGAAATGCCGCATGCCACGCGATGTCGCAGCCGCGGGCAATCGCGCGCAGCATCAGGCCAATCGCGGTGAACTGGCTCAGCACGAACGCCGCGCAGCCGCCCACCAGCGCGCTCCGCTCGTCCAGCCACCCGCCGTGGTGCAGCGTCCACAGGACCGCGCAGGCCAGCAGCGTCGCCGTGACCGCCGCCAGCTGCGCCTTGAGGACTTCGCGCGGCAAGCCAAGCGCCAGCAGCAGCGTGCCGTACGCCGTGACCCGCAGCGGCAAAAGCAGCGCCGTGATGCGAAACGGCAGCGCCGCGCTCGCCCAATGCGGCCCGCCGAGCGCCGTCAGCAGTGGCACCGTTTCCACCGTACACCAGACCCACACCGGCAGCATGATCAGCGCGACCCGCAGGATCGCCGCGTGCCACAGCGCGATACCCGCGGCGCGTTGCGCGGGCTGCACCATCAGCTGGGTCAAATGCGGCAGCATCGCCACAGCGACCGCGTTGGGCAGCATCGAGACCAGCGGCAGTTCCTGCGAACCGACAGCGAAATCGGCGAACAGCGCGGCCGGCAGCAGGAAGCCGGCGGTCCAGGTCGCCAGCTGCCGGTTGAAGGTCGCGACCACGCCGGTCAGCGAAAGTGGAACAGCCATAGTGAGTTGCGCACGCAGCCCGCCGGGGTAAGCCAGGTGCGGCTCGCCGGGGAACGCGCGGTGAACCGTCCACACCGTCACCGCCAGCCGCAACACGCACGCGCCGGCAAAACTCGCGACCACCACGCGCAGGCCCGCGCCCGCGAGGATTGGCGCCACAAGCGCCAGGTTGCTGAGCGCCGCGAGGCCAAGCGTGCGCACTGCGGCGTCCCGATGCCGCCGAATTCCCAAGAGAAAAGCCTGCAGCAGCTGGGCGGGCAGATCCGCCGCGATGGCCAGACCGATCCACGGCAACAGCCCCGGCAGCGCGGGCTGTCCAGCGGGCAACAGCGCCGGGAGGTGCCCCAGGCCCGCGACGGCAAGCCCGGCCAGCGCGCCCAGCGCCGCCAGGAGCTTGAGCGACTGCCGCGCCAGGCCAGCCTGTTGCGCCGCCGGGACCCGCGGCAGCAGCGCAAGCAGGGAGTCCGGCACCGCGACGGTCCCGAGCGTGACGGCGGTGAGGTGCCAGGTCAGGGCAAAGGCAAGCGCGCCGTAGTCAGCTTTGTCGAGCAGCCGAAAGAGCGCGAAATATTTGAGGGAATCGAGCGCGGCCGCAGCGACGCGGCCGGCAACCACGGCACCGACAGCGTGCGCCAACGCGGACCGCGGGTGCGTGGGCGCAGCGTGTTTGGGCTTGGGACGGTGCAACGCAGGCTCCCCGCGCGCGCCTGCCGCGCCCGCTTGCCTACCCTACCCCTGTCGATCGCGCGCTTCTGTTGAGGCACAGTTAAGAAGTGCACGCTGACGTAAACCCGCGCGTTGTAGTGTGGTCGTCGCTCCCACCGCCAGCGTCTCCGGCTTGACGCACGATCGACCAGAATTATTTAATATCAGCATGTTATGAGCATATCCGCCACGCGAAGCCGTCGAGCCAAAGGCAGAATCGCGCGCCGTGGCGATTTGGAACAGGCCCGGGGCAAGCGCACGATGGGTGAAGCATCGCCCTGCGGTGCGCCGCGGAGGGCCCATGGTCGCGCAAGAACAAGAGCCACTGATCACGATTGGCATCACCGCGTGGCGCGAAGGTGCGCAGCTGCGGGACTGTTGGGAGAGCGTGCTGGCGCAGACGGACGCGCGCTGGGCGGCGGTCATCGTGCTCGACGGCGGCCACGATGCGGCGACGCGGGCGGTGTTCGACACGCTGCGCCACCCGCGGCTGCGCAAAGTGGTGCTGCCGGAGAACCGCGGGCCCTACCCTGCGCGCAACATCGCGTTTTCACTTACAGAAACCACGCTGCACTTCTATCTGGACGCCGACGACCTGTTGCTGCCCGAGAGCGTCGCGCTCGTGCTCGCCGCGCACGCCCGCGCCCCTGACGCGGCGATCATTGTCGGTGATTACGAGTACTTTGACGGCGGGTCGGGCGTGAAGCGCTATCCCGCGCGCGTCGGTCCGGAAGATTACCTGGGCGGCCAGCCGCTGCCGGGGCCCTGCGCCTACCGGACGGCGTTGTGGACGCAACTTGGCGGTTTTGCAGATGAACTGGCGCGCGGCAACGGCGATTACGACTTCCACATCGGCGCCGCGGAGCTGGGCGTGCCCGTCGCCCATTGCGGCGCGATCTTTTACCGCTATCGCCTCGGACAAAGTACAAAAGTCTCCTTGAGTTATGACTGCGAGTATCACAAGACCCATGAAATCATGGTCGCTCGCCACCCGCAGTTCTTCGCCGCCCATCCGCGACGCCGACGGCGCTTTCTGGCGGTCGCGTACTTGCGCGCGGCGGTCTCCAATTTCGTGGTGGGCGACCACGTCCGCGGACGCGGGCTCCTGGCAATCGCTAAGCAAAACGGCCTATTGCACGACATGTGGCTGTGGCAACCGGCGCTGACCGCGATCCGCCGGAGCCTGTTCCCGTCCGGCATCGCCCACGGCTTGCGGGCGCTGTGGCGGCATGCGCCGGGCCGGCGTGTGCTCCAGGAAACGGAGCGGCTGGCTGTTCACGGTTTGCCGCGCACGCGCGCCCAGCGGCGTTGACGGGTAACAACCCAGGGCCTACCAGCGCCAAACGTAGTACACGACCGGATCACCCGGTGCGTAGTAATCCGCAATCCGGCCCTCTTCCTGGAAGCCAATTCCGTCATAGAACGCCCGGGTTCCGCCGTACAATTCCCGACCGCTGGTCTCCAGCACCAGGCGTTTTCCGCCCTGATTTTCAGCAATTTCGCGCATCGCCTCGCACAGTGCGCGGCCGATTCCGGCGCGGCGAATCGTCACGTCCGTCGCGATGAAATACAGGTGCCACGTCCCCTCGGTCATCGGCGTGTGGCCAAATGTCGCGTAGCCAACCACCGCGCCCTCGCGCGCTGCAACGATGGTCGGATAATCGCCGTGGACGCCAGCGGTCGGGCCATCGCCCACAAAGACGTCGGCGATCTCCAGGCCAACCGCGCATTCTTCCTCACTAAAATTGCCGGCGTCGCTCAGCAGCCGGGCAATCGCCGCCCGGTCGTGAACCGTCGCCAGGCGCATCGTCAACGTCGTCATCGCTTCACCCGCCTACTTGATGCGCGCCCAACCCAGCTGCAGCGCTACGAAATCGTCAAAACTCAGCCCCAGCGCCGGCAGCGCGCGCACAAGCCCCGCATCCGGCGACAAGTCCGGATTCGGATTGACGTCGATGAGGAACGGCTCGCCCGCCGCATCGACCCGCAGATCCAGCCGCGCGTACCCCGCCAGGCCCAGCGCGGCAAACGCACGATCGGCCAATTCCCGAATCTTCACGAGAAGTTCCGGATCGACCACCGCCGGATAGCGCACGGGCGTCGTCAGGAATTCCGCGCTGTCTTCCTGCCATTTTGCCGCCCACGTCAGGATGCGCGGCTGCGCGGGCGGCACCTGCGAAAAGTCGATCTCGCCCAGCGCCAGCGCGGCAATCGGCCCACCCGGCGGCCCGAGCAGCAGCGCGTTCAGCTCGCGCCCGGCGATGAACGCCTCCACAAGCGCGTCGCCCAGGCCTTGCGCGTGCAGCCGCGCCACCGCCGCCTGGGCCTGCGCGTGCGTGTGCACGACCGACTGGGCATCGATGCCCGCGCTGCCGTCCTGGCTGGTCGGCTTGACAATCGCCGGCAACGGCACCGCCAGCGGCACCGCTTGCCCCGCGGCCACCCGCACCGCCTGCGGCACCGTCGCGCCCGCCGCCGCCAGCAGCACGCGTGCCCGCGCCTTGTCCAGGCACAGCGCCAGCTCCGCCGCTGCCGTTCCGGTCACCGGTACGTCCTGCAGCTCCAGCAGCGCCGCCGCGTGCAGCTCGCGCCCCGGCCGGCCCGACGCCTCCTCGCACAGGTTCCAAATCACGTCCGGCTGCGCGGTTTGCAGCGCCTGCCAGAAGGCCGCGACGTCCAGCCCGAGCGGCACCGGCAGCGCCGCGTGCCCCAGCCGGGTCAGCGCCTGCGCGAGGTGCGCCACGGCCGCGTGGAGGTCAGTGTCCGGATCGTCGCGCTGAGCAGAAAACGCAAGGGCGACGCGCATGTGCAGCTACCGCACCACGGCGACGGGCGCGCTGTCCGCCACGTTCACCACGTCAAGCGACCGCGGCTTTTTGCGCTTGGGCTCGCCGCGCGCGACAAGCATCGGCCGCAGCACGCCCTGACGGAACTCGGCCTCGCGCAGGATGCGGGTGATCAGCGCCTCCCAGGACCAGCCCATCGCCTTGGCCATGATCACCAGATCGCCGGTCGTCGGCGACAGCCCCGGCAGCGGATTGGCCTCGATGAACCACGGCTCGCCGTCCGGCCCCACGCGAAAGTCGATGCGCGCCACGTCCCGGCAATCCAGAAGGCGAAACGCCGCGAGCGCCGCCGCCTCCAGCCGCTGGCAGATATCCGGCGGCAGCTCCGGCGGAATCGCATAGCGCACGCGCCGGGCAAAATCGCGCTTGGCTTGCAGGGAATAGATGAAATCGCCCGGCTCGCCTTGAGTCGGCACCACGTGCATCAGGCCCACGACCTCCGGGTGCGCGTTGCCGACGACGCCGACGGTCACCTCCGGGCCGCGCACGAACGCCTCGACAAGCACCGGACGCCCGTAATCGTCCAGCAGCCGCCGGCAAAGCGCCTCCAGCGCGTGGAAATCATTGCACTTGCAGTCGTCGTGAATGCCCTTGGACGAGCCCTCGTCGTTCGGCTTGGCGATGACCGGAAACGGCAGGTCGAAATCGGCGAGGTCGGTCAGCGTGCGGACCACGCGCCACGCCGGCGTCTTCACGTTGCCCAGCAGCAGCCGCTTCGCCACGTCCTTGTCCAGCGTCGCCGCCAAGGTCAGCGGGTCTGAACCGGTGTAGTGCAGGCCCAGCATCTCGCAAAGCGCCGGCACCAGCGCCTCGCGGCACCGACCGCCGCGCCCTTCCGCGATGTTGAACGCGAGGTCAAAGTTGCCGGCGATCAGCCGCCGCGGCAGGCTGCGATCCGCCTCCAGCACGGTCACGCTGTAGCCTTCCTGCGTGAACAGCTGCGCCAGCGCGCTGATGGTCTCCGGGCTGTCGAATTCCTCGTTTTCGTCGGTCGGCGCGTCCTGCGCCCCGGGCTGCGCGGTCGGCTGTGCCGTCGGCTTCACATTGCACACGAGCGCCAAGCGTCGCCGCGCCCGCCGCACGCGCGTCCGCGCCCGACCCGGGCGCCGTCCCGACGGAGGCTCCTCGGGCTCGGCGTCCACCGCGCTCGCGTCCGGATGGCCGGCTTGGGCGCGCTCCATCGGGCTCAGGGTTGCGATCGGCCCCACCGTCACGGGCTGGCCTGTTGGAACTTGCGTCATGTCCGGTCTCCTCGCGGCCAGTCGCCGGGCGATGCCCACAGGCGGCTGCACTGGCGCGATCGTGCGGACTTGCCGCACAGAGTCAAGGTGCAAGCCCCGTTGGAGCCGCCGCAACGCCAAAGAACGCGGCTGCAGGCGCAATCGCAGGCGTTTTTGCGCGATTCGCAGGCCGATCGCGCGCGTTCGCGGCAGCGCGCCTAACCGACAAGCTTCCGGAATACATGCCAATTCTGCCGCAGTTCCGGGCCGCAGGTGACGCAGCGGCGGGACTTGCATAGACTGCGCGGGCGCTGCCAGCGGCGGCCGGAACTGCCATGCGATCACAACCGCTTGTTTTGACAGCCCTCTTGTGCGGTTTCGCCGCGTGCGCTTCACCGACAACCCCGAGCGCCGAGGCGGACGTCGGGACTGCCGATGCGGTCGCAGATGCCGCCGTCGCGCCGGCGAGCTATCCAGTGGGCGTGCTCGCCCTGCAAACGACCGGTGCGCTGCAACGCACCTTGCCGATCACCGTCTGGTATCCCGCTGCGCCGGGTGGCACCGGCGATTTAGCCACGTATTACGCGGGCTTGCTGCCGTCGCCCAGCGGCGCGCAGATGAACGTTCCACCGGCGCAAGGGCCATTTCCGCTGGTCGTGTTCAGCCATGGCCACCAGTCGGTCCGCGACCAGTCGTTTTTCCTGACCGAAGCGCTCGCCGCGCACGGCTACGTTGTCATCGCCCCTGACCACGCCGGCAACACGCTGCTGGACTTCGATCCGACGCTTTTTGACCTGAATACCATGACTTTTGGCGCGATGTTCCTGTACCGTCCGATCGACATCACGGCGACGATTGACCGGATCCTGCAGCCCCAGCCCGGTGATCCGCCGTGGCTGACGGGCCTGGTCGATCCGCAGCGCATTGGCATGACCGGGCACTCTTTTGGCGCGTGGACGACGCTGGCGGTCGCGGGCGCGCTGGTTTCCCCGGTGTCAGGCTTGCCGGATTGCGCGACGGCGACGGCGGATCCGATTTGCCAGGCGATCGTCGCGCTCAAGCTGGGCGCGCCGCCGTGGAACCTTGGGGATAGCCGCGTGAAAGTGGCGATTCCGCTGGCGCACTGCTTTGGCGTGCACTTCACGCCGGCGAGCCTGCACAGCCTGAAAACGCCGATGCTGCTGCAGGCGGCAACGGGCGACGGCACGTGCAACTATCAAAAAGAGGCGCTGCCGATGGAGGCCGCGCTGGGTTCGCCGCACGCGCTGCTGTCGATCCACGGCGGCACGCACGTCAGCTTCTCCAACCTGTGCGACCTGCCGCCGGGAATGGCTTCAGAAATCGCGACGTTGTGCGCGCCGAACGTGACGCCGCTGCAGGCGGTGACCCATCCGGTCATCGCCCGGTACACACTGGCGGCATTCGACGTCTATCTGCGCGGCAAGGCGGCGGACCCCATGGATTTCTTCTCGGGCGATCTTGCCAATTTGCCATTTGACATCGTGGATGCCGCCTTTGGCCAGTAAGCCAACTACCTGGAGTTCAACGTGATTCAGCGCTTCAAGGACAAGATTCCGCAGATCCATCCGACCGCGTGGGTTCACCCCATGGCAACCGTCATCGGCGACGTCGTCCTCGGCGCACACGTCAGCGTGTGGCCGGGCGCGGTCCTGCGCGGCGACTGCGGGCCCATCCGCATCGGCGCATTCACCAACATCCAGGACGGCACCGTCGTCCACACGACCCAGGACTTGAGCGAAACGCACGTCGGCGAGCGCGTCACGGTCGGCCACAACGCAATCCTCCACGGCTGCCGCATCGGCGACGACTGCCTGGTCGGCATGCACGCGACGGTGCTGGACAACGCCGTCATCAGCCACCAGACCATCATCGGCGCGGGCTCGGTCGTGACAGTCGGCAAGCAATTTGGCCCGCGGGTGATGCTGCTCGGCAGCCCGGCGCGGGTGGCGCGGGAGCTGGAGGACAAGCACCTTGTGCAAATCGACTATGGCTGGCAGGCCTACCAGGGCTACATGCGGCCTTTTGCCGACGGCGAAGTCGAGACGATCGGCTGATGTTCTCCCAGCGCGCGCACTTTCCGACCGCCGAGAACGCGCTGACCCAAGCCGTCGCCGCGCGCCGTGCCCACGGCCTGCCGGTGCTGGACCTGACGGCGAGCAACCCGACCCACGCGGAGCTGGCGCTGCCGCAGTCGGCGATCCGCGCGGCGCTGGCGGCGGGGCTGGATGGCGCGTATGACCCGGATCCACTTGGACTTTTTCGCGCACGTCAGGCGGTCGCGGCGCACGTGGTGCAGCTGCAGCGGCGCGGCCAGACGGAGCTACCGCCGGTGCCGCCGGAGCACATCCTGCTGACCGCGAGCACGTCCGAGGCCTACGCGCTGCTGCTCACGCTGCTGTGCGATCCCGGCGACCGGGTCCTGGTGCCGCAGCCGAGCTACCCGCTGTTCGCGTTCCTGGGCCAGCTGCACGACGTCGAGATGGCGCCGTGGCCGAGCCGGTACGCCGACGGCTGGCACATCGATCGGGCCGCGCTGCAGGCGGCGATCACCCCGAAAACACGGGCGATTTTGGCGGTGAGTCCGAACAATCCGACCGGCGCGGTGCTGACCTGGGCCGAGCTGGAGCTGCTGGCCGGGCTGTGTCGCGACAACGACCTCGCGCTGATTGTCGACGAGGTGTTTGCGGACACGCTGCGCCCGCCGCTGGGCGACGGCGTGGCGACGGTGGCGGGCCTGCCGGGCTGCCTGACGTTTGCGCTGGGCGGGCTGTCCAAGACCTGCCTGCTGCCGCAGGTCAAGCTGGCCTGGACGCTGGTGAGCGGGCCGCCTCAGCTCGTGGCACATGCGCTGGAACAGCTCGAAACGATGGCGGATACCTACCTATCGGTCGCGACACCGATCCAGCGCGCCCTGCCCGGTCTTCTGGATTTGGCGCCGATGATCCAGACGGTGCTGCGCGAGCGCCTCGACGGCAACCTGCGATTCTTGCAGCATGAAGTCGGCGGAACCGCGCTGGCCGTGTTGCCGGTGGCGGGCGGCTGGACGGCGGTGCTGCGTCTGCCGCTGCCGCCGGACGAGCGCGACTGGTCGCTGTACCTGCTCGAGACAATTGGCGTTTTGACGCATCCGGGCTGGTTTTTCGATCTCGACGGCGAGGGCTGGCTGGTGGTCAGCCTGCTTGTGGCGCCGGACGCGTTTCGCGCGGGCGTGCGCGCGCTGGTTCACGCGGTGGCTGAAGTTCCGGAGCGGGCGCCCGTCCTCGGCGGTGTGCCCTCGCAGCAGCACGCGCGCGGTCCAGCCGAACACGCTCTGGTCGCGCACGCAGACGAGGACCCGTAGCCTTGGCAACGGCTTGACCGGCCGGGCGCCGGCGCGCACAGTCACAACCGGACGCGACGGTCGCGTCCCGCGAGGTCGCGATGCTGGGCGGATTCGTTCTCGACAAGCCAGAGCCGCGTTGGCCGGCGCTGTTCGCGCTGCTGTCGGTCGGTGGGCTGCACATCGCGCTGCCGGACGCGCTGTCGATCGGCCCGCCGTGGCTGCTGCTCGCTGTCGTCGCCGTGCTGATCGTGCCGACGGTCATCACCTACCGCACCGGCCGGCATGGCTGGAACCACGTCTTTGGCTTCGCCACGCTTGGCGCCGTAACCGTGTTCCTGGCCGTGTCGCTCGTGCGGCTCATCGGCGTGCTGCCCGACAAGGCAACGGATCCGCGGATGCTGCTGCGGTCGGCGGCGGCGCTCTGGCTGACCAACATCCTGGTTTTTGCCTGCTGGTACTGGCGGTTGGACGCCGGCGGCCCGCACGCGCGTCACCAGCGCGGCACGCACACGCAGGGCGCGATCCTCTTTCCGCAGATGACGATGCCGCAAGTGCGCTGGCGGCCAGGTTTCATCGATTACCTGTTCGTCGCGTTCAACACGAGCACCGCGTTTTCGCCGACCGACGCGCCGGTTCTCTCGCGCTGGGCCAAGGTGCTGATGATGACGCAGTCGGCGATCTCGTTTACGACCGTCGCGCTGCTGGCCGCCAGAGCGGTGAATATCCTGTAGTTTTGCCAGGATTTGTTCAGGCGCACCCGAGGACCGCGATGCTGAATTTCCTGCGCACCCTGGCCGTGACGCTGCTGTTGGTCGCCTGCAGTTCCACGCCGAGCCCGGCGCCGCAGCGCACGTGGCAGGTGCTGGCGCGCAATGTGCCCGGCGGCGCGCTGATGTCGGGGGTCGCGCTGCCGGATGGCTCCGCGCTGCTGGTCGGCGGCCAAGCGACACTGGGCGCGGTCTGGCAGTGGCAAAATGCCGCACTGACGGCGGTGGCGGTGCCGGCGGGCAAGCTGCTGTCGTGGGCGTCCCGGCTGCCGGATGGCTCGGCGCTTGTGGTGGGCAACGGTCGGCGGGCGCTGTGGCGGGCAGCGGATGGCACGTGGACGGTGGAGGCGCTGCCGGACGGCGACGAACTCTGGGGCTGCCTGGCGTTCAGCCACGACGACGCATGGGCGGTTGGCGGCGATCCGCTGGCGGACGGCACGAGCGCGACGCCCGTCCTGCTGCACCGGACGGCGGCGGGCTGGAGCCCGGTGGCGCTGCCCAAGCTGCAGCAGCCCCAGGTGCGGCTGTTCAAGGTCGCGGGGCAAAACCCGAGCGATGTCGTGGTCGTGGGCGACGAAGGCGAGGCGCTGCATTTTGACGGTACGACGTGGACCGAGGAGCCGAGCGGCACCGGCGCGAACCTGACCACCGTGCGCGCGCTGGCGGACGGCCGCTATGTCGCGGTGGGCGGCTCGACCACCGGCATCATACAACTACGCGAAACAACTGGCGTCTGGCACACGCTTCGCACGGTCGAGAGCGGCCTGTCCGGGGTGGACGCCTGGGACGACCGCTTCTGGGTCTGCGGCGCAGCGGGCTGGCTCGAATCGGTGGCACGCGACGGCAGCAGCGCGCAGGCCGCGGACATGCTGACGACCGACGACCTGCACCTGATGCTGCGGCTGCCCAACGGCGACGCGCTGGCCGGCGGCGGCAACTTTGGCGCGTTCAATGCGACGATGCACGGGGTGCTGCTGGGCTGGAGCCTGTAGCCGATCGCACCGCCGTGCCCTGCCGCGCATCCAGCCAGCCGACGCCGCAGTCCGCCGTCGCCGCCATCAGGTTACACGGCCGCGCATCGTGGTTCAGGCCGAGCGCGTGGCCCAGTTCGTGGCCCACAGCCGACGCGCGCGCGGTGGGCGTCAGTGCGCGCAGCTGGCGGGCCGACAGCAGCACCACCGGCGCGCGCGGTTCCGGCAGCTGCGGCGCGTTTGCGGACGGCGTCAGCGTGGCCGGTAGCCCGAGACCGACCAGCTCCGGCAGCACCAGCGAGGCCGCGCTCGACGGCGGCGCGAGGTCCGGCAGCACCGCGACCGCGACATACGGCCCCGGCAGCGCCACTTGCCGCAGCAGCGCACCCAGCGGCGCGGTCAGCAGCCGAGTCGCCTTGTCCACGTCGGCGTGCTCCAGCTGGGCCGGCGATTGCGGGAACGGCGCCGGCAGCGCGCGCGGCGGACGGCGGTGCACATACAGGCTGACCTCGGCACAGCGCGCCCAATCGTCCAAGGCCTGGTCGACAGCCGCGAGCTCCTGGGCTGGCACCGCGGAATCCGCCTCCAGCGTCACGTTCAGCGGGATTCCCAACGGCACCGAGCGCGGATCCCGCGCGCACGGCGGCGGCGGTGGCTGGCACGCGGCGATGAGCGCAAGCAGCAGCAGCGGACGCATCACAACCGCCGACCGAAGTTCGAGATCATCCGTCCACGATCCGCGGCGTGCCACCGGCGGTGCACGCTCGCGGTCCCGGTCCGAAATGCAACGGGTCTGACCGAAAGCGTCTGGTGTTGCACATCAGTCAGCATGTTCAGAAGCTGACGGCGGTGGCTGCGGTGGCGAGATCGGTCAGCAGCACGGTCGGCAGCGCCGCGTCCAGGCCCAGCAGCCGCACCAGGAACGGCGGGTACGTGCGCAGGCGCAGGCGCGCAGTCAGCTGCACCGGCCCGGTCACGCCCGCGGGCACCTGCACGAAAAACGAGTACGTCCGCTGTTCGCCCGCCCGCAGCTGGTTGCGGTGGTGCTCGACCGCCAGCCAGGGAAAGAGCGTCGGCTGCCCGCTGCCGTCGACGAACGCCGACGAGAACGACACGAGATCCGGATCGCCGTATGGCGCAAGCGCGCTCCAACGGTCGCGCAGGTCGTCATTGGCGTCAAAAGTCCCTGTTTCGTAAAGGACTTTTCCTGCGCTATCGACCGCGCGCACCTCCAGCCAGCACTGGCGGATGAACGTGGAGCCGGTCGGCAAGCTGTGGCCGGCGATGCGGTTTGTGACGTTCACGGTGACCGTCATCGTGTCGCCGGCGTGCGTGGGTCCGGGCGCGATCGACACCGCCGCGGCCGTCGCCAGGAGCGCATCGCGGTCAGCCACCCAGGCAGCCCGCTCGTCCGCCGTCGCCGCCTCGCGCGCACCTGGCGGATCGAGCCCGACGAACCGATGGCTCCGCAAGCCCGTCCGCGGCGGACCACCCAGCGCGGCGACGTCGTCGTATTTCGGCATGTGGCAATCCGCGCACGATTGGCCCACGCGCGCCGACGGGGAGTCGGCCCACTCGCTGTAAGGCCGCTCCAGCGGCAGGCCGTGCAGCTCGACAATCTCATGGCAGGTCCCGCAGAATTCCGCCGACTGCAGGAACGGCGCCGCGACCGTCCCGTGCGGGGAATTTGCCAAAGGCTGCACAAGGTTGCCGCGCATCGCCCCGTCGTTGGCCATGTTCAGCCCGGCGTTGTGCAGCCGGGCGATAGACGCCGCCGCGTGGCAGCTCCAGCACGTCACGCCTTCCATCGGGACGGCGGGCAAGTCGCTGAATTGAAAGCCAGGAACCACCGCCAGGCTGCGCACACCGGCGATCGTGTGGCACTGCACGCAGAACTTGTCCTGCTGCCCGGCAAAAGCCGCGTGCCGCGCGCCGACGAGCGCCTGGAACACCGGGTCGCGCACCGCATACGCGTGGCGCGATCCCGCCCAGTCCGCCGCCTGACGCGGATGGCACGCCTTGCACGTCTCGACGGACGGCACGTCCGCCAGGTTCACCGTCGCCTGGGCTGGCATCGACAGCGGATCGACGATCCCGCCGGCATCCGGCACGGGCTGCGCAGGCGGCGCGGCGGTACACGCGGTCAGCACGAGCAAAGCCAGCAAACCGCGCATCACAGGCTCCCCAGGAAAGCCAGCAGCGCGGCGCGCTGGTTCCCCGTCAACTGCTGAAACTGCTGGCGGGACGGCACCGCTTCGCCGTCGTGCAGCGCAATCGCCTGCTCGATCGTGTCCGCCTCGCCCGTGTGCCAATACGGCCCAGTCTTCGCCAGGCCCCACAGCGGCGTCGTGCGGAAGTCGCGCTCGCCCGCGCCCGCGTCCTCGATTCCGCGCATCGTCGCCGGCAAAATCGTGTGCAGCAGCAGGTCGGAATACAGCGCCGCCGGCCCGCGCGCGCCCGTCAGCACGGGCGTGTGGCAAGCCGCGCAGCCCGTCGGCGCAAACAGCTGCTCGCCCGCCGCCTCCAGCGCCGCGTCGGTCAACGTCCGCGGCGGCGGCGCCAATTGCTGAACAAAAAATTGCAGTTGCGCGATCTGCCCGAGGCTCGTCTCCGGATCCGGCACCGCGTCGTCGTCCTGCAGCTGGCCAAAAGTCTGCGTCGGGTCGAACGGCACGGTCAGGCCCAGCTCGTTGGACAGCGCGTCGCGGATGAACTCGCCCAGCGAAGGCACCTGTGCTTTCCAGCCGAACCGGCCCACGCGGTTGCCGTTGGTCCAGGACACGCGGCCGCGGATGCCGTCGCCGTTCAGGTCGTCCGGATCCGCAGCCTGAATCAGCACATTCGGGTCAATCGCGTCGATCAGCCCCAGGCCAAAAAGCGGCGGCGTCTGGCGCATCTCAAAAATCACCGCCTCGGCCTGCGGCGCGTTCAGCGTGCCGCGCAGCCGCGTCGTCCGGTGCAGAATGGTGCCAATCGTCGGCGGCAGGAACTGGCCATCCGGCGAGACAAGGCCGTTGCGCATCACGTTGACGTCGCGCGGGCCGGCGCCGCCAATCACGGGGTCGAAATGGCACGCGCGGCACGAATCGCCGTTCAGGCGCGGCGCACCGACGCCGTCCGCGTTGCCGAAATCGCGGTCAAAAAGCGCGCGGCCGGCAGCAAAAAGCGCGGCCTCGTCTGCCGACAAATCGCCCATCGGCCCGCCGTAGGCACCGGTCGCCAACAGCGGCGCCTGGGGCGGCAAGAGCCCGGCCGAAGCCTGATCGCGACCGCCCAGCGAGGCGAGAAACTCCAGCAAATCCGCCCACTGCGCTTCACTCCAGCTCGCCGCCGCGTCGCGGGCCGCCTGGCCCTCGCCGGCGTGCAGCAGGATGGCTTCGCGCAGCGATGTCGCGCGGCCGTCGTGCAGGAACGGCCCGTCCGCGACGATGCCCCACAGCGGCTGCGTGCGAAATTCCGTGCCCGTCGCCAGGCCTTGCTCGATGCCGTCGGCCAGGTCCGCGCCCATGTCATGCACCAGCAGGTCCGAGTAAATCGGCAGCGGCCCGCGCGGCCCGGTCACGCGCGGCGTGTGGCATGCACCGCAGCGCGCGGCGTCAAAAAGCCGGCGCCCGCGCGCGATCTGCGGCGTCTCCGGCTCGAGCTGCGGTGCGGCCGTCAGCATCACAAAGCTCACGAGGTCAAAGAGCTGGTCGCCGGTCATCTCCGGATCCGGCACGCCGTCTTCGTCGGTCGTCGGCGTGTCCGGCGCCGCCGCCTGCGCGAACGAAGCCAGCCCGCCCAGCACGCGCCGCACCAGCGCCGCGGTCTGCTTGGCGGCCTGCGAGGAATCCACCGGCAGCTTGGCGCGCTGGTCCTCCGTCAGCGGATCGCTGGTCACGCCCAGGTGGTTGAACAGCGGCCCGCGGATGAACGCCTCGATGCTGACAGTCTGCGACTTGCGGCCAAACCGGCCGACGTAGCCGCGGTCATAGTTGGCGCGACCGGAGATGCCGTCGTGGTCGGCGTCGTCGGGATCGGCGCGCGAGAGGATCTCGGCATCCTTGATTTCCGCCAGCAAGCCCGCGCCAAAAAACGCGATCGCATTGCGCTGCGTGACGATGTTGATGGTCGGATCCAGCGGCGGTCGCGCGACGGTGCCGGTGGCGTAATCGTAGAGCCGCACGACGCCGCCGGCCTTGCCGAGCGAGGAGGCGATGACGTACGCGCCGTCGTCGCCCTTGTGCGCGGCGAGGAAAAAGTTGCGGTAGAGGCCAGAGCTGCCGCCAGGCACCGGCTTTTCATGGCACGCGCTGCAAAATGTCACGTTGAACGCGGGGCCAAGGCCTTCCGCGCGGCTGTAGCGGTGGAGCGCGACGGTCTTGCCGCGGGTAAAAGTGGCGAGCTGGTCGGCACTTGCTGTCGGCAGCGGATCGCCCAGCTTGCCGGAAATTCCCGTCGCGACGGGGCCGTGGGTGTCGGGCGCGGCGGGCGGTGAAGCGGTGCCGGATCCGCAGGCCGCGGCGAAGGCGGCGCAAAGAAAAATCCCGCGAGACTGGCGAGATACGTGGCCAAGCATGGCAAACCAACCAAGGCGAAAGCCCAGCGGGGAGTCTTGCGACGCCGCGGTTCCGGGTCAATGCCGTCCGGCGGCAGCGCGTCACGCCTTCGTCACGGCGGCGGGCAGTAGCGCCGCGCGCGCCTCAGCGCTACCATCCGCGTCCCATGCCGATTCGCCTCCTGCTCACCGTCGTCTTGCTCCTGCCGTCGCTCAGCGCGTTTGCCGCGCACAAGGAGACGCGCCACGCCCATTACCTGCACCGCAAGGGCCCGCAAGGCCTGCGCGATCTGCTGCACGCGGAGCTGTCCGACGCGCGCGCCAAGCACGAGCCAGTGGTGCTGATGTTCACCGCGGATTGGTGCTCGCCGTGCAAGGCGATCAAGGAGCTGGCGGAGGCGTCGGGCGCGGTCCGCAAGGTGCTGGAGCATGGCCGACTTGTGTACATCGACGTGGACGAATGGCGCGGGCCGGCGCAGCAGCTGTTCCAAGGCATCGACGTGTCCAAGCTGCCAGCGCTGGTGAGCGTGGACTTTGACGGCCGGGCGCAGCGCAATTGCTATGGCACGGATCTTGGCCTGATGTCTGAGGATTCCGTGGCGGCGAACCTGGATCGGCTGCTCCAGGGTCTGGCGCCGGAGAAGCCGTTTTACGCCGACAAGCCCGACGTGGAGCGGCAGCTGGTGGCGCACCAGGCGCAGGCCCAGGCGCTGAAGTCCAAAGGCGTGCCGGTGCTGGAAGTGACGGCGACGGGCGCGGGCGCGACGCGCAAGTTGACGCTGACCATCCACAACACGGACGGCCCGCGGCGCTGGTTTCTGCTGCCGGCGAACGCGGCGCTGCCGTTGACCGACGCCGTCAAAGTGACGGCCTGGAAGGCGCTGCGCTGGACCGAGCACGTCCGCGCGGACTACCTGCAGTTCGACGGCCAGCCGCCGTTCTATGCGATTCCGGTGGCGGGCTACGGCGGCGTGGAGCTGGACGCGTGGCCGCTGCCGGGCGCGCCCAAGGGCGGCGAGCTGGTCGTGTGGGAGCTGGACCGGCTGAGCATCGACGGCCAGGACCAGCAATTCCAGCAAAAGCTGCCGTACGAGCTGCGGATTGAGCACCCGGAGCAGGTGGCGCCAGGGCGGACCGGCGGCGCGGCGAAGGTCGAGTTCAAGGTCCGTGCGCGCCATGTCGTCAAGCTGAAGTGACCCGACGCGCTGGCTTGACGCATCGCGCGACTTCGCCAGACTCGAAGGCGGGGAAGACGCGCTTTCGCTGCTTTTTCACCGCTGCGCCTTTGCTGCCAGCCGAGGCATTCCATGGAATCATTCACCACGGCGCACCAACGCCAGGAGGCTTGGCTGGCGCGGGATCTCGCGCTGCTGAACGACGCGGCGGCGTTCGCGCCGATGGTCAACCGCGCGGATTTGCAGGTGGGCCGCCGCCCGCTGCCGGACGATCCGAACCACTTGTTTCGCTGGCGCCTGCCGCGTGTGGCCGCGCCAGCGGACGTTGTGTTCGCCGGGTTCGTGACGCACATCCTCGACTACCACCATGAATGGACGCGCGAATTTGTCGACGGTTACGTCGTTGAACAGCTGAGTCCGACCGCGCGCGTGGTCTACCAGCGGTTCGAGCCGGGCATTCCCGGGATTGCGAAACGCGATGTGTGCGCGCTGGAGGTCACGCGCGAACTCGCGCCCGGCGTCAAGCTCGCCAGTTTCCGGTCGGTTGACCGCCTGCCGCCTGCGCCGGGCTATGCGCGCATCGATTGGTGGGGCGGGGCGCTGTGCACGACGTTGGACGGCGGGCAGACCAGCGAGCTGATCTACCTGGACCGCGAAAATCAGGGTGGCTGGCTCCCGGCGTGGCTCGTCAACCGCACGATGAAGCAGTACCTGGTCACGCAAGCCGAGCAGGTGCAGCGGTTTTTCGCAGACGGCGGTCCGATGGCGCTGCGGCGGCCAGAACCGTGAGCGTCGAGGCGCTTGCGATGCGCTGCGGCGGACGACGGCGGTTTTTGCGCCCGGATCGACGGTTGCGCGCAACTCGATATCGACAGCGCGGCGCAGTCCAGTCCTACCGCGCCCGCGGCGGCATGAGCCGGCTGAAGTGCTGAAATCGGCGGTGTTCTGCAACTTGACGAGGCCTGCCGACGGGGCACAATTGGCTCGACGTTGCGGCCACGTACTGCCGCGCTTCCCGCGTTCCGACTCCAACCGTTCGGCAGCGGACGGCTTGCCGGTTCGAGGCTGCGGTAGCCGCGGATGTGGGCGGGAAGTTCGGACAACGGTTGCCATGGAAAGCCTGCTCAACATGCCGGCCTACCTCCAACGTCAAGGTTTTGCGGTCGGAACGGGTGCGACGGGTCTGGGACCGCGAGCGCGTGCCAAAGGAGGCACGCCGCCGATCGAGGCCGATTGAACGCAGACGTCGGTCGGCAGATCCAAGTGCGCCCACAGGAATGGTGCGAACTGTCAGGTTGGACGGCGCACCTCCCGGTGCCATCGCTCAAGCTGCACCCAAGGCGCGCGCGAAAAACAGCGAGGACACGTGAACCAGGATCCCGAACTGCTGCGCCGCCTGCTGCGCGCCAAGGACACGATGGATGCGGCGTCGCATGACGACTGGCCTGTCCGGCAGCTGGCGCGCGTGAGCGGCGTGTCCGAGGCGCACTTCGCGCGGTCGTTCAAAGACGCTTTTGGCATCCCGCCGCACCGGTACCTGCTGACGCGGCGCATCGAGCGGGCCGTGGCGCTGCTGCGCGAGACGGATTTGGCCATCACGGACATTGCATTCCAGACGGGCTGGAACAGCCTCGGCACGTTTGGCCGCACTTTTCGCGACGTGACCGGAGCGAGTCCGGGCGCAATCCGGGCGCGGGAGCAGGCTGGTCCGTCGGAGATGGCGACAGTGCCCGCCTGCTTCTTGCGCGCTGCGGATCGCCCGGATCTCACAATCGCAGTTTCGGAGAAGCGACGGCAAAAGACCCGTCGTACGCTGGGTCCCGAGGCAACGGAGGTTCCATGAGTCAGGGTGTCGAGGTCGTCGGCGTGTACGTGCGCGATCAGGACGAAGCGCTCGCATTTTATGTCGAAAAAATCGGCTTTTGCGTGCACACGGACGTGCGTAACGGCGCCTATCGCTGGCTGACGGTCCAGCATCCCGACCAGCCGTCGTTCCAGCTTGGCCTGTTCAAGCCAGGCCCGCCAGTCCTCGACGCGACCACGGCGCAGGCTGCGCTGGAGCTTGTAGCCAAGGGAGCAATGCCGCCGCTGGTGCTCGTCGTGGACGACTGCCACGCGACTCACGCGCAGCTCCGCGCCCGCGGCGTGGAGTTTACCCAGGAACCGGTGAAGCGTTTTGGCAGCGTGGACGCCGGCTTTCGCGATCCATCTGGCAATGGCTGGAAGCTGATTCAAGTGCGTCAGACCCAGCGTCAACACTGATTTTTTCGAGGCGAGACGATGACCATCTCCCTGTGGGTCCTGCAAATCATGCTGTCGCTGCACACCCTCATGGGTGCATTGTGGAAGTTTTCCAACTCCGAGCAGGCCGTGGTTTCCTTGAAGGCGCTGCCCCATGGCGTCTGGCTGGCCATGAGCGTCCTCGAGCTTGTGTGCGCGATCTGCCTCATCCTTTCGGCCTTTCACAGGCCTGTGGCGATCCTGGTCCCCATCGCGGCGCTGTGCATTGCCGCGGAGATGTTCCTGTTTTGTGCGCTGAATCTCGCCTCTGGCGAGGCGAGTCACGGGCAGATAATCTATTGGCTCGTCGTGGCGGTGATCTGCGGTTTCTTGGCATACGGACGGCTGGTGCTCAAGCCGTTTTGATGGCCGGCGAACAGGCGGCGAGGTGCGCTGAGTGCGTGCGAGCGCCACCGCCTCCGTAGCCGCGGCGGGACTCCGGAAATGATTGGCGACGGACCGTTCCTACTGTCGTCGGTCGCAACGCTCCGCTGCCGCGCCGCCGTCGTCCCGCCTCCCACGATTCGACAGCGAACGGCCTGCCGGTCCGAGGCCGCGGAGAATGGTGACGTGGGCGGGAAATTCGCCAACCGAACGTGGTCAGAGTTCCCGTGCGCGGACACGAGGAGCGAAGCGGCGTCTCGACACGGACGGTCAGGGGGCGCGAGGCGCGGCCGCCGCCAAAATGTGCTAAACGGTCGCCAGCCGCCGCAACGCGGCCCGACGGACGTCGCAATGCAACGCCACATTTTTCTTGTATTTCTCATGACTTGGCCCATGGCTTCCCCAGTGTTCGCCGATCTGCCGACGCCGCGGGTGACGGTGCGCGATGGCAGCCGTGTCGTCGTGGACGGCCAAGGCGTGACGCAGTGGGCGCCGCGGATGCCGATTTGGTGTTCAGACGCGGATCACGGCGGTCTGCTGTTGTTTGAAGCGACGGTGGCGAGCATTTCGGGGCAGACAGCATCGTTGGACGTACCTGATAATCAAGCGAATCGCGTTCGACTCAACGCATTTTGCGAGCCGCGGTGGGTCGCCGAAGCGCGGCAGTTTCACGGCCATTTGCCGGTCACGCCGACGAGCCTGGTCACGCCGAATGCCACGGGCGCGCCCGCCCAGCCGCAGGTCCGTGTGCGCCACCGCGCGCTGACGACGGCACAGTGGGGCAAGCCAATCTGGCTCGACGGCGTCCTGGATGGTCCCGCAGAAAAACTGTTTGCATACTGGCGCTTGGGCGTCTCTGGGCCATTCACAGAGCTGCCGTTGGCGGCCCGCGGCGATAATCTGTTTGGCGCCGACCTGACGCTGCCGGAGTTGGAGACGCCGCCGCCGGTCGTGCAGTACTACCTCGTGGCGGTAGGTCCCGGCGGGCGCAGCGGCGTGTTCGCCAATCCGGCGGAACCACAAGAGATTCGCCTGGAGTCCTTGCCGGCGCACGACGCCGAGCAGCTCGTCGCGCACGGTCCCGTTGATCGGGCGTCGCACCATACGCCGCTGGAAATTCGCGCGCAGATCAACAAACGCTTTTCAAATCCGATTGTTTTCTACCGTGCCCGCGGCGCCGGTAACTACGTCTCGCTGCCGATGCTGCCCGTCGGCGGAGATGCCGGCAAACCCGTTGAATGGCGTGCCGTGATTCCGGCGCGCGACGTCGTGGCGCCGGGAATGGCTTATTATATCGCGGTCATGGATGACAAAGGCGTAGTCCACGACGGCTTCGCGTCAGCGCGCAACCCGACGCCCGTGAGCGTAGTCCTGCCGCAGATCCTCTCGGCGGAGGAGAACCGCAACCGCCTCGGCTTCCAATACGGCTACGCCAACTTTGGGAGTTCAAACGATTATTTCCATCAGGGCGAAGTCAGCCTCGAGCGCTTTTTCTTCGGCTTCTTGATCGCGCGACTCTCCGCGGCTGGCTGGTGGGGCGTCGCACCACAGCGTGACGCGGCCAGCACCACGGGCGCCATCACGCCGCAGGCCTTGCGCCTGTACCTCGGCCGGGCCGGCTTGGAGTTCCACCTCGGCGACTACGTGGCCATCGCCACTGACCTCGACATGGCCACCTTTCACGGCGGCGGCGGCATCGGCTACCGCGGACTCCTGCACATTGGCGACGAACACGTCGCAAGTATTGAACTTTCGCTGGAGCAAGTGTGGAACATCGATGCGCAAGACCTGGTGCTGGACATCAAGCGCGGCACGCTGCTTGTGCCTTTTGGCGACAAGTGGCGGCTGGCGGCCCATGCCAGCCAGGAGCTCGTGCTGGCCGACGCGCCGCGGGCGATTCGGCTGGGCCTCGGCGTGGAATACGACCTCGGCGCGCATCTGCAACTCGCGCTCGGCGGCGGTTTGGCTGGGCGGCGGGACAGCCTCGGGCCATCGCTCGCCGGTGGCGTCAAGGTCAAGTTCTAGGCCGGCTGACCGATGTCCAAGCCCAAATCCTTTCCTCCAGACCTTTTGCATCTCGGACTGGTGACCACGAGGTGCTCTTCCGGTAGCAGACCGCGGACCGCAACCGTCTGACCGCGAACTTCGGTCCGCGAGCAAGGGAATTCGCGCGCAACCGTCCTTTCCTACTGCCCGACCGCTTCCTTGACGGCGCCGGCCCGCTGCACGGTGCCGGTGTCACGGTGCCGGTTGACGAGCTTGCCGAACGGGGCACAATGGGTCCCGCGCGCTGTTCCGGACGGTTCGACGCGGCCACGCCCGTCCGTGAGTCCGGCGCGAGCAACGGCGGACCCGCTTGGAACGCCTGCGATCCGGCGGTCCGCGAGGAAGGTGCCATGAGACGGCTCAAGTGCTTCTCAAGCGTCTGCTGGATGGGCTGTGTGGCGGCGGCCGGATGCATGGCGCCAGTCACCCCGGGCTCGGCCGATATCGCCGATACCGCCGTCGCCGATAGCCAAATTGCCGTCGATACCGGAGTCGCAGACGCCGAAGACGCTTCGGATAGCGCGGTGGTCGATAGCGCGCTGGATGTGACGCCGTCTTGCAACTTTCCCCTGAGCAGCCTCCTCGCGCAGGTCGCGACGACGGTGGCGCAGGCCAAGACCGCGGCCGAGGCATACTGCACCGGCGTGCCCACCGCAGCCGGTTACGTGAACTGCGCCGATGGCGGCATCGCGATCGTCGCTGGCACCGCCTTCGGTGACCTGACCTGGTGGTTTGCCGCCGACGGCACGCTGCTCGGCTTCAGGTCCATGTCCGACACGAGCACCGGCGGCTGTTTCGCCCAGATGTACGGCACAATCGGCGCGTGTCCACCCGGACCGTGGCAAGACCCTGGACTGATTGGCCTGTGTTCGTCGGCTCCTGACGTCATCGACACCGGCGACGCGCCGTAGCGCCGTTGTCGCGCCGCGCCCGGCGGGCTCTGACGCGTGTTGCCGCGCGCTGCGTCGGGGCGCTGGATGTGAACGGGAAGTTCAGCGCAGCGACAGGACGCCCGCACGACGCGCGCAGCGTTGCGGCTGACAGGGGCATTGTGCCATAACGCCCAGGCCAACACCGCGCGCTGGGGGGTCGCATGGACACGGGCAAAATCGCGGTTTTGTTGAAGATTGTCGAGGCGGGCTCGTTTCACCGGGCGGCCCGGGACGCTGGGATGACGCGGGCGTTTCTGCGGCGTGCGCTGGACGCGCTCGAGGCGGAGGTCGGCGTGCCACTACTGCATCGCGACGCGGCGGGGGTGCGCCTGACCTCGGCGGGTGCGCTGGTGGTCGCGCGGGGACGCGTGCTCGTGCGCGACGCAGAGTCGCTGGTCGCTGACGCGCGGACGGCGGCGGAGGAGGCCGCGGGCGTGCTGCGGTTCGTCGAGCCCTTGGGCCTGCCGCTCAGCATGCGCACCACTGCGCTGATGGCGGCCCGCGCTGCGTTCCCGCGGTTGGCCTTTGTCATTCGCGACCTGGAACATCCGGAGCTCCAGACGGACGATGCGTTTGACCTGATGGTCCACGACGCGCCCGTGCCGCGCGGTCGGAACTGGTTTTCGCGGGTGATCCTGCGCGCGCCGCTCCGGCTGATGGCGTCGGAATCGTATCTGGCCGAGCACGGGGTGCCGACCGACGTCGGCGAACTCAGCCAACACCGCGTGCTCGGCTTCCGCCACGCGGAGGCACCTCTTGATGAGCTGCCGCTGCTCGCCGGCGGCAGTGTCAAGGTGGCGCCGTGGCTGGTGTCCGGGGACCGGCTGCTGCTGCGAGCGCTGTGCGTGGCGGGCGGCGGCTTGCTGCTGGCACCGAACGTGCCGCTGGCCGCGGAGCCCGGGTCGCCGCCGCTGGTGCCGGTGCTGCCGGATCTGATCGGCAGCGAGCTGCTGTTGCGCCTCTCTACGCCGGTGCCCAATCGCGCTGATGCCCGGGCCCGCGCCGTGGTCGCGCAAGTTCTTGAGATTGTGGACTCGCTAAACGACGGTTGACCGCTGTCGCCGCCAGAACGCTCAGGGTGGCGCAGTCCGGTGGTATCGACTTTGCGCCAATGTGGGCCGATCTTGGCACCTGCCCGAAGGGCGTTCTCCACGGTAGGGTTGTCTCGCTCGGACACCGTGCGACCCTCAGCCTCTCGACAAATGGAGAAGACCCATGTGGACCCTGATCTGCCCAGTTTCCGCCGTGCGCATCGACCGCAACGTCGTGCGCCTCAACGGTTTCATCACCACCCTCTGTCTCGCCGGCTACGTCTACACGCGCTCACCGTGGATCATCGTGCCCGTCGGTCTGGACTACGCGCTGCGGGCGTCCAGCCGCGCGCCGACGAGTCCGATGACGCGCTTCGCCCAAGCTGTCGCGTCGATGGTCGGCCTGCCGTACCGCGCGATGGACCAGGCGCCCAAGGTCTTTGCCTCGCGCATTGGCGTCTGTTTCGCCTTGGGCGGCGCGCTCGCCCACTTCGTCGCGCCGACCGTCGCGCCCTGGCTGGCGGGCACCCTGGCTGTCTTCACGACGCTGGAGTCGGTCTTTGACCTGTGCGTGGGGTGTGTCGTGTACACGTACGTGACGTTGCCGCTGCTCGGGGCGCGGGCGTCTGCGGAGGCCGCGGTGGCCGAAGCGCTCAAGCAGCGCGGTCCGAACAGAGACACGATTTAGTCGGGCATTTTGCGAACGAGGAGCCACACATGTCCGATACGATGCTGCGCACCCGCCTCGGCGAATCCGCCGCTCGCAGCCTCGCCGACGTCCACAAGACTGGGCCGCAAATGGCCGCAATCAGCCCGCGATGGCTGCTGCGCCTGCTGCCCTGGGTGGACGTCGACGCCGGCTTGGTCCGGGTCAACCGCGTGCGGGTGATGGGTGCGGAATTGCAGCGCGTGGAAGCGCGTATCGACGGCGAACAAGCGCTGCTGTTGCCTGAGCACTTGCGGGCGATTCCCTTGTTCAAGAACCTGAGCGACACCGTACTCGGCGATCTTGTCGCGCGGTTTGCAACCCGCCAAGTGCCTGCCGGCGCGGCCATCGTGATCGAAGGCGAGCCCGGCGAGGAGATGTTCATCATCTGTCGCGGCGCCGTGGAGGTCTCGAGCCGCACGCCGTCGGGCGGTCGCGCCATCCTCGCCCAGCGGCATGATGGCGAATTTTTTGGCGAAATGGCCTTGCTGCACGCCACGCCGTGCTCGGCGACGGTCCGGGCCATCGCCCCGACGCTGCTGCTCGTGCTCAACCGCGATGCGGTGCTGAAACTGGCGCTGAACCACCGCCAGCTGCTCGACGATTTGGAGGCGGCTGCCAAAAGCAACGCGTCCGCGCCGCAGCAGCCCAAACGCGCGACGTCCGAAGAGGGCGAGCCGGTGGTCATGCCGACTGGGGTCGACTACGAGGAAAAGCCGCTGGAAATCGTGCTGTCGGCCATCATCACGGCGCTGCGGGTGCACTCCCGCATCATGGACTTGTGCAAAAAGCCATTTGACCAGCTGCGTGAACAGGCGCGGTTGGTGATCGAGGCAAGGAAGGAGCGACAGGAGTGGAAACTCATCAACAACGCCAAGTTTGGCCTGGCGCGCGCGATCGTGCCGTCCATGCGCCTGCGCACGCGCAAGGGACCGCCGACGCCGGATGACTTGGACGACTTGCTCGGCCGTGTCTGGAAGGAGCCGTCGCTCTTCCAGGCCCATCCGATGGCCATCGCCGCGTTTGCCCGCGAATGCACAGCGCGCGGCGTGCCACCGCCGACGGTTGCGCTGTACGGCAGTCCGTTCTTGACCTGGCGCGGCGTGCCGCTGATCCCTTCCGACAAGGTGCCGATCGATACGAGCGCGCCGATCCCGACGACGCGGAACTTCTTGCTGCGGGCCGGCAACGAGCGGCGAGGCGTCGTGGCGCTGCACCAGCCCAACATCAGCGACGAGCGCTTGCCCAGCTTCGCGATTCGCTTTAACGGCGTGGATGAAGAGGGCATCGGCAACTACTTGATAAGCGTCTATTTTTCGCTGGCAGTGCTCGCAGACGACGCGGCTGGCTCGCTGGACGGCGTCGAGATCGGCAATTACCGTGACTACCCGAACTGACATGCCGGGCGAACTGGACAGCCTCGTCGCGGACGCCTTGGCCGGCGCGTTGCCGAACAGCGCGTTTTCGCCCGGGCCCATGGCGACGACCAGCCCGATGCCGCGGCCGTCGTTGGACCAGCTGCCAAGCGTGGCGCCGCCCGGCGAATTGCCGTCTGAAAGCCCGGCGCCGTCGCTTTCGGGACTGCTGGCCACGCCGGAGCGGGCGATGCGCGGCGATCAGGCGTCGGTCGAACGTCTGGGGCGCAGCGCGGCCCGGCGCGATCCGCTCGCCGGAACCGATCCGCTGCCATGGGGACGCGACTCGGTCACGTACAGCACGTCGACGGTGGCGACGGGGCGGGAAGCCGGCATTCACTGGCCCGAACGGATCGCGTTTCGCTTGTCCGATGACTTTCCCGGTGGACCGTTTGATCCGTTCGCCGCCGCTGGCCACGCTGCCGAAAATGCCTTGCCGGCCGCGCACTTTCCGATTGCCGTGCCAGTGACGCGAATTCCCGACGGCTGGCTGGAGGGCGTCCAGCCGGCGCTGCCGCCGACAAACCAGGCCAGCGAACTCCCGCCGTGGTTGCCCGCGTCCACGCCGAACGCCGCCCCGCCTGCGCCTGCGTCCATCGACGGGTTGCCGACGTGGCTCTTTGCAAACGGCCATCCCATCCCGCAAGCGCCGCGCCAGCACACTGCGCCAAGTTCGCCATGGCAGCCCGGTCTGCGCGCTGATTTTCCGGCGTTGCAGCAACAAGTGAACGGTCAACCGCTTGTGTGGCTGGACAACGCCGCGACGACGCAGAAGCCGCGCGCGGTCATCGCTGCGATTGCCCAGTTCTACGAGCGCGACAACTCCGATGTCCACCGCGGCGCGCACGCGCTGGCTACCCGGGCGACGAACGCGTACGAGTCAGCGCGCGAGCCCGCGCAGCGTTTTCTGGGCGCGCGCTCACCGTCGGAAATCGTGTTTACCCGCGGCGCGACGGAAGCCATCACCCTCGTCGCGCACGCGTGGGGCCGTCAGCACCTGCGGGCGGGCGATGTGGTGCTGGTGACGCACCCGGAGCACCACTCCAACATCGTGCCGTGGCTGCAGGTGTGCGAAGCGACCGGTGCCCTGCTGCGCGTGGTTCCGGGCGACGTGACGGCGATTGGCGCCGATTTCTACGTATTTTCAGGGCACAAGAGCTACGGCCCCACCGGCATTGGCGCGCTGTACGGGCGCGAAGACGCGCTTGCCGAGACCCCGCCGTGGCAGGGCGGCGGCAGCATGATCGAAGACGTCACGTTCGAGCGGGTCAATTACGCGGCGATTCCGACGCGTTTTGAGGCGGGGACGCCCAATCTCGCCGACGCTGTGGGTCTGCAGGCTGCGCTGACGTACGTGGAGCAGATCGGTCGGCCGGCGCTCATCGCCCACGAGCAACGCCTGCTGGGCGGCCTGCTTGCGGGGCTGACGACGATTGCGGGCTTGACGCGCGTCGGCGCGCCGAAGTGCCGGGCGGGCGCGGTGTCGTTTGTCATCGCCGGTCTGAGCGCGCAGGCGATCGGCAAGCACCTCGATCGCCACGGCATCGCGGTCCGCTCCGGACACCATTGCGCACAGCCGATTCTGCGGCGGTTTGGCCATGAGGCGACTGTCCGGCCGTCGCTTGGCGTGTACAACGACGATCACGACATCGCACGCTTGATCGAGGCCCTGCGCCGCCTGAAGTGACGTCGCCGCCAGCCCTTGCTAAACTCGCAGCTGCAACACGCCCGTCTGCTCGAGACCCTGAACCGGCGGAGATCACATGACCCAGCCCTCCATCCAGTCACCCAGCGGCACCGAACGCTTTGCGTACCAAGCTGCCGACGACGCCATCACGCGGCGGCAAAAGCAGGCGATCTTCGTCATCGCGTCCTCGTGTTGCGCGGCGGGCTGCCTCTGGACCGGCATGTACGCGCTGGTTTTTGGCTGGTGCCTGACCACGCTGTTGCCGGCGTTGTTCGTCGTCATCGTCGGTTCCGCGTTGGCCATCTCACACCGCACCGGAAGGCACACTTACGCCGTCTACGCGCAGATCCTCGGCATCATGTACGTGACGGCCGGACTCCAATGGACAATGGGCACGATTGCCTCCTCCGGCTTCGTCCTCGCCTGGGCATTTTGCGGGCCGATGACGGCGCTGGCCTTTTTTTCCCTGCGCAAAGCCGGCATCTTCATGGCGCTGTACGCGCTGAATATCCTGATTACCGTGTATTACGACGGCTATTTTTCCCACCACGGCATGGACGTAAGCCCGACCTTGCGACTTGTCTTCTTCGCGATGAACGTGATTGTCTCGAGTATCGTGGTTTTTTTCTTCGGCAGCTATTTTGCCCAAAGCGCAGAGAGCCAGCGCATGCGCGCGGAAGAATTGCAGCACAGCTTGGACGATTTGTCCGCCAAGCAGCTCGGTCCGTACACGCTGGAGCACAAGCTGGGCGCTGGCGGCATGGGCGTCGTGTACAAGGCGCGGCACGCGCTGCTGCGCCGGTCGACGGCGGTCAAGCTGCTGCCGGTTGACAAGATTGGCGAGGCGAGCCTCGCGCGATTCGAGCGCGAGGTGCAAAATACCGCGAACCTGACACATCCCAATATTGTCTCCATTCACGACTATGGCCGCAGTGCTGACGGTATGTTCTATTACGCCATGGAATATCTGGACGGCGTGGATTTGGACGCCCTTGTGCGGCGCTTCGGTCCGCTGCCACCGGCGCGCGCGGTGCACATCCTCAAGCAAGTGGCTGAAGCGCTGGATGAAGCGCACCACCGCGGGCTGGTGCATCGCGACATCAAGCCGGCCAACATCATGCTGTGCCGGATTGGCAATCGACCGGACGTGGTGAAAGTGCTGGATTTTGGTTTGGTGAAGGAAATTGGGACGGACGTGAACGTCACGCAGGACGGCTCGTTTGCCGGGACGCCGGCATTTCTGGCGCCCGAAGCGATGACGGACCCGGCGTCGGTGGGTCCGCCCGCCGATTTGTACGGCCTGGGCGCGGTGGCGTATTGGCTGCTGACGGGGCGCACGGTCTTTCTTGCCAAGACAACGCTCGACATGTGTGCCCAGCAAATGCATACGCAACCTCAGCCGCCGTCCGTGCACAGGCCGACGCTGTCCGAAGCGCTGGATGAATTGGTGCTCGCTTGTCTGGCCAAGAATCCCGCCGAGCGAATCGCGACGGCCCGCGCGCTGCTGACGCGGCTGGACCAGCTGGAGCAGTCGCTGCCGGAACGATGGACGGTGGAGCACGGCCGCGCTTGGTGGGATCGCTTGGAGCAAACAGCGCCCGGCGCGACGCCCGGCCGCGACAGCGGGACGCATCCGCAGACCTTGGACTTGCCGGCGCGGGTGGCCGATCACCCGCACCCGGCGCATTCGCTGGA
>CAIYWC010000124.1 GCA_903929795.1 uncultured Myxococcales bacterium | reverse complement strand
GCGGCGTTGCCGGGGCAGTTTTCGGCGATGTCGCAGCCGCCAGCGACGGCAGCGCGGCAAACCGTGCTGGCGGCGAGGAAGCCGTCCGCGGGGCAGGCGGCAGCGGCGCCGGTGCAGTTCTCCGCGGAGTCGCAGACGCCGGCCGACGCGCGGCAAACCGTGCTGGCGGCGAGGAAGCCGTCGGTCGGGCAGGCGACCGCGGAGCCGTCACACGTTTCGGCGACGTCGCAGACGCCAGCGGAAGCGCGGCATACGGTCCCGCTACCCGCGACGCCGTCGCTGGGGCAGGCGGCGCTGGAACCCGAGCACGTTTCGGCCACGTCGCACACGCCCGCGGACGCGCGGCAGACGGTCGTCGCCGGTTGGAAGCTGTCGCCCGGGCAAGCGTTCTCGGCGCCGTCGCAGGTCTCCGCAGTGTCGCAGACGCCGGCCGACGCGCGGCAGACGGTTCCGGCGCCGACCTTGGCGTCGGCTGGGCATCCGGCCGAGCTGCCGGTACACGATTCGGTCGCGTCGCAGACTCCTTGCGAGGCGCGGCACACCGTCGTGGCGGCCATGAACACGTCCTCTGGGCACGCGTTGGTGGCGCCGTCGCAGGTCTCCGCAGTGTCGCAGACGCCGGCCGAAGCGCGGCACACGGTGCCGGAACTGGCCTTGGTGTCGGCTGGGCATGAGGCGCCGCTGCCGGTGCAGGTCTCGGCGGTGTCGCAGGCGCCCGCGGCGGCACGACAGACGGTCGCGGCGCTCTGGAAGGTGTCAGCGGGGCAGCCGTTGACAGATCCATCGCAGGCCTCGGCGACGTCGCACGGGCCGGCGGCGGCGCGGCAGACGGTTCCGACAGCCTTGGCCGGATTGCTGCAGGTGCCGGAGTTCGGGTCGCAGGTTCCCGCGTCGTGGCAGCTGTCCTGGGCGTTGCAGGTGACGGGCGACGCGCCGGTGCAGCTGCCCGCAATGCAGGTGTCGACCTGGGTGCAGGCGTTGCCGTCCGTGCAGGTCGTGCCGTCGACTTTGTTGGGCTGGCTGCAGGTGCCGCTGGCGGGGTCGCAGATGCCGACGTCATGGCACTGGTCGAACGCGGTGCAGGTCACCGGGCTCGCGCCCGCGCATTCGCCGGATTGGCAGGTGTCGACCTGCGTGCACGCGTTGCCGTCGTTGCATCCGGTGCCATCGACCTTGTTCGGCTGGCTGCAAGCGCCGCTGCTGGGGTCGCAGGTTCCCGCGTCATGGCACTGGTCGAGCGCGGTGCAGACGACCGGGCTCGCGCCCGTGCACGTGCCGGACTGGCAGGTGTCCGCCTGGGTGCACGCGTCGCCGTCATTGCACGTCGTTCCGTCAACCTTGTTCGGGTTGCTGCATGCGCCCGTGCCCGTATCGCAGGTCCCGGCGTCGTGGCACTGGTCGAGCGCGCTGCAGACGACGGGATTCGCGCCCGTGCACGTGCCGGACTGGCAGGTGTCGGCCTGGGTGCACGCGTTGGCGTCATTGCAAGTCGCGCCGTCGGTCTTGGCCGGCTGGCTGCAGGCGCCGCTGCTCGGGTCGCAGATGCCAGCGCTGTGGCACTGGTCGAGGGCCGTGCACACGACTGGGCTCGCGCCGGCACAGGCGCCCGCTTGGCACGTGTCGCTCTGCGTGCAGGCGTTGCCGTCGTCGCACAGCGCGCCGTTGGTCACGGGCGTGTAGTCGCACGCGCCGGTCGTCACGTTGCAGGCCACGGTGTTGCACGCTTTGGGCGCGCAGATCGTGGGCGCACCAGCGGCGCAGCTGCCGCCCGCGCAGGTGTCCAAGTTTGTGCATGCGTTGCCGTCCGAGCACGCAGCGCCGTCGTTGCCGGCCACCGAGCCGCAGCCGCCGATGGCATCGCACGTGTCGATCGTGCACGGGTTGGCGTCGTTGCAGTCGCTGTTGGTCGGCGTGCCGGCGCATTCGCCGCCGCCGCAGGTGTCGCTGTGCGTGCAGCTCACGCCGTCATTGCACGGCGCCGTGTTGTTGGTCGTCTGGCATCCGAGGGCTGTGTCGCAGCTGTCGTCGGTGCACGGATTACCGTCGTTGCACGTGAATGCATTGCCTTTGCACGCGCCGTTGGCGCACGCGTCGGCGTCGGTGCAGGCGTTGTTGTCGGTGCAGGGCGCGCCGTCGTTGCCGGCGGGTGTGGTGCAGCCAGTCGCGGGATCGCAGCCGTCAGCGGTACACGGATTGCCGTCGTTGCAGGTCTTGGTCGTGCCCTCGCACGTCTGGCCGACGCACGTGTCGGACACCGTGCACGCGCTGCCGTCGTTGCACGGCGTGTTGGCGAGCGCGTTGCTGTGCACGCAGCCGACATTGTTGGTGCAGCTGTCGATGCTGCACGGATTGCCGTCGTCGCACGCGTTCGTGCCGGTCGAAGTGCACGCGCCGCCCGCGCAGATGTCGCCGGTGGTGCACGGATTGCCGTCGTCGCAGGCGGTGGTCTTGTTTTGGTGCACGCAGCCCAGCGTGCTGTCACAGGCGTCCGCCGTGCAGAACTTGCTGTCGTCGCAGTTCGGCGCCACACCGCCGATGCAGCTCGAGTCGCCGCAGGTGTCGTTGGTGGTGCACGCGTTGCCGTCGTCGCACGGGGACGTGTTGGGCAGGTGCACGCAGCCGACGCCGTCCGCGCACGAGTCGCTGGTGCACAAGTTGCCGTCATCACAGCCGTTTACGCTGCCGGAGCAGACGCCGCCATTGCACGTGTCGTTCACGCTGCACACCTGGCCGTCGTCGCACGCGATGCCGTCGTGGTTGGTGAAGACGCAGCCCGTCGTGGGGTCGCAGCTGTCGACCGTGCACAGGTTGTTGTCGTTGCATGTCTGCGCGGAGTGGCCCAGGCAGGCGCCGCCGCCGCAAATATCGCCCAGCGTGCACGCATTTTGGTCGTCGCAGGCGTTGGTATTGTTGGTGAATACGCAGCCGGTTGTCGTGCTGCACGTGTCGGTGGTGCAGCCGTTCTGGTCGTCGCATGGCGCGTTGGGCGTGCCTGTGCAGGTGCCTTGGCTGCACGCGTCGTTGCCGGTGCACGCGTTCTTGTCGTCGCAGGTGCCGGTCACGGGCGTGTTGATGCAGCCGCTCTTGGGGTCGCAGCTGTCCAGCGTGCAGACGTTGTTGTCCTCGCAGCTCACGGGGCTGGAGGTGCAGACGCCGGCGGTGCAGATGTCGCCGGTTGTGCACGCGCTGCCGTCGTCGCAAGCGGTGCCGGTCAGCGCGGTGTTCTGGCAGCCCTGCTTCGTGTCGCAGACGTCCGCCGTGCACGGGTTCTTGTCGTCGCAGGAGACCGCGGTCGCCTGGCTGCAGCTCTTGTTCTTGCACGTGTCGCCGCTGGTGCACGCGTTGCCGTCATCGCACGTCACCGCGTTTGCGAGGAACACGCAGCCGCCGTCCGCGTCGCTGCAGCTGTTGTCGGTGCACGGGTTGTTGTCGTCGCAGCCCAGGACGGTGCCGAGGCAGGTGCCTTGGCTGCACGTGTCGTTGGTGCTGCACGCCTTGCCGTCGTTGCAGGCGATGCCGTTGGCAAACGCGTTGGTGCAGCCTTTCTTGGGGTCGCAGCTGTCCGTCGTGCACGCGTTGTTGTCGTTGCAATCCGGCGCGGGGCCGCCGGTGCAGAGGGGGCCAGCGCAGGTGTCGTTGGTCGTGCACGCGTTGCCGTCATCGCAGCCGACGACGGTCTCCGCGTGGATGCAGCCGTTCGCGATGTCGCAGCTGTCGGCGGTGCAGGCGTTGCCGTCGTCGCAGTTGGTCGGGTCGCCGGCCTGGCAGCTGCCGTTCACGCAGCTGTCGTTCGCGGTGCACGCATTGCCGTCGGAACAGCCGCCAGTCAGCGGCGTCGTGACGCAGCCCTTGGTCGGGTCGCACGTGACCGAGGTGCACGTGTTGTTGTCGCTGCACGCGACCGTCGAGCCGGTGCACGTTCCGGTCGCGCAGCTGTCGCCGCTGGTGCACGCGTTGTTGTCGTCGCAGGCGCCGGTGTACGCCGTGTTGGTGCAGCCGGAAACCGCGTCGCACAGGTCCACGGTGCACGGATTGCCGTCGTCGCATTTGTCCAGCGCGCCGCCCACGCACGCGCTCGCGGTGCAGGCGTCGGCCAGCGTGCACGCGTTGTTGTCGTTGCACGTGACGGCGTTGGGCAAGAAGACGCAGCCGGTCGCGTCCGCGCAGGTGTCGTCCGTACACGGGTTGTTGTCGTTGCAACCGGCGGTTTGGCCGATGCAATTGCCGTTCAGGCAAGCGTCGTTGGTGCTGCACGCCTGACCGTCGTTGCAGGCCTTGCCGTCGAGGTTCAGCACAAAGCAGCCGGTCTTGGCGTCGCAGCCCTCGGCGGTGCACGGGTTGTTGTCGCTGCAGTCCGTCGGCGTCGCGGTCGTGCACAGGCCGGCCGCGCATGCGTCGCCGGTGGTGCAGGCGTTGCCGTCGTCGCAGCTGCCGCTCTGGTCGGTGTGGGTGCAGCCCGTGGCGATGTCGCACGCGTCCGCGGTGCAGCTGTTGCCGTCGTCGCACGCCGACGCGGTGCCGGAGACGCACTGGCTGTTGGCGCAGCTGTCGCCCGCGGTGCAGAGGTTGCCGTCTTCGCATGTCGCGGCGTTGGGCAGGTGCACGCAACCCGTGGAAGAACTGCAGGAATCGTCGGTGCACACGTTGCCGTCCGCGCAATCGACCGTGCCTTCCACTGTGCAGGCGCCGCCCGCGCATTTGTTCGCTGTGCAGGCGTTCCCGTCGTCGCAAGCGGCGGTATTGTTAGTGAAAACGCAGCCTTTGGCGAGATCGCAGGTGTTGTCCGTGCACGGGTTGCTGTCGTCGCAATCCGCGTTGACGAGGCAGCCGACGTCGGGCGCTTGCGTGGTGTCCCCGTCCGTTGTCTTCACGTCCGGCTGGCTCGCATCCGCGTCCGGCTGGCTCGCGTCCGCGTCCGCGACGTCTGGGGTGTCGCTGGTCTCCACGTCCGAGCCGGTCGCATCCTTGGCGTCCTTGGCGTCCGTGTCGCTGGAGATCGTGTCTGGCTGGGAATCCGGCTTGCTGAGCGTGTCCTCGGTATCGACTTGCGTATCCAGGACCTGGGCGTCATCGGTGCTGTCGCTGCCCGCGACGCTGTCCGCCTGGCCGCTCGACGTGTCGCCGCAACCGGTCAGCACGGTGGCAGCCACGAGCGCGACAACCGGAAGGCAACAACACAGCGAACGCATCGATCGAAGAATATTCATGTTCATCACCCAGTCAAAGACCAAAACTGCCAGCCAAACGCACAGACCTTCATAGTTTACGATAAATCGCGCCGGAATCAAGCGCAAAACTGCTCATCGCTGCGGAATTTTGGCTGACTTGGCCCGCATGTGAATAGCATTTGAGCGCGATCGCGCGGCTAGCGTACGAAAATTGCGCCGGAAATCGAGGTTGTCCGGTCGCCGAAATCGGCGCCGTAGCAGGCCATGTCGCCGGCCACCGGCTTGTTTGTCATGCCGCAGACGTTGGACGCAGCGCCCAGGCCAATCCAGGAATCCACGGTCGCGCAGTCTTGCTCGTTGTTGCCCTGAATGCCGATGCGCAGCGACGTGCTCGTGGTCACCACGTTGAAACCTTCGAGTTGACAATGGGATTGCAGCGAACCGTCGGCCAAAAGCGCTTCCCAAGCCGGCAATCCTGCAGAAGTGCCGATGGTTTTTCCGGTGGAGAAGATCGCCTGAAGACTGGTGGCCTGGACGGGCAAAGTCAGCCAGCGCCAGACATTTTGCTCGCGCATGCCCACGCGCACCGCGGATACCGGCAGCATCCAGGCGCTGGCGAGCACTGCGCCGCTACCGTCAAGCCCGCCGGTGCCAAAGGCCTTGGCTGTCACCCACGCGGCGCCGCCGTAGGCGAATTGCGTGTCAGAGCCATCGATTTTCATGGCCAATGTCCAGCCGCCGCCGTCGCCGTGCATGTCGCACCAGGTGGCAAATGCGGCGACCGGGCCGGCGCCGTCGGGGTCGATGGTGTACAGGCCGTCGGTGGGCGTCGTTGCGCTCGCCGCGAGGATGGCCGCGCACGATTTGGCTTCCTGGCCGCTGACCGACGTCGCCACGCACGCGCCGCTGGTGCACGTGCCCACGCCGCAGCTGCTCCCGTCCGGCAGCACCGCGTGTGCGCAGCCCTGGCCGGGCGTGCAGGCGTCCGCGGTGCAGCTGTTGCCGTCGTCGCACGTCGCCGTGGCGGTCGCGGGCAGGCACGTGCCGGCTTGGCAGTGCGCACCGGTCTTGCAGCCCGTAGGCGCGTCGCAGCCGATGGCGAGTGGCCGCGCACAGACAAAACATGGCTCGGTGGTCGCCTGGGTGACGCCGCTCCAGGTGCCATCGCCGGCCATGACGCCAAAATCTTCGCCGCCAGTCGTCGCGGAGCCGCTGGCCTTGCTCGGCTGGCCGTTGGCCCAGTTGGCAAAGCCGCCGTGGATCGCGTCGGTCCAGTGCCAGTGGCCCTCCTGAGCGTGATCGGACAGGCCAATCCACGCGCTCACGTCCCCGCACGCGCTGGTCGCGAGCGCGCGCACGAAGCCGTTGTCGGGCAGTGATCGCACTGCCGCCAATTCGCCGCCCCAACTGTGGCAGGCGATGCGCGCGTCGGTCCAAGTCAGCGTCGCGGCGGTGGCAGCCCAGCAGCGGCCGCCGTGGACGGTGTCCGTGCATTCGCCGCTCAGCGGGACCGCAAACGACGTGCATCCCGTCTCCGGCATGCAGGTGTCCCACGTGCACGGGCTGCCGTCGTCGCAAGGCTTGGCCAGGCCGTCAACGCATTGCCCCAGATGGCACATCCCCGCGAAAGCACAGGTGCTTTCGGCCACACACGTGGCGTCGGTCGCCAAGTAGACGCAGCCGATGCCCGGCTCGCAGACGTCGGTCGTGCACGCGTTGCTGTCGTCGCAGACACGCGCTTTGCCCGCCGTGCACGTGCTGTCCGCGCACAAGTCCGCGATGGTGCAGGGATCGCCGTCCTCGCAAAAACCGGCGTGGGGCGCGTGGCTGCAGGTGCCGTCGGCGGCGCAGGCGTCGTCGGTGCAGGCGTTGGAATCGTCGCACGTGGCGGTTCCCGCGGTGCAGGTGCCCGCGGGGCACGCCTGGCCGGTGGTGCAGGGGTCGCCATCGTCGCAATCGCCGTCGGCTTGGCACGGACAGCCGACGCCGCCCGGACACGCCGTGGTCGAAATGTCGGCGGGGAGATCCGCGCCCGCATCCGCGCTTGCGTCGCCCGCGGCGCCGGAGTCCAGCGTGTCGACGGCAGCGACGTCGTCAGCGACCGCGTGGGTTCCGCCGTCGCCGCAAGCGGTCACAAATACGCCCACAAGTGCGCTGATCCACAAGCTTTGTCTGCAACAAATCGCCATGTGCCTCAGGTCTTCTTGCGCGTCGGCTGGGTGATCGGCAGATCCACGCGCTGCTGCGGCGCCGCCTCGTACCGCGCCGTCCGATCGGCCGCGGCATCGGATGGCCGCGCCGCGGGCATCGGGCTCGTGACCGCCTGCGCTGCGCCCAGCTGCGTGGCGTTTGCCCGATGGAATCCATCCTCCATCAGCGTAATCACGCGGTTAAGCTGCGGTGTCATCTCCAACCAGCGCACGGCCACGCCCGTCTGACGGGTCGCGCTCCGGTGCACCGTGTACATGACCTCGGCGGCCGCTGCGACCATGCTCGTCGCTTGCGGAGTCGCCAGCACGACGCCGACGCGCGTCCCTGGCGCCGCCATGATCGCTGTCGCCAGATACGCGCCGCCGGGCCCAATGTCCGAGCAGACCGCCTCGAACATCTGCCCGTCGATCATCAGCGACGTCCGCAGATGGCACGGATAGCGGGGCATTTGCCGGCGTTCTGACGTCATCTCCGGGCCTCCTGGCGTCAAGCTTGACCTAAACGGCGCGCGCTTGCCAGCCGCCCACCAGTCGCCCGACCACGTTGCGCACCTCCAGCGGCTGCCAACCGGTCTCAGCCGGCCACGCCTGCGGCCAAATCTCCGCCAGCACAGCGTCGATCGCCACCGGCAAGGCCTCCGCCGCACCCGAATGGATCTTGATCGCGAGCCCGACCTGGACATCTGGCAGCGCAATGCAAAACACGCCGCCCGCGCCCACTTTGACCGCCAGCGGCAGCCGCGCGCGCCGCACCACAGCCAAATCCAGGCGATCGGTGCCCGACGTCAGCTCCGGATGCGCGGCCATCGCCAGGCCGATCCGCCCCAGCCGCGTGTCTCCGGCGTGCATCGCCGCGGCAATTTCGCTCCAGGCGCGGGCAATCGCGGCCAGCGGCAGGGAAAACGTCGGCACGCCGCAGCCGTCCACGGACAGGACCGGCTCCGCCTGGCACAGGTCAACCACGCGCTGGCGGATGCGCAGCTGGAGCGGGTGCAGCTCGGGCCGGTAATCGAGCGGCCAGCCCGCGTGCTGCGCCGCCGCAACCATGAAAGCGTGCTTGCCCGAGCAGTTGTTGTGCAAGTCGGTGAAATGGCCGCCCGCGCGCAGGATCGCCTCCGCGCTGGGCGTGTGCGCGGGCGGGTGCGTGCCGCAGCGCAGGTTCGCGGGCTCCAAATGAAAATACTTCAAGATTTCCGCGGCCATCTGGGTGTGCACCGGCTCGCCGCTGTGGGACGCCGCGCCCAGCGCCAGCCACGGCATCGGCACCGGCGGATCACCAAGCACGGACAGCGACACGTCCAGCTGCACCGGCTTGGCCGCCGAGCGCCACGTCGTCGCGACCGGCTCGCCCCACTGGCGCACGACGTGGCCATGCGCGAGCGCGACCGCCGACCACGGATGCACGGATTCCACACTCGTTGCGCGCACTTGCTCGATTACCGGCATGACAACCTACTGCGTCGGGGACGCGGCTTGGGGCAGGGCCAGCTGTGGCGCCAAAAACGCCGCCAGGAGGCCGATTCCATTGGAATTCAAGTGAATATCGCCTGACGGCGTGTCCAGGAAGATCGCGGACTCGCCTTCACGTGCCACCGCGGCGTCGATCGCCGGCTGGGTATCCACGACGGCCTGCGTCTCGCGCAGGACAGCGCCCAGCTGGCGTCGCCGCGGCTCTGTGAATTCGCGATATTGCGATCGGCGCAGCGGCATGATCACGATTTGCAACGGAATTCCCGCCTGCCGCAGCAGCGCGCGCAGGGCCTGCAAGTAGCGCTGGTATGGGGCGACGTCCGTCGGCGGCGCGCGATCGTGGGCGCGCGGCGGCTCGATCGCGCGGAACTGCAGCCACATCAGGTGCCGGGCGATCCAGCTGTGCCCGGCCAGCGCGGCGATCGGCAGCGGCAACCGGCTCTGCAACAGCAGCGCGTACCACGGCCGCGGCGGCCAGATGGCCTGCGGACAACGCAGGTGCGGCGTCAGGCCGTCCCACGCCAGCGGCGCCTGGCCAGCGCAGCTCTCGGTCGGCGCGTCGACCTCGTCCGCGTCATTGCCCGGCATGGCGTACAGGACGACGAGGTTTGGCCTCTCCGTTTGCAAAACCCTTTGCAGCAAAGCTAGTTCCACGTCGATCGATGTCCCCGGCACGCCCGCATTCACGTGGCCCACCCGCGGCAACCGCTCCGCCAGCTGCGCCGGCAGCGCGCGATCGGGCGGCACGCCGGAGCCGAACAGCATCGAATCGCCGAGATGCAGCACCCAAGGCTTGTCCGCCGGCGGTCGATCCAGCCGCAGACACCGGGCGGTCTCCTCGCCCATGCCGCCGTGCAGCGCGCAGTCCACGGTCAGGTCTCCCGCCGCGACCGGCAGGCGATCGGGCCGCGGCGACGGCCGCACCAGCAGCGAGAGCGCCGCGTGTTCGACGACCGGCGGCGGCGGTAACCACAGGCGTGCCGCAAGCTCGAGGCCCAGCAGGCACACGGCGGCCGCCGCCAGCGAGACCAGCCACGGCAGGCGCCGGCCCCAGCGCCGGTGCGCGACCGCCAGAAACGCCAGCGTCGCCACGAGCGCCATCGCGCCGCCGTCCATCGCCCCGATGCGCGTGCTCAGCGCCGCCAGCCAGGCTCCCAGCAGCGGCACGGTCGCCAACGGCAGCCACGCCGACCAGGTCCGCGTCAGGCGCCGGCGCAAGCCGCAGCGCACCAGCAGTCCCAACAGTCCGCCCAACGCCAGCGGCGTCAGCCACCAAATCCACAGCCAGGCCGAAGTCGACAGGCCCCACAGCGCCATGCTGTCCAGCGACACGCGACCGGCGAACCGGTCCGCGGTCCAAGCCGCATCCACCGCGAAAACAAGCAGGAAAATGGCCAACAGGCGCCCCTGCTGCCACACGACCGGCAGGCGCGGCCGCAGCCACAGCGCTACCAGACCGATCGCCAGCAGCGGCGCGAGAAACGCGGCCAGCGGCGCAAGCAGGTCGCGCGCACGCGGAGCATCCAGCGCCGCGTCGCCATCGAGCGCGCGAAACAGCAGGTCCGCATCGGGCGGCACGCCGGCCGGAAACTGCACGCACCAGGTCGCGAGCGGGTGCCCCGGGCACCGCCCGTTCGGCGGCGTCAGGAGCACGTCCAGGCACGCACCGCTCGGGCGACAGACGTGCGCCTGCACCTGGCGCGGCTTGATCGCGGCGTCCCGCAGGTGAAAAGTCGGCTCCGCGCGGGCAAAAGCGGCCTCAAGGCGCGGGCCGATGTCGGGTGTCAGCACTGCGTCATCGGTCGGCGACGGCGCGGCCAGCGCCAGCCCTGCCGACGCGGCCAGCAGGGCGACGGTGCCAAGGCGCAGAAGCCGGTGCGGAAAACGGAGCACGCGCAACCCACCCGCCCGCGGGTGCGGACGCGCTGCCTGTATCCGCAAGCCCGCTCCGGAAGTCAAACGCGGCGGCGCGATTCGCGGCCAAAAACACAAAAGCCCCGACAAGCGGGGCTTTTGCACGTGCGCAGACAGTTTGATCCAGCGTTTGCCTCTCCAAGGTCTTTGCCGATTCGGGTTTGTTGGCGGCTTTGTCTTCCAAGCTTGCGTTTCCGCCTGGCCAGGACCGTTCTGCCGCTCAACCCACAGCTGTGTGGTTGCTTGTGCCTTCAGCGATCACGGCACCAAACGTAGAGGCTCATGGGTTGCCTCTCCCTCTTCGACCTTCAGACGCGACGTCCTGGCCCTTGAGGTTTTCCGCTTCGTACCGGCGCAGAGAAAGGTTGACTCCTCTTTCTGCCAATCGCTCGTGGTCTTTCGCGCCACTTTGCCGTGACCGCCTTGGCTTGCGCCGCCGCGGGTTCAAGCTTGCGCCTGAACAACGTCCAAGCTTGCGCTTGGAGCTTCCCGTTCTCGGTCGTCCCGCCCAAGTGCGCTTGCGCGCGCTCCGGGTGCCTGTCCGTCCAAGCCTTGTGCTCGGCTTGGGAATCGTCAGGCGACGTCCCCTCCTGAGGTTTTTCGCCCCTCCGACGGTTGTATGACCAAGGCCTTGTTGCCCGGCGCTTCCTGCGTCGCCGTGCCCAAAGTCGCGCTGCGCCGTTGCCGACGTCCGCTCACTTCTTTCAACATCCAGGGTTTGCGTGCTTCCGGTCGAAAGCGGCTTGCTCAGCCTGCGCCCTGTGACGTCGCGTGCTCCACGCTGTTTTGCAGCGCTGCGCACCTACCTTTGCCACTCGCCAAGTCTTTTCCACCTTGGCTCCGTCCATGGGGTTTGCCCCTGCAGAGTTCGTTCTCACTGTGAGCCGGACACCTTTCGGCTTGCCGTTCCCTTCTTTCTGTTGCCAAGTGCGCCTGAGCTTTGAGCTGACGTTGCCGTCCTCATCGCCGTTCGCACCTGATGCTGACTTGCGCGTGCCATTCGGAACGGGGCCGATTCGCATGCTGGCATTGAAGCCAAAGCAGCTTCGCGGGCTGCCGCAGGTTTTGCGCTGTTGGCTGACGTTGCCGTCAGTCGCTCTCCAGCATTTCTGCCGGATTGCGTCAGCGCCGGGGCACGGGAGATGTCGCTCTCGTGTCGCCTGCACAAGTCCAAAAGACGCTGGCATTGCTGCCTGGGAGCTGCGCTTGCGGACTTGCGCCCGCCTGCGTCGCCTCGGTGGTCCTGCGCGCGGGTTTGCACCCGTGCTGCACCAGTTCCAGTCGACCGTCTTTCGTCACATCACGAAGAATTACCGCGACTTTGCAGCCACGTCCTTCGCAGTCAGATTCAAGGGTTTCTGCCCACAGCGAGCGCGTGGTCGGGAACGGCTGTCACACCGCTAGCTCGACTCGCACCTCTCTTGGGGTTCCCGCTCTCCAGGGTTTTTCGCCGTCCACCTTGCACATTGCGTTGGCGCTTGCGCGTCAACGTGCTACCTCGGCTTGCGCCGGGCGCCGGATTTCGCCGGTGCTCCCTTCTCATGCTTGACCTTCCGCGTTGCCATCGTTTCCGACGTGTCGCTTCTGGTTGGCATCCCAAGGTCTCCATCGATGGGCGTCGTGCTGACCGTGCTGGGCCCTTGCGAGCTTTACCGTCTTCAGCGTCTCCCTCCTGAGCTTCTTGCCCTTGTGCAACTGCCAGTGCCTCGATGGTTGCCACGCCCGGGTATCTGCGACGTCTCCGTCGCCCTTGCCGTTGCCGTGCGGATCGCGTTGCCGCGTCGCCGTCCACTGCGCTCCATTCCTCATGGCCGCCTTGCGGTTGCCACCCTGAAAGTTCGCTGCGTTTGCTTTCCATCTCACGCGGTTCCCGACCAAGCCTTGCGGTTTGGCGAAGGTTCTGCGCGCCTCTGGCCGTCTCGACGTGTTCCTCGCGCGGAGGGCGTCTTGCTATCGGGCCGCTGGTGAACGTCTGCCGCTCACGCATTCAGGAAGATAGCAGGTGTCGCCGATGTTGCAAGCCTGTCACAAACAAAATGTGACGGATGTGTGTCATTTTGCGAACTTGGGGCAGATCCCGCTCGAGGCACAGATCGACTTAGCCTCGATCATTGGCTTGCAACCATTTGATAATAGATAGAAAACGAATATCAGTTCCTCAAAAACCGATTTCACGCCGAGATCATCTGTGTGACAACTGGGCAACACGATGAAACTGCACAGTTTCCAATAATCGGCAATTCCTTGACCGCGATCCCGCCAGAGGCTATCTGGCACGCTGGAGACGCGGCGCGAGTTGCCGCAGGCTTGGCCGTCATGTCGCGAAAATTTGTCCGGTTCACGCTGGTTCTGGCGTCACTCGCGGCGATAACCTCGCTATTTTGCGGTATTGCGACGGGCCAGCCGCTGCCGGTGCCGGGCGGTGACGGCCGCGGCGGTCAGCCGGCCATTCCCAACCAGACGACGACCAATCCGGCGGACGTGCCGGCCGTGGATGACAGCGGTGGGCTGTATGTGGTCGTGGAAGCGTCCTCGCGGCCGATGGACGCGCTGTACGTGGTCGCGCCCGTGTGCGGCGCTGGGCCCAAGCCGCCCGCGGAGCTCAAGACCGCGTGCGATCTGCTGGAGACAGTTCTGGCCAATGACGCGCGGCTGTCGGGTTTTGTCCGGCCGATTCGCCACTCGCCCGGGCTTGCGGCGCAGGTGATCAAGGCGCCCATGCCGGCGTTCGCGGTCAAGCCGGGCGGGCCAGCGGGTGCGAACCTGCAGTACGTCATCGCGACATCGGTGAAACTCGCCAAGCAGCCGGGAATGCTGGATATTTCCGCCAGCCTGTACGACGTCCGCGCCGGCAAGGCGCTGGATTTGGGCGACCAGGGCACGCAGATCGCCCCGCAGGCGACCGCGCGCCAAGCGGCGCACAGGCTGATGAACGCGATCCAGGGCGCGATCACCGGCATCGAGGGCACTTTTGACACCGTCATCTACTACAGCGCGCCCGCACCAGGCTGCACGCGCGCGATTTGGCAAGCTGACGCCGATGGCGCCAACCGCCGCGTGTTGATAGGCGACGGCGGCAAGGACGGCATCCACATGTTCCCGATTCAGCTGCAGGACGGCGCGCTGGCGTACATGTCCTTTCGCAGCGGGCTGCCGTCGCTCTACAAGCTGGACCTCGCGCAGGTAATGGTGCTGTCGGACATGGCGCCGGTTGTCAAGAACGCCAAGCCGAAAAAGGGCGCGGTCGCGGCCAAGCCGCTGAATCCAGACGAGCCGCCACCGGTCCCGCAGCCGTTCGCGTCGGGCCCGGACCTGCAGTTTCACTCGTGTGCCCAGAATTCCCGCGGCGATCTGGTCGTGACGGTGAACGACGGCGACCAGTCGGACATCTATACGCTGGATTATACAGGGCATATGGACCGCAACCTGACGCACGACGAGCACGACGACCTGGGCCCGACGTTTTCGCCAGACGGCGAGCACATCGCCTTTGTCAGTGACCGGATCGGCACGCCGCAGGTGTACGTCATGGACGCTTATGGCAACAATACCAAGCGCTTGACGTTCGTGGGCCCGTACAACACGGACCCGGATTGGGGCCCGGATGGGCGCATCGCATTCTCGGCCCTGCGTGGCAACGCCGTGGACATCATGACCGTGACGATGGACGGCAAGCTGCAGCGCCTGACGCCGGGGCAGGGCCGGCGGTCGCTGGAGCCGAGCTGGTCGGCGGACGGCAAACGCCTGGCCTACGTCTCCAACGAGGATGGCAAGTGCTCGCGCCTCTGGGTCACAGCTGCAGACGGCGCCGCGCGCGAACCGCTGGACGTTCCATGCGGGCAATATTACACGCCTTCCTGGCAGCGCACGCCCGGCAAAGGCCCCAAGATTTGGAACCCGCGCCGTTGAACGACCCTCTCCCGCCACCGTTGCCAGG
>CAIYWC010000123.1 GCA_903929795.1 uncultured Myxococcales bacterium | reverse complement strand
GCGATGGTGTCAACGTCCACATGTCCATTTCTACGTGAAGTGCGTCTGCAGATCGCCGTTGTTGCCGGATGCGGGTGCACGACTGCGCCTGAATATGCGAAAATGACGCGATTCTGGGCCGAAAAGTGACGCCTGACGCGCGGATGTGGCGGCGTCAGACTGGCCGGAGTGGTTGGTTTGCGCGCGGAAGGTCCGGGCGCGGGCGGCGAGCGGCGGAGAAGCGGACGCCGGATGTGGTTTGCAGCTCCTACACGCCGGCGTCCGCATCGCCCTGAATCGGTGCCAGACTTGCCGAGGTGTTGAAATCCACGACGACCGGACAGTGATCACTCAAGGCCCACGCCGCCACGTCATCAACGACAACACATGACGATAGTTCAGCAAGTACCGGCTGGGACGCGAACACGTAGTCCAATTGCGTCGGCCGGCTTTCCGTGCGGTTGCCATTGCGATAGGTGCGCACGTGAGCGCACGGCTTGGGCTCGGCGCACGAGCACTGCTCCAACGCTGGCCGACTGGCACGTGTGTGCGCCATAACGTCGCGCAGACCCAAGACGCTGGCACGTGAAAATGCAAGTTGGGCCTCGGCGATTTCGACTTTGGACCACGGGCCGTCAGCCGCGATCTGCGTGGTTGCGTTGAAGTCCCCTGCCACGAACACGCGGGGCCGAGCGGCGCGCAGCAGCAGCGAACTCAGGTCGGAGAAGATTCGGTGCAGGGTCGGCGCCGCAAAACATTCGCCATCGGGCATGTAGGCCCACTGGCCATACAAACTCACGGCCGTCATCCGCACTTTGCCATCTGTGTCGACGATCTCAGCAATCGCCGTCGTGCCCGGATGGCTGTCGTGCACCTCGTCGCCTTGTGGAAACTTGCTGACTGCAATCCGTGGTCGGGCACGCAGCGTGAGTTCCGGATTGAAGACCACGATCGCGGAACCCCAGTTGTAGCGCGGATTCGCGGCATTGATCGGCTGGTACACGCACTGCGCCAGCCCCGGCGGGGGTTGAGCTTCCTGCACCAGCGCAACGTCCGCACGCAGGCCGTCGCGCAAGTACGCCCACGCACGCGCGCGGCTCGACTCGGAGCGTTGGCAATGATTCATGTTCCACGTGACGATGCGCATGAGGTCCTCACCAATAGTCGTTTGGGTCCGGCATGGCCGCGGCAGGATCGAAGCCGTTGGCCCTCACGTCGTCTGCGGTGACAACGCGCTGGGCGGCATCTGGAAACAGCTGTGCGAGAATTTCGCCAATGGTCTGGCGCTGGCGCTTCTCTAGCGCATTTCGCGCCGCGTTCAAGCCGGGCGAATAGCGCTGCAAGATCGGCGCGAGCGCGTCAGGCGAGCAAAGCACAACCGGTCGGTTCGGTGCACGGAACTCGTGTTCTAGGCGCAGAACGTAGTCGTGAACCCAGTGCGCGCCGCCGGCCCACCGCGCTTCGTCGTTGGGCCCGCGCGCCGCGATCCAGTTGGGTGTGAAAGGTGCGGCTCTGGGCCGGACGGAGATGTCCGCGCCGAAAGCCAATGTGAGGGCCCGGAACTTGTTGCCGAACGCCGCGGCCAAGTCGTCGACCGTGTTCAGATAGCGATTGCGGTCAATCCAGGCATCG
>CAIYWC010000122.1 GCA_903929795.1 uncultured Myxococcales bacterium | reverse complement strand
TTACCAACCGTGTCACCGACCACGCAGGCCGAGGGCGGCTGCGCGGGCGTAAGTGACTGGTTTTGCGGGGAACGACAACTACGCGTGACGAGGGATTCTAATTGTCGCGGAGTGCGACGAGTAATTGTCGCGCGGGAGCGAAGCGGCCTTTGCCGAGCGACAGAACTGCGTCATCGTCGCCACCAGCTCGCTGGAGCTGGGCATCGACATTGGCGACCTCGACCACGTGCTGCAGATTGACGCGCCGCGCACTGTGGCTAGCTTTCTGCAGCGCATGGGCCGCACCGGGCGGCGCAAGGGCACGACATCCAACTGCACGTTCCTCGCGACCGACGACGATGCGCTGCTGCAAGCCGCGGCGCTGGTCCGGATGTACCGCAACGGCTTCGTCGAGTCTGTGGTGCCGGTGACCCGCGCGTTTCACATCCTCGCGCACCAGCTTCTGGCGCTGGGGCAACAGGAACAAGGCATCCCGCTCGCGGATTGGTGGGCGTGGGTCGGCCAAGCCGCGCCGTTCAAGGGCATTACGGCCGACGAGCGCGCCGCGCTGCTTCAGCACATGCGCGAGGAAGAGATCATCGCCGAAGACGGCGGGCGTCTGAGCCTCGGCCCGCAGGGAGAGAAGCTCTACGGCGGCAAGAACTTCCTCCCGCTGTACTCGGTCTTCGACACGGCGGACAGCCTCGATGTCTGCTGGGGCCAGCGTATCATCGGTAATATCGAGGCGACGTACGTTGAGCAACAAGGCGCGGGCGACCTCACGTTCTCGCTCGGCGCGCGGGCGTGGCGCGGGTTGTACGCCGACTGGCAGAAACACCGCCTGTACGTGGAGCCAGCGACACAGGCCAACGCGCCGTCGTGGCGCGGCTCGCCGGCGTTCCTGTCGCGCGAGTTATGCGGGGCCATGAGAGAGGTGCTGCTGGACGTCGACGCGGCGCCGGAGTGGTCCAAGCGCGCGCAGAACCAGATGGAGGCGGTGCGGAAGACGCGGCTGCACCAGGCGGACTCGGATGGACAACTGCTGCACGAGACGGACGGGCTGTCGCTGTGGACGTTCACCGGTGGCCGCGCCAATCATGTAGTGGCGAAGGTGCTGCAGGGTCTGATTGGCGAGAAGGTCACCGCAGACAACTTGCGGATCAGGTTCAAGGGCGGCGCGGCGGATGTGGAGAAGATTCAGGTCGCGATGGCGCTGCTGGCCGAGGAACATCGGCCAAACCGCGAGGATGCGCTGCGGGTGGTGGGCGAGATTGCGAAGTCGAAGTTGAGCAAGTTCCAGCCGTGCTTGCCGCCGGAGCAGGAGGCGGAGGTGCTGGTGGGGCGGTTGGTGGAGCTGGGGGTGGCAGGCGAATATGTGCGGCGGCTGGCGGCGGGGTAAGGCGTATTACCGGAAAATACTGAGGGCGGCAGCCAGGCGACGGCAGAATCGGGGAGGTTGCGACGACACGAAATGGTCCGGAAACGGTGCACTTGCCGGTTCGTTCCTTCCGTTACGCGTCCGCAGGCGCAGCCAGCCGTCGGATTCGTCGCAGGTCACGAGACTCCCCCACGCCTCGTCGATCGTGAGATCTGTCCCAGCGCTGCGGCTCGGCCCCCGCTTCGCTCCAGATACGCCTACAATTTCGGAAAGAGCTTGTCCAGCCCGTCAATTGAAGACGCAAGGTCAAGCGTGTCCTCCAAGATGCTGCGACCGGGTGCTTGGAGCTTCTGGAGACGTGGGATTACCTCGCCGCGGGGTGTGACGCGGAAGAAGTACTCTCGCGGTGTCTCAGATTCGCCCGTTATCTTCGAATGTTTGGGTGGTCGCGCCCGGACTACCCCGTCCAATCCCGGCGCCGGCTTGTCGGCGCCAAGCAGAAGTGAATTGATGGGCGCCGCACACTCATAGACATCCAATCCGAGCACTGCCTTGGTATCCGGCCGCACACTTGGCTTCTTGGTACCGAATTGGTCCGCTTGCTCGGCCAAAATCTCGGCGGCGCGCCCCTCGGCCAACTCGCCGCAGCGGTCAAACACAGGAAATCTCCGATCGAGACGCCGCTGCTTACTCCAACTAAGGTGAAGCGCGAGCGCCGCCTGAGGAGTTGCCAACTGCCCCGCCACCATTGACGTTTGGATACAGGCGAGCACCCTAACGACTGCAAATGAATCGGGATTCTCACGATTCACCATCTTGGATGTCGCTCCTAGACCGACCGGCTGAAGCGTCCAGTGATAAACCTTCAGATTTCGGTGGGCGACTACAGTCGAGGTTGGCTCCGCTGCATTCGAGTCCGCCACCCGAAGGCAGTTCTGGGCAGGATCTGTCAGAGCCCACTGAAACTCCTCTCCGGTGCCAGCCTTTGTATCCGCAGCAGCCACGCCAGACCCGCAAATAAGCAACTGGGGCGCGTCGAGGCCAATCCTGCCTGCGCTGGCCCAGACAAAAAGAGCCAACGGAGTTGTCGCGTTGCTAAAGAAATCGTGGCCGCCTTTCTCTACCTCTGACCCGCTTTCTGGTTTGAAGTGCTGTACGTAGATGCGGTCACCAACCTGTGGGACTGCCGGCGTCTCACCGGCAGCAGGATCCAGCGGCAGATCGGGCGCGGCAGACCGAAAGTCATAGACGGCAGGTGCCACCACCACCGAATTGAGTTCGGGATTCTCGCCTTGGCCGTGGCACGATTGAAAGCGCCATTCCAATAGTTCCTCCTTGGCCTTAGGCCAGGTCAGGTCGGTGGCCGATGAAAGGCGGAACGCCGCATGAAACTGAAAAAAGGCGTCTGCAATTGCGTTTCGTCCCGTCTGGGGCCGCTTCGACTTGTCGCTCAAGAACCCGAGATCGCTGCACTCAAACTGGATTCGAAGGGACGATTCGACATTCTTGACGTGGCCGTTGCCCAACCCTGGTCCCGTCCAGTTGTGGCTTCCAGCGTACAGGATCACCTGCTGCGGTTCGCCCTTCCGGCCGGGCAGGAACAAGAGAGCTGTCTTGCTGTGCAAAAGGCGGAAATCTGGCTCATCCGGACAGCCCTTGACCCCTTGCATGCCGAGATCCAGCACACACCGCAGCTGTCCTTCCCTAATCCCAGGCGCATCGGCTTTCAGATTCAGCAGTGGTTCTATTGACGCGCACGTGGCCATGACCAGAAACTTGGACCGCTCATCCTTTTGCAGCAGATTGGCGATTTCTTCGCCGAGGCCCTTGCGACCGTTCTCGTCGAAATAGCAGACCGCGACCAAGCCCCATTCTGCATCAAGCAGATCTTTGGCCATCTGCGTCCGGTAGTCGCCCGAGATCAAGCCTGCAGCGAAAAATCGAACGCCACGTACCAGAAGCCCGTCACCCGATTCGGTCGCTGGTAGCCCGTCGATCTGCGGTGGCACTCGTTCAACCATTTTTCCCACCCTCACGACGAAGATTGCGCGCACCAGAAGACGCAGCGGCACGCTCGTCAGAGTAGTTTGCAAGCGAAGGGACTGTCAACGCGCATCCCTACCCTCGGCAGGGCGATCGCAAGCTCTCGAACTCCTCGCAAAATTGACGAAACCCCATCAGCCTGATCTGCTGCATCACCGCGGAGCCGTGATCCGCGGGGGCAAACGTGAACCAGCTCGACGGATATCGCGAACTTTTCAGGCTT
>CAIYWC010000121.1 GCA_903929795.1 uncultured Myxococcales bacterium | reverse complement strand
GCCGGCCGGCGTGATCGCGGTGGAAATCGGGAAGCGGCAATCGATGTGCGTGCCGTCCGGATTGGTGCGCGGCGTCGTGTAGTACGAAGCCGAACCCTTCTTGATCAGGTCAAGCATTTCAGTGGCTTCCGCCGCCTTCGCCGAACGCATGTACTTGGTGAACTGCGGCACCGCAACGACCGCCAAGATGGCGATAATCGCGACGACGATCATCAATTCGATGAGGGTAAAGCCCTTCTTGCTGCGCAGGTTCTTCAACATAGTGGTTCCTCCAGAAAAGTGCCGTTTCCGCAAGCTGGACGATTAGGGCGTCCCGAGAGTGGCTCCGGTGTGCCTCGCAACTCGCAGGACGAATCCCAGCGGAGATGCCGACAGGCTGTTCCATCGGTTTCCATCGAGACCGATGGAACCATGCCCGCTCCTCCTTCCCAAGTCCCTCCAGGGAGTCGGCCGGGGCACGTTCCACTCCGTTGCAGGGAGCGTGCCAACCGGACGATGTATCTATAAAATCATGATTATACTTGGTTTTATATTTCTGGCGCGGTCGCTTCGCACACGGAAGACCGCCGGGTCGGCAGGTCGCGCGCGGCCAAGTGACGGTTTTTGTCACTCCGCGCCCCATGCTGTCGACAAACATGACGAAATGTGTCGATCGGTGGCGATTGTTCGGCCCGAAGCCGCTCGCTCGGCGAGTTCATTATCCATTTTCAGAATGCAAATCAAGGTGTTGAGATGAAACTGACAATTCTTGTCACCCATCAAGCCGCGCCCGATTCGCCGTCACCCTTGGCGAGCTTGTAGCGCATGGAGCGAAACGTCATGCCCAGTAGCCGCGCCGCCTCAGTCTTGTTGCCGCCGCTGTGGCGCAGTGCGCTGTCCAGAATCCCGCGCTCCAGACGCTCCACCAGCGGCTCCATTTCGATGGTCGCGTTGGGCTGGCTGAACCAGCCGTCGATGGCGGCCACCGCGCGCTGGATCGCCTCAGCTGGCGTGACGGGGATCGCGATCTCCGCCTGACGAATCGGCTGCGTCTGCCGCAGAAGCTCGCGCGCGCCCGGGTCCGGCAAGTGCGCCGTCGTGATGCGATCGGCGGTCTCCAGCGCCACCGCGCGCTCGATGATGTTCTCCAACTCGCGCACGTTGCCCGGATAGGGCAGCGACTCCAGAACGACCAGCGCCTCCGCGTCAAATCCCTTGAAATCACAACCCATTCGCTGATTGAATGCTGTGAGGAAATGCTGCGCCAGCGGCGCGATGTCCTCACGTCGTTCGCGCAGGGGCGGCATCCGGAGCTCAATCACGTTGAGGCGAAAATACAGGTCTGCGCGGAACAGGCCCTCCTGAACCCGCTGGCGAAGGTCTTGATGCGTCGCGGCAACCACGCGTACATCAACCGGAACTTCGCGCGTGTCGCCCACCGGCGTGACCACGCGTTCCTGCAGCACCCGCAGCAGCTTGACCTGCAGGCCCAGCGTCAGTTCGCCGATCTCGTCCAGAAAGAGCGTGCCGCCGTGCGCCGCCTCGAACAGGCCCTTCTTGTCCTTGGTCGCGCCGGTGAAGCTGCCCTTGACGTGGCCAAAAAGCTCTGACTCCATCAACTGTTCCGGGATCGCGCCGCAGTTGATCGCCACAAACGCCTTCTGCTCGCGCCCCGACTCAGCGTGCAGCATCCGCGCGACCAGCTCCTTGCCGGTACCCGATTCGCCCAACACGAGCACCGACGACGGCGTCCGCGCGACGCGCTTGATCAGCCGCACGACGTCATCCATTGCTTTGGAATGATAGATGAATTGATTGCGCCGCGGCCCGGCTGTCTGCGCCAGCGTCTTCTTCAGCGCCTGATTCTCGCGCACGAGCGCGGATTTTTCCAAACATTTCGCCAGGATAACTTTGACCTCAGCGAGCTGGAACGGCTTGACGATGTAGTCGTACGCGCCCTTGCGCATCGCCTCGAGCGCGGTATCCGTCGTCGAATAAGCTGTCATCACAATGACTTGGGCTTGAATGGCGCGTTCGCGAATCGCGTCCAGCAGGTCCAAACCACCCATGCGTGGCATCCGCATGTCGGTCAGCACGAGGTCAAAGGGCTGCGTTTGCAGCAGTTCCAGCGCACGTTGGCCGTTCGCCGCGACTTCGACGTCGTAGCCTTCGCGCTTGAGGAACAGCGTCAGGAACTCGCGCAGCGACAGGTCGTCGTCGACAATCAGCAGTTTCGCCATCTACGCCTCCGCTTTGCCGCCCGGGGTCGCGTCCGCCGCCGGGAACTGCCGCGTCCAGGACAACACCGTATCACCAGACGCGCGCCGGGGCAGCAAGATCGTGAAGCGCGCACCGCCGAGCGGGCTGTCGCCGGCTTCCACCTCGCCGCGGTGCGCGGTCACATGGCGCTTCACGGTCGCCAGGCCCAGGCCTGTGCCCTCGCCCTTGGTCGTGTAGAACGGCTCGAAAATATGCGCCAAATCGTCGCTGCTCAGACCCGGGCCGCTGTCGTCCACGACCAGCTTGAGCAGCGTGCCATCGGCTTGCAGGCTCACGCGCACGATGCGCTCGTCGGTCGCAAGGACGGCCTGCGCCGCGTTGATCACGAGGTTCCAGACCATCTGCCGCAGCAACGCCGCATCGCCCATCAGCAGGAATTCGCGCGACCCGGACGACGCACGGGCTCGCAGGTTCGGGTCGCGCTGCAGCTCCACGCCGCCCGCCAGCACCCGCGGATCGTGGTCGATTGCGTCCAGCGTCTCCGCCACCAGGTTGCGCAAATCCACCGGCGCGACCTGGAGCGCCCGCGGCTTGGCAAAATCAAGGAACTCTCCGATCCAATTGGATAAATGCCGCGTTTCGCGCTGCACGATCTCCATCAGGCTCTTGTCCGTCTGCGCGAGATCCGGCGAAGTCTCCAGCATCTGGATGGCGCCCGAAATCGACGCCAGCGGGTTGCGGATCTCGTGCGCCACGGCCATCGCCATCGTGCCGACGGTCGCCAGGCGCTCGCGATCGCGGTGCTGATCCTCTTGCTGCCGCGCCTCGGTCACGTCGCGAAACACGACCAGGCGCCCCACCGGCTGGCGGCGATCGACCGATTCATGCAGCGCAGCGACGCGGCACGCCAGGATCTGCTGCGGTTCACCCGGTCGATCGCGGTGCAGCTCGCGCGTCCGCTCCAGCGCGCGGTCCCGCGCGATCTCCATCTCGCCCCAGACGCCGGACGTCCGGGCCTCCAGCGCAGACAGCTCCGGCAGCACGACCGACAACGGCTGGCCCAGCAGCCGCGCGACTTCCTGGCCCAGAATCTGCGCACCCGCCGGATTCACGCCGGTGACAACGCCGCCGACGCCGACGGTCAGCAGGCCGTCGGGCAGGCTCGACACGACATCCGCGTAGCGCAACCGCAGGCGTGCCAGCTCAACGCGCTGCTGTACCGCCTTTTGGCCCGACTGGTCGAGTTCGCGCACGAGGTGGATGCTGAGAAAGCTCGTCGCGTAGACCGCCGCCACCTGCACGCCGAGCTGCACCAGCACGTCCAACGGCACCAGCCCGCTACCCGGCGTGACCGCGCGCACCGGGACCAGCGGCAAATGGAGCCAGCCCAGGTGGGCGATGGTCATGACCGCCAGCGCCAACGCCGCCAGCGTCGCCGCTGCCAGCGCGCCCGACCGCCGCAGCAGCAGCGCGGAATTGAGCACCGCCAGCGGAAACGCGAACAGGAACACGCTTTGCAAACCATCGGTTGCAGCGACGAGCACCATCGCCAGCGCCACGTCCAGCGCCACGGACGCGTTGGCCAGCCAGCGCAGGTACGGGCCGCCTTGCAGGATTTGCGTCGCCAGCAGCGCGAGGAAGGAAAGCAGGAAGAACGCCGTCGTCAGCCGGTAGAGTGAGTTCTCGACCAGCGGCGCCGGCGGCCGCAGCCCCAGGCCCAGATCCAGCGTCACCGCAAAGACAAGCACCGCCGTCAGCAGCACCACGCGCGCCAGCGTCGTCCACTTGATGCGGTCCACCAGCGTCTCGTCCTGGATCCGCTCCGGGCGCTCGTCGTCGTCAAAAAGCGTGGTCGTGCGCGCTGGGTGATCGCGCGGCAGCGGCTGCGGTGGCGACGCTTGCGGGGACGCCTCGAGCAGGGGCGGAATCGGCCGTCGCGGCGTCGACTCCGCCGGCCGTTTCAAGCGTTCAGGCAAGATGTCAGGGAGGTGCGGAGTTGCCACAGCTGTCTACACACTCCAGCGGTGACCCGGATCCGGGTTCCCAAGTCGCCGCACGTCCGCCGGCTCAGTGCACGGCCGTGACCCGGCAAAACGGCGGACGCGCCTAGTGAATTGTCTCGCCCATCGTGAAGATCGGCATGTACATGCCCATCATCACCGTGCCGATGATGCCGCCAAGCACGACCATCATCAGCGGCTCCATGACGGCGGTCATGCCTTCGATGGCCTCGTCCACTTCGTCGTCGTAGAAATCCGAGATCTTGGTCAGCATCACGTCCATGGCGCCCGTCGCTTCACCGACCGCGATCATCTGCACGACCATGACGGGAAACACCTTGGTCTCCAGCAGCGGTGAGGTGACGTTTTTGCCTTCCATGATGCGCGCCCGCGTGTAGTCGAGCGCGCGCTCCACGACCAGGTTGCCGGACGTCTTGCCCACGACGGCCAGCGCGTCCAGAATCGGCACACCGGCGGTGATCAGCGTTCCCAGTGTGCGCGTAAACCGCGCCACCGCCGACTTGCGGATCACGTTGCCGATGATCGGGGCGTTGAAGAGCAGAAAGTCGCGAAAATACGGGCCATTCTTGGTCTTCATCGCGAGCTTGTACAAAAACATGATGCCGATGCCGCCGGCGAACACGAACGGCATGGCGGCGATGAAGTTGTCCGAGATCGTCACCAACATCTCGGTGATCGCCGGCAATTCCTTGCGGCCCATGGACTTGAACGTCGCAGCGAACGTCGGCACGACCTTCCACAGCAAGCCCGCCGTGATGCTGAGCGCGATCACGAGCACCGTCAGCGGATACTTCATCGCGCTCTTGACCTTGGCCTGCGTCTCGGACGCTTTTTCAATGTATTCAGCAAGCTTGTTCATGATCGTGTCGAGAATACCGCCCAACTCGCCGGCCTGGACCAAGTTGATGTACAGCGGCTCGAACACCTTGGGGTAGCGCTGCAGCGCCTCGGAAAACGACGTACCGCCTTCCACCGCCGCTTTTACGCCGAGAATCGTCTTGCGCAGCGTTGGATTGGGCTCCTGGTTGCCGATCAAGTCCAGGCATTGCAGCAGCGGCAAGCCTGCGTCAATCATCGTGGCCATCTGGCGCGTGAACACGACCAGGCTCTTGATCGGCACGCCGTCCGTGAGGCCCGGGATGTTGATCTCCAGGTCCCTCTGCTTTTTCTTGACGCTGATGACCGTCGCGATACCGAGCGTGCGCAGCTTGGCGTTTGCGCCATCCTTGTTGTCGGCTTCCAGCTCGCCGCGCTTGAAGTCGCCGTCTGCGTTTTGGCCTTCCCATGCCCAAATAGCCATCGCGTGCCTCCGGTCGTTCAGTCAGCGCGCGTCACGCGCAGACACTCTTCCAGCGTCGTCAGGCCCTGCGCCAGCTTGAGCAGCGAGGACCGCCGCAGCGACTGCATCCCGTCCGAGATCGCGACTTTCTTGAGCTCGCTCGCCGAGAAACCTTGCAGCACCGCTTCGCGCAAGCCGTCGGACATTGGCATGATCTCGTAAATGGCGACGCGGCCTTTGTAGCCCGATTCACCGCACGTCTTGCAGCCGACGCCCTTCATGAAGGTCGCCTTCTCAAATTCCTCTTCCGTCAAGCCCGCTTCGATGCACAGCGTCCTGTCGTACTGAAACGGTTGCTTGCACTCCGCGCAGTTGCGGCGCACCAGGCGTTGCGCGGCGATCAGGTTCAGCGAGGACGTGACCATGAACGGCTCCACGCCCATGTTCAGCAAGCGGTTGATCGTCGACGGCGCGTCATTGGTGTGCAGCGTCGAGAGCACCATGTGGCCGGTCAGCGCCGCTTTGATGCCGATTTCCGCCGTCTCAAAGTCGCGAATCTCGCCGACCATCAGCACGTCCGGGTCCTGCCGCAGGAACGACCGCAGCACAGACGCGAAGTTCAGGCCGATCGCCTCGTTCATCTGGCACTGGTTGATGCCTTCCAGATTGAATTCAACGGGATCCTCGGCAGTCGAAACGTTCTCCGTGACCTTGTTCAGCTCCGTCAGCGCCGAATACAGCGTCGTCGTCTTGCCCGAACCCGTCGGACCGGTGACCAGCACCATGCCGTACGGCTGGTGGATCGCGTGCTTGAATTTCTTCAGCTCGCCTTCGTCAAAGCCCAGCTTGGTCATGTCCGTCTGCAAATTTCCCTTGTCGAGCAGCCGCATGACGATTTTTTCGCCAAACAGGCACGGCAATACCGACACGCGGAAGTCGCACTCCTTGCCGCCGGGCAGCTTCAACTTGATGCGGCCGTCCTGCGGCAAGCGGCGCTCGGCGATGTCGAGCGAACTCATGATTTTCACACGCGACAGGATCGCATTGCGCAGCTTCATCGGCGGCCGCATCATCTCGTGCAACACGCCGTCGATGCGGTAGCGCACGCGAAACGCCTTCTCGTAGCACTCGATGTGAATGTCGGAAGCGCCGCGGCGGATCGCGTCCACCAGCACCAAGTTCACCAAACGCACGACCGGCGCTTCTTCAGACGATTTCTCCAGCGAGTTGACGTCGACGACCTCGGCGCCGTCGACCATCACGTCGACGCCGTCTTCCATGCCCGCCAGCTCGCTCGAGATGACCTCTTCCAGCGAACTGCGCTCGATCGTCGCGTAAAAGCGGATGCGCGCTTTGGCGATCTCGTCGGCCGGTGCGACAACGACCTCGATGTTCAGCCCAGTCAGGAATTTCAGGTCGTCGATCGCGTTGTAGTTGCCCGGATCCGTGATCGCCACGACGAGCGTTGAGCCGTGCAGCGCGATCGGCGCCAGCGCATGCCGCTCCGCCACTTCCTTGGGCACCAGCCGCAGCACTTCCTCACTGACTTCCACGGTCGTCAGGTCAATCGACGGCACCTGGTACTGGCGCGACAGGAAATCGACCAGGTGCGCTTGGTCGACGTAGCCCAGCGCGTTCAGCGCCGCGCCCAGGTGCTTGCCAGTGCGCTGCGCCTCCGCGGCGGCGTTCTTCAACTGCTCCACGGACACGAGCCGCTCGCGCAGCAGCATGTCGCCCATCGACTTGGTCGGCGCAGGCAAGTAGCTGGACTGGTTGCGGCGTACGTTGCGATCGTCGTCGATGGCCATAGCTCTCCGTTTTCGGGCGCTGGGGGAACGCAGTCTGGTGACCGGGCGCTGCTTGCTGAGGAATGCGGCCAGCACCCGCCATTCTCCATCCTGTGCTGCCACGGCCTCGCCGTCAAGCGATTCGCACTAGGGTTTTGGCGACTCCGCCTCCAGCCGCTGCGCCAGAGCCGCCCACTGCTGCAGCGTAAGCGCCTCGGCGCGGATGCGCGCATCGACGCCGATCGCCGCCAGCACCGCGCGCACGGTGTCGCCTGGAATGTGCAGCGCATTGCCCAGCGCGTTGACCAGCGTCTTGCGCCGCAGCGAAAACCCGGCCGTCACCAGCGCCGAAAACTGCTGGGGATCGCCAATCGGATACCGCGGCGCCGCCAGCGGCTGCAGCACCACGATCGCGCTGTCGACGTTGGGCGCGGGCGTAAACGCGCCACTGCCGACCTTGAACGCCAGCTTGATGTCCGCAACCATCTGAATTTTGATGGAAATCTGTCCCTGCGCCGGCGTCGATGGCTTGGCCACCAGACGGTCCGCGACTTCTTTTTGCACCATGAAGATCATCCGCGCCGGCTTGGCTTCCAGTACCGCGAACAGGATCGGCAGCGCCGCGTAGTACGGCAGGTTGCCCACCACGACCGGCCGCGGGCCCAGCGGCTCCAGCAACGCCGGCCAGTCCACGTCCGCCGCGTCGGCTTCCGTCACGCGCACCCGCTCGCCAAAACGCGCAGCGAGCAGCGGCACCATCCGCCGATCGCGCTCGATCGCATCCAGATGCCAGTCCGCCGGCAGCCGCGCCAACAGGTGCTCCGTCAGGTTGCCCGTCCCCGGACCGATCTCCACCAGCCCCGAGCCCGGCTCCGGCTGCGCAAGGTCGGCAATCCGATTCAGAACCCCTTGATCGTGCAGAAAATTCTGGCCCAGCGACTTCTTTGCGTGAATCATCCCGCCCGCCTTTTGACCAGCCCGGTCGGAACCGCGTCCAGCTCATGGGGATCGTCGCGCCGGCCAGCCGCCAGCAGCGCCTCGCCCAGCCCTGCGACCATCGCGCCGTTGTCGCCACACCAAGCCAGAGGCACCGGCCAAAAACGCAGGCCTTGCTGCGCGCACATCTCCGCCAAGCCAGCGCGCAGGCCGCGATTCGCCGCGACGCCGCCGGCCAGCACAACATCACGCAAACCACTGATTTTGGCGGCTTTTTGCGTCACATGCACCAGCTGCGCCACGACTGCCTGCTGAAACGACGCGCACAAATCGCGCACCGTCGCCTCGTCCAGCGGCCCGCGCGTCTGGAGCGCCTCGATGTGCAGCCGCGCCGCCGTCTTCAGCCCGGAAAACGACATCGCCAGGTCGTCGCGCCCACGCATCCCGCGCGGGAGCTTGAACCGCTGCGGGTCGCCAGTCTGCGCCAGCTTGTCGACGTTGGGCCCGCCCGGATACGCCACGCCCAGCAGCCGCGCAAACTTGTCGAACGCCTCGCCCGCCGCGTCGTCCAGCGTCCGACCCAGCACCGCCATCTGGCCCGGACCGTCGACTTGGTACAGGCTCGTGTGGCCGCCCGACACGGCCAACGCCAAAAATGGTGTCTGCAAGCGCACTTTGGGCTCGTCCGTCCGGCGCAGCATCGCCGCCCAGACGTGCGCCTGAATGTGGTCCACGCCGATGAGCGGCACGTTCCAGCACAGCGCCAGCGTCCGCGCGGTCTGCACGCCGACCAACAAGGCGCCAACGAGCCCCGGCTGGTGCGTTACCGCGATGCCGCCCACGTCGCGCGGCGGCAGCTGGGCATCGGCGAGCGCCGCCTCTATGCCCGGCAGGATGGACAAAAGATGATTGCGCGCAGCTACTTCCGGCACAACGCCGCCGAAACGCGCGTGCAGCGGCACCTGACTCGCCACGCGATTGGCCAGCACGGCGCCATCCGCGACGATGCCCACCGCAGTCTCGTCACACGATGTTTCGATGCCTAGACAGGCTGACCCAAGACGAACACCAGATTTCATGGGGCAGACCTGCTGCGTTTCGGACGGAGACCGCGCGCGTGCACCTTCGCTGCCACGCCGCGGTTCGGCGGGCCTTGAGCTCCGAACGCTGTCAGCGTGTGTGGAATCGCTGCGTTCACGGTGCCTTAACCGCCGGTCGGCGTGGCGTGCTGCGCATTGGGCCCGTCCAGCGGGTGCAGGGCTTGCGCCGCGGCAAAGACGTAGTCGAACAGCTTTTGCGCCCGCTCTGCATGGCGCGCGTCCGGATTCGCCAAGTACGCCTGCAAGTGTGCGCGTCCACTGTTGAATTGCTTGGCTTCGATCTCCAGCACGCCCAGGGTCAGCAGCGCTTCCGGCTCGAAATTCTTGCCCTGGATCACCGCCTGCAGCCGCTTGATGGCGTCGTCGTACTGGCCGGCTTCGATCAAATTCACCGCCCGGCGATAGTCTTGTCCCGTGCCGCGCCGGTTGTCCCCGTGTCGATGCGTCGGCCATGTGACGGCCAGCACGACCGCTGCAAGCGCGGCAATTCCTGCGACAGCCCACGGCCAGCGCAGCGCCGGCTTGGCGGGTTTCGCGTGTTCGTCAGGATGGTTCTCCTCCTCCATTTCCGTCCCGGTGGCGCGTTCAGCGGCATCGGCGGTAGGCGACCAGGCATACGGCCGTGCCGCCAAGCGCGGCGACTCCGCTGCGGTTCCGTGTCGCGGCGTCGCGCGAAAAGGCGCAATCGATTGGGAGTCATGGCGGCCGCCCGACCGCAGGGGCGCGTTCGCTTCCTGAGTATTTTCATCGGATTCGGCCATTGCCACGCCAAACCAACCCGTGACAGCACCGCGCCGCGCCGCATTTTCCACCGAATTGTAGCGCGAGGTGTCCAGCGCCGACGCGCTGTCGGTCCGCAACACGCCCGACGGCATCCTCGACGCAGCGCTCGGCATCCCACCTTGCGGGCGAACCGGCAGCGCGGGCGGCGTCTCCGTCAGTGGCAGCGCCGGCGGGATGTCGGACTGGCGCGCCAAGCCGGCGTTCGCCTCGTCCAGCCGGTAGGCCTGCGTCGACGGGTGCGGCCGCTCCGCGTTCGGCCCGGCGGCATCCGGCAGCAGCACGCCGGTCCGCAGCGAGGACGCGAGCACATCCGCGCGCGTCGCGTTCGGCGTCAGCGCCGAGGCCGCGCCGGACGTGTCCTGTGACGGCGCAGCGGTGGTCGTGTCGATCTGCGGCACCACAGCGCCGCGCTTGATCCGGTTCTCGAGCGCCGCGTAGGCCTCCAGCTCGTCGTCACCCTCGCCGGGGATCGCGTCGGCCAGCACAACGCCCGCCGCGATCCGCCGGAACATCGCTTCCGCCACGACCGGCAGCGGCCGCACGCGCTCCCAGCGCACCGTGCATTTGCAATCGGTGTACGGCAGGTTCTTGCGCGCCTCGTCGACCCGCCGGTTGTACTCCTGCGCCACGGCCAGCAGGCCGATCGAGGAGCCCGTCAGCGTCGGCGCGCCATTCCAGGTCTGGGGCTCCACGTGCCATTCCCCGCTGCGCCAGCAGGCCAGCCGCTCCAGCACGTGCCGGCCCGTCTCGCCGTCGCACTCCGCGTGCACCAGCTCGCCGTCGACGATCGCCACTTTGCCAACCCGGCCATGGGAATTCAGCTCCAGCACGACGTTGCGGCCGCCGCCTGCGCGCGGAATCCGATCGACCATGTTGGCCAGCACGTCCAGCAGCCGCATGTTGTTCAAGTTGCCGTCGCGCGACGACGCACCCGACGGCGCGCGATTGCTCGTCTCGGTCGCGACCGCCAGCGCCACGAGCTCTTCCGCGTTCACCGGCCGCACGGCCACGCCCGCCCAGCCATTCTCACGCGCTTGACGCTCCGCGGCGTCGCGCTGGCTCCGCAGCACGACCGCAATGTAGCGCGCCGCGACGTTTTGCTCCTGCAGCTGGCCAAAAAGCTCAAACGTTTGGGACAGATCGCGAAACGCCGAGACCAGCGCTGGCAGCTTGTTGACGCCCGCATCCTTGAGTTGCGCCGCCAGCGTCGCGCCGTCGCGCACAGCCTGCGCGGCGAGCCCCGCGTGCACCAAATCCAGCGCCAACATCCCGGCTTCAATCGGATCGTCGGCGATGACGAAAACCTGCTGCGCTTCCACCTGCTCGGCCATGCTGATCACGCTTCGCCCACGGGGGCGTACTTTGGGATCCGGTACTCTGGCAGAGGATCCGCCGCGCGGCAACTTTGATCGCCGCCATTGGGGCCGATTGCTGTGCAGGCGGCAAAAACAGCCAAGGCCGCGCGAACCGTTCTTGGGCGGCCCGCGCGGCCTGGCGACTGGGAGGACTTTGGCGAGCCGAGCCCGCGAGAGCCTGCGTGAACCCGCTGGCGGCTTATGCACGCCGACCGAAGTTCGAGATCAACCGTTCTTGATCCGCGGCGTGCCACCGAAGGTGCACGCTCGCGATCCAAGTCCGAAATGCAACAGATCTGACCGACGCCGTTTGGTGTTCGACATCGGTCGACCTGCTTAGAACTTGCCGAGCAGCATGAACGAGATGACCAGCGAGTAGATGACCAGCGATTCGATAATCGCCAGCGAGAGCAGCATCGGCGTGAACAGCTTGTCCGCCGCGGCCGGGTTGCGGCCAATGCCTTCCAGCGCCGCCGAAGCAGCCTTGCCCTGGCCGAGCGCGCCACCGACGGCGGCGATACCCAGACCCAAGCCGATGGCGAGCGCCAGCTGACCCTTCCAGGAATCCGGATTGGCCGGCGCGCCGCCTTCAGCGAACGCAGACGAAACGAACAGCAACAGGGTCGAGGCAAAAGTGATGGCGGCCGCCAACATACGCTTCAGATTCATAACCTTCCTCCAAGTTTACGGCCGCAGCCGTTGCAACAAAGTCTCACACCAAAGGGCCACTGAAAATTCTTCAAACCGCGAAGATCTCGCACCTGCCGGACGCGAACGCCTGGGAAGTCCTGGTCAATGTCCGTGGGCCTCATGGCCGTGGGCATCGCCGTGACCGTGGTCGTGTCGTTCCACCGCCAGCGACAGGTACACCGTCGAGAGCAGCACGAACACCATGGTCTGGATGCACACCACCATCAGGCCCAGGAACATCAGCGGAAGCGGCAGGAACGGCACGTGGAAACCCAGAAAGATTTCCAAGACCTTGTGGTCGCCGGTCATGTTGCCAAGAAGACGCAGCGACAGCGACAGCGGCCGCACGAGGTGCGAGATCAGCTCGACGACCACCATCAGCGGCGCCAGCGCGAGCATTGGACCCATGAAGTGCTTGGCATAGCCAACGACGCCTTGGACGCGGATGCCAGAGATGTGCGTCGCCAGAAACACCGTCAAACCCATGACAATATTGGTGTTCAGATTGGACGTCGCCGGCGCGCCGCCGGGAATCAGCGCCAGCACGTTCATGGTGAAAATGTAGAACGCCAGCGTGCCGACGATCGGAAAGTGCCGCCGCGCCTCATCCGCGCCCATCATGCCCTTCATCAGGTTCCAGACGGCACCGATGACGGCCTCATACAGGAAAAACACGCCAAATTTGCGCGCCGGCAGCACGCCCGCGTCCGCATTCGCCGTCAGCTGCCGCCGCGTCATCCACGCGCCGAGGAGCACCAGCAGAAACGCGATCCCGGCCATGAGCATCGGCGTCAGCTGGCCTTCCGCGGCAAACGGCTTTTTGTCGATGTAGGTCTTGGGCGCAATCGCCTGAATCTTCTGACGAATCGCGTCCTGCTGCGCCGCCGGCACGATCGGCGTCAGCCAAGTGAACAGCTCGGCATTGGCCGGACCGTAAGGTGGCTCACCCGCCTCTTCGTGATGCGCGGCGCCTTCACGCGCGGCTTCTTCCGCCAGCACCGGGGCAGCAGTCGCGATCCAAGCCAGCACACCGAGGGCCGTCAGCAGTTTTTTCACGACAAACTCCCATGGGCGGGGCTCGAGAGCCGTCCGCCGCGGCGCATCGCCAGCACGACCAAGCACAGCGGCGCGAGCGACATGGCGAGGATCAGCGTCACACCGTCCGGCTGCACCCAGCGAAAGACGCCCAGCATCAGCGCCGACAGCACGCCCAGCTTGAGAACGAGCATCACGATGGCGGAGTTGCGCGTCGCGGGCTCGGCGCTCAGCAGCATCCGGGTCGTCAGGAACGCCAGCACGCTGAAATTGCCGCCGCCCAGCAGCAGGCCCGCCAGCACGGCAGTCCAATGCCCGCGCGTGCCCAGCGCCGCCGCGTGCGTGAGCGCCACAGCAACTACGAGCGCCACCGCACCCAGCAGCAAGTGCGCGCGCTCCACGGCCGCGACAAACGCGTTCGCGGCCGGCACAACGTGTGTCGGCGACGAGTCCAGCGGCGGTGGCGTGAGCAGTTGCGGCATGAGTTTGGCGAAAATAATCTGTGGTTTCGTATGGTTGCGCGAATCAAAGCGTTGCCGCTCCGTTCGCGTGGCGCGCTTAGTACCATGGCGGGCGCAAAACGGTCAAGGATTGGCCCGCCGTTCGGGGTGCGAAAACGCCTGCCGAGACCGCGTGGCGCGCGCCTGCCGTCGGCCGTTTCGCGCCGCCAGCGTTGACAACCGCAGGTCCCGCCCGCATCGTGGCAGCTGCGGGTGCCGCGCTTGGCCCCGGAGCCCGTGATGGCGCTGTCCCTGCCGCGTTTGCGCCGAACTTTGCCCGTGCCCGCGCATGGCGGCGGCGGCATGCCTGCGGGCGCGGCGCTGATCTACGAAGTGACCCAGCGGCGGCGGCAATGGCGCGCGTGGATCCTGGTCGAGGCGGCGCTGCTGGCGCTGGAAGGCTTCCTGGCTTTGGCGGCGATCGTGGCCGCGCTGGTGGTCGCTTCGGGCGTGGCGGGGCGGCTGGGCCCGCGGCTTCTGGCCGTGGCGGCACTGATCGCCGCGGGCGTGGCGACCTGGAACGCGTGGCGGCGGCTGTGGCGCTCGCGGGAGCTGGCGCGCTGGTCCGCGGATCAAACCTGGCTGGCCGAACGGCGCACGGAGCGCGCGGAGCAGCTGCGCACCGGCATCGAGATCGCGCAGAGCGCGCAGGTGAACAACCCGCACTTGCTAGGCTCGCCGTTGCTCGTCGTGCGGGCGATTGCCCAGGCGGCGGGCGTGCTGCCGGTGCTGGACACTGCGCGTCAACAGCTGCGGCGCCGCGTCGCGCAGTGGACGCTGCTGCTGGGCCTGACGCTCGCGGGCTGGACGTGGTCGGCGCTGGCGACACCGGCGTTGTGGGCAAACTTGTGGCAGCCGGCGCAGGCGCAGCAGGTGCGCGAAGTTGGGACGCTGGTTGTCGATCCGCAGGCGCACGTGGAGCCGCCCGCGTATGCGCGCGCAGTGGTGGACGCGCGCGACGAAGAAGGCAGTGAAGTCGAGGTGTTGCGAGGCAGCCACGTGACGGTCGCCGCGCTGCCGGTGCCGGGTTTCGCGGTGAAGTCGGTGGAAGTCGAGACGCAGGTCGGCGGCGGCACGCGCGTGGAGACGCTGCCGACGATCTGGCGCAAAGACGGGAAGCTGTCGTGGGGCCATACCGTTTTGGAATCACTGCGCTATCGCTACCGCGGCGTGGATCCGGATGGCCGGCCGGTGCGTGAAGCGGGCTACCGGGCGCTGCGGACGCGGTCAGATCAGGTGCCGACGGTTCAGATCAAGACGCCGGCCGGCGAGATCGAGGTGAAAGCGGGCCAGATCGTGGCGATTGACGGCGAAGCAACGGACGACATCGGCCTGGCGGTGGTGCACCTCGTGGTTGCGCGGCCGGCCGCGGGCGACGAGCGGCGGCCGATCGCGGTGTCGCCTGGTGCGCTGACTGCTGAGATCCATGAGCAAATCATCGTCGACCAGCTGCAGCTGCGACCGGGCGAAGTGGCGGTTGTCCAACTGGAAGCCGTGGACGACGATCCGCTGGACGGCGAACGGCGGGGCGCGTCGCAAAAGGTGCGGATTCGCATGTTTTCGCCGGAGCGCCAGCACGCCCGCAACCTGGAAGAGCTGGCGCGGCTGACGACGCTGTGGACGCTGCGGCTGGCGGATCGCCTGGAAAAAGACCCGGCGCTGAGCCAGCTGGCGCTCGCGGTGGCGCTCAAGACCCGCGCGGAACTGGCCGTGGAGGAGCAGCGCGGCTTGGACGCGCTGGAAGCGCTGCGCCGGGAGTGGACGGACGACGTGGTCGGGCGCGGCCGGACGTCTGCGGATTTGCTGGAGATTGAGCAGCACTTGCGCGAGACGCTCGGCGACGAATCGCGGTCGGTGGAGCACGCCGACAGCGACGCGACCGGTTATGCGGCAGTGCAGGCGATGGCCGGCTTGCAGCGGCAGCACGCGCTCGTCATCGCGGCGGAGGAGCAGGCGGTGCACGCGCTGGGCGCGGCGGCCGTGATCGAGCACCAAAACGCGCTGAGCCGCGATGGCGCCAACCTGGCGGACACGGAAAAGCAGCTGGTGCAGGCGCTGGAGAAGCTCGCGGACGCCCAGGGCGCGGCGAGCCAGGCGGAGGCCGAGCGGCTGCTGGACCAGGTGGAGCAGCAGCTGCAGCGGATGGCGGAAGCGGCGCAGGCGCAGATGCACGTGGTGCCGCAGGAGCACCTGAATGCGGGCGCGGAGCCCACCGGGCTGCAGCGCGATCTGGGCGAGCACCGCACCGCGCTGCAGGACATCCGCAAGCTGCTGCGCGAAGGCAAGACGCGCGAAGCGCTGGACCGGATGCGGCAAATGCAGCAGCAGATGGCCGAGACGATGCAGGACATGTCGGACGACGTCAAAGGCGAGCGGTCGACCGAGGAACGCGAACTGCAAAAGCTGGTCGGCGACGTGCGGCGCGGGATCTCGCGGGCGCAGGAGGGCGAGGAGCGGCTGCGCGACGAAGTGCGGCCCATGGCGGAGGAGCAGGATCGCGCGACGGCCGAGCACCTGCGCGGCGTACGCGCGACGCTGATGCCGCAAGTAATTGATTTGCTGGAAGAAGCGCGCGACCAGATCCAGCCGCAGCGGATGTCGACGGCGGAGTCGCGGGGTAGCCGGAGCGTCGGCGAGGCGCGGCAGGCGCTGCAGACGGCGGCGGGCGGCTTGGAGCGCGGGCAGATTGACGCGGCGCTGCAGGCGCTGATGGAGGCTGAGGACGAGCTGGGGACGGCGCGCCGCGAGCTGGCCGAGGATCCGGATGTTCCTGAAAAAAATCGCAAAACGGACGACGGACGACTGGCGACCGCGCAGGAGCGCGTGCAAAAGGCGTCGGGTCGGCTGCGCGAGGCCCTGCCCTCGCCGCAGGCGATGCTGAAGCCGGGGATGCGCCAAAAGCTCGACGGCGAGGCCCAGGAGCAAGAGCAGCTACGGCGGTCGCTGGAGAAGCTGAAAAAGACGCTGGAGCAGAACGCGCAGACGCACCCGGCGCTGCAGCGGCAGGTCGGCGATCGGCTGGAGCACGCGGAGGAGACGATGCGGCAGGCGGGCGAGTCGCTGGAACAGTCGGACGCGTCGCGGGCGCTGCGGCAGTCGAGCGAGGCGCTGGACGCGCTGCGGCGGGCGGCATCGATGCTGGAGGAGGCGCGCTCGGGCGGCAAGCAAGGCCAAAAGTCCAGCGATGCCGTAGGGATGAGCACGCCCGAGGCGCCGGTGCAGCTGCAAGGCGACGAACGCGGCGAGGGCAGCGCGCAGTACCGCCAAGAGGTGCTGCGGGCGATGCAGCAAAAGGCGCCGCCGACGTGGTCGGAGCGGCTGCAGAAATATTACAAGGCGATTGCGCGGTAGCCGCCGATCTTGACAAAGCGCGCCAGCATCCTTCCCTGAACACGACTTTGGCGGGCGGCCTGAGGGCTGCCGCAACCCAATGAAGCCACGGCGGAATTGTCCGGCGCGGTTATCGCCGTGGTGCGCGCCGCGGCAAGGTGCATGATGCAACCCAACAAACTGACAAACAACGCACAAATGGCGCTGAAGCTGGCCAGCGAGGAGGCGATCCGGCGCAATCACCAGGTCCTGGAGCCCGAGCACATCCTGTGGGCGCTGACCGGCAACGTGGAGGGCATTCTCAAGCCGCTGCTTGCGCGCATGGAGATTCCGGTGGAGCCGCTCCGGGCGCAAATGGAGCTGGAATTACAGCGAATTCCGGCAGTCAAAGGCGGCGGTGGCCAGGGGCTGGTCGGCGGTGATCGCTTGCAGGCCTTCTTTGAAGCCGCTGAGGACGAGCGCGGCAAGTTCAAGGACGATTTTGTCTCGACGGAGCACCTCTTTTTGGCGTTTCTGCACGATCGCAAAGGCGCGGCGGGGCGCGCGTTGGCCGAACGCGGGCTGAACCGCGAGAAGATCCTGGCGAATTTGAAGCCGTTGCGCGGCAGCCAGCGCGTGACCTCGGAAGACGCGGAGTCGCAGTTCCAGGCGCTGGACAAATATGCCCGAGACCTGACGGCGGTAGCGGCTCAGGGCAAGCTGGACCCGGTCGTGGGCCGCGACGAGGAAATCCGCCGCGTGATGCAGGTTTTGAGCCGGCGGCGCAAGAACAACCCGGTGCTGATCGGCGATCCCGGCGTGGGCAAGACGGCGATCGCGGAAGGTCTGGCGCAGCGCATCGTGGCGGGCGATGTGCCAGAAGGCTTGAAAGGCAAAAAGCTTTTGGCGCTGGACTTGGCGTCGATGGTCGCGGGCTCGAAATACCGCGGCGAGTTTGAGGAGCGCCTGAAGGCTGTGTTGAAGGAGTTGAACGACGCGCAGGGAGAAGTTATTCTTTTTATTGATGAATTGCACAACCTTGTCGGCGCCGGCAAGGGCGACGGTGCCATGGACGCGAGCAACATGCTCAAACCGGCGCTGGCCCGCGGCGAGCTGCGCTGCATTGGCGCCACGACGCTGGACGAATACCGCAAATACATTGAGAAAGATGCGGCGCTGGAGCGGCGTTTCCAGCCCGTCATGTGCGACGAGCCGAGCGTGCCCGACACGATCAGCATCCTGCGCGGACTGCGCGACAAGTACGAGGTGCACCACGGCGTGCGCATCCAGGACGCGGCTCTGGTGGCGGCGGCGACGCTGTCCGACCGCTACATCACCGACCGGTTTTTGCCGGACAAGGCGATCGATCTGGTAGACGAAGCGGCGAGCCGTTTGCGCATTGAAATCGATAGCTTGCCGACGGAAATCGACCAGATGCAGCGGCGGCTGCAACAGCTGGAGATCGAGGCTGCGGCGCTCAAGCGCGAAAAGGACGCAGCGTCGGTCGATCGCCTGAAGGACCTGCAGAAGCTGATGGCTGAGCTCAAAGAGGAGACGCTGGGCAAAAAGGCGGAATGGCAGCGGGAAAAGTCGCTGATTGACGGACTGCGGACGCAAAAAGAGCAGCTGGAGGAGCTGAATCACCAGCTGGAGGCGGCGGAGCGGCGCTACGACAACGAGACAGCGGCGAAGCTGCGCTATGGCGAGATTCCCAACCTGCAGCGCGCGATCCAGGACGCGCAGGACAAGCTGGCTGAGGCGCAAAAGACCGGGAAACTGTTGAACGAAGAGGTGTCGCCAGACGAGATCGCCAAAGTCGTGGCGGCGTGGACGGGCGTGCCGGTGACCAAGATGCTGGAAGGCGAGATGCACAAGCTGCTGCGCCTGGAGGAGCCGCTGCGCAACCGTGTGGTGCATCAGGAGGAGGCCATCGCGGCGGTGGCCAACGCTGTGCGGCGGTCGCGCTCGGGCCTGCAGGATCCCAACCGGCCGATGGGCTCGTTCATTTTTCTGGGACCGACGGGCGTGGGCAAGACCGAGCTGGTCAAGGCGCTGGCAGAGTATCTGTTTGACGACGACCGGGCGATGATCCGCATCGACATGAGCGAATACATGGAAAAACATACGGTTGCGCGGCTGATTGGCGCGCCGCCGGGCTACGTCGGCCACGAGGAAGGCGGCCAGCTGACCGAGAGCGTGCGCCGCAAGCCGTATTCCGTTGTGCTGTTTGACGAGATCGAAAAGGCACACCCGGACGTGCTCAACGTGCTGCTGCAGGTGCTGGATGAAGGGCGGCTGACGGATTCCCTGGGCCGTACGGTGGACTTCCGCAACACGATCGTGCTGATGACCAGCAATGTCGGCTCCGCGGCGATCCTGGAGGCACCGGACGCCAACGACGAGGGCGTGCGCGAGATCGTCCAGGGCGAGCTGCGGCGGCACTTCCGCCCGGAATTCCTCAATCGCATTGACGAAATCGTGTTCTTCAACCGGCTGCGAGAGGAGGATATGGAGAAAATCGTCGACATCCAGCTGCAGCGGTTCCGCAAACGCCTCGACGACAAGAAGCTGGGGCTCACGGTGACCGAGGAGGCGCGCAAGCTGCTGGCGCACGAGGGCTACGACCCGCAGTATGGCGCGCGGCCGCTGAAGCGCGTGCTGCAGCAGCGGCTGGAGAACCCGCTGGCGCTGCAGCTGCTGGAAGGGCGGTATCCGGCGGGCAGCCACATCGTCGTGGACGTCGCGGCCGGCAAGTTTGAATTTCGCTACGCGGACTGACGGATGCGGGCGAGGCGCCAGCGCAGCAGCGGTGGCGTGATGAGCGTCGTGGCGATGACCATGGTGAGCACGGCCCCGTAAGTCTGCGACGTGACGACCGGCTCGCCCTGGATGCGCAGCCCGAGGCCGATGCCGGCAAAAATCAGGCCGACTTCGCCGCGCGGAATCATGCCCAGGCCGACGGCGAGACGGTCCACACCGCGCGGAGCGCCGAGCCCAGCGACGATCTTCCCGACGACCGCGACCACCGTGAGCGCCAGCGCCAGCAGCGGCACTCCGGGCACGGCGAGGCTGGTCAGGTCCGTGCGCATGCCCATCAGCACAAAGAACACCGGGATGAACAGCTCGCCGATGGGCGCCACGAGCTGGTCGAGGCCGAGCTCGCCACGCGCGGTGAAATCGCGAAAGTGCGCATCCTCCAGGACCAGACCGGCGGCGAAGGCACCGACGATCGGCGCGAGCCCGGCGACGGATGCCAGCCAGGCAAAACCAAAGCACAATCCGAGACCGGCGGCGAGCAGCGCGCCGGATGCCCGCAGTCGCGCGGCCGCTCCCATCAGTCGCGGCGCCGCCCAGACGCCGGCCGACAACGAAATCGCGAGAAAGCCGATGGATTTCCCACAAATCAGCAGGACCTCCGTTGGCTGCGGCGCCCCGCCCGTCGCGATCGCGCCCGTGACGACCGCCAGGAGCACCAGCCCCAGGACGTCGTCGATGACCGCGGCGCCGAGGATGAGCCGCGCCGCGTCCATCTGGCTCGCGCCCACGTCGCGCAGCACGCGGGCGGTGATGCCCACGCTCGTCGCCGCGAGCGTCGCGCCCAGAAACGCATGGACGGTCGCCGGCTCGTGCGGCAACAGCGCGCGCGCGACCAGCCAGCCCAGCCCGACTGGCACCAGGACGCCAATGGCCGCCACGCGAACCGCCGCGGCGCCCACCGCCAGCATCTGCCGCACGGTCGACTCCAGCCCGACCTGAAACAGCAGCAGCAGGACGCCGAGCTGCGCCAGCAGTTCCAGAGCGCCGTCGGTCCGCATCGCGTGCAGCGGCGCAAGCGGCAACGCGCCCAGGACCACGCCTGCGAGCAACTCCCCCAGCACTGCGGGCTGATGCAGGCGGATCGCGATGTGGCCCGCCAACCGCGCCGCCAGCAGCACGACGACCAGGTGCAAGCACAGCAGTGCGACCGGATCCTGCGGCGCCATCTAGGCGCTCCGACGCAGGCTCAAGGTCAGCCGTTCCCGATCCGCAGCGTGCCGCCAGAGGGGCGCGCGCGCGGTACCCGTCGGAAACGCAACCGGTCTCAGCCGCACGGTTTGGCTGCGAATAAGACTCAGCATGTCAGGTCCGCGGCGAGCAGCGCTTCGAGGTCGACCGCGCCATCAAACACGTGCACTGCCGGGCCGCGCATCGTCGCCTGACCGTCGTCCGCCACGCCGATCGCCAGCCAGCCACCGGGCAGCTTGACGGCGATTTCCGTGTTGCGCGGCATGCGCCCCGATTCCACCGCGACAATGACCGCCGCCGTCGCACCCGTGCCGCACGCCTGCGTCCAGCCGCAGCCGCGTTCGTACACGTCCACCTGCATCCGCGGGGCCTCGCCGGCCAAGATCTGCACGAACCCGATGTTGGCCTGCTGCGGAAACAGCGGGTGCTGGCCGAGCAGCGGCGCCACACGTACGCGATCCTCAAGGGAAATTGCGTCAAACGTCACCGCGTGCGGGTTGCCCAGGCTCAGCGCCGTCAACCGCACGTCCAGGCCGGCGGCGCGCACCGATTGATCCAGCAGCGGCATCGCCTGCGCCAGCGGGACCCGCTCCGGCGCGTGACTCGCGGCGCCCATCTGCACGGCCACGGTGGCCACGGTGCCGTCGGGACCGCGCGTCGCCGCGCAGTGCAAGAGGCCATTGCCGGTCAGCACATCCAGCGCGTCGGCCTGCCGCAGGTGGCGGTCCAGCAGGTGTTTGACAAAGCAGCGCAGCCCGTTGCCACACATCTCGGCAATGCTGCCGTCGGCGTTCACGACCGTCATCCGCGGCTGCTGCAGCGTACCGGTCCACAGCAGCACGCCGTCCGCGCCAATGCCGCGAAAGCGATCGCAGAGTCTTTGACCCAGCACGCCGGCAAACGTCGCGGTTAGATCGCGCGCATCCATCACCGCGAAATCATTACCTAATCCGTGATATTTGCTGAAGTGGACGAGCATCGGCTATTTCAGGACTGGCAGAAGGAAGAGCCCGGCGTTCAGCATCAGGCCCACGGTCCAGATGGTGGAGCGCAGCGTGGCGAAATCTGCAAGATAAACGCCAACATAGACACATCGGACGGCGATGAACGCGACGCTCAGTTGCGTCGCACGCGCCGGATCGCCACCGCCCAAGTGCGCAACGAGCACGCCCGCGGCAAAACCCGGCAGTGCCTCCAGACAGTTGTAATGCGCCGACTTGGCGCGCTGGGGAAAGCCCTGCAACTGCGCGGCCTGACGTCGCGGCAAATGGTTGTCGAAGCCGCCGTTTTTCAGCATCCACAGCACGGCCGCCCAGGACGGCGGATAGGCCATGAACCACGCGATTGCGATGCAGCCAAAGGGAACCGTCACGGCGAACCTCCGAACTGGCGACTGTAGGCGGACGTGGCCCGGGGCGCAACCGCGGACCGGCTCACAGCTCCAGCCGCACCTGGGAACGGGCGTCGCCGATCACTTCCAGCGTCGCGCGCCGATTGCCCTCGCGGTCCAGGCGCTTTTGCCAATCTGCCGGCAGCGCGATACGCGCCTCGCCATCGGGCGGTACCGCCGCTTCCAGCTGCGCGCCGTCCGGCAGCGTCAACCGCACCTGCCCGGCCGTCGCCGGCGTCTGGCCGCAGACCTGCTCCGGGCCTTCCTTGCGCAGGACGCGCTCGCCCAGCGACTCCTCGTGCGTACCGGTCAGCGACTGGTCGTAGATCGCGCCCGCCAGCAGCCCCGCGCCCAGCGCCGCGATCGCCGCGCCGTAGCCGTAGTTCACCGGCGCGTTGTCCGTGCTGACCGACAAATCCACCGGTGACAGCGCCGTCCACGCAATGAGCCCCAGGCCGCCGGCCGTGAACAGGCTGCCGAACACCCACTCCGCCACCAGCGACTTGCCGTCCGGCTGCCGGTTGACGCGGCGAAAGCCCTCCGCGCGCTGCTCCTGCACGTCCGCGCACCGCTGCAGGCGCGTCACCTGCGCGCGCACGACGTCGCCCTCGCGCGTGCCCGCGACCGCGAGCCGTTCGCCCAGCTGCACCCGCACGATCCGCGGCGGCTCCAGCGGTTCAGCCCGCAGCGTCACCTGCTCCGTCAGGCGCGCGCAGCTGCCCAGCAGCAGACAAACAATCAGCAAAAAAGCCGGCATTTACAATCGTCCTTGGCGAAGCGAGAGGTCCGCGAGCACGAGCGCGACGGCGGCCTCGACAATCGGCACTGCGCGCGGCACGACGCACGGATCGTGGCGCCCGAGCACGGTCAGCGGCGCCGGCGGGCCCTCAGCACCGATGGCCTGCTGCGGCTGGGGAATCGTCGCGACCGGCTTGAACAGAACGTCCAACCGCAGCGGCATGCCGGTGGAAATGCCGCCCAGCACGCCGCCGTGGTGGTTCGTCGTCGTCGCGATGCGGCCATCCGGCGAGCGGGTGAACGGGTCATTGTGCTGGCTGCCACGCATGGCGACCGCCGCCAGCCCGTCGCCAAAAAGCACGCCGCGCACCGCGGGCAGCGACGCCAGCGCGTGCGCCAACAGGCCCGTCAGCTTGTCAAAAACCGGGTCGCCCAAGCCCGGCGGCAGGTCCGTCACGACGCAGCGCACGACGCCGCCCAGACTGTCGCGGTCGCGCTGCGCCGCTTCGATCGCCGCGATCATGGCGGCGCTGGCCTGGGCATCGGGACAGCGAACGGGGCTGACATCGACCGCCGCACGGTCGAGCGGGGCCGCGATTTCCGTTGCAATCTCGCCAATTTGCTGGGTCCACGCGACAATCCGCGGGGCGCCCCGTTGTGCCCGCGCCGCCAATGCCGCCAGCAGCGCTTCGGCCACCGCGCCCGCCGCCACGCGCCCGACCGTCTCGCGCGCGCTCGCCCGGCCGCCGCCGCGGGGATCGCGGTGGCCAAACCGCGCAAACCACGTGAAATCCGCGTGTCCTGGCCGAAACCGGTCGTGCCAAGCCTCGTAATCCTTGGCGCGCGCGTTGGTGTTTTCCACGCTGATCGCGATCGGCGTGCCCAGCGTCAGGCCCTGGTAAACGCCCGACAGGATGCGCGGCTGGTCGAGTTCCCGGCGCGGACTCGTCAGCGCCGTTTGCCCCGGTCGGCGGCGCTCCAGCGCGTGGGCAATCGCCTCGATGTCCAGCGGCACGCCGGCGGGACAACCGTCGACGACGCAGCCAACGGCCGAGCCATGCGACTCGCCAAACGTGGTGACCACAAAGCTTTGACCAAAGCTGGAACCAGCCATCGTCAGTACACCTTCTCGATCTTCACGGCCTTGTAGTAAGCCTGCAGAATTTGTTGGAAATCCTGCCCGGCTTTGGCGCGGCCAAAAGCGCCCGTCTGGTCCATGCCCACGCCGTGGCCAAAGCCAGCCCCGGTAAAAATCCAGCTCTGCGGCGCGCCATCGGCCCCCAGCGGCCCCGGCTTGACCAGAAACAGCGACGACCGGAGCCCTTTGGGTCCCGCCGAGCCGCCCAGCGCCTTGCGGATGTGCAGCTCGCCGGAAAGCTTCTTCTTCTTGCCGTCGACCAGCGTCAGTTCGATCTCGATGGCGCGACCCGATACGCCGCGCTGGGTCACGCGCATCGACTGGACCGACTTGGCCAGCTGCGCGCTCTCGCGAATGTCCGCGGCACTTTTTTCGGTCCGCCAGCGGCACGCTTCGCCGTTCAGCCCAGACGACGCCGCCCAGCTCTCGTCCTTGCCCGCCAGCAGCGCCGCCACCGCTTCATCGGTCGCGCCCGCCGCGAGCGGATCCTTGCCGCCCGGCAGCAGGTCCGCCACACCGCGCAGTGCCTCTTGGGGCCGACCGGGCCAAACCAGCTCGTTGTTTTCGGTGTGTCCGCCCGAAACTGCATGATAATACGCGTCAATCAGCCGGCCCTCGACGTTCACCATCACCAGCCCGCGCGTGTCCTGTACCGCCTGGGCGATGCGCGCGCTGACCTTGCCCGCACCGGTGTACGCTTGGCAGTGCACTTCCGAGCAAATCGCGAACGGATCCGTGGCGTGCCGCGTCCCGACCTTGGCCAGCATGTCCGTGCGCGCGGCGACCGCCTGGGCCCGCAGCGTCGCCTCCGGTGCCGAGTGAAAAATCTCAGACGCCACAACGCCTTCCAGGATCTGCTCCAGCGCAGCCTCGCTCACAACCTCCAGGCCGTGATCGTTGCTCGGCACCACATACACGCGGCCGGGCAGCTCGCGCTCCACGCGCTGGCCTTTGCGCGTGCCGACGACGTGGAGCATGCCCTTGCCCATGCTCTCGAACCACAGCACGTCCGCCGCGCGCACCTCACCCGAGCCGCTCTTGACCACCAGCGTCGCGCTCGGCGGCTGGCCGACCATCGCGTGCGTCTGCAAGTCCTCGCCGAACTGCTGCTCCAGGCCCTGCGCGGTCGATTCCGCCGCGGCGTGATCGGCAAAAATCGCGTCCAGACACAGCAGCGTCTGGCGCGTGTCAAACGAGCGGCCTTTCAAGCTGTACGTCGCGCCGCTGGTCACGGTCTTGATCGCCAGCCCGCGCTCTTTCCACAGCGTGCGTTTTTGCCGCAGCACGTCGAAATCCCAATCCGGTGCCTGCGCGAGCACGACGTAGTGCTGCAAAATCGCTGGCTTGGCGTCCTGGGCTTGCACGTCGACCGCGCCCTGGACGCGGAACTCGACCTGGCCATCGCCGGTACCCAGGATGCGAAGCCCGCCGGGCGCAGAGATCTCCACGCGGTCCTGGTTGCTCAGCACGGACAGCGGGACCAGCGGATCCCCGTCCGCGCCCAGACGCAGCACATCCCGGTACAGGCTGGCGGTACGGTCCGAATGGCCCAGCGGATCGCCTTGGGCAAGTGCCGAACACGGCAGCAAAATCCCCAATAGCAGCAGCAAGACGCGCATCGGCACCACCCGGTCAAGGGCCGGAGAGTGCCCGCACGGATCGGGCTTGTCCAGAACTGTACGCGCCGACCCCAGTTCGCGATCCACCGTTTCCGATCCGCGGCGTGCCACCGGAGGTGCACGTTTGCGGTCCCCGACAGAACTGCAACAGGTCTGACGGAGGCGTTTGGTGTTGGACGAAGCTCAGCAAGTTTGGCTACGACTGCACGACGTTGAGCCGCAGCGCCAACTTCACCAAATCAGTCTTGTTGTGGATGTGCAGTTTTTCCATCAGGTTGGCGCGATGGCGGTTGGCGGTGTGCGCGGAAATGCCTAGAATTTTCGCGATCTCCGGCCCCGTGCGCCCCTCGGCGATCAGCGTCAGCACTTCGCGCTCCCGCGGCGACAGCCCGGCCAGCTCCTGGTCTTCCGGCGCCGTCTCCGGGTGCAGCGCAGCCTCCACAACCAGGTCCGCCACCGACGGATCCAGCCACGTCCGCCCTTCCAGCACGCTGCGCAGCGCCGCGACCAGCTCGCGCGCCATGACGCCCTTGGGCAGGTAGCCCTTGGCGCCGAGCTTGAGCGCGCGGATCACGTACGCCCGATCGGTGTACTGCGAGACAATCGCCACCTTCGTGTGCGGGCTGACCGTGTGCAGCTCCGCCAGCACGTCCAGGCCGCTCAGGTCGGGCATCGAGATGTCCAGCACGAGCAAGTCCGGCTGGTGGCGCGCACACTCGCGCAGCGTTTCGCGTCCCGTCGCCGCTTCCGCCACGATCAGCGCCTCCGGCATCCGGGCCTCCAGAAGCCCTCGAATTCCTTCGCGAACCAGCCCATGGTCGTCTGCCAGAATAATCTTCGGCTGCCAGGCCATTTTGCCCTCCTCGGCTACGTGTGGAACGGCACATCGAACACGATGCGCAGGCCGCCGCCGGGCGCGGTCTCAAACTCGACTGTACCGCCCATTTGCACAATGCGCTCGCGCATGCCCAGCAGGCCCCAGCGCGGCCGCGGCGCCGTCGTGGTCAACAGCGCAGGGTCCATGCCCCGACCGTCATCCTCGATCCAGCCCATCAGCCGCCCCGGCTGGCCGCGGGCGCCCTGCTCCATGTGCAGCCGCATCGTCACGCGCTTGGCCTGGGCATGGCGCACGATGTTGGTCGCCGCCTCCTGGAACACGCGATACACCGTATTTTCCACGTCCTTGGGCACAGTCGTCTCGCCGCCGACCACGTCCAGCGTGAATTTCAGCCCCGCCGCCGTCAAGATGTTCTGGCCGGTCGCGCGCACGGCCTCCACCAGCCCCATGTCGTCCAGCACCGCCGGCCGCAGCCGCCGCACCAGCCGGTTGATGCCGTCCAGAATGCGTTTCACCAACAGTTTCGCCTTCTCCAGCTGCGCCTCGACCTCGGGCAAGCCATCGCACGGCACCGTCTCCAGCTGCAGCGCCAGCGCCGTCAATTCCTGCGCCGTCTCGTCGTGGATCTCCCGAGCGATGTGCTTGCGCTCCTCGGCCTCCGCCTCAAAAAGGTGCCGCAGCATGCGGTTCTTGTGCTCCTGCTCCAGCCGCAGCTGCTCGTACAGCAGGCTGCGTTCCACCAGCGACTGCACCTGGCCGCCAATCACCGCCATCGTCGGACCAATCAGCCGGGCGAGCGACTCGCTGGCCTCCGGCACGCCGATCCACAGCTCGCCTTCCAGCGCGTCCGGCACGGCGATCCGCTGGACGTAGAACAGCTTGGTGCCATGCGCGTTTTCCAGCGCCACGCCGCGCGCTTCCAGATCGGCGACGGGCACCTGCACGCGGCCGTTCGCCACCGACTCCAGCAGCTCGCCCATCGCGCCTTCCGCCCGCAGCGTGATGCCGTGCGCGCTAAAAAAGTCTCCCCCCAGCGGGCCGCCGCGCAGGTGCAGCAGCACGGAGCTGACCGCCTTGCTCGCGGCGACGCCTTCAGCCAGGCTCATCAGGTTCTGGCGGATGTCCAGCAGCGGCTGGATGGGCTGCGACACGCGCACCGACGGCGCGGGCACAGGCAGACGGACCACCGGCGCCACACCCGGCTTGGCGCGAATCGCCTCGAACGAGTGGGCCAGCTGGCTGAACTCATCGTGACCGTTGACCGACGCGCCATGCTCGAGCACCAGCGCATTGGCCGTCTCGGTCAGTTGGCGCATCGGCCGCAGCACGCGCCGCGACAGCAGCAGGAAAAAGCCGACAAAACAGCCGAAAATCAGGCATACAAGCGCGGTCGACGCGTACACCGTCTCCACCATCGGCGCGTACAGCCGCTGCGTGCCTTCGCGCACCGTCACGGTCCAGGGCGTCCCCGGCACCGGCGCGACGGTCGTGATCTCGGCCTCGCGCGACGGCTCCTCATGTGCTGATTTTTCCTGGCCTTTCTTGTGACAGGAATGGCACTGCATCTGCGCCTCGCCGCCCAGCCGCACCTTATCCGTGAAATACGTGCCGTGGACCGCCGAGATGTAGCGCTCGTCGGCCTGCGTCGAAAACAGCGCCACACCGGTGGAGTCCAGAAGCTGCAGCCGCGACTGCTCGTTGACGAGAAAGTAGCTGAAAACACGTTGGAAATTTGGCGCGTCCAGCCGCAGGTACACCACTGCTGCCCGCCACTTCTTTTCCGCGCCCTGGCCGGTCGAGCGGCCCTGGGCAATCGCGATCCGCGGGTGCTTGTCCAAGCCTTTCCAGAGGTCCGTCACCACCGGCGCCGGCGACACTTCCGCGCGCCGCAACAGCGCCAGCAGCACGTCGCTCGGCGGCAGCCCCGCCGGGTTCGCATCGGCGGCGATCAGCTGGCGGGTCTGGTCAAACAGCGCCACGCCGTCGTTGTCCAGCGTCTCCGCGCGCACGGTCGCCAGCAACGCGGCCAGCGCCTTGGCATCCAGGTCCGGCTTGACGCTGGCGTCCAGCAGGTCCTTGAGCTGGGCCTTCTCGGCATCCACCAGACCGCCGACGACGCGCGCCACGCTGCGGGCAAACAGCAGGTTCTGGTCGAGCGAGTGGTTGATCGCGCGGCGGAAAGACCAGGTCTCAAACGCCACGGTCGCGACGATGGTAATGGCCGACAGAATGAGGAAATAAATCAGGAATCGGCGGCGAATCATGGCTATTCCTCCGTACCGGTGGTGGCAGCAGGGGCCGCAATGGCGGGCTTTTTGCCCGTCCGGTCGTACTGCCTTGTGTCGTCGTCGTGGCAGGCGCCGGTGCAGCTGCCGCCGGTCGGCGTCGCGGTGAACACGCCCGGCTTGGCGTCCGCGTCCGGTGCCTTCAGGTGCACCATCGCGCGCACCGCTTCGGAGCCGTGCGCCGCATGGCATTTCAGGCACAAATCGGGGCTATGGCCGATGTCGTCCGCGTGCTGCCGGTGGCGGTCCTCCTTGCCGTCCGCGAACTGCGTCAGCGTCGTGGCGTTGGGCATGGCCAGCGCGCCGGCGACGTCCTCATGGCAGCGCAGGCAGAAATTCTCGTCCGGCTTGGGGCCAAAGCGGAACAGGTAGGCCGGCGCCATGACCTTGTGGCACTCGCCGCACTTGTTTTGCGCGAACGGCTTGTGCGTCGACTTCAGGTCTTTCGGCGGGTCATGGCACTTGGCGCAAATCGCGCCCTGATTCTGCTTGTCCATTTGGTAGTGCAGCTGACCCTTGGCGATCTCGTGGCAGTCCAGGCACTCGCTGCCGCCGCCGTGTTCCTTGCCATAGGCTGAATCCGGATGGCATTTCTGGCACGAATCCTTGTTCGTCGCCGCAAACGCCGCCTTCGCCGTCGCCGGCGTCAGCCCTTGCTGGTGTTTGCCGTCGTGGCATTCGAAGCACTTCTTGGTCTCCACGATGCCCGCCAGCGGGTCCTTGGCCTGCGCCGCCGTCGGGTGCGCCACCGCGCCCGAATGGCAGGTCACGCACGCCAGCCCAAGCTCCGCGTGGCGTTTGTGTGCCATCACGCGGTTGTGCCGATCGGCCGCGCGCGCCGTCTCCGCATGGCACCGCACGCAGTTCTCGCTGACGATGTCTTCGTGACGCTTTTCCAGGTGAATGTCGGAAATCGTCTTGGCCGTCACGTGCGTGTACAGCTGCGCGATGCCGGCCAGCTTGGCAGCGGCGTAGCCCGTCAAGCCCGGTCGCGCGTGGCAATCGATGCAACGGATCGAGCCGTGGCGCGAGCCTTCCCACGTGGAGAAATTGTGACCCATCTCATGACAACTATTGCAAAATTGCGGCATCTCCGTGCGGTGATAGACGTCCATGCCGGACGCCGCGACCCACACGGTCGCGCCAATGAGCAGCAGCAGGTACAGCCAGAAGTAACGCAGGCTGATGCGGGCAATCAGCCGCGCCCGGCGTTGCCAGGAGGGCTGCTGCGCGGTGCCCACATCCGGCGACTGGGCGAGCCGTTCAAGAAAGGAATCGATGCGATTCATGGAAGCGATCCTCCAGCGCGCAGAGCGCTTGCCAAGTTCCGGGACGCGGGGTTACGACCAAGGATTGGCGGTAGAATGGGCCGAATGCGGACGCGGCTCGGCGTCGCTTGTGGCAGGTGCGATGCTGTCCTTGAACGCGTGGACGATAGGTCCGGGCCCCGGGTTGACAGCCGACAGGCGGCCCTGCGGCCCGACGCTGCGAAGCGGCTGCGCGCGCAATGCGGTCTTTTCCAGGACCATGAGCACGCCGACCAGCGCCAAGCCCGCGAACAGGACAACACCCGGGGTGAAAAAGACCAGAGAGAGCAGGAGTTGGCCAAAATAGGTGGTGTCCATGGTGTGCCTCCGCAGCGCGGCCCGGGGTGCGCCGCCTGGGATCGGCGGCTGGTGAGCGGGCTTGCTGAGACACAAGGTACGCGCGGCGGGGAAGGCACAACATTCAGCGAAAATGCCAATTGTTGGCCTGTGAACAGGCCATTTCGCACTGGCATGTCTGCATCACGTTCGCGTGGTGGGTTCATGCCATGTCCGAGTGGAAGAGCGCGGCGAAGCGTGCAGCGCCAGCTCCGCGACGTACAACGTGCCGATCGGCGCACAAGGCAGCTTCAGCGCGGAAAATCCAGGCGTTTCAGAGAGATCGAACGCGGGATCGACTTCCACGCCACCGCCATGCGCCACCGCGACGGCGCGCGCAAGGGCTGGTGCATCGGCGGGATCGAGCACCACTTGGCCCCCTGGCCGGCTGGCCCATGCCGCGAGAAAGACCGAGCCAGCCGTCTCATGGGCAAAAACCACCACGTGGCCGTCCGCGCCTGCCTGCTCGGCGGCCGCCCGGGCCAGCCGCTGCATCAGCTCACGCAGCTGATAGCGCACGCCAAAGGTCTGCGCCGTTGTCTCCTGCAGCGTGTGCCAGCGCACCGCGGGCGCCTCGCGCTTCAAGTCCCAAAGCAAGATGAGCGCCAGCGACTTGAGGTCCACATCCTCGCGTTCATCGTGCGCTTCACGTCCCATGCCGGCCAGGTCAGCCGCCAGCCGCCGCACGCGACCCAGCCGGGCGTCAAACCGCAGCACCGTCGAGCCGCCTTGCGGCGCCGGCACCACCGACTCCGCCAGCACCGTGCCGTACAGCTGCCATGCGGCGTTGTGGGCCGCCGCCGCCAGTGGCAGGTAGTCGGCCTGCACCGCCGCATCTTCCGGCGCCATCCACAGCGCCAGCACCGCCGCGCGCCCGCCTGACGGGTCGCACAGTGCCATCAGCGCCGGCCCCTCGGTTTCGCCCTCGGGCAACGCCCAGCCAAGCTCGTGGGCCGCAGACAGCAGTTCCGCAGTCATGCCGGGCACTTGCAACGCCCAGCAGCCGGCGATGGGGACGCCATCGTGACCAAAACGGCCGGTCGCCAGCCGATTGGCTGCGACGATCCAGCCGCGGTTGTCGATGAGCAGCACCGGCCCGGCTTGACGCTCCAGCACACCGGCCAGCCGCCGATTCGCCCGTTCCTGACCCAAACGGCCATCCAGGTCGAGCGTCAGCGCCTGGACCGCCCGCGTCACGTCATCGATTTCATCCGCAGCGCCAACCGAAAGAACCGTCGCCCGCGCGCCGGTGCGCAGCAGGTCCAGCAGGTGGCGCAAATGCCGCAGGCGAAACACGACGTTGCGTCCGAGCAGCGCCGCGATCAGCACGAACAGCAAAAGCGTCGCCAGCACGCCGGCCCAGATCGTGCGCCGGCTGTTCGCCTCCTGCTGGCCGGTCAGCGCGTCGTCGTCCAGGTCAATCAGCAGCACGCCGACCGTCGCGCCTTCAGGCTGGTCGTGGCAATGCAGGCACGCTTCGTCCAGCACGATCGGCTGCACGGCGCGGTAGATGTGCTCGCCCGCCGCCGTGACAAACCGCAGCGCGCGGGCCCGCCGCTGGGGCGCAATCCCCGGCTGGTGGCAGGACACACAGCTCGGGTCGGTCCGGTGCATCGTCGTGCCCAGCGCCGTGGCGTCGGTGGCAAACGCCACCTTGCCTTCCTTGTTGACAATCCGCAGCGACTTGATCGGCTGCATCTCCGCGAAACGACTCAGTTCACGCTGAATCCGCGGCCTATCCTTGGCCAGCATGGCTTCGCGCAGATCGCTGAGCACCATCCGGTTGACCAGGTCGGCGTACACGTCCAGCGTGTCCGTGCTCTGCTGCGCCGAGTCGCGCCGCTGGACGAAAAACAGCGCGCCCACCAAGCAGATTGCGACGACAACTGCCGGAACGGCAATGCGAAGTCCAATGCGGCTGTACGTGAAGGCCATGTGCCACGTCCGAGCGAGGGGGCACGGAGACCGCCGCCGCCATCGCGGCCGCTAGTGTCGCGCCGCTGCCGCTGAACGGCAAGCCGCGCAACCGCTCAAGGCGAGGGCTTTTGTCGGCATTGTGTCACGCGAAGGGCGCTGGCGCGCGCGCATCCGGGGCCGCATCCAGTCCCGGCGTCCGTTCCCGCCCGACGATGGCCAGCACAACGACCACGAGCGCCAGGTCCGTGCTCATCACATAACGCATCCGCGTCACCTGGACCAGCGCGACTTCCAGGTGATTGGCCAGCGCGAGCACCGAGACCGTCGCCAGCAGCAGGCCCTCGGGGCTCTGCCGCCGCAGCGCGGTCCAGGCGCCCCACAGCACAGACGCGAGCGTCAACACCAGCAGCGCGCCGCCCGCATACAGCTGCTGGGCGACGTGGCGCACGAACGCCATCGGGTGCTGGCGTGCCAAACGGGCGGCAAGGTGCTTGCCGACGCGATCGAGCTCCAGCCAGTCGGCTGCCGTCAGGACCTCGTGGCCCAGCCGCACGCGCGCTTGCGGAACCAGCCCGGCGTAAATGATGCCGTCAAACGCGAGGTTGAACCCGTCGACGGTGTCCGTCGCCCCCGGCACACTGCCGCTGAAAAGCCGCTTGTCCAGCATGAAACGACCCAGCGGCGCGACGATCGCCTGGTCACCCGGCTGCTGCAGCGTGGCCAGCTCCTGCGGCGTCGCGAGGTACAACTGCACCGCGGCGGCGTGCATGCCCAGAGCGGCGGAGCGGACAGGCAGTCCGTGCGTCACCCCATTGCCCAGCACCTGACCGCATGTGCCGGCCAAAACCGCGCCCAGCGTCAGCCCGCACAGCTGGACGGCGAGACGACGTGACCGCGCCTGCCACGCAAGCGCCAGCGCCGGCAGCCAGAGCACCGGACCCACGAACACGAAGTGCGGCCGGATGGCGATCGACAGCGCCAACGCCAACGCAGCGATCGCAAATTGCCGAACCGGCTGCGTGAGGGTCGCCCGCAGCAGCGCGGCCAGCAGGACGAGAAACAGGCTGTGACCCACCGATTCCGTCAACAAGCTGGGAATCCAGACCAATTGCGGCAGCGCCGCCAACGCACCAAGAAACAGCGCCAACCCCGGCGGGATGGCGAACCGTGCGCGCAAGGCGAGTGTCAAATGGCGCATGGTCCAACCGGCGAGCGCGCCCTGGAGCAGCGTGATCAGACGCGGCCAGTGCAGCCCTGCCAGCAGCTGGGCCGCGTCCAGCAGCAGCGGGTAGCCCGGCGCGCGCACGATGGCGTGATCCAAGTAGCTCTGCGTGTCCGCGTGGAAGGTCGGCGTGCAGACGGCGCCGAGCACCAGCAGCAAAGCTGCGCCACACCACGTCTGGCCATTGAAAGTGCGGAGGATCTTGAGCATCGGCTCCTCGGGCAGGCGACAATGGCTTTGAACCCAACGCAGTCGCCTGCCACAGTGCAGCATCGATCGGGGCAGGTCAAGGCGTCGCGGCTGGCTGACGTGCCCGCCGTGCCGACGCGTCGTTGGTTTCGTCGATGCGCAAGGCCAAAATGTAGCAAATCGCGATGTTGGACCAATTCTCCGAGCCAAAAATGTTGCTGCCCGAGATGCTGGCGATGAATGCCCCGCCAACCGCCGCGGCGGCAGCCACGCCGACGAGCCGATCCGGGGAAGTGTCCCGCCGCGACAGCACCCTGAACATGCCAGCGACCGGCATCAGCACGAACAAGATGCCCGCAAAAACGCCATAGGACACAAGCACCGCGAAGATGGCCGAGTGCAGCGACTGACCCAACGAGCCCGTGGTGCGCGAGCGCTCGTAGCCAAACGCGGAAAAGCCATGACCCAGCCAGGGATGGTGCGGAAACATCTCGGCGCCCAAAGCGACGTGGTCGGCGCGCTCGGAGGTGTCGATCGTGCCACCTTGCGCACCGGCGGAGAACGTATCCGTGACGCGCGTAAACGACGCGGGAGCGACCATGACCGCCAGGTTGATCGCGAGCACCGCGGTGCCAATGGCAAGCACGCGTCGGCTGAGCGTTCGTCCGGCCATCCAGGCAAAGATCACCGTCGCGGCAACCGCCGCGCTAGCGCCACCGCGCGACGCGGCGCCCCACTGGCAATAGACCGACGCCAGGATGCCAATGAAGCCGACCACGCGCCAACGTGTTTGCGTTGTGCGCGTCACCAAGAGCGCGAAAGCGAAGGGCAAAATGTTGGCCGCGAAGATTCCGAGCGCGTTGGGCTGGCCAATGATGCCGCTGGCACGCGACATGTTGCCTTCCAGCATGGACCAGGACCCGTCCCGCAAGACCGTGACCGTCACGAGCAGCAGATTCAGGACGTTCACCTTGGCGAGAACCCAACCATCACTTGTCTTTTCAATCAATTGGGATGCCATCAGGAATGTCAGCAGGCTGGAACCGAACTCCACGAGGACCATCGGCGACGACTCGTACTCGGCGAAGACTTCACCCAGGATAACCAGCATCGTAAACGCCAGCATCGCCACCGAGAACCCGCGCGGCAGAGGCAACAGCGAGCCCCGTTTGCGGACGTGATAAGCCGTCGTCAAGATCGCCAGGGCAAATGAGATCTTGTAGGGCGACACGAAGCCGCCGCCCAGGTCAATCGAGTAGGCATGGACCGAATTCGTGACCGCGAGGGCGAACAGCGGGCGCGTCACCAAAAAGTAGAGCAGGAAGGGTGCGACGATCACCGCCGCCGCGATCACGGACGTCGTCGGATCCTGACTGACGGCGACGCCCAACGCCGCCACGATCGCGCCCAGCAGCACCACCACCGGAGCCCAGGAGGCACGGGAACGGCGGGGCGACCGAAGCGGCACGTTCATCATCGGCACATCCTGCAGACCGGCAAGCGGTCGCGTCGCGTTCGCCCGGTGGAGCCGCGGCGCGGTGTTCAGTTACCGTTCAGCCGGTGTTGGGTCATCGGTTGGACGGTGATACAGCTGAAACTGGCCCTTTTGGGCTACCAGCTTCCAGCCATTCTTGCCAGGCGGATCAGCGAGATAGCGCGTGGCAAAGTGCGGCCAATCGCAGAACCACTGCACGTTTGTGCGGCGCAAATAGCCCGCAATATCATGGCGAAAGACCAAGGCGTCCCGGTTGACCTTGCCGTCCAGGTTGACCACGCGCTCGCGGAAAAAGCCGAGCGTCCCCGTCTGGCCAGCCGCCACCGCGTCGCCCGGCGGAACGTGCTCCAGCACCAGAGCCAGCTGATCATCCACGTACACCGCGCCTGCAAAACGCGCCGAGGTATGCAGCCGCCACACGCCAAACAAAAGTGCGCCCGCCGCCACCGTCAGCGCGATGCCACGGAGTCGGGCTTGCCAGCCGCCCAGCGCCGACAGGGCGATGGCGCTGTACACGGTCATGGGCACCCCGATGGCGGCCAGATACCGTCCATAGAACCAGGAAGCCGCGGACGTCGCCCAGTAATAGCCAACAAAAACAAGAAGCGTCATGCCGATCCAGCGGGCAAATTGGCCCGTGCGCGCGGCACGGCGATCGACCCCGGGCGTCGCCTGCGCGAGGTCCCCATCGCGCCGCGCCCGGCGGACGCCGACGACGATGAGCACGATCAGCAGCAATCGGACGGGCACCAGCCAAAACGACTCCCATGCGCCGACGTAGGTCAGCGGCACAAGGGACATCTGGACCGACTGGAGCATCGTCAGCGTGCGCTCCGCCGTCACCCCGACGTCCGTCAGTGCGCGACCGCTGGTGGGCATCAGGCTGCCAAAACCCAAGTAGTTATAGAGCCACCACGGCCCAGAAACCAGGCCCGCGGGCAGCGCGATGGCAGCCGCGCGTTGCACACGTCCCCACCACGCGCCATCGCCACTGACCAGCACCCCGACGGTGACGATGACGACAAACAGCGCCGCGTCGATCCGCGTCAGCACGAGCAAGCCAAGCAGCGCGCCCGCAGTCGCCAGCTGCCGCAGGGTCTGGCCGCCGGTCACCTGCCAATAGCGCCAAATCCAGGCGAGCAGGGCCAGAACTGCGCCCGTCTCCAGACCATTGAACGTCGTGAGAAAAATCGCCGGCGACAGCGCATAAGCCGCGGTCCCCAACGCCTGACGCAGCCGCCGGCGCTGAACTCCCGTGACCGCATCGCGCGCCAAGAGCCCGCACGCCCACGCGCCGCACGCGTGCACGAGCGCGTGCAACACCAGAACCCCGCGCAAACCGCCCGCCCGATCGCCGCCGACCCATGCAAAGGGCAGCGCGCACACAACGGTGAAAAGCGGCTGGAAGCCGTTGACCCAATGCACGCCGTCGATCGTCAGTCCATGCCCGAGGGCCAGCTGCCGGGCAACGGCCAGGGAAAAAAAACCGTCTTCAGTCAAAGGTCGCCCGCGCAGCGCAGCTTCTGGCCGCAGCGCGAGGGACAGCCCCGCGAACCAGATGAGTCCGCTCAGGATCCACAGCAGCCGCTCGTCAACTCGTGGCTGCGCCGGCGCGATCTCCGGGGGCGGTTGGGGCGCAAGCGCGGGAGTCTGAACGGGCGGGGACATGCATCCAACGGGCCCAATCGCAGGCCAAAGCAGCTTCCCAAACCCTCCGGCAGGTGTCAACCGCGTGCGCTAAGCGGGGGCGACCGCCGCCGGCCGCCGCACTTCCCAACCCTGCCGCCTCACGGCATACTCCGGGCGGGTCGTCCTGCCCAAGGGTTGATCATGGCTTCCGTCCACCAACGCTACCGCATCATCGACAAGATCGACGCCGGCGGCATGGCGGAAATCTACCGCGGCGTGGCGATTTCGATCGAGGGCTTTGAGAAGCCGGTGGCGATCAAACGCATCTTGCCGTCGCTGTGCCGGGACCAGAAATTCGTCACGATGTTTCTGGATGAAGCGCGGCTGTCCATGTCGCTGAACCAAGCGAATGTCGTGCAGATTTACGACATCGGCCAGGTTGACGACACGTATTTCATCGCCATGGAATACGTCGACGGCGGCAACCTCCGGCGGCTGATGCAACGCGCGCTGGATCAGGGCCGGGCCATTCCGGTGCCGATCGCGTGCTTTGTGGTGGCGGAGCTGGCGCGCGCGCTCGCCTACGCGCACGAAAAGACCGGCGCGGACGGCAAGTCCCTGGGCATCGTCCACCGCGACGTGTCGCCGCCCAACGTGCTGGTGTCGAGCCAGGGCGAAGTGAAGCTGACCGATTTTGGCCTCGCGCGCGCCGCGTCCAACGTGCAGATCTCGGATGCCGGCGTCGTCAAGGGCAAATTCAGCTACCTGTCGCCGGAAGTTGTGGAGGGCAAGCCCGCAGATCCGCGGGCGGATATCTACTCGGCGGGCATCATCCTGTGGGAGCTGCTGTGCGCGCGCAAGCTGTTCGCCGGCAAGACGGATCTCGAGACGGTCGACCTGGTCAAGGCCGGCGATGTGCCCAAGCCGTCCAAGCTGCGCCACGACGTCGACGCCGAACTGGACGCCGTGGTGCTGCGCGCGTTGGCCAAGAATCCCAAGCGGCGGTTTCAATCGGCCCGCGAGCTGGAGCAGGAGCTCGCGACCTACCTGTTCAAGCACAACCTGCGCGTGACCCAAGCGGATCTGGCGGGCTTTTTGCACAGCCTGGAAGAGCAGGCTGAAGTGCAGCTGCTCGACGTCGCAACGCTGCTGAGGGCCGAAATGCAAGAGCAGATGCGCGTCGGCCATCTGGACGCCATGCTCGGCCAAGTGCCGCTGCGGCCAAGCGACCTGACGACGCCGTCCGTCTCCAAGGTGGACGTGACCTCACTGCTGGACCGGCTGTCCGGCGCGCCGCTGGACGATCTCGCCGCGGAAGCCGGGCTCTCGGCGCTGGCAGATCGCCTGGAGACAATGGGTGAGCCGGTGTCGCAGCCGCGCATGGTGATCCCCAAAGAGCGCGCAAGCCGGCTGCCGCTGGTGATCGGCGGGCTGGTGGCGGTGGCGATCGGCGCGCTCGCCGCGTGGTTTCTGGTGCACAATTCCTAGCCAAGTGATGATCCCAATCCGCGTCGCCGGCATCCAAAGCCGCCACGCTGCAGACTGACCGGAGGCCCTGTGAAGTTTTTTGTCGACACCGCGCACATCGAAGAAATCAAGAAAGCCCTGGCGTGGGGCATCCTCGACGGCGTGACGACCAACCCGTCGCTGGTCGCCAAGACCGGGCGGCGTTTTGACGACGTGAAGCGCGAGATTCTCGACCTGGTTAAAGGCCCGGTGTCGCTCGAATGCACGAAGATGGACTTTGACGGCATGCTGGCCCAGGGCCTCGCGCTCGCTGCAGAAGGGCCGCAGGTCGTGGTCAAGCTGCCGCTGACGCGCGAGGGCATCGCGGTGTGCAAGGCCTTGAGCGACAAGGGCATCAAGACCAATGTGACCCTGTGCTTTTCGGCGAATCAGGCGCTGCTGGCGGCCAAGGCGGGCGCGACGTACATCTCGCCGTTTGTCGGCCGGCTGGACGACATCAGCGAGGACGGCATGGCGCTGATCGCGGACATCGTGCAGATTTACCGCAACTATGGCTTCAAGACCCAGGTGCTCGTCGCGTCGGTGCGCAATCCGGTGCATGTGCTGAAGGCCGCCAAGATCGGCGCGGATGTCTGCACAGTGCCTTTTGGCGTCCTGGACCAGCTGTTCAACCACCCGTTGACGGATCGCGGCAACGAGCAGTTCTTGAAGGACTGGGCCAAAGTCCCGGAATAATCCGCGGCAACGCTGCGACCTTGAACGCCCGACCCGCTTCCGGAGCCACGACGCTTGACTGACACGCCCGTCCAACCTGTGCCCGCCGCCCCGCGCCTTCGCGAGCGCGTCAAGCTCGATCGCGACGAGTCGCGCCACGGCCGGCACATCGCCCGCTGGGTGCTGCGCGGGCTGCTGTCCCTGGCGATTGTGACCGCTGCACTGAGCAGCGGTGGCGCCTCATGGACGCCCGTGTTCGCCGTCTGGGTCCTGCTGCTGGCGGCGCTGCCGGCAGCTGTCATCGCGGTGCCCAACAAGCCGCCGCGCATGCTGCTGGGCTGGCTGTGGTTCGGGCTCGGCGGGCTGGTCGCGCTCCAGCTGCTGCCGTTGCCGCGCGTGCTTGTGGCGCTGCTGCAGCCCAAAGCGCTGGAGCTGTCGGATCTCGGCCACGCGGCGCTGGGCTTGCCGCAGGCGGCGTTCGTCCCGCTCGCGTTGGCGCCCGGTGACGCGGCGTTGCAAGGTGCGGTCTATTTGCTCGGCGCGACGCTGGCGTTGCTCGGCAGCATCGCGCTGTCCGGCCACGACGGGCGACGCGCCATCCATTGGACCAGTAACGTGGTCCTGAGCACCGCAGCGGTAAGCGGCCTCGCGTGGATTTGCGCCTACACGTCCCCGCTTACGGGCCTCATCCCCGGCGGACTTTCCAACAAGCTGAGCCTGCTGTGCTTTGTCAATCCGAACCAAGAGGCCGGGCTGCTCAACCTCGCCATCGCGATCGGTTTGGGCCGCATGCGGCTGGCGGTGAATCCGCGCTGGCAGACCGTGTTCGGTTCGCTCGCGCTTTTTTTGGCGTTCGTCGTGCTGGAGGTCGGCTCGCGCGGCGGCATCATCACCGTCGGCCTGGTATTGGCGATGACGGTCTTCATGCGCCCGGGCTTTGTCAAAGGCCACCGCGTCCACCAACGCGACGTGCAGCGCGCGGCGCTCATCCGGACCAGCGTGCTGATCGCATCCATCGCGTTGGTTGGCGCCATCGTCGCGCTGCCCGCCATCGACCACGAGTTCAGCCCGGGGAACGACAGCAACAAGGGCACGACAATGGCCCAGATGATCGGCTTCAAGGGCGGCAAGCTGAGCACATCGGCCCTGGTCGCAGCCACGTGGCGTGTCGGCGCGGGTCCGGGCGGCCTACCGGTGCTCGCCGGTATGGACACGCACTGGGGCAACAAGCGCATCGACTACGCCGAAAACCTCGTGCTGGACAGCTTTTTCTCGTTCGGCGCCGTGGGCGGCCTGCTGTTTCTTCTCGGGCTCGCCGCGGTGCTCCTGGACCACGTGCGGCGGCGCGGCGACGTGCCCCAAGCGCCCGGGCTGATCATCGCGTCCGTTGCGATGGTCGTCGCCAATTTTGTCGATTTCTCGCTGCAAATCAGCGGCGGGCTCCTGGCGTTCATCGCGCTGGGGACCGCGTGCGAGCGCGCGCTGGGACCGCGAGGCGGGCGCGCAAACCTGGAGCAGCGGCGCCTGCCGACGTTTCGCCGCGTCCTGATCGCCGCGGCAATCGCGCTGGCACTGGCCGGCGGTATGCTGGCCAAGTCGCTCAATGCAATGGCGCGTAACTCGCAGGCGATGCTGGAACACGCAGAGGCTCCGACCGCGCGGTCGCTCGTCGCCTCGCGCTTTTTGTCCGACCACCACGCGTTCTACCTGTACGGCCGGACGCTGTTCGACGCGCACGAGTGGCAAGGTGCCGCCAAGGCTTTTGACCGCGCCGTGCAATTGCGGCCCGGTAGCCCGCACGCCCACTTGTTCCGTTTTGCCGCCCACCTGGAGCTCGGCGATGCCAAGATCGCCGCGGACGATCTGCGCTGGCTCCTCGATCAGGACGACGACATCGTCGCGCGCGCCATGCGCCTGTGCACGCAGTCGCGCGCGGCCGAGGCGGTGCTGGTGGACGTGATCCCGCGCGGCGAAGACCAAAGCGTTCGCGTCGCCGCGTTTCTGGTCGACAAACACCCGGAGCTCGTCGAACGCGTGGCCATGGCGCTGCGGGAACACCAGCCTAACCGGGTTTTTGGCATCGAGCTGGTACGCGGCGAGCTCTACCTGAAACGCGGCAATCTGGAGCCCGCGCGCCGGATCGCCGCCAACCTATTGGCGAGCAAGGCCACGCAGTTGCTGGGCTATCAGCTGGAGGCCCAGCTGCTGCGGCGCGACGGTCGGAACTACGAGGCTTTCCATTTGTTTCGCGAGGTCTGCAACCACAACCCGGACGCGTGGCGGGCCTGCGAGGGTGCAATCGAGGCGATTATCGCCGCCAACCGGCCCGAGGAAGCGCTGACCTACCTCAATGCGCGCGCGCCGCTGATGCAGAGCCAAACCAGCCATGCCGCGCGATTTTGGTACGCCAAGGGCCGAATTGCGACGCAAATGGGCCGCCAGGAGGATGCGCTGGAAGCGTTCCGCCGTGCGCACGGCTTCGCGCCGGAATTGTACGACGCGACGCTGGACCTCGCGAATACGTGCCTGGAGCTGGGATTGCGCGACGAGGCGCGGGCGCTGGTCGACGAAGTGCTGACCAAGCTGCCGTCGTCCCCGACCGCGCAGCGGCTGTCGCGGGAGCTGGATCGCGACGCCCACCACGCGGTGGACGGCACGCGGGCGAAAGACCCAACGCCGTCAATTCTCGATCCGTAGCCCGACCGCAGCCGACAAGTGCCGCGCGTGACAGATTCGTGGCCAGAAGTCGTTGACAGGTTCACGAGCTATCGCTAGCTTGCCGCGCGTTTGCCGTCGCCGGTCGCGGTGAAGGCTGGCAAAGCGTTGTTCACCCCGATCGCCGCTCTTGTGCGATCGCATTACCCGCCGCGATTCTGATCACAACCGCATGTCCCCGATGAACGCGACTCACGTCACAGGCTCACGTCGGGCAGCACAGAGGAGTACCGCATGAAGATCCTGGTCTCTGCCAAGCGCGTCAGCGACCCCAATGCCAAACTCGCCATCGCCAAGGATGGCAAGTGGATTGAGGGCGACGTGGAGTACATTCTCAACCACTTTTGCGAGAACGCGATCGAGTGCGCGTTGCAGATCGCCGAGGCGAACGACGGCACGGAGACCGTCGCGGTCGGCATCGGCGACGACGAGACCGCGCGGTTCATCCGCCAAGGGGCGCTCGCGCGCGGCATCGACCGCGGCATCCTGGTGAGCGCGGAAGAGGAGACGATCGACTCGGACCTCATCGCGCGCATCTATCAGGGCATCGTCCACCGCGAAAAGCCGGACATCGTCCTGCTGGGCAAACAAGCGATCGACGGCGATTCCAATCAGGTCGGCCAGCTGCTGGCGGAATACCTGGGCTGGCCGCAGGCGACGTTCGCGTCCAAAGTGGAGGTGTCGGGCGGCAAGGCGATCGTCACGCGTGAAGTGGATGGCGGCCTGGAGACGCTGGAAGTCACGCTTCCGGCTGTTATCACGGCGGATTTGCGCCTGAACGAGCCGCGCTTCGCGTCTCTGGCCGGGATCATGAAGGCCAAGAAGAAGCCGTTTGACGAGCTGGAGATCGACGACCTCGACCTCGAGGACACGGCAACCAAGGTGCAGGTCGTGGGCCTGACGACGCCGTCCGGTCGCAAAGCGGGCGTCATGGTCAAGGACGTCGAAGAGCTGGTCCAAAAGCTGCGCTCGGAAGCGCGCGCCATCTAAACCAATCCATCGGAAAAACGAGGCAAAATCATGAGCAAGGTGCTGATTCTGGCCGAACATGACAAGGGCGCGCTCAAGAAAGTGACGCTCAACACGTTGGCCTTTGCGCGGCAATACGTCGCGAAATTTGGTGGCAGCTACGATTTCGCTGTGCTCGGCCACAACGTCGGCGCGGTTGCGACGGCGCTGCAGGGCTTTGGCGCAGGCGCGATTCACGTGGCGGATCATGCGGATCTGGCGCATCCCATCGCTTCGGCGTGGGGCAAGGTGCTGGCGGATCTGGCCAAGTCGATCGGCGCGGACGTCGTCGTTGGCCCGGCTTCGACGACCGGCAAGGACGTGCTGCCACGGACGGCCGTGCGCCTGAGCGCGGGTATGGCGAGCGACATCATCGGCATGACAGACACCGGCGCGTTCAGTCGACCGATGTGGGCGGGCAACCTGACCGGAAACGTCAAGATCTCCACCGCCAACAAGGTGATCTCGGTGCGCGCCTCGGCGTTTGACGCGGCCGAAGCAACCGGTGGCAGCAGCCCGATCCAGCCGTTCGCGAGCGATGCGGGCTTGGCCACCGCGCGCGTGAAGTTCGTGTCATTCGACGGCGTACAGTCAACGCGTCCGGATCTGGCGGAAGCGGCCGTGGTCGTGGCCGGTGGTCGCGGCCTGAAGGATCGGTTCGGCGCAATCACGGAGCCGTTGGCGGACGTGTTGGGCGCGGCGATTGGCGCCTCGCGTGCGGCCGTGGATGACGGCTTTGCGCCCAACGACTACCAGATCGGCCAGACCGGCAAGGTCGTCGCCCCGCAGCTGTACTTCGCGATCGCGATCTCCGGCGCGGTGCAACACTTGGCAGGCATGAAGAATTCCAAGGTCATCGTGGCGATCAACAAGAACGCCGATGAGCCGATCTTCAAGGTCGCGGACTACGGGCTGGTCGCGGACGCGTTCGTCGCCGTGCCGGAACTGACGGCGCAGATCAAGGCGCTGCGCGGCTGATCGCCGACGAGGCTTGAGGTGTGGATGCAACGGCGGGCCAGCTGCCCGCCGTTGCGCGTTTTGCCCGCGGCCGGCAAACGTGTGACAATTCTGGCCGTGCCGCGGCATTTGTCGCCGGGACGCGACAACAGGCCATCCCACCCTCACGGGGTGGGTTAGCTCCCACGCCGGACCCGCCCATGGACACGATCGTCGCGTTGGCCACCGCGCCCGTGCCCGCTGGTCTCGCGGTCGTGCGTCTGTCGGGCCCGCGCGCGCCCGCGATCGCCTGCGCGCTCGCGGGGTTGGCGGATTTGCCGCACGCGCACATGCGATTCGCCGCCCTGCACGCGGGACGCGAGCTGATCGACCGCGGCTACGTCGTCGCTTTTTTCGCGCCGCGCTCGTTCACCGGCGAGGACGTCGCGGAATTCCAGGTCCATGGCTCGCTGGCCGTCACCGATCGACTCATCGCCGCCTGCGTCGATCTCGGCGCGCGTCTGGCGCGGCCGGGCGAGTTCAGCCAACGCGCCTATGAGAACGGCAAGCTGGATCTGCTGCAGGCGGAAGCGCTGGCGGACCTCATCTCGGCGCGGGCGGAGTCTGGGCGGCAGGCGGCGCTCCAAGCGCTGGACGGCGTGCTGTCCCAGGCGCTGGCGGAGCTGCGCACGCCGCTGCTCCTCGCGATTGCGGATCTGGAGGCGCGCATCGACTTCGCCGCCGAGCCGCACTTGGCGGAGCTGGACCGGCCCGCGCTGACCCGGCGCCTGGACGGCTTGGCCGAACGCCTGCGCGCGCTGCTGGGCACGGCTGTCGCCGGGCGGATTCGCCTGCATGGCGCGCGGGTGGCTTTGTACGGTGCACCCAACGCCGGAAAATCGACACTTTTCAATACGTTGTGCGGTGCGGACCGCGCGCTCGTCGACGCACGGCCGGGAACGACGCGCGATACGGTGGAGGTGCAGACGGCGCCGGACGGCGTGCTCGTGACCTGGATCGACACGGCGGGGCTGCGCGACGCGGAAGACCCGGTGGAGCGGGCCGGCCGCGCGCGCACCGAGATGGAGGCCCAGCACGCGGACGTCGTGCTCTGGCTGGAGGACCGGTCGCGACCATTCTCGGGGCTTCCAGCGCCGGTGTCGGCGGCCGTCGTCCTGCGCGTGCTGACGAAGTCCGACCTGGCCAGCGACGCGGATTGGCAAACGCGCGCCCAATGGCAGGCGGCGATCGCCGTTTGCGCCCAGCGCGATCGCGATGTTGCGCCGCTGCGCTCGGCCATCCTCGCGGCGGTCCGACAGTCTGCTCAGGGCGTGCTGGGCCAGGTCGCCCTAAGCCGCCACCGGCATGTCGCCGCGGTCCAGACGGCCCTGGCAGCGATGGATCGCGCCAACCTCGCGCTGCAACAGGATTTTCCGCTGGAGCTTCTGGCCGCCGACTTGCGCGACGCGGCGCTGGCGTTGGATGAGCTGACCGGCGCAATTGTCCCCGATGACGTGCTCGCAGCGGTGTTTTCGCAGTTCTGCGTTGGCAAATAACCACGAAAGGTGAAAGCCGCGGCGGCGGCGCTATACTGACCGCCGGTCGGTTGACCTCGGAGCCAGCATGTCCATCCACAGCGATTGGGTTACCGCGTGCGCCACGGCGCTCGTCGACCGCCTGACCAACCGCGTCTCGCTCATCCACGTGCTGGAGCACGTTCAGGTGCCGCGGCTGCCGGCGACCGTGCCGGCGTTCCATATCGTCGCGCTCTGGCACAACACCGTGGACATGGCCGTGGACGGTCGGCTGCGCATCGAAGTCGAAGAGCAGAGCGGCGAGTCCTCATCGGTGCTGTCCGAGGAGACCATCACGTTTGCCGGCCGCATCAGCCACCGCACGATCTGCATCGTCCACGCGATGACCGTGCTGCGGCCGGGCGCGTACCGCATCGTGGCGCGGCTGCTGCTGCCGGGGACGGATGAGTGGAAAGAAGGCGCGTCGCATCCGTTTCAGGTGCAGGTCGTGCAGTTGCCCCACGAATCGGCGCAGGCGTGACCGATGTCATTCGGGTCGGCGATGCAGCACGGTGTCCTGCTCGCGCTGGTGAGCTGCGGGATCGCGGGCTGCGGTGACGGCGTGCCGGTCGCGATCCCGGTGGATGCCGCCGAGACCGCATCGCCCGACGTTGATGCCGGCGTGGCTGACGCCAAGGACACCAGCGCGGCGGCCCCGGACGCCGACGTGGCACCCGACGCAGCCGCCGAACTGCCCGATGCGGGCGATAGACAAGATGCGCAAGATGCGCCAGATGCGGGCGACACAGCCACCGATGCCGCACCCGCGCCGGACGTAGCCGACGCTGTCGATGCTGCGGCGGACGCGACCTCGGATGCGCCCGATGTGCCCGACAGCGCCGACGCGCAACCGCCTGACGTGCCATTCGATGGCGACAGCCAAGGAGCCGCGGATGCGCCGGATCCCAGCTGTCCGTACTACCCGGAGTCTGTGTGCCTGCACTGGGGTGTGTGCAAGAGCTCAGAAGTCAAGGTGTTTTGCGTGAATGGCGAACCGGTCTGCGACTACAGCGCCGTGACGGGCTATGAGGAAGTCGAGAAGTCGTGCGACGGCTTGGACAACGACTGCAACAAGCAAGTGGACGACGGCCTCGCCGTGCCGCAGGCCTCCAAAATGCAAGGCGTGTGCGCGGGCCAAGTCAAAACCTGTGGTGGCAAGGCAGGTTGGCAGGATCCGGACTTCGCCGCGCTGCCGTCCTACCAGACGGTCGAGACGGCATGCGACGGCCTGGACAATGACTGCGACGGCGCGATTGATATCTTCCAGCAGCCAAAGAAATTGCTTGGATTTCAAGGGGTTTGCGGCGACGCGGATTATCTCTGCGATGGCGTGAATGGCTGGCAAGTGCCTGAATTTTCGACGCTGCCGTTCTGGGAGCCGGTCGAGACGATGTGCGACGGCCTGGACAACGACTGCAACGGCCTGACCGACGAAAACATGACGGTGCCCAACTTCCTGGGCTCCGGCGTCATCGTCAACAACCACGGCGTGTGCAACGGCGCGCCGATCCGCTGCCTGCAAGGCGTCTGGAGCCTGCCCGACTACAGCGCGCAGCCGGGCTACGAAGCGGTCGAGGTGAGCTGCGACGGCCTGGACAACGACTGCAACGGCCTGGTTGACGACATCCAGCCCGGGCTGGCCTCCAAACAGGCGGGCGTGTGCGCGGGGCAGCTGCTGGTTTGCAGCGGCGCGATCGGCTGGCAGGATCCCGACTGGACGTTGCTGCCCGGCTACGCGACCGGTACGGAATGGCAATGCGACGGGTTGGACAACGACTGCGACGGGCTAACCGACGAGGACGCGGCGTGTCCGTTGTGGCAGGTCGGCGGACGCGGCAGCGGCCATGTCGCGCTCAGCCCGGACGGCCAGCAGCTGGCCTGGACGACCCTGCAAGGCGCGCAGGTGTTGGATTGGCAAACGCAAACCGTGCTGCGCGACTGGTTTGGCCATGATCACGCGGTGACGTCGGTCGCGTTTTCCGCGGATGGCACGCAGCTCGCGACGACCGGTCAGCTGGATGTGTTGCAGGTCTGGCCGCTAGCGGCGCCCGTGACGCCCAGCGCGATCGCCGCGCCGATCCTGAAAGCCAGCGGCCTGGGGACGACTTTCAACGCCGTGGCGTTCTCGCCCGACGGCGGCCAGGTCGCGGTCGGCGACGCAACCGGCACCGTGCGCATCTACGCGGTGTGGAGCGGCCAGCAAGTCGCGGCGCTTGTCGGCCACAAGTCGGCGGTCGGCGCGATCGCCTGGCTGCCGGACGCGTCGGGCCAAAACGGCGTGCTGCTGACTGGCGACAAAAGCGGCGCGGTCTGGCGCTGGCAACCGGCGGCCAAGCTGGGCGAACAGGTGGCGCTGATGCAAGGCGCGCTGCAGGTGATCGCGGCGATGCCAGGGACGACACAAGCGCTGATGGTCGCAGAGAATCAGGCGATCGCAGTGGATGGGCCGACCGGCGAGGCGCTGGCGGAGTTCATGGGCGCCCAGACGGCGTGGGCGGGCGGCGCGCTGCGGCCGGAACACGGCGGCGAGGCGCTTCTGCTGCAGCTGGACGGCACCGTGCGGCGCTATAGCCTGCCGCAGCCGACCGGGCTGATGGTCGATGTGACGCCGACGCAGACGGTTGCGCCACCGCCCGAGGTGCTGACAGATGCTGCGGCGAGCCTGAGCGCGCGCGCGGGCCACGTTGCGGTCGGGTTTGCGGCGACGGGGCCCTGGCAGCTCGACCTGCCGACGGGCGCGTGGACGCGGGCGACGGCGCGGCACGACGGCGCTGTGCACGACGGCGCGGTGACGGGCAGCCTCCTGCTGTCCGCGGGCGACGACATGGCGATTCGACTCTGGCGCGCGGACGATGGCCGGGCGCTGGCGAACCTCTGGGGCCATACCGGCGCGGTGCTGACCGTCCTGCCTTTGGCCCAGCTGCCGCTGGCGCCGTCGGGCAGCGATTTGCCGACCCTGCTCGCGGGCGGCCTGGGCTTGGCGTCCGGCAGCGACGATTTCACGGTTCGCCTCTGGAACCTGGTGCCGACGCCGACGGGCGTGGGCGTGCTGACGCCGAAGATTTTTGGCCTGGGCGGGCCGTGGCCGGAGGATCTGGCGCTGACAGCCGACGTGACGGGGATCTGGGCGGCCGGCGGGCCGACGCTCGGCAAGTTCTCGACGGATGCCGCCTCGCTGGGCAAAAAGCTCAACGCCTATCCGACCAAGCTGGGCAACGTCATCGAGCGCGTCGCGCCGAGCCCGGACGGCAAGTGGCTCGCGCTGGGCATGAGCGGCGATGGCACAGGATTTACCATTCATTACAGGATCCTGGACGCCAAGACGTTCGCCGTGCTGCACGAGTGGTCCGACGTGCCGGCGACGGTGCACGCGGTCGCGTGGTCGGGCGACAGTGCGCGCCTGGCGCTGGCGGGTCCCGATGGCGTGATCCAGATCGCCAACCTGCAGTCGGGCGGCATCGAACAGCAGCTGGTGGGCCATACCGGCGCGTTGACGGCGCTGGCGTGGTCGCCCGCCGGGCGGCTGCTGTCGACCTCGGAGGACGGCACCGCGCGCGTCTGGTCCGCCGTGGCAGGCCAACCGGTGATCCCGCTGACCGTGTTCAGCCGCCACTGTCCGGCGCCGTGCAGCGCTGTCGCGGGCGGCCCAGTCGCGGTTCTGGGCGGCGTGTGGCAGGATGCAGCCGCGTTGCACGCAATCACTTGGGCCAACGACGGCGGCCTGTTTGCTTGGAAAGGGCCAGCCGGCCCTTGAAGCTCTGGCCCGGGAGTTGCACACTCCGTTGCGAGAGGTTTGCCATGAAGCGTTTGTTGCCCCTGTTCTTCGCCCTGCCTTTGGCCGTCGCTTGCGCGCCGCGGGTGCACGCGCCGCTGTCTGACATCAACACCGCGCACGAATGGGACGCGCCGGATCGCGACGAGTGGCAGCTGCCGCACGCGATTGTCCAGGCGCTGGAGATCAAGCCGGGCATGAAGGTCGTCGATTTGGGCGCCGGCACGGGCTACATGCTGCCGCTGCTCTCGGAAGCCGTCGGGCCGCAGGGCAAGGTCTTGGCGGTGGAAATTCAGAAGGATTTCGCGACAATGCTGCGGTTTCGCATCGACCACGAGCAGCTGGCCAACGTGGAGGTCGTGGAAGACACCGCGACGTCGCTGGGCCTGACCGAGAAGGTCGACCGCGTGCTGTTGCTGCATTCGTACCGGCAGATGGAGCAGCCGATCGCGATGCTCAAGGCGATCCGCGCGGCGTTGAAGCCGGGCGGACTGGTCGTGCTGGTCGATGCGCGGCCGGATCCGCGGATCGAAGGGCCTTCGCCGGAGCAACGCTTGTCCCCGTCGACCGTGGAAGCCGAGGCGCGCGGCGCGGGCCTGGAGGTGATCGCCGACTCGACGCATCTGCCGCGGGACTACCTGCTGGTGCTGGCGGATGAAGACGAAGCGGCCAAGCTGCCGCACGCCGTTACGCCGTCTCAGCCGTAGGGTTCGCGTCATGCGTTTGTTTTTATTGCTCTTTTTGTCGGTGGTCCTCTTCGGCTGCGGCGCGGCCGCGACAGACGCGGGCGGCGTCGACGCCAGTGTGGACGCGGCACCCGACGCGGCGACCGCAGACGCCGTCGACAGCGCGACAGCCGACACAGCGGACACCGGCACCGCCGACGCACCTTGCCCAGGCCCGGATGCGGCTGGTGGCGACGGTGGCGCATCCGCCTGGGCCGGCACGCTTTTTCTCAATGAAATTCAGGCCGGTGGCACCAAAGTCAACCCCGCGACGGCGACCGACACCGACTGGATCGAGCTGTACAACGCCGGCTGCCAGGCGATCGACCTGTCGGGCTACAAGGTCGGCGGCATCACCAACGGCCTGGCCGGCGCCAGCGCGCTGCCCGCCAGCACAAGCATCGCCGCGGGCGGCTTCCTCGTCGTGTATTTCAACAAGCTCGCGCTCGGCTGGCCGGTCATCGCGGGCGGCATCAAGAGCGACGGCAGCATGGCCATTTGGGACACCGGCGGCCTGTTGGTCGACTCCGTGGACTGGGCCGAGGGCGCCAGCCCCGCCGGCTCCACATACGACCGCACGCCGGATGGCAGCGCGACCTGGCAGACGGTCACGCCACCCACGCCCGGCAAGCCCAACAGCAAGTAGGTCCGCCCATGCACCCGATCCTCATCGCGCCGTCGATTCTCTCCGCGGATTTTGCCCACCTGGCCGATGAGGCGGCTTCGGTCGCGGCTGGTGGCGCGGATCTGCTGCACGTCGACGTGATGGACGGCCATTTTGTGCCGAACCTGACCATCGGCGCACCCGTGGCGCATTGGCTCAAGAAAAACACGACCTTGCCGCTGGACTGCCACCTGATGGTCGACAACCCGGACCTGCTGCTGGCGGATTTTGCCAAGGCGGGCACGACCTGGCTGTCCGTGCACGTGGAGGCCTGCCGGCACCTCCACCGCACCGTGCAAAACATTCGCGCGCTGGGCATGAAGCCGGGCGTGGCGCTGAACCCGCACACGCCGTTCGCGGCGATCGAGCCGATCCTGGCGGACGTCGATTTCGTCCTGGTCATGAGCGTGAATCCCGGTTTTGGTGGCCAGAGCTTCATCAGCCACGTGCTTGAAAAAGTGCGGCAGATCGACGCTTGGCGCAAAGTGCACAAGCCGGGGCTGTTCATCGAGATCGACGGCGGCATCCACGCCGGCACAATCGCGGCGGCGCGCCACGCCGGCGTGGACTGGTTCGTCGCGGGATCAGCGGTATTTGGTCAGCCGGACCGGGCGGAGGCGATCAGCAGCCTGCGGGCGGCCGCCCTCGCGTAATGGCGCGAACCAAGGTTCGATCCGCCAGCTGGCCGCGGCTGCGGCCAAGCCGACGCGTGAAACTCCGCAAATTCACGTCGCGGAATTCTTGCGCGGTTGGAACACGAACCAAAAGCTGGGGGGGTGAATTTCAGATTCACCCCAGTAGCATTCAGTGGTGGTGGCCGTGATCGTGGTCGTGGGCATGGCCGTGGGCGTGCGCCGGTGCCTCGCCGTGGTGTTCGCCATCGGCAAATTCGAGCACCTGACCCAGAAAACCGCGCGCGCCCTGACGCATCACGGACGCCGCAAACAGCACCGCCAGCCCCAACGTGCACGCCAGCTGAAGCGCGTGCAGGCCGCCATGCTCCCCCGCCGCACCGATCGGCACGTGGTAGGCGCCCAGCACTGCGTTGCAGACGTAACCGGCCAGCACCGCCAGGACCGCCATCGCGACGCCAAAGCGCAGCGCGACCTGCGGGCCGTGCAGCCGGGACAGCACCCCGAACGTGGTGACATTGGTCGCCGGCCCGGTCAGCAGCAGCGCGAGACCCGCGCCGGGTGACACGCCGTTGGCGACGAGCACCGCCACCAGCGGCGTCGCCCCGGAAGCGCAGACGTACAGCGGCATGCCCAGCAGCGCGAAAAGCGGCACGTCCCAGCCGGGCAGCAGGTGCGCGAACAAGCCGGCCTTGAGCTCCGGCTCCGCCAACGCCGCCAGCCCAAGGCCCAGCAGCAGCCAGGGCGCGGTGTGGTCGACGATCTCGCCCAGCCCCAGGGCCAGGCCTTGGCGCAGCCGGGTCGGCCAAGCCTGCGTGTTCTTGTGCGGCAGCCCAGAGTGGCCGTTCGTGTCGTGCACCGGCGGCAGATGGCGACCGACCAGCCAGCCGACACCGAGCGCCACGGACGTCGCCGCCGCCAGCCGCGCGATCGCCATGTGCGCCCCCAGCAGCGGCCAGGACAGCAGGATCGCGTCCAGCCCCAGCTCCGGCGTCGCCACGAGAAACGCGAGCGCGGCAGCCGCCGGGACGCCTTGCAGCACCAGGCTGCGGTAGACCGGGACCACGCCGCAAGAGCAAATGGGCAGCGGCAGGCCGAACAGCACGCCGCGGGCCGCCTGCGACAGCGCGCCACCGCGGCGCATCCAGGCCGTCGACGCCGCGGGTAGCATGGCCTGCACAAGTCCAGCCGCAACATACGCCAACAGCAGCGCCGGCGCGGATTCGAGCAGAAAATGGCCAAAGGCCTGCGCCGCCGCGACGCCGTGCGGATCATGGCCCAGCAGGGCCATGACGACAGCGACGCCCAGCAGGCCGCCCAGACCGCTCGCCAGCCGGCCGCGATGGCCCTGCGCGAGGTGGACCAGCGGATGCGGGCGGTGCAGGACGACGTGCAGCAGCGAACCGGCGACGAGTGACTCGATCAGCCCGAGCGCCGCGCCGTCGGGGACCGTCGCTGGCCCCGCCCACATGCCGAGGACCGTCGCCGCCGCCACCAGCCCAAGCGCCAGACCGGCGATCGCGCGCCCGTACGTGGGCCGCAGCAGCCACCAAATCGTCAGGCCCTCGGGCAGCCGGTGCAGCAGCACCGCCGTCGCGAGCTGCGGCCGCGCATCACCGCCCGCCAGCGCCACGCCGTCCAGCGTCGCGTGCAGCACCAACCCCGCCATGCCGAGCAGCAGCGCCAACGCGTGAACCTGTTCCGCCGCGCGATGCAGCCAGCGTTCCGCGAGCGTCGGTCCCATGAGCCCCAGCAGCACCAGCGGCACCGCCCACAGGCCGGCCTCGCCGAGCGCGTGCGGCAGGACGTCGGCGACGACGATCCCGGCAACGGACGTCAGGACAAACCCGTCCAGGCCCTGCATCGCGATCGTCTGCAGCCACAGCGGCGCGCGCTGCGCCCACGCCAGCAGCGCCGGACCCAGCAGCAGCACACCGAGACTGAGAAGCCAAAGCTGAACGCTCACGCGGTGTTACTCTTTGCCGGCCAGCCAGCGCGCCGCCTGATGGGCGTAGTACGTCAGGATCATGTCCGCGCCGGCGCGGCGAATCGCCAGCAGCGACTCGAGCACAGCCTTCTTCTCGTCCAGCCAGCCGTTCTGCGCTGCGGCCTTGAGCATCGCATACTCGCCCGAGACCTGGTACGCCGCCACTGGCAGCACCGTCGCCGCGCGCACTTCCGCGATCACGTCCAGGTACGGCCCCGCCGGCTTGACCATGACCATGTCCGCGCCCTCGGCTTCATCCAGCGTGACCTCGCGGCGCGACTCGCGGCGGTTGGCCGGGTCCATCTGGTAGGTCTTCTTGTCGCCAAATTTCGGTGCAGAATCAAGGGCATCGCGAAATGGCCCGTAGAAGGCTGACGCGTACTTGGCCGTATACGCGAGGATCGCCACGTCCTGGAAGCCGTCCGCATCCAGCGCCGCGCGGATCGCGCCGATGCGGCCGTCCATCATGTCGCTTGGGCTGACGATGTCGGCGCCGGCGCGCGCGTGGCAAAGTGCTTGTTTACACAGGATATGCACGGTCTCGTCGTTGATGATGCGGCCGTCTTCGCTCACCACGCCGTCATGGCCGTCGCTGTTGTACGGGTCCAGCGCGACGTCGGTAATCACGCACAATTCCGGCCACTTGTGCTTGAGCAGGCGCACCGTTTGCGGCACCAGACCTTGCGGATTCCAGCATTCATCCGCGGTGCGGTTCTTCAACGCCTCCTCGATCGCCGGAAACAGCACCACCGATGTCACGCCGTCCGCCACGCCCGCCGCCACTTCCTGGAGCAGTTCCGCCACCGACAGCCGAAAACAGCCCGGCATCGACTTGATGGCCTGACGGCCTTCGCCGGCGTGGACAAAAAGCGGCCAGATCAGCCGGCTGGCCTCCAGCGTCGTCTCGCGGGCAAAACCGCGCAGGACGGCGTTTTTGCGGTTGCGGCGGGGACGAATCGGCATGTGCAACATGGAAACCTCGGGACGCCGGGGATGGCAAGGCGGGGCCGGCGCGGGGCGTCATGATAACCGCAAGCACAGAAGGTGGCGAGGCGAATCCATCCGCTGATTGTCACGGCATGTCATCAAGTGACGCGTTGCCAAGTCCAACGCAGCGAGGTGGGTATGCGGCTTGCCTCGGTGAAGAATCCGCAGTCATGAGAGAGCCCTACCGGCGCGTACCCAGTTCGCGCATTGCCCCGATTTGGAGGAACCATGCCCCGCAAGAAAGAGGACCGCGCCCAGGCCCAGCGCATTGCCCAACGGCTCGGCGGACGCCTGCGCGGGATGCGCAAGGCCAGCCACCGCACGCAAGACGAGATCAGCACCGCGATCGGCTTGACCACGGAGGCGTACGCACGCATCGAGCGCGGGCTGTCGCTGCCAAGCTTCCCGACGCTCATGCGCCTGTGCACCGCGCTGGACACGCGCCCGGACGCGCTGCTGCTGGAGGACGCGGGCCACGACGGCGGCTCGGCGGATGTCTCCAGTGAACTCGCGGTGCTCAACGGCGAGCTGCGCCATTTGGACGTCAAGGTCGTGCGCGATATCAGCCGCTTGGCGCGGACGCTGCGTTCGGGCGGCTCGCTGGCGTAGTCGCCGTTCAATCGTCTGGCGCGCGCGATTCTGTTGCCACCGGCGTGGCTTTGCCGTACACTTCCGCCCCCGACCGCGGGATCCGTCTGGGCTGTCCAGCCGGAAAACGCCGTCGAACCCCGGGAAACGCACGCGTTTTTCGGGTTAACTCGCGCTTTGACGCCTCCGTGCCAGCCCTATCTGGTGCATGTCAAAGCGGCAGCACGCATCCCCGGGATGCAGGCAAACGGAGCTTTTCATGGCCAACTTGAACGTCACCATCAAAGACATGCTCGAAGCCGGCGCACACTACGGTCACCAGACCCGCCGCTGGAATCCGAAGATGAAGCGCTACATCTACGGCGCGCGCAACGGCATTTACATCATCAACCTCGGCAAGACCGCGAAGTTGCTCAAAGATGCCACCAATTTCCTCTCGCGCGTCACCGCGCATGGCCAGCAGGTCCTGTTCGTGGCGACCAAGCGCCAGGCCCGCGACATCGTCAAGGAAGAGGCCGGCCGCGCCAAGATGCCGGTCGTCGCGCACCGCTGGCTGGGCGGCACGCTGACCAACTTCCGCACGGTCAAGACTTCCATTGAAAAGCTCAATGAAATCGAGCGCATGATGAGCCCGGAAATGGCCCATCGGCTGCCAAAGAAGGAGCTGTCGCACCTGGCCAAGCAGCACGCCAAGCTGATGCGCAACCTCGGCGGCCTGCGCACGATGCCGGCGATGCCGGGCGCGATCTTCGTTGTCGATCCGGTCGAGGAGCACATCGCGATCGCCGAAGCGCGCCGCCTCGGCATTCCGGTCGTCGGCGTGTGCGACACCAACGCGGACCCGGATCTGGTCGACTACATCATCCCGGCCAACGACGACGCGATGCGCTCGATTCGCCTGTTCGTTTCGACGGCGGCGGAAGCGTGCATCACCGGCGTTGCGTCCAGCAGCCAGGCCTTCGGTCGCGACTTTGAAGGCAGCGCGAACCCGACCGGCGCGGCGCTGGAGAACGTGGAAATCATCCGCAAGCCGCGCCACGCGGACGCGGTGGTTGAAGCCGCCAGTGACATCGATGTGGACGCGGAAGAAGCCGCGATCGACGCGGCGGACGACGAAGAAGCGTAAGCCAGCCCTCCGCCTCAGAACCGAGCGTTTGACGCTCCACCCAAAACTTTGACGAGGGACCGGCCGAGCGCCGCGTCCCGACCTGGAGACCACCATGACTGTCGCGATTACCGCTACGATGATCAAGGAACTGCGCGATGCCACCGGCGCGCCGATGGGCGACTGCAAAAAGGCGCTGACCGAGAGCAACGGCGACCAGAAAGCCGCGCAGGAATACCTGCAAAAGAAGTCGCTGGCGACGGCGCAAAAGAAGTCGGGCCGCGTGGCCGTGGAGGGCCGCGTCTCCAGCTACGTGCACCACGACGGCAAGTCGGGCGCGATCATTGAAGTGAACTGCGAGTCGGATTTCGTCGCCAACACACCGGAATTTGAGGAGCTCGTGCGCAGCTTCTGCCTGCAGATCGTCGCGATGAAGCCGGACTACGTGCGCAAAGAAGACATTCCGTCGGACGTGCTGCGCAACCAGCGCGCGATCTTTGAGCAGCAGGTCCGCGAGATGGGCAAGCCGGAGAACCTGGTGCCCAAGATCGCGGAAGGCAAGCTGAATGCGTGGTACGGCGACATTTGTCTGCTGGAACAGGCGTACATCAAGGACGAAAAAGGCACGTCGATCGGCAAGTTTCTGGCCGAGCGCATTGCCAAGACCGGCGAAAACATCGTGGTGCGGCGGTTCGCGCGCTTCGAGCTGGGTGAGGGCTTGGCGAAAAAGGAAGACGACTTCGTCGCGGAAGTTGAGCGCATGGCTCAGGGCTAGGCGCGACGGGACAGTGCGCGGCGCGGCATCGGACCCAAGGCGGACCGGTGCCGCGTTCTGCGTTTTGCCACGGACGGGTTGGACCGTCGCCGACGAAATCAGCCGCCAGACCGGGAAATGCGCGCGACGGCTTGAACCGGATCCCCAATCGTTGTACACCCCGCGCGCAGCCAGTTCAGGCTGCCAGCGGCGGGCGGTCCAGGCTGCCGGCGGTGAAATACGCATGGCCACCTCCTCCAGTACCCCGAAATACAAGCGCATTTTGCTCAAGCTCTCGGGCGAAGCGCTCGCGGGCGCCAAGGGCTATGGCATCGACGCATCGACGCTGGACACGATCGCCACGGAGTGCAAAGCGATTCACGACATGGGCGTGGAGCTTGCGATCGTGATCGGCGGCGGCAACGTCTTTCGCGGCGTCGCGGGCGCCAGCGCGGGCATGGATCGCGCGAGCGCCGACTACATGGGCATGCTCGCGACCGTCATGAATTCCTTGGCCGTTCAGGACGCGCTGGAGAAAATGGGCGTGCAGACGCGCGTGCAGTCGGCGATTGCGATGCAGCAGATCGCCGAGCCGTACATCCGCCGCAAAGCGATCCGCCACCTGGAGAAAGGCCGCGTTGTGATTTTTGCTGCGGGCACGGGCAATCCGTACTTCACGACCGACACGACGGCCGCGCTGCGGGCCAATGAAATCAATGCGGAAATCGTGCTGAAGGCCACCAAGGTCGACGGCGTGTATGACGCCGACCCGCGCAAGGTGCCGACGGCCAAGAAGTTCGAGCGCCTGACCCACCACGACGCGCTGTCGCGGCGGCTGGAAGTGATGGATTCGACGGCATTATCCTTGTGCATGGACAATCGGCTGCCGATCATCGTGTTTGATCTCGGCGCGACCGGCAATGTGCTGCGCATCCTGCGGGGCGAGCACGTCGGCACACTGGTCACAGCGGAACTTTGAGCGAAGGACGAGGGCGAGATGGAACAGGAAATCCTCGACGAACTGCAAGAGCGGCTGAACCACGCGTTTGACGCATTCAAGCGTGAAACCAATAAGTTGCGAACGGGCCGAGCCAACGCTGGGCTGCTGGATGGCGTGCGCATCGAATACTACGGCAACGAGTCGCCAATCAGTCAGGTCGCGACGATTTCCGTTGTCGACGCGCGGCTTTTGCAGGTCAAGCCGTGGGACCGCAACATGTGCGGGCCGATCGAGAAGGCGCTGCTCATCGCGAACCTGGGGCTGACGCCGGCCAACCGCGGCGACGTCGTGCTGGTGCCCGTGCCAGCGCCGACAGGCGATCGTCGTCGTGAAATGGTCAAGATTCTCAAGCACTTGGGTGAAGAAGCCAAGATCTCCATCCGCAACGCCCGGCGCGACGCGATGGACATGATCGAGCTCGTCGAAGACATGCCGGAAGACGACGTGACGCGCGCCAAGAAAAAAGTGCAGGACCTCATCGACGGGGGCGGCAAGCGCATCGACACGTTCATCATCGAGAAAGAAGCGGAAATCCTCGAGGTCTGAGCGCTACGCCGACCGCGCTTCCCGGCGCACCGCGGCGAGCCACAGCTCGATGAATTCGTTGCACCGCTGCTGGCAGGACCGCTGAAACGCCGTCGCAAACGGGTGGCCTTGGCGCGTCGCCGCATACAGCCCCGTCAGGCCGATTGTGCCAAAGCGATCGTGCCACGCCGTGAACAGGTGCGCCGCCAGCGCGTAGGCCGCCGCCGGATCGCGGGCGATCTGCGCGTCATCAGCGTTGGCCAGCAGGGCAAGCTGCGGGTGCCGGGCCAGCTGCCGCCGCTCCTTGGGGTCCGGGCGACCGTGAGCGACGCGCAGCGCCAGACCTTCGCGAAACCACGTCGGCAGGTAGGGCACCCGGCCATGTGGCGGCGTACAGCGCTGAAAACACTGGACATGGGCGAGCTCATGCAGCAGCAGCCGCCGCAGGGCCTCGGGCGATGCCGGCGGACAAAAGACCACGCGGTCCAGCCCCGCCACCGCCTGCAACTCCGCGTGCGACGGCAAGTCGAGGTGCGCGTGCAGCGCGTCGTTGTCCGCGACCGTTTGCAACAATACGGCGTGGCGAAAGCGCCCCCACGGCCGCAGCGGCTCGACAAGCGCGTCGACATTCTCCAGCACAAACAGGCGGGTAGCCTCGTGCAGGTCCGCGGCCAGGCGCAGCGTCAATCCGGGAACGGCGGTGGCAACGGTCTCAAGGGGCGCTGGTGGTTTCCGCTGCATGGCGGGCAATGGTAGCATCCCCGGCGCGCGCGGCGAAACCGGCTGGCGCAAGGAGGTGGGATGGCGGTCTCTGGAACGCGGATAGCGCGCGTGGAAAGCGATTCCTGGCAGCTGAATCGCAAGTCAGATGGCTCAGTTGCGCGCATCGGCGTGACGCTGGGCGACGCGGCGGGCATCGGCCCGGAAGTGCTGATTCAGGCGCTGCTGCACACGCACTTGCACCGACGCGTGGAGCTGCAGCTCTTTGTCGCGGCGGAGCTGGCGCCGTGGCTGCGGGCGGCGTGTGAGCGGTTTGGCCTGCCGCTGGTGCCGCGCAAGGGACTGCCGGGCCTCGCGCTGATCGCTGTGGGGCCAGGTGGCAGTCCGGGCAATGCGGTGCCGGAGCCGGGCGTCAGCACGCTGCGCAGCCGCCAGCAAGCGTTTAGCGCGCTGGAGGCGATGGCGCACGCGGCGCTGCGGGGCGAGATCGACGCGATGGTGACCGGCCCGGTGCCCAAAGGCATTTTTGACCACCTGGATCCGCGACCGCCGGGCCAGACGGAGTATCTGGCGGAGACGCTGAAGGCGCCGCGGTTTGCCATGATGCTCGCGGGTCCGCGCCTGCGCGTGGTGCCCGTGACGACCCACGTGCCGCTGCGGGACGTGGCACGACTGCTGACGACGGAGCGGATCGTCAATTGCGGGCTGGCGGCGGCCGACGCGCTGACGCGCTGGATGGACATCAGCGAGCCGCGGCTGGCCGTCTGCGGCCTCAATCCGCACGCGGGCGAAGGCGGCCGGCTGGGCGACGAAGAGGCGCGGATCATCGAACCCGCCGTGCACGAACTGCGGTCCCTGGGACTGGAAGTGGACGGCCCCGTGGTCGCGGACACGGTGTTTCACCGCGCGATCACGGGGCGTTACGACGCGGTGCTGTGCATGTACCACGATCAGGCGCTGGGGCCGCTGAAGACTGTGCACTTCCACGACGCGTGCAACTTGACCTGCGGCTTGTCGGTCCCGCGCATTTCGCCCGATCACGGGACGGCGTACGACATCGCGGGCAAGGGCATCGCGGACGCGGCCAGCATGGTCCAAGCGCTGCTGCGCGCGGAAGCGATCGCCGTGCCGCGCGGCCCGTCCGTGGGCGCGTTGGGGACTTGACCCCAGCGTCAACGGGCGCAAAGTAGGCGATCAAGCGCGCTGCGCAAGGGGGAAAAGATGACGGTCCGGACGACTGGTGCGGCAAGACCGCTGATGGCACTTGTAGTGGTGGGCGCACTGGTGATGCCGGCGTGCAAGCGGCAACACAACCAGGAGCCAGTCGTCGGTGTGCAGCAACCGCCGCCCCGAATGCCGACCGAGCACATCGGTGAGTTGGAGGATGACCTGCAAGTGCAGCCCGCGCGCACGACGTCGGACGCGCGCTTGGCGCAGCCTTGGGCGGACGTGACGCCGACGACGCAGGCCGACGCCGGCAGCACAAAGCCAGTGCGAACGTGGACCAGCCCTGCGGTGCTGATTGGCCGCAAGCAGGTGTGGCTGCGCGACAAGGCCATCGCGTCGTTGCGTTGCGCATGCAAGAAGCCGGAAAGTTGCACGCCAGAAGCGACCAAAATGCCGAATACGATCGCGCAGTTTGGCTTTGAGGCGAGCCAGATCACCGACGGCAAGCTGCAAGCGCTCGTGGACGCAGCGGCGGAGTTCAAGGACAAGCAGGTGGCGGTGATCGCGGACCGGCGGGTGAATTGGCAGGCCGTTGACGCGGTGCTGGCGGCGCTGCGGGCGGCGGGCGCGCACCCGGTGCTGGCGGCGGGCAGCCACGAGGGCGAGCTTGTCGATGTGCTTGGAAATGGCACGGCGCTGCCTGAAGCCCCGACGTTGCTCGCTGCGCGGCGGGCTGCTGAGCCGGGGGAGAGCGTGCCGGGCGGTCTGCCGTCAGATGCGACGGCGTTGACTGTGCTGATCGGCTCGGGTGGCGTGAGCGTGGAAGTCGGCCGCGCACAAGGCGAGCCCGCATATCCGGAAGTGCTTGGTAATATTGTCGAATCGCTGGTGGCACTTGCGCAGCGCGTGCGTTTGGCCGCGCCGACGATCACGAGCGCGACCGTGCGCATCGATCCGGACGTCACGCTGGAACAGGTGATCCAGGTCATCGACGGTCTGCGCGACACGTGCGGCAAGACCAGCGGCGGCCAGGCGTGCCACGAGCGGTGGCAGCTTTTTACCGCGATTCAACTGCAGATGACGGGCGCCGCGCCGGAAGCGACCAAAGCCGGTCAGGACGCGCCGCTGCATCTGGACCCGGCCGCGCCGAGCGGGCTGCATCTTTCGGACACGCCCGATGCGCCGGCCAAACCCGCCGCGCCAGGGCTGCACCTTACGCCGTGACGCCAGCGCTGGAAGTCGCCTCCTTGGCGGTCACTTTTGCCGGCGAGCGCGGGCCCGTTGTCGCCGTCGAGGACGTGTCGCTGCGCGTCGCCAAAGGCCGCACGCTGTGCGTTGTCGGCGAGAGCGGCAGCGGCAAATCGGTGTCCATCCTCGCGACCATGGGCCTGCTGGATCCGGAACGGGCGACCGTTCAAGCCGCAGCGCTGCGCTTGGCGGACGTCGACCTGCTGGCGCTGCCGCCGGCCCGACGCCGCGCGATCAACGGGGATCGCCTCGCGATGGTGTTCCAGGATCCGATGACCTCGCTCAACCCGTACCTGCGGATCGGCACGCAGCTGACTGAAGTGCTGGAAGTGCACCGCAAATCGTCGCGCAAGGATGCGGAACAACAGGCAATTGCCATGCTGGAGGCGGTGGGCATTTCTGCGCCGCACGCGCGGATGCGCGCGTACCCGCACGAGCTCTCGGGCGGCATGCGCCAGCGCGTGGTGTTGGCGATGGCGCTGCTGTGCCAGCCAGACGTGCTGCTGGCCGACGAGCCGACGACCGCGCTGGACGTGACGATCCAGGCACAGGTGCTTAAACTGATTCAGGATTTGCAGGCTCGTACTGAGATGGCTGTGGTGCTGGTGACCCACGACATGGGCGTGGTGGCGCACATGGCCGACGACGTGGCAGTGCTGTACGGCGGCGTGGTGGTCGAGCGCGCGGCCGTCGCGGAGCTGTTCGCGCGCCCGCGCCACCCGTACACGCGCGCGCTGCTGGCGAGCATCCCGGCGGCTGAGCACCGCGGCCAGCGGCTACAGGCGATTGCCGGGACGCCGCCGAGCGCGCTGACGCGGCCGCCTGGCTGCGTTTTTGCCCCGCGCTGCGCGTTTGCCGCGGCGATTTGCCTGACCGGCCGACCGCCGCAAGAAGCGCTGAGCCCGGACCAAACGGTGCGCTGCTTTCGCCACGCGGAGCTGGCCGATGCCTGAGACCCTCGCGCAACTTTCTGATGTGCATGTACATTTTCCGGTTCTCGACGGCATGCTCTTCCCGCGCGAAGTGGCTCGGGTGCGGGCGGTGGACGGCGTGTCGCTCGGCATCCGCAAGGGCGAGGTTCTGGGGCTGGTCGGCGAGTCCGGCTCGGGCAAGTCGACGACCGGGCGCGCGCTGCTGCGGCTGCAGGACGTGACAGCCGGCAGCGTGCATTTCGCCGGCCAGGACATCACGCGGGCGCCGCGCCGCGAGCTGCAGGCGATTCGCCGGCGCATGACGGTGGTCTTTCAGGATCCAGAGGCGTCGTGCAACCCGCGGATGCGCATCGGCGACGCGGTGGCCGAGCCGCTGCGGGTGCACGAGCGACTGACGGCGGCGGCGCTTGACCGCAAGGTCGCGGCGCTGCTGGACCAGGTCGGCTTGGACGAGAGCTACGCGCTGCGGTGGCCCCATGAGCTGTCCGGCGGCCAGCGTCAGCGAGTCGGGATTGCGCGCGCGCTGGCGACGGATCCGGAGCTGATCGTGCTGGACGAGCCGATCTCCGCGCTGGACGTGTCCATTCAGGCGCAAGTTCTGAACTTGTTGGATGATTTGCGCAAGCAGCGCGGGCTTGCCTATTTGTTCATCGCGCACGATCTCGGGGCGGTCGCGCACCTGTGCGATCGCGTGGCGGTGATGTATCTGGGTCGCGTGGTGGAAGTGGGGCCGGTAGCGGACGTGATTGGCGCACCGCACCACCCGTACACGCAGGCGCTGCTGCGCAGTGTACCGCTGCACGACCCGCAGGCGGCGCGCGCGCGTGGCCTGCAGGTCCTCGAGGGCGAGATTCCGAGCCCGCTGCATCCGCCGTCGGGCTGCGCATTCCACCCGCGCTGCGGTCAAGCCATCGCCTCGTGCCGCCAAAATCGCCCCGCGTTGCAGGCCTTTGGCCGACGCCAAGTGGCCTGCCCAGTGACCTGCCCAGCAGCGACCCAAGCCGCGCAACTGCCGATCGCATCTTGACTTCTGCGCGGTTTCGGGTAAAATCTTGCGCCCTTGCCACGGCAAGGCACTGCGCCTGATTCGCGAACTTTGAACAACGGAAACGCTGCGGGAACAAACGGGCCTGCGGACGTGCGAACGGCGGACACAAAAGGATTGGAAATGGCTGAGCAAGACAACACGATGGGATTTGCTGAGGACCTGGACTTTGAAGCCGCATTCCTGGATTGGGAAAAGCAGCAGAACGTCCTGGAGGGCGAGATCGTCCGCGGCACCGTCCTGTCGGTGAACAAAGATTTTGTCATCGTCGACATCAAGTACAAGTCGGAAGGTCAGATTCCTGTTCAGGAATTCAT
>CAIYWC010000120.1 GCA_903929795.1 uncultured Myxococcales bacterium | reverse complement strand
TCGAGCGGTTGGCCGACGCGCTGCAGGCCAAGGGGTCGGCGTGCGTGCCGATTCGCGTGTATTTTCAGGGATCCAAGGTCAAGATCGAGCTGGCGGTGGGCACCGGTCGCAAGCACCACGACCGGCGCGATGCGATCAAGGATCGCGAGATGAAACGGGAAATTTCCCGTGTGCACCGCTAGCGCTGGCAGGACGCGCGGCACGGGCGGCGGCGCGGGCCAATTCAGGTGCCCTTGGCGACGAATGACTTGACTTTACAGAGCTTTTCGTCATGTATGCCGCCAGCGGCTTGACACATTCCACCGCTGCGCGTAATGTCGTGGCGTAAGTTTCAGTGAAGAGTGAAACTTCACGCGAAACTGAAACTCCACGCGTTCTCCCCCTGCCGACGGCCATGCCCTTCGCGCTTCCGAGACAACTGATGGAATCTAATGCTTTATCCACGCGTCCGTCGCCGATTGCCGTGAACCTCGGCGCGGCGCTCGGCGTGTTGCCGGCGCTGAGCAAACAGGCGCAGGCCGCGGATCTGGACTCGCTGGACCGCCACCTCACGGAGCTGCAGGCGCTGTTGCACGAGCAGCTCGCGGACGTCGAGGGCCACATTCAGGGCACGCGCGGGCCCACTTTGGCGCAGCGCGCGGGGCACCACCTGCTGTCCGCGGGCGGCAAACGGCTGCGGCCGCTGTGCACGCTGCTGGCGTCGCGCCTCGGGCCGGACGCGAACCAGCCGGCGGCCCGCAAGCACGCGCGCGATCTGGCGGTGGCTGTCGAACTGGTTCACGCCGCGACGCTGCTGCATGACGACGTCGTCGATCTGTCCGACACGCGGCGCAACCAGCCGACCGCGCGGGTGCTGCACGGCAACGCGATCTCGATTTTTGCCGGCGATTGGCTGCTTGTAGAAGCGCTGCGGCGCATCTGCGTGACCGAAATCGACGGCTTGGTGCCGCTGGCGCTGGCGACGATTGAGCAGATGATTTTCGCCGAGGTGGAGCAATCGCAGCGGGCGCGCAGCCTGGCGTGCGATCGCGCGGGCTATTTTCGCGTCATCGATGGCAAGACCGCGGCGCTGTTTCGCTGGGCGATGCGCGCAGGCGCGCGGGCGGGTGGCGCGGATGCGGCGACGGAAGCCGCGCTGGTCGCGTATGGCGGTGCGCTGGGTCTCGCGTTCCAACTGACCGATGATGCGCTGGATTTTGACGGCGAAGCCCACCGGATCGGCAAGCCGCCGCTGGCGGATTTGGCCGAGGGCAAGGTCACGCTGCCGCTGATCCTGCTGCTCGATGCGAATCCCGCTTTTCTAAGTGATATTGAGATGCTGCACGCAGCAGGTCTGGATCCGGACGTGCGCAGTGCCACGCCTTGGCGGCAGGCACTGCAGCGCGTGCTGACGGGGCTCCAGACCACCGGCGCGACGGCCGAGGCGCGGCGCGTGGCGGGGCGCTATGCGCGCGATGCGGCGGAAGCGCTGCGCGAATGGCCGGGGCACGCGCCGGAGCGGGCCGCGCTTGTGGCGGTCGCAGAAACCCTGGCGCAGCGAACGAGTTGAGGAAAATCAATGGTCATTTTGTTGCGAGAAGATGCCGACGACAGGGCGGTGACCGCTGCGCTGCAAGGCCTCGGCCTGTGGACCCGCGCGCTGACCCCGGACGCGGGCGGGCCGCGGATGCTGGAAGTCGAGACGCATTCCGCGCACGTCGCGGTCGAGCAGATCCTCGCGGTGCCGGGTGTGGCGCACGTCGCGGAGCGCAAGTCCCCGCATCCACTGGTGGATGCGCTGGCGGAGCAGTACCTGGTGCGCTGCCGTTCTGGCGCGGACGTCTGGCTCGGCGGCGATCGGCCGGTGTTGATCGCGGGGCCGTGCGCGGTGGAATCGCAGGCGCAAATCCAGACGATCGCTGGGCTGTGTGCCGCTGCCGGTGCCCAGCTGCTGCGCGGTGGCGCGTTCAAGCCGCGGACCTCGCCGTACAGTTTTGCCGGTCAGGGCGAGCCAGCGCTGCAGTGGTTGGCGGCGGCGGCGGCGGAGCACGGCTTGGGCGTCGTCACGGAAGCCATGAGCGAACTGCACGTCGAGGCTGTCGCACAGGTTGCTGATATCATTCAGATTGGCTCCCGCAACATGCAGAACTTCTCGCTGCTGGCGGCGGTCGGGCGCACGGGGCGTCCGGCGCTGCTCAAGCGCGCGCGGGCCGTGGGCATCGAAGAATGGCTGCTGGCGGGCGAGCACCTGCTGCGCCACGGCTGTCCGTACGTCGTGTTTTGCGAGCGCGGCATCGCGGGTCCCAACGCCGAGACGCGCAACACGCTGGACCTGGCCGCCGTCGCGTACCTGCGCCACATCCGCAAGCTGCCGGTCGCGGTGGATCCGTCGCACGGTGTCGGTCGGCGCGATCTGGTGCTGCCGCTGGCGAAAGCGAGCGTCGCGGCGGGCGCGAGCGTCATCCTCGTGGAGATGCACGACCAGCCGGCGCACGCGCGCAGCGACGGTCCGCAGGCGCTGTTGCCGCCGCAGCTTGCCGAGTTGGGCGCGGCGCTGGAGCTGGATCCGGTCGAGCCGCCGAGCGCCAGCCATACCGGGTATACCAGTCGTTTCACGGAGTTTTACAAGAAATCGGTCTACGAGCGCCGGCGGGTTTTGGCGCGCCAGCTCGGCCTCTCGCACGCGACGCAGCGCTATCTCCGCGAAGGCACACTGGATCTCGGTGTCGCGGATCACATGACTGAAAATGTCATCTCGACGTTTGCCCTACCGCTGTCGCTGGGCCTGAATTTCCGCATCAACGGCCGGGATCACTTGATTCCGATGGTCGTGGAGGAGCCGTCAGTCGTCGCCGCTTGCTCGAATGCGGCGCGGATGGTGCGGGCGTCGGGCGGCTTTCGCGGCGACGCGACGCGCTCGGTGATGACGGCGCAGGTGCAGTTTGACCGCGTGCCGGATCTGGCGGCGGCCACGGCGATCCTGCGCGAACGGCGCGAGCAGATCATCGCGCTGGCCAACGAGGCGATCCCGCGGATGGTCGCGCGCGGTGGCGGATGCGTGGATGCGGACACGCGCGAGCTGGATGCCGAGGGCGGCCTGCTGGTGCTGCATCTGTACGTGGACGTCGGCGACGCGATGGGCGCCAACGTGGTCGACACCGTGGCCGAGAAGGTCGCGCCGGTCGTGCGTTCGTGGATCGGCGGGCACGTCGGACTGCGCATCCTGTCCAACCTGCCGCTGCGGCGGATTGTCCATGTGGAATGCGACGTGACCGCCGAGATGCTCGGCGGCGACACGCTGGCGGATGGCATCGCGCGGGCCAGCCGGTTCGCTGAGATGGATCCGTTTCGCGCCAGCACGCACAACAAGGGCATCATGAACGGCATTGACGCGGTCGCGCTGGCGCTGGGCCAGGACTGGCGGGCGATCGAGGCCGGCGCGCACGCCTACGCCGGGCTGGGACGCGAGTACAGGCCGCTGGCGACCTGGGCGCGGACAGCGACTGGGCTGCACGGCACGATGGAGATGCCGCTGGCAGTTGGGACGGTCGGCGGGTCGGTGCAGGCGCACCCGGGCGTGCGGGCGGCGATGGAGCTTGTGCGCGTCGACGGCGCGCGGCAGCTGTCCGTCGTCATGGCGGCGGCGGGCATGGCCTCCAACCTCGCGGCGCTGCGGGCGCTGGCCGGCGAAGGCATTCAGCAGGGGCACATGCGTTTGCACGCCCGGAAATCGGAAATTCTCGCGGCTGCAAGCGGTATTACGCCCACGCGGCCTCCCCACTCCTGAGCGCGGCGGTTCACGATGTCCGAGGCTCCTGTGCCCACGCAAAGCCCGGTAGGGGTGCCGCTCTCGCAGGCCGCGGCGGGCGACGTGCTCGGCGGCAGCGGCGCGATGTTCGATGGCATCGCCAAGCGCTATGATTTCCTCAATCGCGTCATGACGTTCGGCATCGATCAGCGCTGGCGCCGCCGCGCCATCGGCTTGCTGGACCTGCCGCCCAACGCCCATGTCCTGGACCTCGCGACCGGAACGGCGGATTTGGCTGTCCAGATCGCGCGGCTGCATCCGGACGCGCGCGTGACCGCGCTGGACCCGTCGCGCGGCATGCTGGCGGTGGCCGCGACCAAGGTGGCGGCGGCGAAGCTGCAAAGTCGCGTGGCGTTGGTCGTGGGCGACGCGCGGCAATTGCCCTTTGCGGACGCGACGTTTGACGGCATCACGATGGGCTATGGCATCCGCAACGTGCCGGATCGGCTGGCGGCGCTGCGCGAGATGACCCGCGTCGTTCGGCCAGGGGGCCGCATCGTGATCCTGGAGGCGACCGAGCCGCGCCCGGGCCTGCTGACCTGGGCGCCGCGGCTGCACATCCGCGTCGTTGTGCCGCGCCTGGGTGCGTGGCTGTCGGGCGCACCGGCAGAATATCGCTATCTTCAGGAATCCATTTCAGAATTTCCGACACCCGCGGCGTTCGCCGACCTGATGCGCCAAGCTGGCCAGGAGGTCGTCGCCGTCGTGCCGTTGCTGCTCGGCGTGTCGCATTTGTGGGTGGCGCGCGTGCCGCAGCGGCTCGGAACGGCAAAATGACCACGTCGGGACCGCTGGGCTGGCAACCTGATGCGTTTGTCGCGCACGTTCAGGACGTGCTGGGCGAGCTCAACCGGCGCCACGATCGCCGGCTGGTGCTGCGCGCGTTCGTGGACCTGCCGCCGGGCGGGACGGCGGCGGACAGCGACATTGCGCCGCGTGTGGCCTGGCGACCGCCCTTGGGCCAGCCGACCGAAGCGCTGGGGCAGGCCAGGCTGTGCCCGCTGACGGCGCTGCGCTGGCAACACGACGCGCCGCACCCAGGCGATTTGGCGCGGCTGCAGGATTGGCTGGCGCAGCATCCGCTGCTGACGGACGCGGTGCTGGTGTGCGGTTTTCCGGAGCGGCACGGCCAGGACGTGATCGTTGCGCTGCGGCTGTGGCTGCCGCGCCTGTGGCTGACGATGCTGCCCGACGGCCGCGCGGAAGTCGGCCTGGTGCTGCTGGGCGAGGATGACCCGGCGCTGGTGCTGGCGGAAGTGCGGCAGCTGCTGGCGGCGGTACAGCCCACGCACGCGAGCGCGCAGGCGCTGGCGCCGAAGGACGAACCGGCGCCACAGGAGCTGGCGACGATCGGCCGTCTGGTTGACGCGATGCGCGCCGGTCAGGCACAAAAAGTCGTGTGGTCGCGGGAACTTCTGCTGCCGGGCACGTGCCAGCGCAGCACCCTGGCGGCGCGGATGCGCGCGGCGCGGCCGGAGGCGTGGACGGTCGACGTGCAGCTGCCCGACGGCCAGAACATCCTGTGCGCCACGCCGGAGCTGCTGGTCACGTGCCGCGGCGATCAGCTGACGACAATGGCGCTGGCGGGGACCGGCTCGGTGGCGCAGCTGACGGCCGACGACGCGCGGCTGGGCGACGAGCACGGGCGGGTGCGCGATTTTATGTGCGAGCGGCTGGCCGCGCTGGGCGTGACGGAGCTGGAGCTGCGCGCGGACATCGGCCAGGCAGGGCCGCTGGCGCACCGGCGAACGCACATCACGGGACGGCGGATGGCGCGGATCGACGCGCTGACGGTGGCGCTTACCCTGCACCCAACGCCCGCGTTGCTCGGGTTGCCGCGCGAGAAGGCCTTGGAACTGCTGGAGTTTTCCGAATCGCCGCGCGGGCTTTACGGCGGGTGTCTGGGTCGGCTGGCGTGCGATGGGTCCGGCGACGGCGAGGCGGTGGCGCTGCTGCGCGGCGTGTCCGAGCGAAACGGGCAGTGGCACGCGCGCGCGGGCGCGGGGCTGGTGCCGCAAAGCGTGCCGGCGGATGAAGCGGCGGAGATCGCCGCCAAGATCGCCGCGATCGTTCAGTCGATCGCGCCGGGGCCGCCATGAACCCGCAAGCGACGACCGTCCGCGCGCTTTTGGCCACGCTGGTCGCCGGCGGGCTAAAACATCTCGTGATTTCGCCTGGTTCGCGATCAACGCCGCTGGTGCAGGCCGCCGCGGAGCGCCCGGAGCTGACGCTGCACGTCGTGCTGGATGAACGCGCGGCGGGCTTTTTCGCGCTGGGCCTGGCGCGGGCGACGCAGACGCTGTGCGGGACGCTGTGCACGTCCGGGAGCGCGGTGGCGCACGTGCTGCCCGCCGCGATCGAGGCGACCGAGTCGGGCGACGCGCTCATCGCGGTGACCGCGGATCGGCCGGCGGCAGTGCGCGGTCTGGGCGCGCCCCAGGCGATTCTCCAGCCCGGGCTGCTGGCGCCGTATGTCGCGCATTTCGCCGAGATCGACGCGCAGGATCCCGACGTGGCAGCACGCCTGCTGGATGTGCAGCGCGCGCTGGTGCAGCTGGCGGCGACGGGCGGCGTCGTCCACGTCAATGTGCCGCTCGCGCTGCCGCTCGCGCTGCCGCCGGGCGACCGGGCGCCGCTGCCGCCGCCGATCGCGCTGCTGCGGCCGGCGCAGGGCCC